>DASUJY010000045.1:0-24878 GCA_036279015.1 Gaiellaceae bacterium | reverse complement strand
GCCGCACCGAGGCCCTCCGCTTCGGCCTCGACGACCCGGCGGTTGCCCGCGACCGCCTCCCCCACGCCGCCGACTCGAAGTACTGCCGCACCTGTGGGTCCCCGTACGACTACGCCGCCGCCTACGTCGGCCACCTGGGCGACTACCGCTGTCCGCGGTGTCACGAAGCCCGGCCGACCCTCGACGTCTGCGCCCGCGACATTCACCTCTCCGGCCTGGAGAGCTCGTCCTTCGACCTCGTCACGCCGGAAGGGACGCGGCGGGTGTCGATCGCCCTGCCGGGCCTCTACAACGTGTACAACGCGCTCGCTGCGGCCTCCCTCGCCCTCGTCCTCGGGGCGAGCCTCGACGACGTCGAGACGGGCCTCGGCGGCTTCCAGGCCGCGTTCGGCCGCTTCGAGCGCATTGTGGACGGCGATCGGAGCGTGCTCCTTCTGCTGGTGAAGAACCCGGCCGGCGCCAACGAGGTCGTGCGGACGCTCGCCGACGCGGGCGCGCCGGCCAGGCTGCTCGTCGCGCTCAACGACGACATCGCCGACGGCCGCGACGTCTCCTGGATCTGGGACGTCGACTTCGAGCCCCTCATCGGCTCGCTCGAGGAGCTCGTCGCGAGCGGCTCCCGCGCGGAGGAGCTCGCCCTCAGGTTCAAGTACGGAGGCCTCGAGCCGGCCCGGATCTCGCTCGTGCGCGACCTCGGCGAGGCGCTCACACACGGCCTCGAAGGAACTGCGGCCGGCGGCGAGCTCGTCGTCCTCCCGACCTACACCGCCATGCTCGCCTTGCGGGAGATCGCCTCCGAGCGCGGCCTCGTGCGCCCGTACTGGGAAGAGGCGATCACGTGAAGCTCGTCGTGGGCCACCTGTACCCCGACTACCTCAACATCTACGCCGACCGCGGCAACATCGCCGTCCTCGAGCAGAGGACGGCCTGGCGGGGCATCGAGCTCGACTACCGGACGATCGGGCTCGGCGAGCGCGTGAAGCCCGGCGAGCACGACCTCTACTACGTCGGCGGTGGACAGGACCGCGAGCAGGCTCTCGTCGCGCCGGATCTCGTCGGCAAGGGCGAGGCGCTCCGGGAGGCCGTCGCCGCCGGCGCCGCCTTCCTGGCCGTCTGCGGCGGCTACCAGCTGCTGGGGCGCTTCTACCGTGACCGCTCCGGCGCCGACCTTCCCGGCATCGGCCTCCTTCCCCAGCATACGGTTGCCGGGGAACGGCGCATGATTGGAGACGTCTTGCTCGAGTGCGAGCTCGAGCGGGGCGCGCCGCGCCCCCTGGCGGGCTTCGAAAACCACGCAGGCCGCACGTACCTCGAGGAGGGAGCGGAGCCGCTCGGCCGCGTCGTCTCGGGATTTGGCAACAACGGGGGCGACGGGCTCGAGGGCTGCCGGGTAGACGGCGCTCTCGGCACGTACCTGCACGGCCCCCTCCTGCCACGGAATCCCTGGCTCGCAGACTGGCTGATCGCCCGCGCGCTCGCGCGGAGGCTCGGCGAGGTTCCGGAGCTCGAGCCGCTCCCCGACGACCTCGAGTCCGCCGCGCAGGAGGTCTCGGCCGGCCGCGCCCGCTCGCGGGGCGGGCGCTTCTAGACGGCCTGCGCCTTGCGCCGTCGCCGTGCGGCCGCCTGGGTGGCCCGGTCGGCGCAAAGCTCACAGCAGTACCGCCGGCTTCGGTTTCGCGATCGGTCGACGAAGACGCAGCAGCACGGAGCGGCCGCGCAGAGGCCGAAGCGGCCCCAGCCCTCCCGCTCGATCACGCCGAGCAGGGCGACGGCGGTCCTGCCGGCGAGCTCCGTCGCGAGCGGACGTGAGCCCGAGCCGTAACGAAAGGCCCAGGCCCCACCCTCGCGCTCGAGCTGCGGCACGGCGCCGGCCTCGCGGGCGAGGCCGTTCAGCTCGAGGACGGCGCGCTCGTCGTCCTTCGCTTCGAAGGCGCGCCGCAGGCGGTCCCGCACGCGGCGAACCGGGGCGAGGTCGCTCTCGGAGGCCTGCCCGGCCGCCTCGTCGAGCGAGAACGCCTCGAGGACGAGACGGAGAGTCTCGACGTCGTCGAGGAGCTCCGGTGGGTCGTTGAGGACGTCCCACGTGTTCACCAGGGCGACGGCGAGGGCGGTCGAGTCACGTTCGCGCGGAAGGATCACTGGACTTTTCTCCGCAATCAGTCTAACTTCGTCAGTCCCGTAACGTCCTTTACCACTGATGACGGTCGACCACCGAGAGATCTCTCTGCCGCAGCGCACGGCTGGAGCGCCTGCGGAGACGGCCGGAGCCCCCCTGCGGAGGAGCGGTCTCTGGAGGGACGCGTTGCTGCGTTTCACCCGCAACCGCGGCGCCGTCACCGCGACCTGCATCTTCGGCGTGATCGTCCTCTACTGCCTGCTGGTGCCGATCTTCTCCCCGTACGACCCGAACGAGGTCGACTTCTCGAAGGCGTACCTCCCCGTGAGCGCCGACCACCCGTTCGGGACGGACAAGTTCGGCCGCGATCTCTTCACCCGGATCGCCGTCGGCGGGCGGATCTCGCTCGGAATCGGCTTCGCGGGCACGATCGCGATCCTCACGATCGGGATCGTCTACGGCTCGGTCTCCGGGTTTCTCGGCGGGATCGTCGACGACGTCCTCATGCGTGTCCTCGACGCCCTCTACGGTCTCCCCTATCTTCCGTTCGCCATCATCACGACCCAGATCCTGAGCCCGAGCGGCGAGGTGACATTCTGGACGATGGTCGCGGCGCTCACGGTGGCGAGTTGGTTCACGACCGCCCGCATCGTGCGCGGACAAGTCACGACGCTGAAACAGAACGAGTACGTGGCCGCCGCTCGCGCAGTGGGCGCGAGGTGGCACCGCATCCTCACGCGCCACGTCCTCCCCAACACCTTCGGCGTGCTCATAATCGCCGTCTTCCTCGACCTGCCGGCCGTCGTGCTCGGCGAGGCGTTCCTGTCCTTCATCGGGCTCGGGATCAACCCGCCGACGGCCTCGTGGGGCTCGATCGCGCAGGACGGTCGTGCCGCCTACGTCCTCCACCCCTTAGTCCTCTTCGTGCCGAGCGTCGCGATCGCGACCCTCGTCCTCTGCGCGAACTTCATTGCCGACGGCCTGCGCGATGCGCTCGACCCGCGCACGCGCACGGAGCGTGCCTGAGCGTTCTCCCCGCCCGCTCAGGGCGCCCACAGAGCGCCCAGGTAGACGACCGGGTCGCCGGGCTGCCAGCGGGCGAGGAAGCGCTGGATCGGCGGGTGGAGCGGGAGCCCGAGCAGCTCCTCCCCGCCGAAGAGCCGATGCCCCCTGATGGCGGCATCCCTCGAGGTCACGGCTTCGAGCGAGCGGCCGCCGAGGTAGCCCGCGAAGACGATGTGGACGACGTGCTTCGCGGGCGCTCCGTGCGGGGCGATCGACTCGACGACGGCGATCGGGCCCTCGAGCGGCAGATCCTCGTCGATTCCGCACTCCTCCGAGAGCTCGCGCTGGACGGCCTGGAGGAGCGTCTCGCCGGCGTTCACGCCGCCCCCGGGCAGCAGCCAGTACTCGCGCCCGGGCTTCTCCTGGCGGATGAGAAGGATCCGGCCATCCCGCCGGAGGACGGCCGACACCCTGATCCTCGGCTCCATCACGCGGTTCGCGACGAGCCGAAGCCGCGCACGCCCCGCTCGCTCTCCGGCAGCTCGTCCACCTCGCGGACGACGAGGTCCGGAACGGGCAGGACGACGAGCTGGGCGATCCTCTCGCCCGGCTCGGCGACGAAGGTCCGCTCGCGGTCGGTGTTCAGGAGCACGACCTTGATCTCGCCGCGGTAGCCCGAGTCGATCAGGCCGGGCGAGTTGACGACCGCGATCCCGTGCCGGGCGGCGAGGCCCGACCGCGGTTGGACGAAGCCGGCGTAGCCGTCCGGAATGGCGACGGCGAGCCCCGTGCCAACGAGGGCCCTCTCCCCCGGGCCGAGGCTGATCTGCTCGCAGGCGGAGAGGTCGAGGCCCGCGTCGCCGTCGTAGGCGCGCTCCGGCAGCCGGGCCTCCGTCCGGACGCGCCGGATCTCGAGCTCGATCACCGGCCCCTCGCCCTCGCTACCGGCTCGGAGACGAGATACGGGGCGAAGCGGGTCGCCTCGCGCTGGGGGAGCTGAGCCACCACGACCACGCCCTCGGGGGTGTCGAGGCGCTCCTCGATGGGCGCCCCGAGCTCGTAGAGCTCGGCCAGCACGCGTCCCTCGTCGTACGGGACGAGCAGCCTGACCGAGCGGAGGCGCTCGCCGAAGAGCGCCGCGATGCGGCCTCTGAGCGCGTCGAGGCCCTCGCCGGCCAGCGCAGAGACCTGGAGGGCGCCCGGGAAGCGGTTCGCGAGCCGGCGTCTCCGCAGCGGGTCGACCGCGTCGATCTTGTTGAGGACGAGCTCGAGCGGGAGCTCCGTCGCCCCGATCTCGGCGAGAACGGCTTCGACTGCCGCGATCGACTCGTCGAGCCGCTCGTCGGGGGCCGCCGCATCGACGACGTGGAGAACGAGGTCGGCGGCGAGCGTCTCCTCGAGCGTCGCGGCAAAGCCTTCGACGAGCTGGTGGGGCAGCCGGCGGATGAAGCCGACCGTGTCGGTGAGGAGGTAGCGCCGCCCTTCGTGGACGAAGCCGCGCGTCGTCGGATCGAGCGTCTCGAAGAGCCGGTCGTCCACGGAAACCGCCGAGTCGGTGAGCGCGTTCAAAAGCGTCGACTTGCCCGCGTTCGTGTAGCCGGCGAGCGCGACGACGGGAGTCTCGGCGCGCCTGCGCGCCTTCCGCTGGACGTCGCGGCGCCGCTCGAGCTCCTTTAGGCGTCGACGGAGCTGACCGATCCGCCGACGTGCGAGCCGGCGGTCGCTCTCGAGCTGGGATTCCCCGGGGCCGCGCGTCCCGATGCCGCCGCCGAGGCGCTCGAGGTGCTGCCACATGCCGCGCATGCGGGGCAGGTTGTACTCGAGCTGGGCCAGCTCGACCTGGAGCTTCCCCTCGGCGCTCGTCGCGTGCTGGGCGAAGATGTCGAGGATGAGCTGCGTCCGGTCGACGACGCGGAGCTTCAGCTCGTCCTCCAGCCGCCGCTGCTGGCCGGGATCGAGATCGTCGTCGACGAGCAGGGACTCGGCGGTAGCGGCCGCGACGGCCTGCTTCAGCTCGACGAGCTTGCCCTTGCCGACGTACGTGCGCGGATCGGGCGCGGGCCGCCGCTGGACGAGCTCGCCGACCGGCTCGACGCCCGCCGTGCGCAGGAGCTCCCGCATTTCCGCGAGCTCCTCGTCCTCGTCCACTCCCTGGGCCAGCACGGCAACGAGGAAGCCGCGCTCGGGCTCCGCCCCGGGCGCGGGATCCGGCTGGTGCTGAGTCACACTCGGATTATGCCCGGGCCTCGGTGCGAAGCGAAGTAGCGATGCGGCTTGCCGCCTCCTCGAGACGCTCGTCGGCCACCGTCAGGGAGATCCGCACGTAACCCTCTCCGCTCGGGCCGAAGGAGGGCCCCGGAGAGACGACGACGCCGGCCTCCGCGAGCACGAGCTCGGTGAAGCTCTCGGACGTGTGGCCGTCGGGCACGCGCACCCAGATGTACGGCGTCGCCCGGGGCGGCTCGGCGGGCAGCCCGATCCGGCCGAGGGCTTCGCACATGAGGTCGCGACGGCGCGCGTAGACCTCCGACATGCGGGCGGGGAAGGCACGCGCGTCGGTGAGGGCGGCGACGGCGGCCCGCTGGAGCGCGTCGAACATCCCGGAGTCGAGGTTCGTCTTCAGACGCCGGTACTGCTCGACGACCTCCGCGTTGCCGGCAATCCACCCGACCCGCCAGCCGGTCATGTTCCAGCCCTTGGAGAGCGAGAAGATCTCGACACCCACGTCCTTCGCCCCTTCGGCGGCGAGGAAGCTCGGCGGCCTGTAGCCGTCGAAGGCGATCTCCGAGTAGGCGTTGTCGTGGACGACGATGACGTCGTTCTCGCGCGCAAACCGGACTGCGCGCTCGAAGAACCCGGGCGCGACGACGGCGCCGGTCGGGTTGTTCGGGTAGTTGAGAAACAGGAGGTTGGCGCGGGCGAGGACGTCGGCCGGCACCGCGTCGAGATCCGGCATGAAGGCGTTCTCTTCCCGAAGCGGGAGGTAGTGCACCTCGGCGCCCGCGAAGAGCGGCCCCGACGCATACGGCGGATAGCCCGGCTCGGGCGCGAGTGCCGCGTCGCCGGGGTCAAGGCAGGCAAACGCGATGTGGGCCACGCCCTCCTTCCCGCCGAGCACGGGCACGACCTCGGTGCCCGGGTCGATCTCGACGCCGAAGCGCTCGGCGTAGAAACCGGCGACCGTGGTACGGAAGCCCTCCAGGCCGTGATTCGTCGGGTAGCGGTGCGTGTCAGGCGAGGAAGCGGCCTCACCGAGTGCCGAGACCACCGGCTCGGGCGTCGGCAGGTCAGGATCGCCGATTCCGAGGCTGATCACGTCCACTCCCGCGTTGCGCCGTTCCTCGATCTTTCGCTCGAGCTCGGCGAAGAGGTACGGCGGCACGAGGTCGAGCCGTGCGGCGAACCTCATCCGGCCAGCCACTCCTCGCTCAGCTCGCCGGTGCAGATCTCCTGGGCCGAGCCGGTGAGCCGGGCGTTGAGCCCTGAGTCGAGCTCGACGTACAGGTCTCCCCCAGCCAGGTGGATCGTCACGGGGCTCTCGCACCAGCCGTTCGCGACTGCCGCCCCGGCGACGGCGCAGGCGCTCGTTCCCGAGGAAAGGGTCTCCCCCGCGCCGCGCTCCCAGACCCCGGCCGTTGCCTCGCTTCGCGAGTCGACGCGGACGAGCTGCACGTTCGTGCGCTCGGGGAAGCGCGGGTGGTTCTCGACGAGCGGACCGAGGCGTAGGAGCTCGGCTCGCTCCGGGTCGCGCGCGATGACAGCGTGCGGGTTTCCTACTAAGACCGGGGTGAAGTCGAGCCGCGTTCCGTTGACGTCGAGCGCCTCGGTCGGCGCGACCTCGACGGCGCCCATGTCCATCTCGACCTCGAGGCCGCCGCGCATGCGCGCCCGCACCTCGCGCTCGCCCACGGCCACGACGACCTCGTCGGCCCCGGTTCGGCGCGCCAGCCAACGCGCGGCGATCCGCGTCCCGTTGCCGGAGAGCTCCGCGGTCGAGCCGTCCGGGTTCCAGATCACGATCTCGGCGCGGGCACCGGCGGCGGCGAGCACCTCGAGGACGCCGTCCGACCCGACGCCGAAGTGATAGTCGCAGAGCCGCCGCACGAGGTCAGCGTCCAGCGGCGCGGCGAGGTCCTCCCGCTCGACGAGCAGGTAGTCGTTGCCGAGCCCGTGCCACTTTGCGAATCGCAAGGCGCCGACAGCGTAACGAAGCGGCCCGGCGGCTCAGGCCTGCCGGAGGCGGGCCAGGATCTCGGCGGCCACCTCGCTCGGGTCGCGGTCTGCGGACAGCGTCTCGAGGCCGTGGATCCGCCGCATCCACTTCCGCTGGTAGGCGGCGTACCGGCGCGTCCCAAGAGCGATCGCTTCGCTCGCCGCCTCCGGCGGCAGCTCGGCGACCTCGCGCAGGCCGATGATCTGGCGCGCGGTTCGTGAGACGGGGGCTGCAAGGGCGAGGGCAACCTCCTCCTCCACCCCTGCGGCGAGCATGGCCTCGGTGCGCGTCCGGATGCGCCCGTCGAGGACGGCCTTGGGCACCTCGAGGCCGAAGATGCGGGTCGGCAGCCGCGTCTCGGCGCTCCAGAGTCGGCTGCGCGGGGGCGCGAGCGAGCCGCCCACCTCGTGGAGCTCGAGCGCACGAACGACGCGACGGCGGTCGTTTGCGTGCACGGCCTCGGCGGCCCGGGGATCGCGCTCGGCGAGCGCGGCATGGGCCTGCGCCGCGCCGAGGCGGTCGTAGACGCGCTCCCAGCGCGCGCGGGCGCCCGGCAGCGGAGCCGGCGGCACCTCGATGTCCGCCAGCGCCGCACGGAGATAGAGGCCCGTTCCGCCGACCACGAGCGGGACGCGTCCGCCCGCGAGCGCGGCGTCGATCGCCGCGTGCGCGAGGCGCTGGTACTCCGCCACCGACCCCTCGTGGTCGAGGGGCCAGATGCCGACGAGGGCGATCTGCCGCGCGGGCTGGTTCGTGAGGATCGGCAGGCCGCTGTAGACCTGCATCGAGTCGGCGGAGACGATCTCGGCCGGTATCCGGTCGGCGAGCGCCTCGGCCACCGCCGTCTTGCCGCTCGCGGTCGGCCCGAAGATGGCAATGACCGTTCTGGACGGGTCAGCCGACGACATCGATCCGGGGCCGCCGCGCGCCTCCCTCCGAGTTCATCGTATGACTGGCGGGCGCGCGCGTGGTGCGTGAAATGAGCAGGAAGTGGTCAGGCTCTCACGAGAGCCGCTTGGGTGCCCCGCAGCGTTGTCGAGGTCGAGGCCTCGATCCTGACGTCGACCAGGTTGCCGGGCCGGGCGTCACCGGAGAAGTTGGCCGTCGTGTTCCTGCGGGTGCGGCCGCGGAGGACGGCGGGATTTGTCCGGCTCGGGCCCTCGACGAGCACCTGCTCGATGCGGCCGACTCGCTCCGCGTTCCGCTCCCCTCCGATCCGTTGCACGACCTCGATTAGCCGCTCGATCCGCTCGCGCTTCACGTCTTCGGGCACCTGGTCGGGCATCGTCGCGGCCTCGGTCCCGCTCCGCGGGCTGAAGACGAACGTGAAGGCGCCGTCGTAGCCCACCTCCTCGACGACCTCGAGCGTCTCCGCGAAGTCCGCCTCCGTCTCGCCTGGGAAGCCGACGATGAGGTCGGTCGTAAGGGCGAGGTCCGGGATGGCCGCCCGGAGCCGCTCGACGAGCGCGACATACCGGTCGCGGCCATAGGTCCGGCGCATGGCCTTGAGGACGCGCGTCGAGCCAGACTGGAGCGGCAGGTGGATGTGCTCGCAGACCGCAGGGCACTCCGCCATCGCCGCTATCACCGGCTCCCGAAAGTCCTTCGGGTGAGGGCTCGTGAAGCGGATCCGCTCGATGCCGTCGATCCCGTCGAGCGCTCGCAGGAGCGCGCCGAACTCTGTCCGGAGGTCCGGGGCGAGGTCGCGGCCCCAGGAGTTCACGTTCTGCCCGAGGAGCGTCACCTCGCGGACGCCGTCGCGGGCGAGCTCGGAGACCTCGGCCACGATGTCGCCGGGCCGCCGGCTCTGCTCTCGCCCGCGGACGGCAGGGACGATGCAGTATGAGCACTTCGAGTTGCAGCCCATCGAGATCTGGACCCACGCTTGAAACGGTCGCTCGCGATGGGCCGGCAAATCTCCTGCAAATCGGCTCCATTCGGCGAAGCGCCCCCGGTCGACGCCGAGGCCGCCCACCCCGATCCAGTCGGCGAGGTGCGGGATCGAGCCGGGCCCGAACGCGACGTCGACGTAGGGGTAGAGGGCAAAGATTCGTTCCCGCTGGGCCTCGGCGTAGCAGCCGCCGACGGCGATCACCTTCCCGGCATCGGCGAGCTTGAGCGCGCGGGCCTGGGCGAGGTGTGCTGCGAAGCGTTGGTCGGGCTTCTCGCGCACGGTGCAGGTGTTGAAGACGATCACGTCCGCGTCGGCCTGCGTGGGCGACTCGCCGAGGCCGAGCGACTCGAGCATGCCCTTGATGCGCTCGGAATCGTGGGCGTTCATCTGGCAGCCGAACGTCGTGACGTGGTAGCGCTTCATGCCGGGACTGTAGCGCTCGTTCGACGGGGTCCCGACGCACCTACTTCGCGAACTCGGTCGCCCGCGACTCGCGGATGACGGTGACCTTGATCTGGCCCGGGTACTCGAGCTGGTCCTCGATCTCCCGAGCGATCTCGTGCGACAGAAGGACCGCGGTGTCGTCGTCCACCTCGGAGGGCTTCACGAGCACGCGGATCTCCCGTCCCGCCTGGAGGGCGTAGACCCTCTCGACGCCCCGTTTCGCAGAGGCGATCTTCTCGAGCGACTCGAGGCGCTTGATGTAGCCCTCCAGGCTCTCGCCGCGCGCGCCGGGCCGCGAGGCCGAGATGGCGTCCGCAGCGATCACGAGCACGGCCTCGACGGTCTGGGGCTGCACCTCGTAGTGGTGTGCCTCGATCGCGTGGACGACGTGCTGCGACTCCCCGTAGCGCTTCGCCTGTTGCGCGGAGATGAGAGCGTGCGAGCCCTCGACCTCGTGCGTCATCGCTTTGCCGAGGTCGTGCAGGAGGGCTGCGCGTTTCGCCGTCTTGACGCTCGCGCCGAGCTCCGAGGCCATGATCCCCGCCAGGTGAACGCACTCGAGCGAGTGCTTGAGGATGTTCTGGCCGTAGCTCGTCCGGTAGCGGAGCCGGCCGAGCAGCTTGACGAGCTCCTCGTGCAGCTGGCCGCAGTTCGCCTCGAACACCGCCTGCTCCCCTGCCTGCTGGATGTGCTCGTCGATCTCGAGCTTGGAGCTGTAGTACATCTCCTCGATCCGGGACGGATGGATGCGGCCGTCCTCGACCAGCTTCTGGAGCGTCAGCTTCGCCACCTCGCGGCGGACGCCGTCGAACGACGAAAGGACGACAGCCTGCGGCGTGTCGTCGATGATGAAGTCGACGCCCGTCAGGTTTTCGAGCGCCCTGATGTTGCGGCCCTCGCGCCCGATGATGCGGCCCTTCATGTCGTCGGACGGAAGCTCGACCATCGAGACCGTCGTCTCGGCCGCGTGGCTGGCGGCCACACGCTGGAGCGCGTCGGCGACGAGATTCCGGGCGCGTCGCTTGGCATCCGTGCGGGCTTCCTCCTCCATCTGCCGCACCGTTCGCGCGAGCTCGTGGCGCACCAGCTCCTCCGAGCGCTCGAGAACGTCCCGCTTGGCCTCGTCGATCGTGAGGCCGGAGATCCGCTCGAGCTCCTTGCACTGCTGGTCGGCAGCCGTCTTCATCTCCTCCTGCATGCCCCTGAGGTGGATCTCGCGGTCCGCGATGCCCTGCTCGCGCCGCTCGAACTCCGTCAGCTTCCGCTCGATCTCCTCTTCCTTCGTGGCAACGCGCTCCTCGATCTTGATGATCTCGGACCGTTTCTCCTGAAGCTCGCGCTCGACCTCGCCGCGGAGCTTCAGCGCCTCCTCCCGCGCCTCGACCTGAGCCTCTCGGCGGATCGCTTCGGCTGCGCGCTTCGCATCCTCGCTCGCGCGGAGGTTCTCGGCCGCTGCCGCTCCGGCCCGACGTGAAGCAAGCAGTCGCGACCCCACGAAGACACCGAGAGCCAGACCCAGCCCGATCCCGAGGATCAGGAGGCCGATGGAAATCGCCATTCCTCGCTCCTACGTGTCATGCCCGCAGGAACGGGTTCGTCGATCGGTGACAGCGGCGCCCGGCAGGCCGAAGCCCGCCTACGTGCTGGGCATCCTCCGGGTCGCGGCGTCGGTCGTCGTCAGCTCAGCCATTGTGATTTGTTCGAGGGAGATCCGATCGGCGAAAAACCGTTCCGTGCAGGCTTTTTTTGTTGAGGTGATGCCCGGCTATCCTAGCCCGTCGGGCACCTCGGCGTCCAGGGTCCCGACGAGGGCCTCGATCGTCTCGGCGTCGAAGCCGCGCCGCGCCAGGAGCGACCAGGTCTTGCGTGGGCTCTCGCAGGCGCTCGCGAGCCGCTCGGCCCTGGCTCGCTCGGGCTCGAGCTCCGCGAGCGCCGCCTCGACGTCGGCGGCGCCGAGACCCTCACCTGCCAGTCGGGCGGCGATCGCCGCATCGCCCCAGCCGCGCTCCGCGAGAGCAACCGCCCGTCCTCGGGCAAGGCGACCGTCGTCGACGTAGCCCGCCTCTGCCAGCGTCGTGACTGCCGCGCCCTCGGCCGTCGCCGGGATCCCGCGCCCACGCAGCCGTTCGCGGAGGCGGCGTTCGGAGAGGGGACGCGAGCGGAGCGCGCGCGTCGCCGCGTCGAGCGCACGCGCGCGCCGGAGCTCACGGGAGAGCGTCCTGGCGAGAGGCCGGTCGAGCTCGAGGCCGACCCGGAGCCCGGAGCGGACGACGGCCCCGTCCGGAATCGTGCGCCACGACTCGCCGTCGAGCTCGACGTGCACCTGTCCGGGCCGAGCCCGGCGGAGGGCCGTGATCCTAGGCGGCGACCCCGTCCGCGGCTTGCTCGGCCGCCTCGGCCTCTGCGTCCGCATCAGACTTCTTCGGCTTCGCCGCAGCCTCGTCGCTCAGTGGCAAGAGCCGAGATGACACGACCGCGTCCGGGCCGATCTCCGTCTGGAGCGAGCGAAGGATCTGCTCGGCGACGTCCGGGTGCTCGCGCAGGAAGGCCGTCGCATTCTGGCGTCCCTGTCCGAGCCGCTCGTCGCCGTAACTGAAGTACGAGCCCGACTTCTGCACGAGCTTCCGCTCGAGGCCGACATCGAGCACCGTCCCCTCCCACGAGATCCCGTCGCCGTAGATGATGTCGAACTCCGCCTGCTTGAACGGCGGCGCGACCTTGTTCTTCACGACCTTGACGCGCACGCGGTTGCCGATCGCCTCGACGCCCTCCTTGAGCGTCTCGATCCGGCGGATGTCGAGGCGGATGGAGGAGTAGAACTTGAGCGCCCGGCCGCCGGGCGTCGTCTCGGGGTTGCCGAACATGACGCCGATCTTCTCGCGCAGCTGGTTCGTGAAGAGCGCGACGGTGCCCGTCCGGTTGAGCGTCCCGGCGAGCTTCCTGAGCGCCTGGCTCATGAGACGCGCCTGGAGGCCGACGTGGCTGTCCCCCATCTCGCCCTCGATCTCGGCCTTCGGCGTCAGCGCGGCGACCGAGTCGACCGCGACGACGTCGACCGCGCCGCTGCGAATGAGGAGCTCGGCGATTTCGAGCGCCTGCTCGCCGTTGTCGGGCTGCGAGACGAGCAGGTCGTCGATGTTCACCCCGATCCGCCGAGCGTAGGACGGATCCATCGCATGCTCGGCGTCGATGAAGGCGCAGATGCCGCCGCGGCGCTGCGCCTCGGCGATGACGTGGTAGACGAGCGTCGTCTTCCCCGATGACTCTGGCCCGAAGATCTCGACAATGCGGCCACGAGGCAGTCCTCCCACTCCGAGCGCGACGTCGAGCGAGAGCGACCCGGTCGAGATCGACGGGATCGCGACCTGGGCCTGGTCGCCCATCTTCATGACCGTGCCTTTGCCGTACTGCCGCTCGATCTGGCTCAGAGCGGCGTCGAGTGCTTGCTCACGCTCCAAGGTTCAACCTCCTAACGACACCGATTCGAAGACTTCGTACTGCACGCCGCCCGGACGCAGACGGGAAATCATCACGGCAGCGTCGGACGGCACGACCTCGCCGAGGGCCGGCATGGCCGGAGCGAGCCGCGGTCGCGTGCGAAAGCGGGCGACGGTCACGTGCGGGAGCCAGCGCCGCTCTTCGCGCGTGTAGACGCCGAGCCGCTCCAGGCCGTCCCAGAGGCGCTCCGCGAGCGCCTCGGCGCGAGCCCCCTCGTCGGAGAGCTGGATCATCCCCACGCTCCTCGTCTCGCGGTAGCGCACGGCGTCGAGCAAGGGCGCCGCGAGGCCGGAGCGGGCCCGTTCGAGCGCCGCGACGATGTCGGGCAGCCGGGCGGCTGGGGTGCTCCCGAGAAAGGCAAGGGTGACGTGCAGATTCTCGCGCGAGACGACGCGGAGGGCGCCGCCGGCCGGGACGAGCTCGGCCTCCTGCCAGCGGACGAGAGCCTCGACCGCGTCGCAGGGCAGGAGCAGGGCGCAGAAGAGCCGAAGGCGCTCATCGCCCCCCACCCTAGCGGTCGCTTTCGCGCGAATCCGTGGCCGACTGGGTCAGAACTCGCCGCAACATGTGCAGAGCGAGGACGGTCGCCCGCGCCCTCACCGCCTCCCGGTCGCCCGGGAGCCGAAAGCGCTCGACACGGTTCCCCGCCGGGCCCGCGACCGCGATGTAGACGAGGCCGACCGGTTTCTCGGTGCTTCCCCCACTCGGGCCGGCGATGCCGGTGTCGGCGATCCCCACGTCCGCACCGAGCTCTGCGCGTGCTCCGGCCGCCATCGCCGCGGCCGTCTCGGCGGAGACAGCCCCGTGCTCGCGCAGGACGGCTGCCGGGACGCCGAGTCGACTCTGCTTCACCTCGTTCGCGTAGGCGATCACTCCGCCCAGGAAGACGTCGCTCGCTCCCGCGACGTCGGTGAGGCGAGCTCCGACGAGGCCGCCGGTGCACGATTCGGCCGTTGCGAGCGTCAGCCCTCGCTCGCGGCACGCCTCGAGCACCAGCTCCTCCACCGGCCGCTCGTCGTCGCGCGCGAAGAGGTCGTTGGGGAACGCGTCCTCGAGAGCCTGCGAGAGCCTGGCGGCATCCTCCTCCCCGCCCGGGGCCGTCAGGAAGTCGACGTGGATCTCCAGGTCGCGGGCGCAGACGGTCGCGTGGGCGGACTCGCGCTCCCCTCCGGCTTCCGCGAGGACGCGGGCGACGGCGGACTCGGACGGCCCGAAGAACCGGAGCGAGCTCCGCATGGGTACGTCGGCGCGCGCGAGGATGCGCTGCACGGCCGGGTGCGCGACCGCGTTCGGCCAGAGGCGGCGGAGCTCCCGCGGCGGGCCCGGGAGCGCGATCGCGACACGGCCGTTCTCGTGCTCGAGAAGAACGGCCGGCGCCGTCCCGGCGAGCCCGAGGGAGACGCCACCGTCCGGGAGCGAGGCCTGCTTGCGGATTCCGGTCACGAAGTCGGCGAACGGTCGTCCGAGCCGCTCTGCGACGCCGCGCGAGAACGCCTCGATCTCCCCGGCGAGCGTCTCGTCTACGGTGAGCCGTCGTCCCGTCGCGACCGCGAGCAGCGCGACAGTGCGGTCGTCGTGGGTCGGGCCGAGGCCGCCTGAGAGGATGCAGAGGTCGGCGAGCAGGCCGTCCCCGAGCGCTGCTGCGAGCTTGTCCGGTCGGTCGCCGACGACGACGACGCGCTCGGGCTCGAGCCCGAGGCGGGTGAGCTCCTGCGCAAGGAACGGCCCGTTGAGATCGCGGCGGTCGCCGCGGACGAGCTCGCTTCCGGTGACGAGGACGACGGCCCGCGGAGGCGTCACCCGAGCGCTAGGCAGTCGAGACGGTGCGGACGCCCTTCGCAGTCGCGACGACGATCGCGGGCCCGTTCGGGAGGTTCTCGACCGCTTGCCCGTTCAGTTTCGCGCTCAGGTAGACCGGGTTGCCGAGCTGGAGCCAGAGGCGCTTTTCGTCCGAGAAGCGCTGCCGCTGGCCGGCCTGGAGCGTGCCCTCGTAGATGAGCCTCCCCGTCGCCGAGCGCTCGCGCACCTGCACCCAGCAGTCCCCGTCCACCGCTGTGAGAACGAGCTTCGTCTTCCGCTTCGCATGCTGATGGGCGGGCTTGTTGGGGGTCTTCTCCCTGGTGCTCGTCGTCGCCTCGCTCGTGGTCGCGGGCCCCGGCAGCAGGTTGCTCTGCGGCTCGGCGCCCGAGGAGCCGAACTTCCAGGCGACGACGACGAGGATCGTGACGGCGATGATCCCGGCGAGCGCGACGATGACGAAGTTGGACTCGACCGCCCGCGATCGCACCGCCTGCCGGCGCGGCCGTTCGGGGACCAGCGGCTCGTCGTCCCTCGTGAAGCGGGAGTTGAACTCGTCGACGTAGAGCTGCCCGTCGAGCCCGAGATATTCGGCATACGTGCGCAGGAATCCCTTGACGTAGGTCTCGCCGGGCAGGACAGCGAACTTCTCCTCCTCGAGGGCTCGGAGGTACTTGGCGCGGATCTTCGTATCCGCCTCGACCCGGGGGAGCTCGTATCCCTGGCGCAGCCGAGCTTCGCGCAGGCTGTTGCCGATCTCGAACACGGAACCCCCGATTGTAGCGGCGTCTCAGCGAGAGGCCAGCGTCAGCACCGCGAAGACGCCGAGCGCGAGCGCGCCCGTGATCGCGACGAGGAACGCGAAGCCGCCGAGCATCCGCGCGGCGCCGGCTAGCACCGTGCCTCCGGCCCGCCCCAGGGAGCGCTGGTGCTCGAAGCGGGCCCGGCGCGCGAGTCGCAGCGAGAGAAATCCGAGCACGAGCCCGATCGGAACGGCCGGAATCGCCTGGTAGAGGCCGACGTCGCCCGAGAGATGGGCTGCGAGCAGCCCGCCGGCGAGGACGGCGAGCGCAGCGACGGCCGCGACGAACGCCCAGACGGCCTTCGGATTCCGGCTCACTGCTTGACGTACGGGCGACCCGCGGCGGCCGGGCCGCGAGAGCGGCCCACCACGCCGACGAGCGCGATCAGCGTGAGGATGTACGGAAGCGTCTGGAGGAGGTTCGAGGAGATGCCGGCCTCGTTCTGGAGGCGCTGTGCGAGGCCGCTCGAGAAGCCGAAGAGAAGGCAGGCCCCGAATGCCGGGAACGGCCTCCACTTGCCGAAGATGACCGCCGCGAGCGCGATGAAGCCACGGCCGACGGTCATGTTCTCGTTGAAGGAGCCGACGAAGCCGATCGAGAGGTAGGCGCCGCCGAGCGCGGCGAACATCCCCGAGAGGACGACGGAGACGTACCTGACGCCGTAGACGGAGATCCCGACGGTGTCGGCGGCCTTCGGGTGCTCGCCGACCGAGCGGATCCGCAGCCCGACCGGCGTCTTGAAGATGACGATCCAGGTGATGAAGAGGAGCGCGATCATGAACCAGATCATCAGGTTCATGGAGCCGATGACGTCGCCCACGAACGGGATGTCCTTTAGGCCGGGCACGGTCACAGTCGGGACGCGCGAGACGTCCGAGGGCGTCCCTTCCGCCCCGTAGATGTAACGGAACAGGTACCCGGTGACGCCGAGCGCGAGGAAGTTGATCGCCGTGCCTGTCACGACCTGGTCGGCGCGCAGATGGATCGAGAAGAACGCGTGGATCAGGGCGAGGAGGCCCCCGAAGACCATGGCCATCAAGATCCCGACGACCCAGGAGCCGCTCCAGGCCGCAGCCCAGATCCCGAAGAACGCGCCTGCGAGCATCATCCCCTCGAGGGCGATGTTGAAGACGCCCGAGCGCTCGCAGAAGATGCCGCCCATCGCCGCGAAGGCGAGCGGCGTCGCGAAGCGGAGCGTCGCCGCGAAGAGGCCGGCGTTCACGACCGCGTCGAGCGAGCTCACGTCCTTTGACTGCGCCCAGATCGCGGCCGCCGTGCCCCCGACCGCGACGGCGATCGCCCACCAGCCGAGGCGCTTCTCGTCCCGCGACAGCGCCCAGAGCCCGGCCGCGAGTCCTGCGATCCCGACGGCGATCGGAGCGGCCTCGAAGCGCACGGTCCAGGGCGGCAGCGCGAGCCAGAAGGCGAGCAGCCCGAGGAGGATCCCGAGGATCGCGATCGATCTCGGCTCGCCGAGCCGCCGCAGGCGGCCGAGCTCTTCGCTGCCGACCGCGACCGACATCAGAGCCCCTCCACCTTCACCCGCGCTGGGCCGCCGAACCCAACGCGCCGCCGGAAGCCCCAGATGTAGACGATGAGGAGCTCGGCGCCGACGAAGAGGATGATGAGCGCCTGGATCATCGTCGAGAGGTTCGTCGCGAGCTCGGGCGGAAAGTCGGTGCCGGAGAGCTGCCGGGGGGACGTGCCCACCTGGAGGGCGCCGAAGAGCAGGGCGGCGAAGAGGATCCCGACCGCCTTCGTGCGGCCCAGCAGCGCGACCGCGATGCCGATGAAGCCGACGAAGCTGACGTCGTAGTCGTTGATCGCCTGGTGGAACTTCCAGCCGAGGATGTCCACGGCTCCCGCCATCCCCGCGAACGCTCCCGAGATGCCCATCGCCAGGATGTAGTTCTTGGAGACGGAGATGCCGCCGTAGCGGGCCGCCTCGGGGTTGAATCCGACTGCCCGCACCTCGTAGCCGAGCGTCGTCCTGTTCAAGAGGAAGTGGTAGACGACGAGCGCGAAGAGCCCGATGAAGATACCGGCGTGCAGCGGCTGGAGGGCGCCCCAGATCGGCCAGAGCTTCGCCGAGTCGGCGACGTCGTAGGAGCGCGGCACGTCCGGTTCCGTCCCCTGCATGTAGCCGCCCAGCTCGACGAGCCATTTGCCCACCCAGAGCGCGATCCAGTTGAGCATGATCGTCGAGATCACCTCGTGGGCGCCAAACGCCGCCTTGAGGAACCCGGCGATTCCGCCCCAGATCCAGCCCGCGCCGATCGCGGCCAGGCTGGCGAGGAGGATATGGAGGGGGCGCGGCATCCCGGCGAATGCGTGCCCGACGTAGAGCGCCGCCAGGAGCCCGACGAAGTACTGGCCCTGGCCGCCGATGTTGAAAACGCCGGCGCGAAAGGCGAACGCGACCGCGAGGGCGGTCAGGATCAGCGGAGTCGTGATGATCAGGGTCTGCTGGAGGTCGAGCGCGGCGCTGAAGCGCTCGTCGCCCTGCACCCAGGGGAAGAACCAGTTGAGCCCGGTGCCCGCGAAGATCGCCTTGTAGGCGGCGAAGGGATCGTGCCCGGTCGCGACGACGACGAGCCCGCCGACGAAGAAGGCGAGCACGGCGGCGGCAAGCGGGAAGAGCAGGCCGCCGAGATTCGAGTACCACCGGCCAAGGGCCTCGTAGCCGGACCCGGCGCCCTCGCTCATGCGGCGCTCTGCTCCTGCGTGCCGCCGACCATGGCGAAGCCGATCTCCTCCTCCGAGACCCCCGGTGCGTACTCGGCCACGATCTGCCCCTCGTAGATGACGAGGATACGGTCGGAGAGGGAGAGGATCTCGTCGAGCTCGAACGAGACGAGCAGGATCGCGCGGCCCTCGTCGCGTTCCTCGACGAGGCGGCGGTGGACGAACTCGATCGCCCCCACGTCGAGGCCGCGGGTCGGCTGGGCCGCGACGAGGACGCTCGGGTCGCGCGAGACCTCGCGGGCCACGATCACCTTTTGCTGGTTTCCGCCCGACAGCGAGGCCGCCGGGGTCTCCGGCCCGCCGCCGCGGACGTCGAACTCCTTCAAGAGCTCGCGCGCTCGGGCGACCAGCCGCCGGGGGAAGAGCCAGCCGTAGCGCGAGTCCGGCTCCTTGCGGTAGTCATGCAGCGCGATGTTCTCCGCGAGGCTGAAATCGAGGACGAGGCCGCGGCGCTGGCGGTCCTCGGGTATGTGGCCGACTCCGGCGTCGAGGCTGTCGCGCGAGCTGGCGCGCGTCAGATCCTGCCCTCCCACGACGATCTGGCCGCCCTTGGCCCTTCGGAGGCCAGTGATCGAGTCGATGAGCTCCGACTGCCCGTTGCCGTCCACGCCCGCGATGCCGACGATCTCGCCGGCCCGCACCTGAAACGAGACCCCGCGCACGGCCTCGAGGCCGCGCTCGTCGTCGACGCGCAGATCCTCGACCTCGAGCAGCGGCTCGCCGGGCTCGCCGGGCTTCTTCTCGACCGTGAGGATGACGTCGCGGCCGACCATGAGCCGCGCGAGGCCCTGCTCGGTTGCGCCCTCGCGCGGCACCGTGTCGATCGTCTTGCCGCGCCGCAGAACGGTGATCCGGTCGGCGATCTCGAGCACCTCGTTCAGCTTGTGGCTGATGAAGATGATCGACTTCCCCTCCGCCTTCAGGGAGGTGATGATCTCGAAGAGCTCGCCGGCCTCCTGCGGCGTGAGGACGGCGGTGGGCTCGTCGAGGATGAGGATCTCGGCCCCCCGGTAGAGGGCCTTGAGGATTTCGACGCGTTGCTGCATGCCGACGCTGATCGACTCGACCCGCGCGTCGGGACGCACTGCGAGCCCGAAGCGCTCCGAGAGCTCGCGGACCCGCCGCTCGGCCGAGCGCTCGTCCAGGAACGGCCCCTTCGTCGGCTCGGCTGCGAGAACGATGTTCTCGGCCACCGTCATGACCGGGATGAGCATGAAGTGCTGGTGCACCATCCCGATTCCGGCGTCGATCGCCTCGCGCGGAGAATGGATGCGAAGAGGCTTGCCGTTCAGCCTGAACTCGCCCTCGTCGGGGTGGTAAAGGCCGTAGAGGATGTTCATCAGCGTCGACTTGCCGGCGCCGTTCTCGCCGAGGAGCGCGTGCACCTCGCCCTTGCGCAGGTCGAAGTCGACGCCGTCGTTCGCGACGACGCCCGGGAACCGCTTCGTGATTCCCTTGAGCTCGAGGAGGGGCGCGTCCGCCATCGGGAGGGGAAAGTGTAGGGGGCGGGTCGAGCCCGCCCCCTACCGAAGCGATTTAGCTGACCGTGTCGGGGATGTCGATCTCCCCGTTCAGGATCTTCTGCTTGTACTCCTCCGCCTTGTCGAGGACGTCCTGCCCGACCTCCGGGCTGACCTTGCCGAGCCCGACACCGTCTTCGGCCAGGCCGAACGTGGTCACGCCGCCGCCCTGGAAGGTGCCGTTCTGCACGGCCTCGATCGTCTTGAAGACGGCCACGTCGACGCGCTTGACTGCGCTCGTCAGGATGTGGTCGCCGAGGAACGACTGGTCGGCGTCGACGCCGATGCCCCAGACGCTCTCCTGCTTCGCCGCGTCCAGCGCGCCGAGGCCGCAGCCGCCGGCTACCTGGAACACGACGTCGGAGCCCTTCGAGATCTGGTCGAGCGCGATCTCCTTGCACTTCGCCTGGTCGACGAAGTCATCCGAATAGGAGCCCGAGACCTTGATATCCGGGTTCGCGTCCTTCGCGCAGAACTCGTAGCCGGCGATGAAGCGGTCGACCGGCGGGATCTTCTGGCCGCCGACCCACGTGATCGTCCCCGACTTCGACATGAGCGCTCCGACGACTCCCACGAGACAGCCCGCTTCCTGCTCCTTGAAGAGGAGGCCCTGGGCGTTCGGGAGCGCCGGATCGAACGCAGAGTCCACGATGGCGAAGTTCGAATCGGGGAACGCCTTCGCCGCCTTCGCCGTTGCGTCGGTCATCAGGAATCCGACCGAGACGACCAGGTTGGACTGCTTCTGGCCGAACTCGGACAAATTCGGGATGTAGTCGGCGTCCGACTTGGACTCGAGGACGTCGCCCTGGACGCCCAGCTGGCTCTCGGCGTTCTCGAGCCCCTGGTTGGCCAGGGAGTTGAAGCCGCGGTCGTTGAGGCCGCCGATGTCGGTGACGAGCCCGACGGTGATCGGCTCCCCGCCGCTTGTCTCCGTCGGCCCGGTCGCCGCTGCCCCGCCCGTCGTCTCGCCCTCGTCGCTGCCGCCGCATCCCGCGGCGGCAAGGGCGATCGCAGCGATCAGCAAGAGCATGAGCGCAGGCCACGACCACCTTCGCTTACCGTTCACAAAACCTCCTCTTTGTCGCCCGTTTTCCAGCGGTGGAACCGCAGGATGCTATCCGGCCCACCGTTCGAAATCTAGGACGGAGCGTCGCCGAGTTCGTTAGCAGGTATGTGCTCGGTTCAGGACGGGACGTCCGCGAGCACGCGCTCGAGCTCGGCCTCGCCGACGAGCACGCGCCGGGGCTTCGAGCCCTCGTATCCCGAGATGATCCCGCGCCGCTCGAGCATGTCGATGAGACGCCCGGCGCGCGTGTAGCCGACGCGCAGGCGACGCTGGATGAGCGAGACGGAGGCCGTCTGGGTCTGCACGACGATCTCGATCGCGCGGTCGAGCAGCGGATCCTCGTCGGGGTCGAACTCGCCGTCCTCCTCCCCGTCGTGCTCGCGTGCGCTCGGCGCCTCGAGGAGGGATTCGTCCAGCTCCTGCTCGCGCTGACCGCGGCACTGCTCGACGATGAGGGCGATCTCCTCCTCGCTCACGTAGGCGCCCTGGACGCGCTGGAGGCGCGAGGTGCCGAGCGGCTTGAAGAGCATGTCGCCCTGGCCGAGCAGGCTCTCGGCGCCCGACGTGTCGAGGATCACGCGGCTGTCCGTCTGGCTCGAGACGGCGAACGCGATCCGGGAGGGGACGTTCGCCTTGATCATGCCGGTGATCACGTCCACTGAAGGGCGCTGGGTGGCGAGGACGAGGTGGATGCCGACCGCGCGCGACTTCTGCGCCAGGCGGATGACGGCGTCCTCGACGTCCTGCGGCGAGACCATCATCAGGTCGGCGAGCTCGTCGATGACGACGAGAAGGTACGGGAGCGTCTGCTCGCCGCGCCCGGCGAGCACCTTGTTCAGCTCCGGGAGATTGCGAGCGCGGGCGAGGCTCATGCGCTCGTAGCGGCGCTCCATCTCGGTGAGGACGTTCGTGAGCACGGCCGCGGCCGCCTTCGGGCTCGAGACGACGGGCGTCAGGAGGTGCGGGATCGACTCGTAGAGGCCCAGCTCGACGCGCTTCGGGTCGACGAGGATCATCCGCACCTCGTCGGGCGTCGAGCGGAGGAGGATCGAGCAGAGCATCGTGTTGATGCAGCCCGACTTTCCCGACCCGGTCGTGCCGGCTATCAGGATGTGCGGCATGCGGGCGAGGTCGGCCGAGACCGAGGCGCCCGAGATGTCCTTGCCGAGCCAGACGGAGAGCGGGCTCGAGCCGCCCGGCATGTCGGCGAAGATGTCCCCGAGCGTGACGACGTTCGGCGAGAGGTTCGGGACCTCGACGCCGACGGCCTGCTTGCCCGGAATCGGCGCGAGGATGCGGATCTCGGTCGTTGCGAGCGCGTAGGCGAGGTCGTCGCGGAGCGCGGCGACTTTGCCGACCTTCGTGCCGGGCGCGAGCTGGAGCTCGTAGCGCGTCACGCGCGGCCCGACGACCTGCCCGGAGAGGTGAGCCTCGACGCCGAAGTTCGAGAGCGCCTGGAGGAGCGCTTCCGCGGTGCGCTCGATCGCCTTCTCCGGCTGTCCGTTCTTCTTGTCCGCCCGCGAGCGGCGAAGGACGCTCGAGTCGGGGAGCGTGTAGCCGGCGTGCTCGGTGGACGGCATGTCGAAAACGGGCTCGGGCCGGGCGGGCGGCGCCGGCTCGAGCTCGTCCAGCTGGTCGACGAGCACCGGCGCCGGGGCCGGGCTCTCGCTGACGACGTCCGGGTACGCGGCCTCGCCGTCCACGGGCGGGGTGTCCGGCTGCGTGATCGGCTCGTCGTCGAGCGGGATCCGGACGCGCTCGACCGAGCGGCGAGCGACGACGGCAGTCCTCTGGGCGGCGCGTGCCGAACGGCGCAGGAAGGCTCCGAGGGAGGCTCCGGAGACGAGGAGGGCACCGGCGACGAGCAGGAAGACGCCGAGGATCGCCGTGCCGGTCGTCCCGAGCAGGCGGCCGAAGAGGAGGCCGAGCACCTGCCCGGTCGCTCCGCCCCGGTCCTCGCCGAGAATGGTCATCACCCCGAGGCCGAGCGTGATGAGCCCGGTCCGGAAGGGCCTCACGTCGACGAGGTCGGCGCGGGCGACCATGAGGCCGCCGAGCACGAGGAGGACGAGCGGGACGCCGAGCTTCCCGTCCCCGACGAGGCCGCCGAGAGTCGAGTCGATCTTGTCGCCGACGTAGCCCCCGTCCCAGCCGAGCCAGAGCGGGATGGAGAAAAAGATGCCCAGGAAGACGAGCGCGAGCCCGGCGAGCTCGTGGTGCGACTGCGACTGCCCGCGCTTCTTGGGTGAGCGCTTCGTCTTCGCCTTGCGCACGCGCGCGGGCGACTTCGGGCGTAGGTGCTTGGGACGCTTCTTCGGCGCCATGCCGGTGGCTTTCGTCGGAACCTCCGGCCCTCCTCCCTCGTATCTTTCGTAGCGTGAGGCGAAGCGTCACCCTCGTCCTCGTGGTCTTGGTGGGATCGCTCGGCGCGCTCGCCGTGGCGGATGCGCTCCGCTCCGGTGACGACGGCAAGCTGGCGCCGGCCTCTCCGCCGACGACGACCACCCGCCCACGCGCGCCGACCCTGGTCGACACGCTCCGCCGAGCCGCGGTGAGCGGCTCAGTCCTCTACTCGGACCACGAGTGCATCCTCCACTCGCTCGTCCTGCCTCAAATGGTCGACGAAGTGATCCGTGACGAGAACGGGGCCGGCGCCTTTCACGCGTGCCGCTTCGAGGTTGCCGGCGGCCGGATCATCGGCGAGCCGTCCGCGGAGAAGGCAAGCGGGCTCGCGTTCCGCCACGGCCGCATTCTCGCGGGCGACGACACCGTCCTGTCGCGACGAAGCCTGATCTCCGCCGCGCAACGGCACCCCAACCTCGCGTTCGAGGGATTCGACGAGGGCTCGCCGCTGCACATCCGCATCACCGGCCTCGCGCGGCCGACGGGGCGCGAGGTAATCGTTGCCATGTCCGTTCGCGCCCACTTCGTGAGTCGACAGTTTCTCGCTGCGATCTTCCGCGACCGGGCTCTCGTCGGAGTCGGCTTTGGGGGGCCGTATCGACACCTCTTCGTGAGCTCAGATCGCTCGCTGGTCGGCGCCGAGAACGGCACGATCTTCATGCCCCACGGGCGGACGGTCCACCCGCCGGACGACCTGCCGAGTGGGCGCGCGGTCGCCTTCTCGCCCGACGACCGCTGGATCGCGCGCGTGAACGGGATCAGCGTCTTCCTGTTCGCCACGTCGGTCAACAACGGGCCGGCGCAGATCCTCCGCCTGCCCGTCCCGGCTCAGGACCTCGTCTGGGAGCCGGGCGGGGTCGATCCGGGCGCGGTCGTGAGGGCGGGCTGATGCGACGAACGGGGACGGTGATCCTCATCGTCGCGATCGGCGTGCTCGGTGCGCTCGCCGTCGCGGACGCGGTGCGGCCCGATGGCGAACCGAGGCCGGCCGCCGCGCCGGCCTCGGCGACGACGCGGCCGAAGCCGCCGACCCTGCTCGACACGCTGCGGCGCGAGGCGGTGAGCGGGTTTCTTCTCTACTCCGATCAGGACTGCGTCCTCCACTCGCTCCTGCTGTCGCAGATGATCGACAGCGTCGTACGCCGCGCGGACGAGCTCGGCGCCGTCCACAGGTGCCGCTTCGCGATCGACGCGGGGCGGATCGTCACCGATCGCTTCGCCGAGAAGGCGCACGCATTGAGATTCCGTGACGGCCGCATCGTCGCGAGAGGCCGCGTGCTCCTGACGAGGCGCGAACTCGTCGCCGCGGCCCGTCGCCATCCGAACCTCGCCGGCTACGACCGCAGCATCCCGCTCCGGATTTCCGTCACCGCG
>DASUJY010000044.1:0-4618 GCA_036279015.1 Gaiellaceae bacterium | reverse complement strand
CGCTCCCGCATCCGGTCGATCAGCTGCTGCGCGGTCGGCGTGTAGGCCTCGGCGGAGGCGAGCAGGGCGACGGCCACGTGGATCGGCTGCTCGAGCGCGACGTTGACGAGGCGTGCGGCGTTCTCCTCGTGCCGGTGGCCGCGGGAGTTCGTGAGCGCGCCGAGCAGTCGCTTCGCCTCCGGCAGGTCCGAGCCGGCCCGGCGATCCTGCAACTTGCGCGTGGTCCGCGCGAGTCGCCACGTCCAGCGCGAGAGGATCTCCTCCGGCGCGTCCACCTTTCCGTCCCCGATCGCCCGTAGCAGGGTGCGCACGCCCTGGACCCGGTCCTTGTCCCAGGTCGGCGCCGAGGTGATCATGGTGACGAGGTCGTCGAAGCTCGCCCGGTCGACGCTGACCGCGACGCGGTCGCCGAGCGCCGAGAGCCGCAGCCTGCGGTTCGGGTTCTCGGCGGCGCAGCTGACGAGGAACGCCTCGCGGCATTCGCGGGAGGCCTTGGCCAGCTTCTCGGCGAAGTGCTGCCGCTCCTCGAAGCGAACCTGACGGCCGGCGATGCTCGCCCAGAGGAGCTGCTCGTCCTCCGCCAGGCGGCTCGGGTCGACCCGCTCCCATTCCCGCGTGATCACGGTGACGCGGCGGCGGATGTCTGGGGTGACCGGCACGAGCCAGGGCGCCGGCGAGAGCTTGCGGCGCGCGCGGCGCTGCATGCGCCTGCGCGGAGCCGGCGTGACCCGCGCGCCCGGCCTGTAGAAGTCGGCGTCGAGGAGGGAGTGGAGCGTGATCGTGCGCTCGTTGTGCGTCGCCGCATCGGGGACGAAGTCGACGACGACGCCGGCCTCCTTGCGCGGATGCATCCGCATGATGCGACCGATCCGCTGCTGGTAGACGCGACGGCTCGCGGTCGGCGCGAGGTGCATGCACACGGTCGCCCGCGGTGAGTTCCATCCCTCGGCGAGGAGCATCGCGTTGATGAGGACGTTGATCTCGCCGCGCTCGTAGGCTGCAAGCGTCTCTGCAAGCTTGAGCGGCGGGGTCTTGCCGCTGACCGCCTCGGCCTTCAGGCCGGCGGCGCGAAACTCGCGCGCGAGGTTGTAGGCGTGCTCGACACCGGCGGCGTAAACGATCCCGGCCGTGTCCCCGAAGCGATCGCGATAGAGACTCGCGGCCGCCTGGTTGATGACCGCGTGGTCGAGCACGCGGGCCAGGACGTCCTGGTCGTAGTCGCCGCCGACGATCGGCACCGAGGCGACTGCGGCCGCCGGAGGGACACGGAGGCAGCGAAGCGGCGCGATCAGGCCACGCCGGGCGGCATCGGCGAGGGGGAGGTCGTCAACGGAGGCCGGGAAGACGTCGGAGACCTGCTTCGCGATCAACTGCTCCGTCGCCGTCATGCCGATGTAGATCGGGTCGGCGAAGCGGCGGATGGCGCTGCTCGTCTTCTCACCGAGGGCCGTGTGCGCCTCGTCGCAGATCACGAGCTGGTAGGCGCTTCTCGAGAGCGAGCCGACGTGGCGCGCGAACCAGGCGTACGTCTGGATCGTGATCGGGTTGCCGCGCAAGGGCTCCTGTCCCTCCTCGATCGCGGGGCGGAGCCGGTCGCCGTAGCCCTCCGTCGTGAGGTCGCGGGTGAACTGCTGCACCAGGAGCCGGCGGTGGGTGAGGATGAGGATCCCCATCGTCCGCGCCGCCTCGACGAAGCCAGCGGCGGCGATCGTCTTGCCGGACGCGGTCGGATGGCGGAAGCGGTAGCGGCGCACCGCTCCGGGGTCGTCGGGCGCTTCGAGCTCGGGCTCTTCCTCGAGCTCCCCCTCCTCGCGCTCGTCGTCGTCCTCGAGCTCGTCGAGGGCGTGCCCGTTGCCGTTGTTGCCGTTCTCGGGCTCGTCCTCGTGACGCGCGATCAGCTCGGTGAGCATCCCGGCGAGCGCGTCGATCTGGTGGCGGCGGAGCTCCGTTCCGGAGGCGAGACGGGGAGGATGGTCGGTGAGGACGCGCTCGAGGCCCAGCATGAGGGCGTAGCGGATCTTCCAGCCCGAGGAGGGGGCCCTGCGCCCGGCCTCCATCTCGGCGAGGGCGTCGTCGAGCGCGCGCCGGCGCGCGCGTCCTTCGGCCAGGGCCTCGGCCGGATTCTCGTCGGGCCGGAGGAAGGGCTCGCCGGCCCACGCCTCGGCCCGGGCGGCCGCGGCGGCCAAGCCGTCCGCTCCCACCCCAGGAAGGGTCCGTTGGTCTATTGCTTCGTGCATAGGTGCAGCGTCGACGCGCTGCCAGACAATCGAGGACGCCGGCGCGTGAAAATGCGCGCGGCTGACCGAAATATACCCTAGTTTCGCCTCGCCAAGCCTAGGACGCCGTGCTCTCGGTCGCTGCGTTCTGCGCGCCCATGGCCTTCTTCATCAGCTCGTAGGCCTCTTCCTTTCGTCCTTCCGTCTCGGCGAGCTCGGCCAGGCGCGAGTAGATCTCGGCGAGGAAGCGATTCGGATTCCGGGGCTCGAGCAGCTCCGCGGCGAGCTCGTAGAGCTCCCGCGCCCGCCCGCGGTCGCCGAGATCCTGGAAGACGCCGGCGAGTACCGAAAAGCTGCGAGCGGCGTCCTCGGGATGGGCGTCCGCGAGCGGGCCGGAGATCTGCATCGCGAGCGCCGCGGCCTCCTCGCTTCGGCCGAGCCGCGCGAGCGCCCGCGCCTCTTCGAGGCGGTACTGCGCGCGCTCCACGTCGTTGGCGCTCGTCTGGAGCAGCGGCCAGCCTTCCTCGAGCAGATCGAGCGCTTCCTGTGCATTCCCGCGCTCGAGCTCGATGAAGGCGAGCAGCTGATGGGCGCGGGCAGTTCGGTACGTGTCCTCCGTCAGACGCAGGATCTCGAGCGCGCTCCGCGCAAGCCGAGCCGCCGCCAGCGCGTCCCCGCGTTCTGCGTGCAGGCGCGACTGGGACCAGAAGAGCTGGGCGCGGACACTCGGACTCTCCGAGCTGCGTCCGAGGGTGAGCGCCTCTCCGAGCAGCTCCTCGGCTCGCCCGAGGTTGCCGCTGTCGATGAGCGCATGCGCCAGCAGGACGGAGAACTGAATCGTCTGTAAGGCGTCGTCTCGCTCCGCGGCCGCCGCCCGGTAGCGCTCGAAGAGGCCGGTCGCGGACTCGAGCTCGCCGACCATCGCATAGGCGCGCCCGAGGCTGTCCGCGAGATCCGGATGGTTCGGCTCACCTGCGCCGAAGACCTCGGTCGCGTCCTCGAAGAAGCCGATTGCGCTCCGGGGATCGCCTCGCCTTAAGGCAACATGGCCGAGGCCGGCCAGGGCTTCGCCCCGTAACGCGCCGCTCGGGCGGGACTCGAGCAGGAGCGAGAAGAGGCGCTCCGCCTCGTCGAGCTCGCCGAGCCTGAGAGCGACCTGCGCCTCCACGAGGGCGCCCGCCAAATCTCCCGAGAACTCCGATCCGGTCGCCAGGTAGTCCTCCGAGACGCCCAGCCTGCGGCCGATCTCGCGCAGGAGCTGGAGCGACGGGATGCGGTCGCCGGACTCGATCCGGGAGATATAGGCGGGCGAGCAGCCCGGGAACGAGAGCTGTCGCTGGCTGAGCCCCGCTTCCTCGCGGGCACGTTTTAGTCGCTCGCCGACCGCGTGCGGGCTGTCGACGTGCGTTGACTTCTGTCGAGGCATTCGGCGCTCGTCTCTATCGTACGGTCGCCCTCTCGGGCGTCCGTTGCATGATGCATCCATTCTGTCTCTTTTCGTCCCCGCGTGGCAACCGTCGTCGAACGCGCCTCGTCCGGAGCGGCGCAGAAGTCCGCGACCCCTGACTCGGGTACGCTCAGGCCCGTGAACTGGGAGGAGCACGGGCAGCGCGAAGAGGCGCGCTATGCCGATGCCCTCGAGCGCCTCCCGGACGATCCCGAACGCCGCCAGAAGCAGCTCGTCCGCGCCGCGATGACCGCAGGCGGCGCGGGTCTCGCCCGGCTGATGCAGGGAAGGCGCGCGGAGGCCGCCGGCTGGCTCGCGCGCTCGGCCGAGCGCTATCGCGAGAGCTGGGACGACGCGCCGCCCGCAAGCTGGGGCCGCCTGATCGGCGCGCTGAAGGCACGGCTCCTGGCAGGCGATTGGGAGGGAGCCGAGTCCGACGCCCGCTGGGTGCTCGATCAGGCCCCCGACTCGGGCGGCTCTCCGATCGGCGTCTACGCCGCGGTGCTCGCGGAGCTCGTTCTCGGTCAGGACGCTGCGGCGGCTGCGCTGGCGGAGCGTCTCCAGTCGGCCGCGGCCGACGACTTCCCCGCCCCGGTCGCGGAAGCGCTCGCGGCCCTCGCCGCCTCACAGGCACGCGAGTACGAGGCTGCCTGCACGGCAGTGCTCGCCTCCTTCGAGTCACGTGAGGCCTATCTCGAGGAGATCCCGGTCGCCGACACGGTCATCGTCCTCGAAGCCCTCGCCGAGCGGCGCGGCATCGCCGCGAGGCCGAGCTCCGACCTCCTGCCGGCTGCCTCGCCCGGTCGCGGGGCGGGCTAGCTCTCTTCGACGTCGACCGAGACGATCGTGTCGGGCTTGAGGAAGCGGCCGTTGACGAAGGGCCAGTCGTCCGCCTCCGAGACCGCGAGCTGCTTCGTGAGCGCCTTGGCGTAGCCCTTGGCCTCGCCAAGATCGG
>DASUJY010000043.1:0-10114 GCA_036279015.1 Gaiellaceae bacterium | reverse complement strand
AGGCCCTCGACCTGGTGGAAGACCGGCGAGTGGGTCGCGTCGGGAGTCTCCCGCCGGTAGACGCGGCCGAGCGAGATCATGTACACGGGCGGCTCCTGCTCCTCCATGACATGGATCTGGGAGGGCGACGTCTCCGTGCGGAGGACGACGTCGTCGTTCAGGAAGAGCGACTGGAGGCGCGAGCGGGCCGGATGCGTGGTGGGCAGATTGAGCGCGTCGAAGTTGTAGTGCGTCGTCTCGACCTCGCGCCCGTCGACGACGCGGTAGCCGAGCCCGAGGAAGATGTCCTCCACCTCGCGGCGGACCTGCGTCACGAGATGGAGATGCCCGCGTGGAGTCGCGATCCCCGGCAGCGTGACGTCGACCTGCTCCTCGAGGAGCCTGCGATCGAGATCTGCTTGCGAGAGCCGATGACCGATTTGAGCGATCGCTGCTTCGAGACGCGCCTGGAGGTCATTCAGTTCGCGCCCCGTCTCGGGGTCGCGCACTTCTCGCAGAGCCTGTTTTAGCTCGCTCTTGCGCCCGAGATAGCGGGTCCGTGCCGACTTGAGCTGCTCCATCGTTTCCGCAGCCTGAATGGCGCCTTCTGCCTGGAATTCGTACCCCTTCCAGTCCATCGGGCGACTGTACCATCGCCCCAATGTCAGCCTACGACGCGATCGCCGCGCTCTACGACCCGTGGAGCCGAAGCGTCACCGAGGACGTCGACTTCTACGTCGCGGAGGCCCGGAAGGCGGGCGGGCCCGTGGTCGAGCTCGGCGTCGGCACCGGCCGGATCGCAGTCCCCGTCGCCCGCGCGGGGATCCACGTGATCGGCGTGGACGACTCGGAGGGGATGCTGGCCGTCTGCCGCGCTCGGGCCCGGGAGGCGGGCGTCTCGGACCTCGTCGAGCTTCGCACAGGCGACCTGCGCCGCCCGCCCGTGCTCGAGCGCGTGCGGCTCGTCACCTCGCCCTTCCGCGCCCTCCTCCATCTCGAGTCCGACGAGGAGCGGCTGCGGGCGCTCCGCGCCGTCTACCGGCTCCTTCTCTCCGGCGGGCGCTTCGTCTTCGACGTGTTCGCTCCGAGCATGGAGGACGTCGAGGAGACAGACGGGCGCTGGCTCGAGCGCGAGCCGGGGATCTGGGAGCGCGCGGACTGGGACCTCGAGCGCCGGATCCTGACGCTCGCCGTCCGCGGCGAGGCGGGCGAGACTGCGATGCGGCTCGCGTGGCGAGCACCGGAGGAGTGGCGCGCTCTGCTCGAGCGGGCCGGCTTCGAGGTGATCGCCGCCTACGGCTGGTTCGACCGGCGGCCCTACGAGGGAGGAGAGGACACGGTCTGGATTGCCCGCCGCCCCGCCGTTTAGGGTAGCCGCGTGCTCTGGGTGATCGTCGTCGTCGTGATCGTGGTCGTCCTCGTGGCGGCCGTGATCGTCCTCTACAACAAGCTCGTCCGCCTGCGCAACCGCGCCGAGAACGCGTGGGCCCAGGTCGACGTCCAGCTGCGGCGCCGCTACGACCTCATTCCGAACCTCGTCGAGACGGTCAAGGGCTACGCGTCGCACGAGCGCGCCACCTTCGAAGAGGTGACGAAGGCCCGAACCGCGGCCCAGGAGGCCCGGACGGTGCCGCAGCAGGCCGAGGCCGAGAACATGCTGACACAGGCGATCGGGCGGCTCTTCGCGGTCGCGGAGCAGTACCCCGAGCTGCGGGCGACGGAGAACTTCCAGCAGCTCCAGGCGCAGCTCGAGGAGACGGAGCAGAAGATCGCCGTCTCGCGCCAGGTCTACAACGACACCGTCCTCACGTACGACAACGCGCTCGAGACGGTCCCGACCAACGTCGTCGCCGGGATGTTCAACTTCGAGCCGCGCGAGTACTTCGAGGTCGACGAGCCGGCCGCCAGGGAGGCCCCACGCGTCACCTTCTGAGGGCCGCGGTCCTCCTGGCCGCTGCCCTGTTTTGCCTCCTCGCCCCGGGCGAGGCGGCCGCGAAGTCCTTCACGCTCCCGTCCGCCTACGTGGATGTCGCCGTCCAGCCGGACGGCTCGCTCGCGATCGCCGAGATCATCTCCTTCGCCTTCGACGGGCCCTTCTCCGGCGCCTACCGCGACATCCCGCTGCGCGACGGCGAGCGGATCAGCGACGTCTCGGTCAGCGAGGGAGAGACGCGCTACCGGCCCGGTGCCCCCACCGAGCTCGGCTCGAGCGGCGAGCCCGGCACCTTCGGCGTCACCTCGATCGACGGCGGCGCCCGCATCGTCTGGCACTACGGCGCCATCTCGGAGACGAGGACGTTCACGATCGCCTACCGGCTCTCGAACCTCGCGGTCGCCTACGGCGACGTCGTCGACGTCGACCTCCAGGTCTGGGGCGACCAGTGGGAGCAGTCGCTCGGTCTCCTGACCGCGCAGCTCCGTCTCCCGGGGGCGGCTTCCGGCCCCTCCTACCGCGTCTGGGGCCATCCCGTCTCGGTACGCGGGCACGTGCAACGGGAGTCGAGCGGAGCGCTCCTGCGGGCCGTCGACGTGCCGGGACACCAGTTCGTCGAGCTCAGGGTCGTCTTTCCGCGGAGCCTGCTCTCCTCGACCGGCGGCACGCGGGTGCGAACCGGCCCGGGGCTCGAGCGCATCGTCCGCGAGGAGGAGGCCAACGCTGCGGCGTTCGAGCGCGACCAGGAGAGGATCCGAGACGCGCTCGACCACCTTCCGCGCACGATTCTGATACTCCTCGCGGCCGCGCTCCTCCCCGCGGCGGCCGTGCTCGCCGTCACCTACTGGTTCTTCGGGCGCGAGCGGAGGACCGCGTACGACCGAGAGTACGAGCAGGAGCCCCCGTCCGAGCTCGAGCCTGCCCTCGTGCCGCCGCTCCTGCGCCAGAGCCCCACCGTCGGCTCGCTCGAGTTCACCGCCACGCTCTTCGACCTCATTCGCAAGGGCCGCTACAAGGCCACGCCGATCACGACTCGGAAGAGCACGTGGGCCGGGTTGAGCCAAGAGGACATCGCGGATCTCGAGGTCGCCGCCGGGAGCGACGGCGAGCTCGCGGACGTCGAGCGTCCGGTCGCCGAGGTGATCGACGACGTGCTCGCCGGAGGCACGGAGCGGCTCTCGAGCTTCCGCGACCGGATCAAGGAGAACCGCACCGAGAACAGCAAGCGCTTCCAGGCCTTCAAGAAGGGCGTCGGCGACGTGATCGAGGCGCGCAAGTGGTTTCGCGCCGACGGGCTGAAGCCGCTGCTCGGCGCGGGCATCCCCTTCGCCGTCGCCGGGGCGATTCTCCTCTGGGTCGGGATCGAGCGGTTCGAGTCGTTCGCGCCGCGCTGGCGCGACGTCCTCTTCATCGCCTTCGGGGCCTGCCTCGTCGTGAACACCGGCGTCCTGCTCATCGCCGGCCGGCACGTGGCGCTCTGGCGGCGCCGCTCGGGCGAGGCCGAGCAGGAGGCCGAGCGCTGGGAGGCGTTCCGACGCTACCTGACCGACTTTCCGCGCCTCGACATCGCTCCCCCATCGACCCTCGAGCTCTGGGAGCGCTATCTCGTCTACGGCATCGCATTCGGGATCGCGGAGCGCGTGCTCCAGGGCGCCCAGCTCTACATGCCGGACGAGCTCCACCAAGCCTCGTCGATCTACTGGATCAGCCCGTCCGGCGACCTCGGCTCGGGACCGTCGGCGCTCGGGATCGGCGACCTCTCCTCCGGCTTCGGCAGCGCGCTGGCGCCGCCGTCGAGCGGCTCGGGAGGCTTCGGCGGCGGCTTCTCCGGAGGAGGCGGCGGCGGGGGCGGCGGGGGCGGCGGCGGTGCCTGGTAGTCAGCGGCGACGCGCCTCGTAGAGCGCGATCGCGCCGGCCGCGGCAACGTTCAGAGAGTCGGCGCCCTCCGCGAGCGGGATCGAGGCGAGCGCGTCGCAGGACCGGCGCACCTCGTCCGGCAGCCCCTCGCGCTCCGCCCCGAGCACGAAGGTCGCTCGCTCGCCGAGCCGGGCCTCGCCCAGGGGCGCGCCGCCGCGCGGCACGAACCCGATCCAGGGGCGCGGAGCGTCGTCGAAGCGTCCGACCGTGACGCGGAAGATCGCGCCCATCGACGCGCGCAGGGCCTTCGGCGAGGTCGGGTCGGCGCAGCCCGCCGACAGGGCGACGAAGGCAGGCCCGAGGGCGTCCGCCGTCCGCACGAGCGTGCCGACATTGCCGGGATCGCCGACATGCCAGAGCGCGAGCCCGATCGGGGCGTCCAGGTGACGCGGCAGGTCGGCGGTGCGAAAGACGGCGACGATCCGCGGCGGATGGGCGAGCGTGGAGAGCTCGGCCAGGAGGCGCGGCTCGACCTCCTCGACGCCGGCGAGCCCGTCGAGGAGGGCGGGGCGCTCCGAGTCGACGAGCGCCTCGACGGGCGCGACGCCCGCGGCGAGCCCGGCCGCGACGAGGTCCTCGCCCTCGCAGACGAAGAGCCCGAGCTTCGCGCGCTGGCGGCCGGAGGCGAGCTTGCGGACGAGCTTTAGGCGCGGGTTCGAGGCGGACGTGATCATGCGAGCCACTCGAGCGAGTTCGCATGCCCGTCGAGCCGGGCGAGACGCCGCCGCCCACCCGGCTGGGAGTCGACGTCGAGCGCGAAGTTGTAGAAGCCGGGCACGTCGCGGTCGAGCTCGTAGGAGACGCGCGCGAGCGAGCCGCGCCGCGCCTCGAGCGCGAGGATCTCGTCCAGCTGCTCGCGCTCCTCGGTGCGCAGGTAGACCGTCGAGACCGAGTGGTAGACGACCGTGAGCCGGTCGAGCTCCCGCTCTGCGAGCAGCGCGGGCAGGACCTCGACGTAGTCGCCGTCCAGCAGCCTCGGGGGATCCCGGCGCGCGATCTCGACGGCGCCGCGCACGCGCTCGAGGCGCTCGGTCTGGTCGGCCCAGACGAACGCTTCGAGGAGCCGCGCGCCGTGGTCGGTCGTCAGGTCGACGGGCCGGCGGTCGATGCCGATGCGCCGACCGACCTCGACCTGGGTCGCCAGGAGCTCCGGCGGCGGCCCTCCTTCGGCCGCTCCCTCGAGCTCGAGCCCTGCGGACGGGTCGCCCCAGGTCGTGTCGCCGTAGCGGTAGGCGTAGCGGTCCCAGAAGAGGTTGAGCCCACCGCTCGGCCCGAGCTCGACGAGGTCGATCGGCCTCCCGTCCGCCACGGTCAGGAACCCGAGCAGGAGTCCCCAGCAGCGCTGCACCTCGTTCGTCTGGACGGGCTGTTCCGACACGAAGCGCGTGAGCCAGTCACGGTTGGCCTCGAGGACGCCGCGGAGCTTGCCCCACGGATGCGAGACCATCCCGGCCAGCTCGAGGTAGTGCACGCCGCCGAAGAGGCGCAGCGGCGCCTCCCAGCGGACCTCGGTCCCGACGATCTCGGCCACGATGGGCTCGCCCGCCAGGGAGCGGGCGAGCGACGCATAGAGCTTCGAGCCCCCCTGCTCGAAGTCGTCCGCCATCCGGCGGAAGACCTCCTCGGTTGACTCGCTCAGGCTTCCAGGGCGGCTTTCGCCTGGGCGGCGATCGCCGAGAAGGCGGCCGGGTCGTTGACCGCTATGTCGGCGAGAACCTTGCGGTCGAGCTCGATGTTCGCCTTGCGGATGCCGGAGAGGAACTGGTTGTAGGAGAGCCCCTCCTTCCTGGCAGCCGCGTTGATGCGGATGATCCAGAGACGGCGGAAGACGCGCTTCTTCCGCTTCCGGTCGCGGTAGGCGTGGACGTCGGCCTTCATGACCTGCTCCTTCGCCTTCCGGTAGGACACCCGCGGCTGCCCGGTGTAGCCCTTCGCCTCGGCGAGGAGCTTGCGGCGCTTCTTGCGCGCGTGAACGGATCGCTTGACGCGAGGCATCTCTCTCCCTTACCGGCCGAGCAGGCGGCGCACCTCGCGCTCGTCCGCCCCGGCGACCGCCTGGTCGCTACGGAACGCGCGCTTGCGCTTCGCGCTCTTCTTCTCGAGGTTGTGGCTCTTCATCGCATGGCGGCGCAGCAGCTTGTCGCCACCGGTGACCTTGAAGCGCTTCTTCGCCGCCTTTTTCGTCTTCTGCTTAGGCACTGGCTGTCTCCACCTGTTGTCCCGCCGTCTTCGTCGGGCCGAGCAACATGACCATGTTGCGCCCGTCCTGGAGCGGCGGGGACTCGATCTGGCCGATCTCCTTGACGTCCTCGGCGAGGCGCATGAGGAGGTCTCGTCCGCGTTCCGGATGGCTCTGCTCGCGCCCCCGAAACATGATCGTGACCTTCACCTTCGCGCGCGCGTTCAGGAACCGCACGACATGCCCCTTCTTCGTCTCATAGTCGTGGACGCCGATCTTCGGCCGCATCTTGATTTCCTTGACATGGATCTGTGACTGGTGCTTGCGGGCCGTCTTCGCCTTCTGCTCCTGCTCGTACCGGTACTTGCCGTAGTCCATGATCCGGGCGACCGGGGGATCGGCGCCGGAGGCGACCTCGACGAGATCGAGATCCTTCGAGTACGCGTACTCGAGCGCTTCGTCCTTTGTCTTGACCCCCACCTGCGAGCCGTCCACGTCCACCAGGCGCACCTTCGAGGCGCGGATCGCCTCGTTGATCCGCGTCTGGTCCTGTACCGGCCGGGACTGGTCGAACCTGCGTCGCGGCCTCACTGAAACGTCACCAAGTTGTGCTGCTTCCTCCTCTTAGGGCAAACGAAAAGCTGCGCGCAGCAGCTTCGTCAACTCACCGAATTCGGTTGAACCTCCGCGAAGCCGGCGGCCTGGGAGGTGAGGAACGTTGCTCCTGCTTGCAGGCTCACAGCTTAGCAGCCGCCTCGAGCTCGCTCAGAAGCGCCTCCCAGGCGAGCGTCGCCTGCTCCCCGCCGCGCCGGCGGACGGCAAGCGCCTCGAGCGACTCGCGCTCGCCCCAGACGACGACGAAGGGGATCTTGAAGAGCTCGGCGTCGCGGATCTTGCGCCCGAGCGTCTCCTCGCGCTCGTCGACCGACGCCCGGAAGCCGTGCACGCGCAGGTCGTCCGCGAGCGACTCCGCCTCGGCGGCGAAGCGGTCCGAGACGGCGAGCACCCGCACCTGCTCCGGGGCGAGGAAGAGCGGCAGGTCACCGCCCGTGTGCTCGAGGTAGATGCCGATGAAGCGCTCGAGCGAGCCGAGCAGGGCGCGGTGGATCATCGCGGGGGTGTGCTCGGCGTTGTCGTCCCCCTGGTAGACGAGGCCGAACCGCTTCGGCATCTGGAGGTCGAGCTGGACGGTTCCGAGCTGCCAGCTGCGCCCGAGCGAGTCGTCCATGTAGAGGTCGATCTTGGGGCCGTAGAACGAGCCCTCCCCCTGGCTCTCGCCGTAGTCCAGCCCCTGCGTCGCGAGCGCCTTCCGCAGCTCCTCCTCGGCGAAGTCCCACTCCTCGTCGGTGCCGAGCTTGTTGTCGGGCCTGAGCGAGAGCTCCACGCGCATGTCGAGCTCGAAGAGGTCGTAGAGGTAATACGCGTAGTCGAGGCAGGCGAGGAGCTCGTCCTGGATCTGATCCTGCGTGCAGTAGACGTGGGCGTCGTCCTGCACGAAGAGCCGCACGCGCAGGAGCCCGTGCAGCGTCCCGGAGAGCTCGTTCCGGTGCAGGTTGCCCGCCTCCGCGAGCCGCAGCGGCAGGTCGCGGTAGCTGTGCGGCGAGAGCGAGTAGAGGAGGCAATGGCCCGGGCAGTTCATCGGCTTGAGGCCGGAGTCCCGCCCCTCGATCTCGAGGATGAACATGTTCTCCCGGAACTTGTCCCAGTGGCCGGAGGTCCGCCACAGCTCGGCGTCATAGAGGAGCGGCGTCCGCACCTCGAGATAGCCCCGTCTCGCGTTCTCGCGGCGACGCAGGTCCTCGAGGACGTTCCAGATCACCATCCCGCGCGGATGCCAGAACGGCATCCCGGGCGACGCGTCGGAGAAGTCGAAGAGATCGAGGTCCTTGCCGAGCCGGCGATGGTCGCGGCGCCTTGCCTCCTCGATGCGATGGAGATGCGCCTCGAGGTCCTTCGGGTCGTAGAACGCCGTCCCGTAGACGCGCGTCAGCTGCGGCTTCGTCTCGTCGCCGCGCCAGTACGCGCCCGCGAGCGAGAGGAGCTTCACCGCCTTGATCGGCTTCGAATCCTGGAGGTGCGGCCCCCGGCAGAGGTCGACGAACTCACCCTGGCTATAGAGGGAGATGTCGCCCTCAGCCGTGTCGACCAGCTCGAGCTTGTATGGCTCCTCCTCCGCCGCGAAGCGCTCGCGCGCTTCCTCGCGGGAGATCTCGAATCGCTCCCATTCCCGGCCCTCCTCGATCTCGCGTTTCACCTCCTCCTCCAGGCGCTCCAGATCGGCCTCCGTGACGGGCTGGGGGAACTCGAAGTCGTAGTAGAAGCCGTTCTCGATCGGAGGCCCGATCGCGACCTTCGTCCCCGGGAAGAGGCGGCGCGCCGCCTCGGCCAGGAGATGGGCGGCCGAGTGGCGGAGGACGTAGAGCGCGTCGGGATCGTCCTTGTCGCGCGTCGTCAGGATCTGGATCCGTTCGCCGTCTTCGACGGGGAGCCGCAAGTCGCGCACCGAGCCGTTCGAGCGGACGAGCACCGCCTGCTCGGCGAGCTTCGGCCCGATCGCGCGCGCCGCGTCGAGGCCCGTTGCGCCGTCGGGAAGTTCGAGCTCGGAATTATCGGGAAGAACGACCTTCACCATGGCTGGAGAGGATACTCAGGCGCCCGAGCGCCAAGACCCCGAGTCGACCGAGGAGGGAACCCCGGTCCCTGACCCCGAGGAAGAGCAGGGCGACGCGGACGACGATCCGCAGGCCGACTGAGTCCCGCTAGGCTCGGGGAAGTGCCGACTCCTAGAGACGCGCTCGCCTACATGCGTGTGGTGTCGAAGGGGAGCCCCGTCGACCCGCGCTGGTCGCTGCCGGGGATGCTCCTCTCCCGGCTTCGCGACGGCCTGGCTGCGGAGGGCTCGCCGCTGACGCTTCAGGACGTGATGGCACGGGACGACTACCGCGACCTGATGACGCCGAAGGTAGACGTGGGCGACGAAGCACCGGACTTCTCCCTGCCGCGGCTCGAAGGCGGCGGCGACGTGCGTCTGAGCGAGCTCCTGAGACAGCGACCGGTGGCACTTGTCTTCGGCTCGTACACCTGACCGCCCTTCCGCGCTCAGTTGGGGACGCTCGACGCCTTGGCCGACCGCTATCGGGATCGCGTCTCGTTCCTGGCGGTCTACATCCGCGAGGCGCATCCCGAGGAGGGCTGGATCCTGCCCGAAAACCGGCGGTCGGGCGTCGCGGTCGAAGAACCGAAGAGCAGCCAGGCGCGGCGGGGAGTCGCGGCGGCTTGCGCGGCGAACCTGCGCCTCCAGATGCCGATGGTGGTCGACGGGATCGAGAACGCCGTCGCCTCGGCCTACGGCGGCTGGCCCGACCGGCTCTACCTGGTCGACCGGGCCAGGAGGATCGCCTACCAGGGCGGCGAGGGGCCCTTTGGCTTCAAGCCCACCGAGCTCGGGCAGGCAATCGAGCGAGAGCTTGCGAAAGGAGCATGAGATGAAGGTGACGACGATCGGGCGCGGCAACGTCGGCGGAGGGCTCGCCGGCCTCTGGCGAGAGGCGGGGCATGAGGTCGTGGAGCTCGGCAGCGACGGCGGCGACGCGTCCGGTTCCAATGCGGCCTTGCTAGCGGTTCCGACCGGCGCGATCCCCGACGCGATCGCCTCGGTCGACGGTCTCGACGGCGTGCCCGTCCTCGACGCCACCAACGTCTTCGGCGCGCCGCGCCCCGAGGGCTTCGAGTCGCTCGCCGAGTACGTCAAGTCGCTGACCGGCGGCCCGGTCGCCAAGGCGTTCAACGCCGGCTTCGCGCGGATCTACGACCGGATCGCCGAGGCCGGGACGAAGCCGAGCCAGGTCTTCACTGCGGATCCCGAGGCGCGCGAGGTGACGGAGGAGCTCATCAGCGCTGCGGGCTACGAGCCGGTCTCGGCGGGCGGGCTCGAGAACTCACGTGCGCTCGAGGACTTCGTCGGGCTGCTCTTCGCGATCTCGAAAGAGTCAGGCCAGACCTTCTACCGCATCGCCCCGCCCGACCGGTTCTAGCTCTCCGCGCGGCTCACGGCCGGTCAGCTTTCTTCCACCGCGGCCTTCAGGTGCGGCGGGCACTTCAGCCAG
>DASUJY010000042.1:0-22644 GCA_036279015.1 Gaiellaceae bacterium | reverse complement strand
CTTCGTCGAGCAGATGGTGGCGCTCGTTGCCGACTCGAGCGGCGACGCCGTGACGGTGCCGCCGACGATCCAGGCGCTTCTCAGCGCGCGTCTGGAGCAGCTGGACGGCGCCGAGCGGGTCGTGCTCCAGCGAGGAGCCGTGGAGGGGCGCATCTTTCATCAGGGCGCCGTCCAGGCGCTCGCGCCGGAAGAGTCGCAGCTGACGGTGCGGCTGACGTCGCTCGTCCGCAAGGAGCTGGTGCGGCCCGACAGGGCCCAGTTCCCGGGGGAGGACGCGTTCCGGTTCCGGCACGTGCTCATCCGGGACGTCGCATACGACGCGTTGCCGAAGTCGACGCGCGCCGATCTGCACGAGCGCTTCGCCGAGTGGCTGAACGGCCGCGAAGGCGATCTCCTCGAGCCGGAGGAGCTGCTCGGCTTCCACCTCGAGCAGGCCCACCGTTGTCGTGTCGACCTGGGTCTCGTGGACGACAGAACCGTGCTGCTCGGCCGCCAGGCGGCGGGCCGGCTCGCCTCGGCCGGCCGCCGGGCCTTCGATCGCTCTGACATGCCGGCGGCGATCAACTTGCTCGAGCGCGCGATCGCGCTTCTCGATGAAGACGACCCCGTCCGGCTGGAGCAGCTTCCGCTGCTCGGACGGGCCCTGGTCGAGTCGGGCGCATGGCAGAGAGCGAAGGCCGTGCTCGATGAGGCGAACGATCGCGGCCGCACGACTGGCGACCCGCGTGTCGTCGCAGATGCCGCAGTCGAGTTGTGCTTTCTCAGCCTCCACTCGAGCAACGACGTAACCCACGCACAAATGGAGGCGGCGCTCGCAGAGGCCGCCGGCGCATTCGAAGAGACCGGCGACGAGGCCGGACTCGCACGTGCTCTGGCTCTCGCAGGGCGGCTGCCCTTCTGGCGAGGTGACATGCTCGCCGCGATCGGGCAGGAAGAGCGCGCCGCGGCTCACGCGCGGGCAGCCGGGTCACGGGCCCAGGAGCTCGAGGCCCTGTCGACCGTTCTCTCGGCGATGTTGGACGGCCCGCCCACGGTCGCAGCGATTCTGGAGCGGGTCGAAGAGGTCGGGACTCTGACGTCGGGATCGAGCGGAGCCGACGTCCTCTTGCGCCGGGTGCGGGCCGACGTCGAGCTGATGCTCGGCGACATCCCGGCTGCTCGGGCCTTCGCGGCTGATGCCAAGACGCTCGCCGAGGAGCTGGGCTTGAAGATGATCCTGGCGATCGGGATTGCCCGCACGATCGGGCAGATCGAGCTCCTGGCGGGCGACCCCAAGGCCGCGGAGCGGGAGATCGCGCCGTCCTGCGAGTTCCTGGAGGCCGCAGAAGACTGGGGCCATTTCGTCAGTCTCCTCCCCTATCTGATGGATGCGCTCTTCCCGCAAGGACGCGCCGAGGAGCTCGCGGCGAAGCTCGACCACGCGGAGAAGTACGTCATCGAGGAGGATCTCGACGGGCAGGTCGGCCTCCGTCGCGCCCGCGCAAAGCTCTTGACCGCACGAGGTGACCTCGCGGGCGCCGAAACGCTCGCGCGCGAAGCCGTCGAGCGCTGCGAAGGGAAGACGAACGTGCTGCTGCAGGCCGGCGCGCTCGCGCACCTGGCGGACATCTTGCAGCAGATCGGCCGACCAGCGGATGCCGCCGCTGCCCGCGCTCGGGCGATCGACATGTACGAACGCAAGGGATGCATCGCCTTCGCCGAGCGACTGCGAAGCGCGCCCGACGTCGTGGCGACTGGCTGATCCTGGCCCGCGCCGCCCCCGTCGAGACCGTGAGGCTGGCCCTTGCGGCTTGACATATGCTGATATAGGTATATGTTTTCTGCATAGCCAGAGCAGCGACCACCACTGACGCGTTCAACGCCGTCGCAGAACCGAGGCGCCGCGAGCTTCTCGACGCTCTCGCCGGCGGCGAGCGGGCCGTCAACGAGCTCGTTGCCGAGCTCGCCCTGTCGCAGCCGCAGGTCTCGAAGCACCTGCGGGTGCTGCGGGAAGTGGGAGCCGTGTCAGTGCGCGAGGAAGGCCGGCAGCGTCTCTACCGGCTGAACGGCGAGGCGCTCAAGCCGATCCACGACTGGGTCAAGGGCTACGAGGACCTCTGGTCGGAGCGCTTCGAGCGGTTGGATGCCGTTCTGGAAGACCTCAAGGAAAAGGAGGAAGGAGATGACGGTGACCGGTAGCCACAAGGCGGCCCTCACGCTCCCGACCGACGAGCAGATCTTCATCACGCGGGAGTTCGACGCCCCGAAGGAGCTCGTCTACAGGGCGTGGACGACGCCCGAGCTCGTGAAGCGCTGGTGGCACGCGAATCGCGGCGAGGTGACCCTCGTCGAGATCGACCTGCGCGTCGGCGGCCGCTGGCGCCAGGTGATGACGAGCGAAGGCGTCGAGGTCGGCTTCCACGGCGAATACCGGGAGGTCGTCCCGAACGAGCGGATCGTCTCGACGGAGGTCTACGAAGGCATCCCGGCCGGCGCGCCCGGAGCCGAAGGAACCGTCAACACGGTCACCTTCGACGAGGCGGACGGCAAGACCGCGGTCACGCTCCTCATCCAGGCGCCGAGCAAGGACGTGCGCGACGCGATCATCGAGTCGGGCATGGAGGACGGCCTCCGGGACGCCCTCGACCTCCTCGAAGGGGTCGCGCGCTCTCTGCGCTGACTCGCACCGACTGGCGGCGAGAGGCCCCGCCCGCCCGGGGCCTCTCGCGTGTCTGCACGCCGGACGTACCATTCTCCTTTCGGCTGGCGATGCGTACGAGCACACGAGGACAGCGGCTTGCGACGGCCCGGCGCTCCGCGGTCGCGCCCGCGCCCGTCGAGGTCGAAGAGCCCGGCGGCGAGGACGCGACCGAGCAAGACCGGCCCTGGATCGTGATCGTGTGGAACGACCCGATCAACCTCATGTCGTACGTCACCTTCGTGTTCCGCAAGCTCTTCGGCTACGACGAGGCCAAGGCGACGAAGCTCATGCTTCAGGTGCACCGCGAGGGGAAGGCGGTCGTCTCGGGCGGCACGCGTGAGAAGGCCGAGCACGACGTTGCCCGCCTGCACGCGCACGGCCTCTGGGCGACGATGAGGCAGGATTGACGATGAGGCAGGATTAGTGTCGGCCGCGAGCGGCGTGTGGCGGACGCCCGAGGGGTTCGCGCTCAGCCTCTCGGAGGAGGAGCGCGAGCTCCTGCGGAACCTTCAGACACAGCTCACGTCCCTGCTCGCCGAAGCACCGGCGGATCCGAGCCTTCGCCGCCTCTTCCCGCCTGCCTACGAGGAGGACGACCGCGCCGAGGAGGAGTACCGGGAGCTCATGCAGGGCGACCTGACCGAGTCGCACCGAGAGGCGCTCGGCGTAGTCGAGCAGACCATCGACCGCGAATACCTCGTGGAAGCGGAGGCACACTCCTGGCTGGCGGCGCTCAACAGCCTGCGCCTGGCGCTCGGCACCCGCCTCGGCGTGACGGAGGAGCTCTACGACGAGTTCGACCCTCGGGGGCCGGATGCCCCCGCGATCGGCGTCTACCTCTACCTGACGTGGCTGCAGGAACAGTTCGTCGAGGCGCTGGCGACCGGCCTCTGATCCGCCCCGACGACCGGCTTGACGGCCGCGCTCGCGCTGCGTAGCGTCGGTGGAATGCCGGGCGAGGGCCAGGACCGCACCGAGGTCGGTAGGCCCGGCGAAGCCGTCAGTCGCATCAGTCGGGCCTACCCCGACCGGGTCGAGGTGCGCGGCCGCGACCTGGCCGGCGACCTGATGGGCCGGCTCACCTTCACGGAGTACTTCCACCTCTTGCTCACCGGCTGCGAGCCGAGCGAGGACGAGCGCTACTTCCTCGACCTCCTGCTCGTCGCGATCGCCGAGCACGGGATGATGCCGACGAATGTCGCCGCCCGGATGACCCTCGCCGCCGACCCCGAATCGCTCCAGGGCGCCGTCGCCGCCGGGATTCTCGGCGCGGGGCCGGTCCTGCTCGGCACGTCCGAGGAGTGCGCCCGCGTGCTCGAGGAGGCGCGGGCGCGCGTGGAGGCCGGCGGCCGGCCAGACGAGGTCGCCGCCGAGGTCGTGGCCGAGACGAAGGCGCGTGGCGCCAGGGTGCCCGGCTTCGGCCATCCGATTCACCGCCCGCTCGACCCGCGCGCAGAGCGGATCCTCGCGCTCGCCGACGAACGCGGCGTGAGCGGCCCGTACGTCGTCCTCGCGAGGAGTCTCCGCGAAGCCGTCTCCGCGGCGTGGGGGAAGCCGCTCGCGATGAACGTCTCCCTGCCGCTCGCAGCTGTCCTCCTCGACCTGGGCTTTCCGGCTGCGACGGTCAAGGCCGTTCCGGTTCTCGCACGCACGGCGAGCCTGCTCGCCCATCTCGCCGAGGAGCGGGAGGAGCCGCTCGGCTTCCTCCTCGCCGCTGGAGCGGAGCAGGCTGTTGGCTACGAGCCGCCCGGGGAGTGATGCTGGAGCCCGAAGTCGAGGCCCGGTCCTGGGACGAACAGCTCGCCCTCGACGACGGGAGCTACCGGAGCCAGCTCGCCTACCTCTTCGAACGCTCCCCCTTCTATCGCGAGAAGCTCCGCGGCGCCGGGGTCGGCTCCGCGCGGGACGCGGGCGGGCTCGAGGAGATCGCACAGCTCCCGCTCACCGAGAAGCCCGAGCTGAAGGAGACGGCGACCGCCGAAAACCCGATCGGCGCCCATCTTTGCGCGGAGCGGTCGGAGATCGTTCGCATCTATTCGACGAGCGGCACGACCGGCACGCCGAGCTACATCCCGCTGACCGCGACCGACCTCGAGAACTGGATCACCGGCTCTGCGCGAAGCTACGCCGCCTCGGGCGTCGAGCCCGGCGAGCGCATCGTCTCGACCTACAACGCGGGGCCGTTCGTCGCCGGCGCCGCGCTCGCCGCCTTCGAGCGCATCGGCCTGAGCCACATCCCGGTCGGGACGGGCAACACCGAGCGCCTGCTCCTCGCGATCGAGCTTCTGCGCCCGGAGGCGGCCGTCCTCACTCCCTCCTACGCGGCCTACCTGCTCGAGTCCGCGGCCGAGCGGGGACTCGACCTGCACGCCTCGAGCGTCGCGCGCGTTCTCGTCGCGGGAGAGCCCGGCGGCGGTGAGCCTGGCCTGCGCGCGCACCTGGAAAGCGGGTGGGGCGCACGGGTGACCGAGGTGATGGGGATCGGGGACATCGGCGCCTCGCTCTGGGGCGAGTGCGAGCAGCAAGACGGCATGCATCTGGGCGCGCGTGGCTTCGTCCACGCCGAGCTGATCGACCCGGAGAGCGGCGCGGCGCTCGCGCTCGAGGACGGCGCGAGCGGCGAGCTCGTCCTCACGCACCTCCAGCACCGCGCCGCCCCGCTCCTTCGCTTCCGCACGCGCGACCACGTGCGGATGCGCGTCGGCGCCTGCCCGTGCGGGCGCACTGCGCCGCGCGTCCGCTGCATCGGACGCACCGACGACATGCTCCTCGTCCGCGGGGTGAACGTCTTTCCATCCGCCGTCCGTGAGGTCGTGAGCGCCTTCGCGCCGCAGGTCAGCGGGCACATCCTCGTCAGGCCGGCACACGCGGGCGTGAAGCAGGAGCCGCCGCTGCCCGTCACCGTCGAGCTCGCCCAGGGGACGGAGGCTGCGGCTGAGCTCGGGGACGCGATTCGAGACCGGCTCCGCGAGACGCTCGTGGTGCAGACGCGCGTCGAGCTCGTGCCGTGGGGAAGCCTGCGGCGGAGCGAGTACAAATCGAGCCTCGTCGAGCGCCCGCCGGGCTCCGAGGGCGGCTAGAGTCGAGCCGATGGATGCCGAGAGAGCCAAGGAGCTGCTCACGAGCGAGCGCGAGCGGATCGAGCGGGCGCTCGTCGAGCAAGGCGGTCCCGGAGACGACGGGGAGTTGACGAGCATCGACCAGCACCTCGGCGATCAGGCGAGCAACCTCTACGCGGACGAGTTCGAAGCCGGGCAGCGCGAGCGCCTCCTGGCCGAGCTCGCCGCGGTCGAGCGCGCCGAGGCGCGGCTCGAGGCGGGTACGTACGGCCTCTCCGTCGAGAGCGGGGAGCCGATCCCCGACGAGCGGCTCGAGGCGATCCCGACCGCCGAGCGAACCGCCGAGGAGCAGGCGCGCTACGAGCGCTGACCGGCGGGGGCTATTCCGCCGTCACGTAGGCGGCGGTGATGCCGCCGTCGACGAGGAACGTCGCACCGTTCACGAACGACGACTCGTCGCTCGCCAGGAAGAGTGCGCCGTAGGCGATCTCCTTCGCCTGGGCGAGGCGCCCCATCGGGACGTGCACGAGCCGCCGCTCGAGAGCGCCTGGGGTCTCCTCGAAGAGGCGCATGAGCAGCGGCGTCTCGACGGGACCCGGGCAGAGCGCGTTCACGCGCACCCCGTGCCGGGCGAACTCGACGGCCAGCTCGCGGCTCATCGAGAGAACTGCGCCCTTGGACGCGGTGTAGGAGATCTGCGACGTGGCGGCACCGGCGAGAGCGACGAACGAGGCGACGTTGATGACCGAGCCGCCGCCGCGCTCGAGCAGGTGCGGGATCCCGTGCTTGCAGCAGAGGAAGACGCCCTTCGTGTTCACGTCCTGCACGCGCTGCCACGCGTCCGTCTCGGTCTCGAGGATCGAGGCGTCGTCGGCGGGCATGATCCCGGCGTTGTTGTAGAGGACGTCGATGCCGCCGTAGCGCTCTGCAGTCGCCGCGTACATGGCCTCGACGCTCGCGTCGTCCGTGACGTCGACCTGGTGGAAGAAGGCCTCGCGGCACTCGGAGGCCGTCTCCTCTCCCTTGCCCGCGTCGACGTCCGCGACGCAGACACTCGCGCCCTCGGCCGAGAAGAGCACCGCCGCCTCGCGGCCGATGCCGCCGGCAGCGCCGGTGATGACCGCGACTTTCCCGTCCAGGCGCCCCATCGCGCCGCGGAGCTTAACCCGGAAGGTCCGAGAGGATCGAATCGACCCGCTGGAAGCGCTCGTCAGCCTGTTGCTTCTTCGAGCCGCTGAACCAGACGAGGACGACGTTGCCGGCGTAGCGCTTGTAGGCGACCCACGTCCTCGACTGCGAGTCGAGCTCCCAGTAGATGCCGTTCGCGCTTCGCGCCAGCGGCCGCTCGGTTGCCTTGTCCGCGAGGAGCGAGGCGAGCGACTGCTCCTTGCCGGGCTTGCCGACGTAGACGTTGAAGATCCCGTAGCGCTCGACGAGGCTCCGCGGCTGGTCGAGGCCGAAGCCGAGCTGGTCCCACGCGGGGTCCGCGACCGGCGCGCGCTCGAGCGGGCGCCCGGTCGCCTGCGCAAACTGCTGTCGCACCTGAGCCGGCGTCAGCGTGACGGGCTGGGACTGGTCGCTGCCCGAACCACAGCCGGCGGGGACGGCGAGCGCCAGGAGGGCGAGCGAGAGCAGGGCGATGCGTCTCACTGCGCCGGAGAGTAGCGCCTCGTCCGAACGGAGGCTTTCGCGCTACCGGCGCTCGCCCGCGTAGCGGCGGGCCTCGTCGACGAGCCCCTGGAAGAGGGCGAAGTCCTCGCCGGCTTCGGGATGCCAGAGGACACCCACCGCAAACCGCCGCTCGGGATCCTCGACCGCTTCGACGGTCCCGTCCTCGGCGCGGGCGGACTCCCGCAGGCCGTCGCCGAGCCGCCCGAAGCCCTGGTGGTGGTGGCTCTTCACCGGCGCTCGGTCGCCCAGCAGGCTCCGTACGCGCGTGCCGGCGACGAGCTCGACCTCGTGGTCGGCGAACACGCCTGGCGTGTGCTTGTGCTTCTCGTCGCCGATCACGTCGGGCAGGTGTTGGACGAGATCGCCGCCCCGGGCGACGTTCAGGACCTGGCTGCCCCGGCAGATGGCCAGGACGGGCATGTCCCGCTCGAGGGCTCCCGTGAGGAGGGCGAGCTCGGCCTCGTCGCGCTCGCGGACGATTCCGGTCGTCTCCTCGTGGGGCGTCTGGCCGTAGAGCTCGGGATCGAGGTCGGAGCCCCCCGAGAAGATGAGCCCGTCGAGGGCGTCGAGCGTCTCCTCGAGCGCGTTGTGATCGGGTGGGACGAGGAGAGCGCGGCCCCCGGCCTCGTGCACCGCTCGCACGTAGGCGGCGGGAACCAGCGCCGCCTCGAGGTCCCAGTAGCTCCACTTCGCCGGAACGACGTACGTCGTGATCCCGATGAGGGGCTTGGACTCAGCCACGCTCGTAGAGCCGCTCCCGCTCGTAGCCCGTCACGACCTGGTCGAAGAGCCGCTGCTCGGTGCGCGCGTAGTTCAGATAGTGGTCGACGACGTCGTCGCCGAACGCGGCGCGCGCCATCCGCCCCTCCGCGAGCGCGTCGATCGCCTCGCGGAGGGCGTGCGGGAAGCGCTCCGCGTCCGATTCGTAGGCGTTCCCCTCGAGCGGCGGCGGCAGCTCGAGCTCGTTCTCGATCCCGTAGATCCCTGCCGCGAGCACGGCCGCGAACGACAGGTAGGGGTTGACGTCGCCGCCGGGAATGCGCGTCTCGGCCCGGAGGCCGTCGCCGTGGCCGACGATGCGAAAACCGCAGGTGCGGTTGTCATGGCCCCAGGCGAGCGTCGTCGGCGCCCAGCTCCCGGCCGCGTAGCGCTTGTAGGAGTTGACCGTCGGGGCGAGGTAGAGCGCGAGCTCGCGAAAGCACGCGATCTGCCCGGCGAGGAACTGCTTGAAGACGTCGGACTCGCCGGCGAACGCGCTCTCCTCGCCCCGCCAGAGGCTCGCGTGGATGTGGCAGGAGTTGCCGATCCACGTGTGATCCGGCTTCGCCATGAACGTGACGGAGCACCCGTTCAGGTGGGCGATCTCCTTGGCGCCGTTCTTGTAGACCGTGTGGTTGTCGGCCATCGTGAGCGCGTCGGCGTAGCGGAAGTTGACCTCCTGCTGCCCGGGCCAGGCCTCGCCCTTCGAGCTCTCGACCGGAATCCCGGCAGCGTGCATGTAGTTGCGGATCTGCCGCAGGAACGGCTCGTCGAAGCTCGTCGCGAGCACGTGGTAGTCGAGGATGTAGGGCACGGAGGGCGTGAGGTTCTCGTACCCCTTCGCATGGGCCTCGGCGTAGGTCTCCTTCAGGAGATAGAACTCGAGCTCGGAGCCGAACTTCGCGGTGAAGCCGAGCTCCGCGGCGCGCTCCACCTGCCGCTTCAGCACCTGGCGCGGTGACGCGCTCACAGGCGATCCGTCGTGCCAGAGGACGTCGCAGAGGACGAGCGCGGTGCCCTCGAGCCAGGGGATCCGCCTGAGCGTGGCCAGATCGGGCTTCAGGACGAAGTCGCCGTAGCCGCCCTCCCAGTTGGCCATCTCGTAGCCGGGCACCGGATCCATCTCCATGTCGAGCGCCAAGAGGTAGTTGCAACCCTCGACGCCGTGGTCGGCGACCTCTCCCTCGAGGAAGAACTCGCCGTGGACGCGCTTCCCGAGCAGGCGCCCCTGCATGTCTGTGAACGCGACGACGACGGTGTCGATCGCGCCGCTTCGGATCTCCGCTGTGAGCTCGTCCAGGGTCATGGCAGGAAATCCTAACTTCAAGCAGGCTTGACAGGGTTTCCGCAGAAAGGCCTAATACGCGGTCTCAGACCCACCCGGAGGAGGCGGCATGACCACGCAGGAACCGATGGAGCGCCCGGCCGACCAGACGGATTATCTCGACGACGAGGGCCTGCTCCACAGGCTCGGGTACGCGCAGGAGCTCTTCCGCGCGGTCGGGGGCTTCGGCAACTTCGCGATCTCGTTCACGATCATCTCGATCCTCGCGGGCTGCCTGACGTCCTACTGGATCGCGCTCGGCTGGGGCGGTCCGGTGGCGATCATCTGGGGCTGGCTCCTGGTGGGCAGCTTCTGCATCCTCGTCTCGCTCGCCATGGGCGAGATCGCCTCCTCGATGCCGACCGCGGGAGGCCTCTACTACTGGTCGTCGCGGCTCGGCAGCCCGGGCTGGGGCTGGTTCACAGGCTGGTTCAACCTGATCGGCCAGATCGCCGTCACCGCGGCGATCGACTTCGGCGCCGCCATCTTCTGGACCTCGCTCCTGAACCTCTGGTTCGACTACCCGAACTCGCAGGGCTGGATCTTCGTCGCCTACTCCGTGATCATCGGGTGCCACCTGATCCTGAACATGTTCAGCATCCGGCTGAACGACCTGCTGAACCGGATCTCGGCGTGGTGGCACATGGTCGGCGTGCTCGTCATCGCCGCCGTCCTCTTCATCGTCCCCGACCAGCACGCCTCCGCGGGGTTCGTCTTCACGGAGACGATCAACAACTCCGGCTTCTCGGGCGCGAACTTCGGCGACGCGGGCTTCTGGTTCGTGTTCGGCCTCGGGCTCCTGATGGCCCAGTACACGATCACCGGCTTCGACGCCTCGGCGCACATCTCCGAGGAGACGAGGATGGCCTCGCGCGGCGCCGCGCTCGGGATGGTCATGTCCGTCGTCGTGTCGGTCATCTTCGGCTTCATCGTTCTGCTCGCGGTCACGTTCGCGATTCAGGACGTGGACGGGGCGATCGGCGCCGGCGGCTTCGCGGTCCAGGAGATCTGGACGACGGCCCTCGGCGACCGCTGGGCGGAGTTCTGCCTCTTCATCGCCTGCGTGGCCCAGTTCTTCTGCGGCAACGCGTCGGTGACCTCGGCCTCGCGGATGATGTTCGCCTTCTCCCGCGACCGCGCGATTCCGGGGCACCAGCTCTGGCGCCGGGTCGCCGGCGACCGCGTGCCGGTCTTCGCGGTCTGCGCGATCGTCGTCCTTTCGTGGGCGCTGATGCTGCCGACGCTCTCGAACGCGATCGTCGGCTACGCGGTCGGGACCTCGATCGCCGTGATCGGGCTCTACATCGCCTTCGTCCTGCCGATCATCCTGCGCTACCGGGCCGGCGAGCGCTTCCAGCGCGGCGCCTGGCACCTCGGCAAGCACTACAAGTGGATCGACCCGCTCGCCATCGGGTGGATCGCCCTCATCTGCGTCCTCTTCCTGATGCCGCTCTTCCCGGACGGCTTCCCGTGGACGGAAGGCTCGCTGAACTGGAACGACGTCAACTACGCGCCGATCACGGTTGGCGGGGCGCTCCTGTTCTTCGGCGGCTGGTATCTCATCTCGGCCCGCAAGTGGTTCAAGGGCCCGGTGCGGATGTCGGACGAGGAGGTCGCCGCCCGCGAGCGCGGCGTCGAGGGCGAGCCCGGGATCGCTCCGGCCGGTCGGTAGTCAGCTCTCGCCGAGCTCTTCGGCGAGCAAGGAACAGGCGTACGCGCGCCACGCCACATCGGGCGTGGCGCGCAGCGCTGCCAGCGCCTCGGAGACGTGCGGGAGGCCCTTCGCCTCGGCCTTCAGATCGTCGAGGCCGTGCTCGAGGGCGAGCTGGCGGTCGACGGTGCGCACGTCCTCCGCGAGCGCGCTCACCGCGCGCCCGTTGAGGTCGAGGCCCCGCTCCGGGTCTCCTCCGGCCGCGAGGAGGAGCAGCGCGCGCCGGCCGGCGCCGTGAGCCTCAGCCTCCGGAATCTCGACCTCGCGGCCGGCGACGGAAGCGAGAACGACGAGCGCCGTTGCGAGGTTCTCTCCGCTCTCGTCCTCGGCCAGCGAGCGCTCGAGGTCGGAGAGCCAGGCAGCCGGGATCACCGGCGCTCGAGCCAGAGCGCGAGCGCGGCGATCGAGCACGCGTCGTCGAGGCGCGCGAACGCCTCCGTGATCGGCACGCGCTCGACGTCGATGTCCTCGTCCTCGTCGGCGCTCGTCGCCGCGGAGGGGGAGAGGCCCGACGCCACGAAGACGTGCACGAGCTCCGTCGAGTAGGCGGGCGCGGCCCAGAACGTGCCGATCTCGCTGAGCTCCTCGGCGGCGAGGCCGCACTCCTCCGCCAGCTCGCGCGCGGCCGCCTCGGCCGGCGTCTCTCCGTCCTCGAGCTTCCCGGAGGGCAGCTCGAGGGTGCGCGACTCCGAGCCCGGCCGCGTTTGCCGAACGGCGACGAGCTCGCCCCCGTCCACGACGACGAGCCCGACGGTCGGAGGATGCTCGACGAGGTTCACGGCCGTAGTATCGCCCGATGAACGCTGAGGAGATCGTGGAGCGCCTGTGGCCTGAGCGGGCCGCCGACATCGAGCCGCTGGGGGGCGGCATCACGAACCACAACTTCAAGGTGACCGTTGACGGCGAGGTGCTCGTCCTGCGGATCGGCGGCAAGGACACCTCCCTGCTCGGGATCGACCGCGAGGACGAGCACGGCGCCTCGCGGGCGGCCGCCGCGATCGGAGTCGGCGCGGAGGTGATCGACTTCGTGCGTCCCGAGGGCTATCTCGTCACACGGTTCATCGAAGGCAGGCCGATCCCGATCGAGGAGATGCGCCGCCCGGAGAGGATCGCGCGCGTCGCCGCCACGCTCCGCCGGATCCACGACGGTCCGGCCTTTCCCGGACGCTTCGACAGCTTTCGGGTCGTCGAGACCTATGCCGAGACGGCGCGGGAGCACGGCGTGGCCGTGCCGGACCGGTACGGGTGGGCCCGGGAGATCGCGGGCCGGATCGAGCAGGCGCGCGGGCAGGCCGATCCGCGTCCCTGTCACAACGACCTGCTGAACGCGAACTTTCTCGACGACGGCGAGTCGATTCGCATCGTCGACTGGGAGTACGCGGGGATGGGCGATCCGTTCTTCGACCTGGCGAACTTCTCCATCAACCACGAACTCGGCGACGAGGAGAACGAGGCCTTCCTGCGCGCGTACTTCGGCGCCGCCGAGCCACCGAACGCGGCCGCGCTCACGCTCATGCGCTTCATGTCCGACTTCCGCGAGGCGATGTGGGGGGTCGTCCAGCAGGGGATCTCCGAGCTGGACGTCGATTTCGTCGCCTACGCAGACGAGCATTTTGGCCGTCTCGAACGGACTGCGGCCGCTCCCGGCTTCGAGGACGCGCTCTCGGTGCGGGCGTGAAGTCCCGCGCAACGGCGGTCGTAGTGGGCGGCGGAGTCGGCGGCGCCTCGATCCTCTACTGGCTCGCCCGGCTCGGCTGGGACGACGTCGTCCTTTGTGAGCGCGCCGACCTGACGAGCGGGTCGACGTTCCACTCGGCCGGTCTCGTCGGGCAGCTGCGCGGCTCGATCAGCCTCACGAAGATGATGATGAACTCCGTCGACCTCTACCGGACGCTCGAAGAGGAGGTGGGGCTCGAGACCGGGTGGCACGAGGTCGGATCGCTGCGCCTGGCCTCCTCGGAGGAGCGGATGCAGGAGCTGCGCCGCCAGGCTGGCTGGGCGAAGACCTTCGGGCTGCCGCTCGAGCTCGTCTCGGCCGAGCGGGCCGCGGAGCTCTTCCCGCCGATCTCGACCGACGGCGTCCTCGGGGCCGCCTACCTGCCGACGGACGGCTACATCGATCCGAGCCAGCTCACCTTCGCGCTTGCCGAGGGCGCCAGGCGGCGCGGCGCCGAGATCTACACGGCGACGCGCGTGACCGGGATCGGTCTCGAGGGAGGCCGGGTCGTCGGAGTGGAGACGGACAAGGGCTCGATCGAGACGGAGGTCGTCGTCAACGCGGGCGGCATGTTCGCCGGGGAGATCGGCCGCCTCGCCGGAGTCAGAGTCCCGATCGTCCCGATGGCGCACGAGTACCTGGTCACCCGGCCGAGCGGGATCCCGCTGGACATCCCGACGATGCGCGACCCGTCGTTGCTCGTCTACTTCCGCGGCGAGTCCGGCGGCCTCGTGATGGGCGGGTACGAGCGGAACCCTGCGCCGTGGGGCCTGGACGGGATTCCGCCGGATTTCAACGGCAAGCTCCTGCCGGAGGACTGGGAGCGATTCGACGAGCTCCTTCAGAACGCGATCGTGCGCGTGCCGGGGCTCGAGGAGGCCGAGGTCGTCCGCCTCATCAACGGCCCCGAGGCCTTCACGCCGGACGGCGAGTTCATCCTCGGGGAATCGGAGGTGCGCGGCTTCTGGGTCGCCGCCGGATTCTGCGCCCACGGGCTCGCCGGCGCGGGCGGGATGGGCCGGCTCGTCGCCGAGTGGATCGTCGAAGGCGTGCCGGGTCTCGACGTCTGGGAGATGGACTCGCGCCGCTTCGGCGCGCAGTACGGAAGCGGCGAGTACACGCTCGCCCGCACGCACGAGGTCTACTCCACCTACTACGACATCAAGTATCCGGGGCAGGAGCGTCTCGCCGGGCGGCCGCTGCGGCTCTCGCCCACCTACGCGCGCTTCGAGGAGCTCGGCGCCTCGTTCGGAGAGAAGTCGGGCTGGGAGCGGGCGAACTGGTTCGAGCCGAACGCCGCGCAGGGTGACGAGGGTCTGCGGCCACGCGGCTGGGCCGGGGAGATCTGGTCGGCGGCGATCGGCGCCGAGCACCGCGCCTGCCGGGAAGCCGCCGCGCTCTTCGACGAGACGTCCTTCGCCAAGCTCGAGATCCTCGGCGCGGGGGCGGCCGCCTTCCTCGAGGGCATGTGCGACAACCGTGTCGCGCGGGAGGTCGGGGCAATCACATACACGCAGATGCTGAACCGCCGCGGCGGCATCGAGTGCGACTTCACCGTCACGCGGCTGGCCGAGGACCGGTTTCGCATCGTCACGGGGACGGCGTTCGGGCGCCACGACGCGGCCTGGATCAGGCGCCATCTGCCGGCCGACGGCAGCGTGCAGGTCGAGGACGTCACGTCGCGCTACGCCTGCCTCGGCCTCTGGGGCCCGGCCGCGCGCGAGATCCTCGCGCCGCTCACCGAAGCCGACCTCGGCAACGACGCGTTCCGCTACATGCGGGCGCAGGAGATCGCCGTCGGGCCCGTCCCGTGCCTCGCTCTTCGGGTCACCTACGTCGGCGAGCTCGGCTGGGAGCTCTACTGCCCGATGGAGTTCGGTCTGCGGCTCTGGGACACGATCTGGGAGGCGGGGCGCGAGCACGGCCTCGTCGCGGGCGGCTACAAGGCGATCGACTCGCTCCGGCTCGAGAAGGGCTATCGCGTCTGGGGCGCCGACATCACGCCGGACGAGAACCCCTACGAGGCCGGCCTCGGGTTCGCCGTCAAGCTCGACAAGGGCGACTTCCTCGGGCGCGACGCGCTCGAGGCCGCCGCGAAGGACGAGCCGGAGCGGCGGCTCGCCTGCCTCGTGCTGGCCGATCCGCGCTCGGTCGCGCTCGGCTCCGAGCCGGTGCGCGTCGAGGGCGAGGCGGTCGGCCGCGTGACGAGCGGTGGCTACGGCTACAGCGTCGAGCGCTCGATCGCCTACGCCTACCTCCCGAGCGCGGCTGCCGCGGTCGGGCAGGCCGTCGAGGTCGAGATCTTCGGCGACTGGATCGCCGGCGAGGTAGCCGCCGAGCCGCTTTGGGACTCGGACGGCGAGCGGCTCCGGAGCTAGGCGGGTAGCTCCGTGCCGACCCCGCGCTCGTGCGCAGCGGCGAGGACGCGGGCCGCGAAGGCGGCGTCGAGGGCGCCGATGCCGAGGTTGCAGCAGACGACTCGCGCCGCAGAGACGTCCTGCGCGAGCGCCTCCCCGACGCTTCCGGCCGGCTCGGGCCAGCCCCGGAAGTGGCCGAGCGAGCGGTAGTAGTCGAACTGCGCGACGTCGTCGACGAGAAACAGATCTGCCGACTCGACCGCCGCCGCGTTGAAGTAGAAGTCGAAGTCGATCGGCAGGCCGAGTGAGCGCTCGGCGAGCCAGTCGGGCCCGAGCGGCGAGTCGGGCTCCTCGATAATCGGCCCCGCCGTCACGACGACCTCGGCGTTCGCGACGGCCTCCCGCGGGCCCGGCGCCGCGCCGACCTCTCCGAGCGCCGCGATCCGCTCGGGGTGCGGATCCCAGGCCTGGATCGAGACGTCCGGATTCAGCTCGCGGAGGACGCGGGCGTGGAAGCGGCCCTGCTCCCCGGCGCCGAGCACCGCGGCCCGCGCCCACCCTGCCGGAGCGAAGCGGCGGATGCAGACGCCGCTCGCAGCGGCCGTCCGCGCGGCGGTGATCTCCGCGCCGTCCATGATCGCCGCGGGCCGCCCCGTCTCCGGGTCGTTCAGGACGATGAGGCCGCTGATGTACGGGAGGCCTCGCTCCTTGTTGGCCGGATAGCCGGCCACCCACTTGAGCGCAGCGACGTCATCGTCCCGCAGATAGGCGGGCATCGCGTGGATGAACGAGTCCGGGCGCGGGTGGATGCCGGGCTTCGGCGGCAGCTCGACGCGCCCGGCTCCCACGGCGCGATAGGTCTCCTCGACGAGGTCGAGCTGCGCCGCGGTGGAAGGGAGGAGCCCGGCGACCTCGTCCCGAGCCAGGTAGAGCAGGCTCACTCGTACACGCGCACGGGCTCGACGACGACCTTCACGCGCCGCTCGCCCTCCTGGAGCCACGGGTAAGGACGCTGCCCGATGTACTTCTCCGCGAGATCGTCGATCTGCGCGTGGGCGGGCTCTCCTTCGACCATCTCGACGACGCGGCCCGCGACGACGACCTTGTCGTACGGGTCGTCGCGGGACATGATCGTCAGGCCGACGCGCGGATCCCGCCGGATGTTGCGCTCCTTGATCCGCCCGACCGCCGTGTTGAACGTGATGCGGCCGTCGTCCAGCTCCGTCCACACCGGCGTGACCTGGGGTGACCCGTCAGGGTTGGCGGTGGCCACGAAGAGGATGTTCGCGCCGTCGAACAGCTTCCGTGCCTTTGCGCTGAGCTCCGCCATCCCGCAGATGCTAGCTTCGGCGCTCGCGAAGCCGGACGACATACGGTACGCGGATGCCGCTCCTCACGGGCACCCGCGTCCTCGCCTGCGAGAACGGTCTCGCCGGGCCTCTCTGCTCGCGGCTCCTGGCCGATCTGGGGGCGGACGTGATCAAGATCGAGCGGCCCGGGGTCGGTGACGTGACGCGGGGCTGGGACACGATCGCGCGCGGCGAGTCGAGCGGGTTCGTCTGGATGAACAGAGGCAAGCGGAGCGTCGCGCTCGACCTCAAGGACGAGGCGGCGCGACCGGCGCTCGAGGCGCTGATCCGCTCGAGCGACGTCTTCCTCCAGAACTTCACCCCCGGCTGGGCGGCCGAGCATGCGGTCGACGAGCCGAGCGTGCGCGCGCTTCGGCCCGACGTCGTCTATACGGAGATCTCGGGCTACGGCCCCGACGGGCCCTACGCCGAGCGAAATGCCTACGACCTCGTCGTGCAGGGCGAGGCAGGTCTGATCTCGATCACCGGCACGCCGGAGGAGCCGGCCAGAGTGGGTGTCTCGATCTGCGACGTCGGCGCGGGGAGCTACGCGGCGGTCGCGACTGCGGCCGCCCTGGCGCGCCGCGCGCAGACAGGCGAGGGCGAGCGGGTCTCGGTCTCCCTCTTCGACACCATGGTCGACTGGCTCGGCTACTTCCCACACCTCTGGTGGCACCGCCGCGAGGTCCCTCCCCGCACGGGCATGCGCCATCCGCACTTTTGTCCCTACGGGCCCTTCCCGGCGGGCGACGGAGTGCTCTTCGGCTTCGCCGTCCTCTCGGACGACCACTGGCGCGCCTTTGCGGTCGACGTGATCGAGCGGCCGGACCTGTACGCGGACGAGCGCTTCGAGGTCAACGAGTCGCGGGTCGCCCACCGTCAGGAGCTGGAGCCGGAGCTCGTGCGCGCATTCGCCTCGCGCGGCGCCGCCGAATGGCTCGAGCGCCTCCAGGCGGCACGGATTCCCTGCGGCGCCGTCAACGCCATCCCCGAGGTCATGGAGCACCCGCAGCTTGCCCACAACCGGCTCGTCGCGGAGGTCGATTCGCCCGGCGGCCGCATCCCGACGGTCGGCAACCCCTTCCTCGTCGGCGGCGAGCGCCCCGAGCTAGGAGCCGTGCCCGGCCTCGGCGAGCACACCGCCGCCGTCCTGGGCGAGCTCGGCGTCCAGCCACGCTGAACGCCCGCCGTCGCGGGCCCACACGACCGGGAAGTAGGACTCGTCCATCGTCGTGTCGCCGACCTTGCGGTAGCGGGAGTAGACGGGATCGACGTTCACCGGGTGGAACTGGGTCGCCGCCGGGATCAGGTGCGAGATGACGGCGCGGCGGTCCACTCTGGCGCTGTTCGGTCCCGAGCCGTGGAACGTGTTGTGGTCGTGGAAGGAGGCGCCGCCCGCCTTGACCTCGATCGGGACGAGCCGGAGCTTCTCGCCGGCGGGCTTCGCGCGGTCGAGCGGCGCGAGCCAGTCGGGCGGAGCGTGGAACTCACCGCGGTTCTCCGGGGCACGCGGCCAGCGGTGTGACCCGGTGGCGTAGGTGATCGTGCCCGCCTCGGCGGAGGTGTCGTCGAGGGCGATCCAGCACGTGATCATCTCCGGCGGGACGAGGTAGTCGAGGTAGCTCCCGTCCTGGTGCATGCCGAGCGACTTCGTCCCGGGAGGCTTCCAGATGCAGTTGTCCTGGAGGATGCGGACGCCCTCCCAGCCGACGAGCGCGGCCGCGAGCCGGCCCGTGCGCTCGGAGAGAACCTGGCGCGCGATCGCCGGGTCGGCCTTCCAGCCGTTGCAGATCTGGCGCGTGCGATCCTCCGGATCGCGGCCGGCGACCCAGTTCACCTCGTCGGGGTGGATCCCGGTCGCGTAGTCGCCGGCGAAGAGGCGGTCGAAGCGCTCGCGCAGCGCCTCGACGGTCTTCTCGTCGACGAACCCTTCCTCGACGATCAGGAAGCCGTCGCGCTCGAACGCATCACGCTGCTCGCTCGTCCAGTCCTCGATCACGTTACGAGCTTTTCTACCAGCCTCCGTTGGTCGTCGTCGATCGACGGGCCTCTGCCTGCGGCCGCGTTCTCGGCGGCGTGCTCGGGAGAGGTCGTGGCGGGGATCACGCAGGTGACGCGAGGATCCGACAGGCCCCAGCGGAGGAGCGCCTCGGCCCAGCTCGAGACCCCGAGCGGCTCGAGCGCGCGCGGCTCCGGCCCCGGGAAGAGGGCTCCCTCGGCGAACGGGCGCATGACGACGACGCCGAGGCCGAGCTCCTCGGCCAGCGGCAGAATCCGCTTCTCGCTCTCCCGCTCGAGCGGGTTGTACGGCACCTGCACGGCGTCGATCTGCCCGCTTCGCATCACGGTCTCGAGCTCCTCGAAGGCGGACGCCTGGTAGTGCGTCGCGCCGATGAACCGCACGCGGCCCTGCTCCCGTTCCTGCTCGAGCCAGCCGAGATGCTGCTGCCACGCGACGAGGTTGTGAATCTGCTCGAGATCGACCCGCCCGCCGAAGTAGCGAAGCTGACTCTCGAGCTGGAAGCGTCCCTGCTCCTGCGAGGGCGTCCAGATCTTCGTGGCGACGAAGACGTCCTCGCGGAGCCCGTCGAGGGCGAGCCCGAGAACCTCCTGTGCGCGCCCGTACATCGGCGAGGAGTCGAACAGGCGCGTTCCGCGCCCGAGCACAGCGGCGACAACCGCGTCGGCCACGGCCTGGCGCTCGGGCTCGACGTCGAAGGTCAGCCAGGTGCCGAGCCCGACGACCGGAAGCTCGATGCCTGTTTTTCCGAGCGGGCGGCGCTCCATACTATGGGTGGCCATGCCCGCGACGAGCCTCCTCGAAGCCCCGGAGCTGGCGGCCGAGCGGATCGACGCCCGCGCTGGCGGCGAGAACTTTCCGGTCGCCTCCTTCCTCGCTCCGCGCGCAGCCAGGCCGCACCTGCGTGCGATCTACGGCTTCGCCCGGCTGGTGGACAACCTGGGCGACGAGGCCGAGGGAGACCGCATGGCCCTGCTGGACGAGCTCGAGCGCGAGCTCGAAGGTCGGCCGCGCACCGAGATCATGCGCCGCCTGCACGCCACGATCGGCGCCTGCGCCCTGCCGCTCGAGCCGTTCCGGCGCCTGATCGAGGCCAACCGGATCGACCAGCGCAAGACGCGCTATGCGACGTGGGCCGACCTGAAGGAGTACTGCACGTACTCGGCCGACCCGGTCGGCCGGCTCGTGCTCGGGGTCTACGGCCGTGCGGGCGACGAGCGGCTCGTCGCGCTCAGCGACTCGGTCTGCACGGGCCTCCAGCTCGTCAACTTCCTCCAGGACCCGCCGCGCGACCTCGCCCTCGGGCGTGTCTACCTCCCCCAGGAGGATCTTGCGCGCTTCGGCGTCCAGGACGAGGAGCTTGCCGGGCCCCTCAGCGAGCCGATCGCGGCGCTCCTCCGCTTCGAAGGCGAGCGCGCGCGTGTCCTGCTCGAGGCCGGCCGCCCGCTGGCGGACGACCTGCGGGGCCGGGCGGGTCTCTCGGTCGCGCTCTATTCCCGCGGTGGCCTGGCGGCGCTCGCCGCGCTCGAACGAGCCGGCTGGGATGTGTTCAGCGGTCGTCCCGCTCCCACGAAATGGACGTTCCTGGGCCTGGCGCTCCGTGAGGTCGTCGGGAGATGAACGCCGAGCAGGCGTACGCGGAGACCGACCGCATCACGCGCGAGACCGCCCGGAACTTCGCCTGGGGGATTCGTGTACTTCCGGGGCCGAAGCGGCAGGCGATCGCGGCGCTCTACGCCTATGCGAGGCGGGTCGACGACCTCGCCGACCAGGTCGAGCCGGCGCGGGCCGAGCTCGAGGCGTGGCGCGCCGCCGTCGAGGCGCTGCCGGCCTCGCGTGACGGCGATGCCATTCTCGTTGCCCTGGCCGACGCGATGGAGCGCTATCCCATCCCGCAGGAGGCGCTTCTCGATCTCGTGGCGGGCGCGCTCATGGATTGCGAGCGGAGCCGGTATGCCGATTGGGACGAGCTGCAGGAGTACTGCCGCTGCGTGGCGGGCGCCGTCGGCGTTGCCTGTGCGGCGGTCTACGGGCCGTCGAGCTGGGAGGCTGCCCGGCCGCGCGCGGAGACGCTCGGGCTCGCGCTCCAGCAGATCAACATCATGCGTGACGTCGCCGAGGACTGGTCGCTCGGACGGATCTACATCCCGCAGGACGAGCTCGCGCGGTTCGGGGTGGGAGAGGACGAGATCGCGGCGGGCACGCCCGGCTCCGGCTGGCAGCCGCTCATGGAGCACCAGGCCGATCGCGCCCGCGGGCTCCTCGCCGAGGGGCTGCGGTTGCTTCCGCTCCTCGACCGCCGCAGCGCGCTCTGCGTCCGCACCTTCGCCGGGATCTACGCCGGGCTGCTCGACCAGATGCAGGCGCGCCGCTACGACGTCTTCAGCGCCCGCCCGGAGCTCTCGACGCTCGAGAAGATGAAGTCGGTCGTGGCGCTGTGAAGGTCGCGGTCGTGGGCGGCGGCCTCGCCGGGCTCGCGGCCGCCCTCGAGCTCTCGAAGGAGGGGCATGCGGTCAGGCTCTTGGAGGCGCGGCCGACGCTCGGCGGTGCCGTGCAGACCCTGCCCGAGCGCGAGGACGACCCCAGCCCGCCGCCGGACAACGGCCAGCACGTCGCGCTCGGCTGCTGCACGGCGTATCTCGACTTCGTCGCCGAAGTCGGCCAGGCGAAGGCCTTGCGGCGTGTGCGCCTCGGCCTGCCCGTCGTGGCCGAGGGGGGTCGCGTCGCGACGATTCGGCCCGGCCTCGTCGGCCTTCTCCGCTACGGGCACCTCGACCTGCGTGAGCGTCTGGCGGTCGCGCGAGCCGCCCGCAGGCTGGCGGGCCTCGATCCGGAGACCCATGACGGCGAGACGTTCGGGGAGCTGCTCCGGCGCCTCGGGCAGTCCCAGGAGGGAATCGACCGCTTCTGGGACGTCTTCGTCCGGCCCGCCCTGAACCTGCGCACCGACGAGGTGAGCGCCGCACCCGGCATCTTCACGGTGCAGACCGCGTTGCTCGCCGGCGGCGGGGCGAGCGACCTCTTGCTCCCCACGGCCCCGCTCGGCGAGATGCACGGCGCCGCTGCGGGCCGCGAGCTCGCGCGCCGCGGAGCCGAGATCTCGGTCGGGACGAGGATCGGCTCGCTCGAGGAGCTCGATGCGGAGGGCATCGTGCTCGCGGTTCCGCCGGCCGAGAGCGCGCGTCTGCTCGGTCAGGAGCCGCCTGGGCTCAAGGACTCGCCGATCGTCAGCCTGCATCTCGTCTTCGACCGGCCGATCCTTCCGGCCCCGCTCGCCGCGCTCCTCGGCAGCGACGCGCACTGGCTCTTCGACCGCGGCGCCCTCACAGGGCACCGACCGGAGCGCGGGCAGTACGTCACCATCGTCTCGAGCGGGACGCCTGAGCTCCTCGAGCTTCGCGGGCGCGAGCTGATCGACCGGCTCGCGGGTCAGGTGACGGAGCGGCTGGGCGGCGCCGAGGTTCTCTGGTCGCGAGTGAGCCGCGAGCCAGCGGCGACCTTCGCTGCCCGGCCGGGCACGGCAAGCCTGCGGCCCGGGCCCTCCACGAGCCGTCCCAACGTTGTGCGTGCAGGCGCCTGGACGGCCACCGGCTGGCCCGCGACGATGGAGAGCGCGATCAGGAGCGGCCGCGAGGCCGCGCGCGTCCTGATGGCGCCGGTCCGTGAGAAGCTGGTCGCGTGAGGAGAAACGGATGAGCACCGCTCTGGGCACGGATCTCGACCGCGCGCTCGACGCGGGCGTCGCGCGGCTGCTCTCGCTCCAGCAACCCGGCGGCTGGTGGGTCGGGGAGCTCGAGTCGAACGTGACGATGACAGCGCAGCACATCTTCTGGCACGTGTTCCTCCGCCTCGCGGACGATGACACGGTTCGCCGCTCAGCCAACGAGCTGCTCGAGCGGCGCCGGCCCGACGGGACCTGGGCGATCTACTGGGGCGGCGAGCCCGACCTCGCCGCCACGGTGGAGTCGTACGCCGCCCTGCGCATGACCGGCCTTTC
>DASUJY010000041.1:0-27270 GCA_036279015.1 Gaiellaceae bacterium | reverse complement strand
TGCGGATCGAGGAGGGCGCGGCCGCGGCGCTCGGCCTCGACGGCTCACGCACCTTCGATACGACGGTGGTCGCGTGGGCGGCCCGGCGTGCTGATGGGACGATCGACGTCGACGCGAACGTCTTCTCGGTGCGCAAGGACGCGCCGCACCATGTCTTCCACGAGGGCGGCCGGATCGACTTCGAGGACGTCGAGCAATTCACGCTCGAACGCTTCGAGGTGCTCGACGTGCGCGAAGCCGCCTACGACCCCCGCTACCTCGAGCGCTCCGTCGAGATCATCGACAAGCGCCTGCCCGACAAGGCGGTGATCGCGGTCGAGCCGCACTCGGCACCGATGCGCGAGGCCCTGCAAACACTGGACCGCCTGACACGGGAGCGGCGCATCCGCCACCGCGGCGACCCCGTCATCGCTGCCCACTTCGCGAACGCGACGGTCGAGCGGGGCGACCGCGGCGAGATCCGGCGCGTCCGCAAGCTCGACCGCAACCGCCCGATCGACGCCGTGCCGGCGCTCGCGCTCGCCGTCTGGCGGGCCGAGGTCGGAGCGCTCGGGCCACGGCGCCGGAACACGCTCCAGTGGGCCGGTGCAGGGTAACTGGCAGCGAAGGGAGAAGCCGAGCGCATCGAATTGCCACGACGTCGTGGCAATCTCCGCTTTCGGCCACCACCACGAAGTGGCCTACCTCGGAAGGTGTCCGGTGGGCGGGCCTCGCGCGAGGACGTCGTTCGCGTAGGATGCGATCCCCGTGGATCTCATTCCCCAGGTCTTGATAGCGGGGCTGTTCACGCCTCCGCCTCAGGTAACCGGCGGGCCGCAAGTAACCATCGACCGCCTGAATCACATCTGGGCTGAGGTCGCTCCGAGTCACCGTTACCGCCAGTTCCAAATGGCCCCAGACGGTTCAAGCGCCCAGTTCGTAGGTGCGTCGGAGGATGAGATGGTCCTCATCCAGCCGCCTCTGATTCAGATTAGGGACACGGTGGAGCTCTCGCCCGAAGCCTCGGCTGGCAAGGCGCAAGACATCCTCAAGGTGATCGCCAGGCATCTGGGCGTGAGTCAGTTCTTCAACTTCGCGACGCGCCTCGTGTACTGGGCGCCGGCACCAGAAAGCGACGCGCGCGGCTTCGTCCTGCACCGCCTACTCGGGAAGACGGAGGACGACCTCGGCGAGCTCGTCGGCGGAGGCTCGATTTGGGCGGGCGTGAAGTACGTGATCGCTCAAGACGGAACGCAGTACGCCCTGACCATCGAACCCCTCCAGCGCGACGAAAAGATGCTGTATATCGACCTGGATGCACAATTCCCGGGCGAGCTGGAGTCGCTTGACGCTGTGAGTCAGCGTGCCAGCGATGCCTCGACCTACCTCAGGCAGGCAGTGAACCGGTACCTCGACAAGCTTTAATTCCTGCGTAGACTCGTGAAAAGGAGTGAGCCGATGCAGACCGCGACAGAAACCAAGCGGATGAATTTCGACCTGCGCGCGACGAAGGACAGGGAGTGGGCGGGTGACCTGCGCTTCGCTGAAATTCGGGTCCTCGAGGAGGTCGTTCGCAAGAGACAAGCGGATTCGAACGCCCCTGCTCTCCTTTTGGAGCGTCTCGTACAGCGCTCCACCTCGGCCAGCGCGCTCGATCGAGAGGCGCTCCTCGGCCTAGATGACGCTTGGGGCGTCGATCAGACCTGATCAGTGAACGCCGAGCCCGCCTTCGGCGGCGGCGTGTTCATCGCTGACAAATCGGTGTGGGCTCGCGCCGATCAAGCTTCCCTCCAGGAAGAGTGGGCTCGCGCTCTGCGCAACGGACAGATAGCCACCTGCCGGGTGAACAGCATTGAGCTCCTCTACTCGGCGAGGTCCGGGAAGGAGTTTGCAGAGCTCGAAGAAGAGCTGACCGCTCTCCGCAACTTCCCGACGACCGACAGCGTGTGCCGGGCGGCCGTCACTGCGCTGCGCGAGCTCGCATCGGTCAGTGATGGATTTCACCGGGTAAAGCCGCCCGACGCGCTCATAGCCGCGTGTGCGCAGGAGGCCGGTGTCGGCGTCCTTCACTACGATCACGACTTCGATCGACTTGCAACAGTCATGAATTTCACGAGTCGATGGATCGCTTCGGCGGGGACGCTCGATCGGGACCCTGATCGGCGCGCCTGAGCGAGCGCGACGTGCGGGCCAGGCTCCACGCGCGGCTCGCATGGCTCGCGGACGACGGGCGGCGTGGCCCGAACGTGGCCCAAACGTCTGAGAACCGCGCGGCTTGCCCATGCGGTCGGCGCGGCGCAATCGCTGGCCGTGAGCCACGTCCCGCCACGTCCCGGCAACACCCGCCATCTCGCTGCGAACCCCGTGGAGGTTCAAGTCCTCTCATCCGCATCTTCGACCTGAAAGAGTTGTCGCCTTGGCTCGGCTCGGGCAGTCGAACCACGGAGGTGAGTCGGTGGCAGCGGAAGCCGGACAGGTGACGGTCGAGACGCTCGAGCGGCTGCTGGATGCCTTCAACGCGCACGACCTCGACGCGATCATGAGCTTCTTCACCGAAGACTGTGTCCTCGAGATGCCGCGCGGCCCGCAGCCTTGGGGCACCAGGATGGGAGGGCTGGAGCAAGTGCGGGCCGGGCTCGGGAGCCGCTTCGCCGGCATCCCGGACGTTCACTACGGCGAGGACCGCCACTGGGTCGCAGGCGATCGCGGCTGCTCCGAATGGCTCCTGACGGGGACCAGCACGGAGGGCGAGAGGATCGAGGTGAGGGGCTGCGACCTGTTCGAGTTCCGGGGTGGCAAGATCGTCCGCAAGGACTCGTACTGGAAGATCGTGGCGGGGTAGCCGCCGCCCTCGCCCCGCGGTGAGGGCGACGCCGTCTGACTCCATGGTCTACCCTGGGTTCGCGCGCCACGGTCTTCCTGCGTCGAGCCTCAGGCTCTCTCCTTGCGGCCCATTACTCGTTTCGGTCACACACTCGTACCCTTTTGTGGGTTGAGTCCGTTCAGAAACGGGACGATGGTTGAAGCCATGCGAACAGTCGTCGGGCTCTGCCGGTCGAAAAAGGGGAAGATCGCGCTCAACGGGGGCTCGGCGCTGCTGGGCATCGCCGTCGCCCTCCTTGCGGCGCGGCATTTCGCCGAGACCGGCTGGCCGCTCGCGAACGCGGACTTCCAGCTCGTGGGCGCCGCCGGCGGCTTCTTCCTCCTCTCCTACGCGTTCAAGGCCTTCGGCTGGCAGCGGCTCTTCGCCCCGATCAACCGCCCGCACAAGATGGCGCTCGCCGCCGCGGGCGGCGCCGCCTGCGTCGGAGGCGCGGCGCTTCCCGGGCGCTTCGACGACGTCGTCCGGGTCGCGGTCGTCCGCCGCTTCGGCGCCGGCGACTCCGGTGTCGGCACCGTCTGCCTCTCCCTCTTCATGCTCGGGCTCGTCGACACGGCGGCGCTGATGCCACTCGCGTCCTCTGCGGCCGCCACATCCGACAGCTCCGTCGGCGTGCGGGCCGGCATGGGCGTCGTCGCGGCCGCGGGAATCGCGGCGGCTGTCCTCATCGTCCTGCTCCCGCGCCTCGTCGCGAGCGGACGGTTCATCCGCTTCCGTGTCGCCCGCTGGCTCGCCGAGAGGACGACCTGTCCGCGGGAAGCGTGGAAGGCCTGGGTGTTCGTCCTCGCGTCCTGGGTTGCGCGCGCCGTCGGGCTCTTCTTCCTGCTCGCCGCCCTCGGCGTCAGCCTCTCGTTCACGCTCGCGCTCGCCTTCCTCGTTGCGGCCGCGGCGTCCTCGGCGCTTCCGATCGCGCCCGCCGGAGCGGCGACCCAGGCGGGTGCCGGCGCGGCGATCCTCGTCGCGAGCGGCATCAGCGCCTCGCAGGCGATCGCGTTCGCCGTCGCGGCACAGGCGATCCTGATCGCGGTTGCCGCGGTCGTGGTCGTCGCCGCAGCGCTCTGGGGAACCGCCCGGCGGTTCCGCCCCGTGCGCGCACTGGCCTAGCTACCGAGCGCCTCGAGCACCTGCCCGGCGTGGCCCTCGGGCTTCACGCCGTAGAGAGCGCGCGCAACGTTGCCGTCCGCGTCGATCACGAAGGTCGAGCGCTTGATCCCCATGCGCTTCTTCCCGTACATGGTCTTCTCGACCCAGACCCCATAGTCCTCGGCAATGCGGTGCTCGGGGTCGGCGAGGAGCGTGAAGGGAAGCGAGTACTTCTCCCTGAAGCGGCCGTGTGAGGCCTCGTCGTCGGGGCTGACGCCGAGCACGACCGCGCCGCGCTCCCGGAAGCTCGAGTACTCGTCTCGGAAGCTGCAGGCCTCGGCTGTACAGCCGGGAGTGTCGTCCTTCGGATAGAAGTAGAGGACGACCGGGCTGCCGTGCAGCGACGAAAGCTTCACCTCGTCACCCGTGTCCGAGCGGAGCGTGAAGTCGGGAGCGGGGTCTCCCTCGCGGACCACGTGACGAGCCTACCCGTGGGCCCGTCACGCGAGCGCCGATTCGAGCGCGGCTCGTTCGTGAGGGCCGCCGTGCGTGGGAAGCACGTGCTCGACCGGTAGTCGAGCACGGGTCAACCTCGGACGATTTGCTCGATCAGGTGGGGTGTTTGAACGTCTACCAAGCATGGGGAGAACGTCGGAACCGAGGGGAGCGGCCATCCCGACGGGAGATGAGACGGGGGATCTCCTCCCAGGGTGAGAGCGCCGCTCCCCGTTCGGCTCCGGGGTTCCGGGTTTCGCGCGACCAGACCTGCGGTCTGCCTCCGTTGAGATGACGGGCGTTTAGGTGGACGGCGCTCCACGAGGGTCGTCGTCCACAAATGGCTCGGCGGCCGGCTTCTTGTCGACAATGACAAAGCGCTCGGTGCGTCGAACCACGTGCTCGATCGCTGTGTTCTCGTGGCCGGCCACCAGAACGAATCGATCATCCTGGGCGCGGACCTCCTCGTACTCGTCGAGCGTCATCTCGACGTGGGCATCGCAACTGACCTCATCTGCGTCTCCGCCGCACTCGCACAGGAAGTCGAAGCGAATCGCATCGTCGCCGAAGTCCGCTTCCTGGGTAGCCTCGTCGAGCCGGGCTATCCGTTCGTTCACCTCACGAACGAGTGCTTCATTTCGGGCTTGCCGCTCGAGTCTTGGTTCCATGCCGCAGCTCCGACTAGTTTCCAGAGAACCGTCTTACTCCCGCTGGTGAGGCCCCTCGCGGGTACCCAGCACGTCCTCGATGAGGCGACCCACAAGCTTCTGTGCGTGGCTGTCGAGGACGGAATCGACGAAGTCGGCGACCTGCTCCGAGGCGGCAGTTTCCCCGATTCGGATGGACTCCGCAAGCTCATGGAGCCAGAGAGCGGGATCCTCGGCGAGCCGTCCGATCATGGTCGTTTGGCACTACCCGCTTTCGGTCCGGCAAATCCTGACTCTGGCAGAAGATTTCGGGGTGATACGAGGGAGTCGCCCTTCCGGCAAGACCTTTCCGGTCAGCTAAGCGCTCGTTCGAGCGCGGCTCGCTCGTGCGGGCCGCCGTGCGTGGCGAGCACGTGCTCCACGGGTAGGTCGAGCAACGGACGCAATCCTTCGCCAACCTGCTCGAGCGTCACATCCGGGCCCAGCCAGCGCGGGTTGATCTCGAGCCCTCGCCCGAACTCGACGAGCGTGTCGCCGGCGATGACCGCGCGCTGGTTCTCGATCCAGAGCACCATGTCGTTCGGCTTCTGTCCGGGATACGCCTCGACTCCGACCTCGAGTCGCTCGCCGGCCGCGTAGATATGTGCCTCCCCGATTCCCTCCCGGAGTAGCCAGACGACGTCGGGCGCACCGTCGCCGGCCTCCTCGGCCGTGAGGTTGTACCTCTTCATCAGGTATTCGGCAGTGTCGGGAAGCGGCGTGTAGACGGGAGCGCCCAACCGCTCGACCAGACTCCGTGCGTCCCGTTCGTGCCATGGCGCGGTGAGGACGATCGCCGTCTTGTGACCGCTTGCCCTTTCTTCGATCTCGCCCGGCACGCCGAGAGGGTCGAAGAGGAGCAGTCGCTCGCCGACCTCGATCGCGTACGAGGACACGTTCCGATCCCAGGGCTCGCTCGACCGCCAGTCGGGATGCGCTGTCTTCCAGTGCCAGAGGCCCGCCGCGAGCTCGTCCACCGCGCGATCGTACGTGCCGGAAGCGGGGCAGCCTCGCCGGAAGGGGCACTAGGCTCCCGCCCGTGCTGGGACTGCACGAGCTCAACGCGGTGCTCCTGATCGCCGTCAACCTGCTTGCCTTCGCGTGGGGCGGGATCTACCTCTGGCGCAAGCGCTATCCCGGCCGGATCTACGCCCACGCGCTCGCGCTCGGCCAGTCGCTTCTGATCGCGCAGGTCGCGCTCGGACTGCTGCTCCTCTCGGACGGCCGCCGGGCACCGGACAAGCTCCACTACCTGTACGGGACGCTCGCCATGCTCGCCGCCCTCTCGCCGTGGATGTACGCGCCCCCGGTCCCGGCCCGGCGCCTTGCCTGGTTCGTGGGAGCTACCCTGCTGGCGACGGCGCTCTCTGTCCGCGCCTACACGACGGCGACATGAGCCGGATCAACCCGACAGTACGCGGCTTCGCGATCATCCTCCTGATCGCGGTGGCGATCTGGGCGCTTCAGCTTCAGACTGCCCTCGTCAGCCTGCTCCTGATCGCGAGGATCGCGTTCTTCCTCGCGATCGCGTTCTTCCTCTTCCTCGTCTGGCGCGAGCGGCGGGGCGACATCGCGATGTGGTCGCGCAACTCGCAGGCCGTCTTCTACGGCGCGGTCGGGCTCGCGGTCGTCGACATCGCCGCGCTGATCCTGACGCCGTATCCGCAGGGGAGCCTCGAGGTGCTCGTCTTCCTGGCGGTCCTCGCCGCGTCCGGCTTCGCGCTCTGGCGCGTCTGGCGCCGAGAGCACACGTACGGCTACTGAGCGGGCGTCTGGGCGCGGAGGAGGCTCAGGAGCTCGGCGTTGAAGCGCTCCGGGGCCTCGAGGTTGCTCATGTGTCCCACGCCTTCGAGGACGACGAACGTCGCGCCCGGAATCGCCGACGCGAGCGCATGGGCCACCGTGCGCGGCGACCGGACGTCCTCGTCGCCGTGGAGGACGAGCGTCGGCACGCTGACGTGCGGGAGCAGGTGGCGGACGTCGCAGGCCGCCATCGCGCGGGCCATAGTCTCGGCGCCCGCGGTCCGGAGGGACGCCGTGATCGCCGTGAGCTCGGAGGCCCCAATCCGAGCGGTAGAGCTCGAGGGCGACCGTGGAGCCGAACGAGAGGCCGACGAGGTGTGCGCCGCCGAGCCCGAGCCCGCGGACGAGGCCGGCGAGGCAGCGACCGTAACCGGCTATCCCGAGCGTTGCCGGCGGATCAGACGACTCACCGCATCCGGGAGCGTCCCAGGCGACGACTGTGAACTCGTCGCGGAGCCCTTCGAGCTGGTGGCGCCACTCGCGGCTGTCCGAAAGCCCGCCGTGGAGGAGGACGACGGCCGGCCCCTCGCCCGCCCGCTCGTAGGCGATGCTGAGGCCTGCGACGTCGACGCTCGGTTTCAGGAGGCGACGCCCGCGGCGACGCCGTCGAGTGAGTCGAGGATCTCGCGCAGCTCCTGCGCTGTCCCGACGAAGATCGGCGTGTCGCGCTCGGTGTAGCGGGAGGCCTCCGTCTCGCGCAGCGTCATCATGAGCTGGAGGAAGTCGGCGGGGCTCTCGCACTCGAAGGCGGTCATGAACTCCTGGTCGTCGATCCCGAAGGAATAGGTCGTGTGGTTCGTGATCGTGACGAAGCGGCTTCCGATTGCTGCGTGCTCCTGCATCGCGCGGCGCCGGTCGTCCATCGAGAGCGAGTACCACTCTCGCTTCTTCACGAACGGATAGACGACGAGGTAGGGCGCGCCGCGCGGCACGACGCGCCGCGGTCGCCTGCTCTTCTGCTCGAAGTACTGCGACGGCTTCGTCGTCGCGAGGTAGGAGTACGGCGTCGTCAGGTAGCCGGCGAGCGGCGTGGCGTTCAGATCCGTCGTGAGCTCGCGCAGGTCGTCGTAGCGCTCGGTCAGCTTCCAGAGCATGAAGTCGACCTCCGGGCGCACCCCGACGAGGCTGTAGGAGCGCACGTCCATCCGCTCCTGCCAGGACGAAACGACCTCGGCGAACGCCTCCTTGGCGGCGGCCCGCTCCTCGAACGGAAGCCGCAGCCAGGCCGGGTCGGCCTTGTAGAGCGTGTACGCGACATATTGCGTCGAGGTCTCCGCGGCCACGACGCAATCGTAGCCGCTTGCGTGACGTTTTCCGGCCTACCCTCGACCGGGAGCCCACTCGACGAGCGGGCAACCGGGTGGGCTCAACCCTACTCGGCGACGGCGAGCGTGACGCCTGCGTCGGGCAGCTGGCGCACGTCGGCCATCCGTGCGAAGAGCCCTTCCTTCGACATGAGGAAGAGCTCGGGAATGATCTCGGCACGCACCTCGCCTCGCGCGTAGACGCGCACGACGGAGCTCTGCGAGACGACGACGGCGATCGCGTTCGTCTTGCGGCTGACGGAGGCCGCCGCCGCATGTCTCGTGCCGAGCCCGGGGAGGAAGTTCTCCGGCGCGCCGAGCTCGACGTCGACATAGCGCCCGGCCGAGACGAAGGTGCCGTCGTCCCTGACGACGAACGCGCCGTCGAGCTGCGCCAGCTCCTTGACCGTCTCCCGGAACTCGGGCCGCTCGACGTGCAGGAGCTCGTCCGAGTGGCCGTAGAGCGGGTCGAGGAGGAGCGAGCGCGACTGCGCCAGCACGATGTCCTCGTCGCCGATCACGAAGAGCGTCCCGACCTTGCGGCCCTCACGTCCCTCGCGGGCGAGCTCGACGGCAAGGTGAACGACGCTCTCGAGCGTGCGCCGCCGCCTCTCCGTGCAGCCCGTGCTGCGGCAGACGGAACCGTAGGTCGCCTCGAGGAACTCGGGCTGGAGGTCGGCGGCCATTGCTCTCTGACAACGACGCCGAGCACGGCGCTAATCCCGTCTCGCGTGTCCCGCCTCGAGGATCTTCTTCAGGCGGCCGAGATCCTTTGCGTTCGCCCGGCGCATGGCTGCTTCCAGCATTGGCGTCGCGACCTTCGCAAAGCCCGACGGCCGGCCACGGTTTCGAAGCACCATCCGCGTGTCGCCCGAGGGCGTGTCGGCCCACTCGTAGGTCGTCTCCATCGGGAACGGCCCGTCGGCCGTCCGCATGACGAGGCGCTCTCCCGGGACGTGCTCCGTGAGCTCGTAGGTGTAAGCGAGCCGGCGGCCGAGGAAGCGCGCCTCGAAGGCGACGCGCGATCCGACGGCGAGCGGCCGATGCGTCTGCCAGGAGACTCGCTCGATGTTCTCGTACCAGGCGGTGGCATTGTCGGGATCGGAGGCGTAGGCAGCGACCTCGTTCCGCGGGAGCGCGATCTCGATCTCGCTGCGGACGTCCACCGGCAAGGGCGAAAGCCTACGCGCGGAGTGCGTTTGGTGGCCGGGCACCCGCCGACACGGGGCGACTCCGCACCGGCGGCCCGAGCGGCGCTCAAGATCGGTGGCCGAGCCGGCCCGGTGCTCGGGGCGGCCGTGGCTAGGCTTGCTGACGGATGAGCGTGACAGCCGAAACCCGCACCGAGCGCCTGGAGGCCCAGCTGAAAGGTCTGCCGGGAAAGCCCGGCGTCTACCTGTTCCGCGGAGCGCGCGACGATGTCCTCTACGTGGGAAAGGCGAAGTCACTCCGCTCGCGCGTGCGCTCCTACTTCCGCGGTGGCGACGCTCGCCGCGGGCTCGAGAACCTGACGACACGCGTCGAGCGGATCGAAGTGATCGTGACCTCGAGCGAGACCGAAGCCTTCCACCTCGAGCAGAACCTCATCCGCCGCCACCGGCCGCCGTTCAACGTGCGCCTGCGTGACGACAAGTCGTATCCGTACATCGCGGTCACTGTCGAGGACGACTACCCGCGCGTCATGTTCACGCGGGAGCGGCACCGGCGCGGGGTCGTCTACTTCGGCCCATACGCGAACGCGAAGAAGGTGCGGGAGACGCTCGACGTGCTCAACCGCGTCTTCCCGTACCGCCCCTGCGAGGGCCCGCAGCCCGGCCGCCACTCGGGGATCCCGTGCCTCGACTACCACATCGACCGCTGCCTCGCGCCCTGCGTCGGCTACGTCTCGAAGGAGGACTACGCCGACATCATCGCGCGCGTGATCGAGTTCCTCTCCGGCGAGACCAGGCCGATCCTGCGCGAGCTGGAGGAGAAGATGCGCACCGCCGCGGAGGAGCAAGACTTCGAGGCGGCCGCCCGCTACCGGAACCGCCTCTTCTCCGTGCGCCATCTCGCCGAGCGCCAGGCCGCCGACAAGCGCGCGATCGGAACCGTGGACGTGATCGGGATCGCCGTCGGAGATGCGGGCGCGGCCGTCCAGGTCTTCCCTCTCCGCGGCGGGCGCCTGACCGACCGGCACAGCTTCTTCCTCGAGAACGTTGCGGGCCAGGACATCGACTCGCTCCTCGAGGCCTTCGCACTCGAGTACTACGGAAGCGCCCCGAGCATTCCGCCGCAGATCATCGTTCCGCCCGAGACCCGGCCGAGCGCTGCGCTCTCGGAGTTCCTTTCGGAGGAGCGCGGCTCGCGCGTGGAGGTGCGCCCGGCCCGGCGCGGCGAGAAGCGGCGCCTCCAGGAGCTCGCCCACCAGAACGCAGAGCTCGCGCTCGAGCACGACACCGCCCAGACGGAGCGCAAGCGCCTGCGGCGGATCGAGGCGCTCGAGGAGCTGCGCGAGTCGCTCAACCTCGAGAGCCTCCCGCTTCGGATCGAGTGCTTCGACATCTCCAACATCCAGGAGTCCTCGCCGGTCGGGTCGATGGTCGTCTTCCAGGACGCCCTGCCGAAGAAGGCCCACTACCGCAAGTTCGGGATCAAGCGGGAAGGCGGCCAGGACGACTTCGCGATGATGGCGGAGGTCGTGTCGCGCCGCTTCGCCCGGGCGCGGCCGGCGACGACGAGTGCCGTGTACGACGAGGGCTTCGCCGCGATCCCCAACCTCGTCGTGATCGACGGCGGGAAGGGCCAGCTCTCGGCCGCGCTCGCGGCGATGCAGGCCTACGACCTGCCACGGGTCGCCGTCATCTCGCTCGCCAAGCGGGAGGAGGAGGTGTTCGTCCCCGGGCGCCCCGACCCGATCGTGCTCGACCCCGCCTCGCCGGGCCTCCAGCTCCTGCAGCGGATCCGCGACGAGGCGCACCGCTTCGCGCTCGGCTTCCACCGCCAGCGCCGCGACTCGCGGGCGCGGGAGTCGATCCTCGACGCACTCCCGGGCGTCGGCCCTGCCCGGCGGCGCGCGCTCATGCAGCACTTCGGTTCGCCGGAGCGAATCCTCGCCGCGGGGCCGGAGGAGTTCGAGGGCGTTCCCGGAGTCCCGGCGAAGACCGGGAGGCAGATCTACGCCGCGCTCCACAAGGCGGGTCGGGCATAGCCGAGCCGGCGGCCGCGGAGTCGCCCGCACGGAGACGGTACGGCCCCCGGGCCGCGTTCGGGCTCATCGTCTCGCGCTCGTTCGCGCCGTACTTCGCCGGCAACGCGCTCTCGGCAAGCGGCACGTGGTTCCAGAACCTCGCCGCCTCGATCCTCGTCTTCCGGCTAACCGGCTCCGAGCTCTTGCTCGGGGTGCTCACCTTCAGCCAGTTCGCGCCGATGCTCTTCCTCGCACCGTGGACCGGGAGCGCCGCCGACCGCTTCGACCGGCGCAAGCTCCTGCTCGTGACGCAGCCGCTCGCGGCGCTGCTCTCGGCGCTGCTCGCGCTCGTGACGGCCCTCGACCTCGCGACGGCGGCGCTCGTGATCGCGTTCGGCCTCGGTCAGGGCGTCGTCAGCGCGTTCTCGACGCCCGCACAGCAGGCGCTCTTCGTCTCGCTCGTGCGCCGGGAGGACGTCACGGCCGCCGTCGGGCTCAACTCGATGACCTTCAATATCGCGCGCGTGATCGGGCCGGCGACCGCCGCCGCCGTGATCGGCGCGTTCGGCATCGCGACCGCTTTCGCCGTCAACGCCGTCTCGTACCTCGTCTTCGTCGGGGCGCTCTTGATCGTCCGCCCGCGCCGTCAGGAGCGACCCGAAAGCTCGCGCCTGCGCGACAGCCTCGTCTTCCTGCGCCGCGAGCCACGCCTAGCCGTCGCGCTCATCGTGGTGATGGCCGTCGGGTTTGCGTCCGATCCGATCAACACCCTCGCGCCGGCCTTCGCGCATGAGTTCGACCGGCCGGACACCTTCTCTGGCTACATCATCGGCATCTTCGGCGCCGGCGCCGTCACGGCGGCGTTCGCGCTGGCGGGGCGCGAGCCGGAGCGGCGGCGCACGATCATGACGCTCTGCCTGCTCGTCGGCGGCGTGATCGCCTTCTCGCTCTCGCCGTTTCTCGCACTCGGTTTCGTGTTCCTCTTCGTGGCCGGCTTCGGCTACCTCGGCTCGAACGCCTCTGCCACCAGCTTCCTGCAGCTCGGCGTGGGCGAGGCCCAGCGGGGCCGCATCATGGCGCTCTGGAGCATCGCGTTCCTCGGCCTGCGGCCGTTCGCGAGCCTCGTCGACGGGGCGATCGCCTCGGCATTCGGCGTGCGGGTGGCCGGCATCGTCCTGGCTCTGCCCGCCCTCGGCGCCGCCGTGCTCCTGGCTAGATTGCCCCCTCCGCCCCGTCCGAGCCCATGAAGGGATAGCGGTAGTCGGTGGCCGGCACGAACGTCTCCTTGATCGTGCGCGGGCTGACCCAGCGGATGAGGTTCCACATCGAGCCCGCCTTGTCGTTCGTGCCGGAGGCGCGTGAGCCGCCGAACGGCTGCTGCGCGACGACCGCCCCCGTCGGCTTGTCGTTGAGGTAGAGGTTGCCCGCTGCGTAGCGAAGCTTCTCGCCGGCTTCGACGAGCGCCATCCGGTCGTCCGAGAAGATCGCGCCGGTGAGCCCGTACGGCGCCGTCGTGTCGACGAGCTCGAGCGTCTCGTCCCACTTTTTCTCCGGATAGACGTAGGCGGTCACGACCGGGCCGAAGAGCTCGTCGCGCAGGAGCCGGAAGCTAGGGTCCTCGGTCTCGATCACCGTCGGCTCGACGAAGTAGCCCTCGGTGTCGTCGGTGCCGCCGCCGACGACGACGCTCGACTTCGCGTGCGAGCGCGCCTCCTCGATCGCCTCCTTCTGTGTCTTGAAGGAGCTCGCGTCGATGACCGCGCCCATGAAGTTCGAGAAGTCGGAGACGTCGCCGACTCTGAGCTCGCCGACCTGCGCGACGAGCCGCTCCCGGAGCTCGGGCCAGAGGTTGGACGGCGCGTAGACGCGCGAGGCGGCCGAGCACTTCTGTCCCTGGTACTCGAAGGAGCCCCGCACGATCGCGGTGGCGAGCTCGTCGACGTCGGCGGTCGGGTGCGCGACGATGAAGTCCTTGCCGCCCGTCTCGCCGACGATCCGCGGGTAGTTCCGGTACTCGGCGATGTTGGCGCCGATCGTCTTCCACATCGACTGGAAGACGGGAGTCGAGCCGGTGAAGTGGACGCCGGCCAGATCGGGGCTGCCGAGCGCCGCGTCGCCGATCTCCTTCCCGGAGCCGAAGACGAGGTTGACGACCCCGTCGGGAAGCCCGGCCTCCTGCAGGAGGCGCATCGTGTAGTAGGCGGAGAGCATCGCCGTTCCGGCCGGCTTCCAGACGCACGTGTTGCCCATGAGGGCAGGCGAGGTCGGGAGGTTGCCGCCGATCGCCGTGAAGTTGAAGGGCGTGACGGCGAAGACGAAGCCCTCGAGCGGCCGGTACTCCATCCGGTTCCAGGCGCCGGGGCTCGAGAACGGCTGCTCCTCGTAGACCCGGTGCATGAAGTAGGGGTTGAAGCGCCAGAAGTCGATCAGCTCGCAGGCCGCGTCGATCTCGGCCTGGTGGGCGGTCTTCGACTGCCCGAGCATCGTCGCTGCGTTGAGCGTGTCTCGCCAGGGGCCGGCCAGGAGCTCGGCCGCGCGGTAGAAGACCGCGGCGCGCTCCTCCCACGGGAGTCGGTGCCAGTCGTGCCAGGCCTCGCCGGCGGCCTTGATCGCGGCCTCGACCTCCTTGGCGCCGCCCTGGTGCACGTTGGCGAGGACGTGGTCCTTGTCGTGGGGCATGACTGCCGGCTTGAGGTTGCCCGTCGTGACGTCCTTGCCGCCGATGATGCAGGGAATCTCCGGTTGCTCGCGCTTCATCTGCTCGAGGCGAAGCTGGAGGCTCGCGCGCTCGGGCGTCCCGGGCGCGTACGAGCGGGCCGGCTCGTTGGTGGGCGGGAGCGGGCGGAAGGTTCCTGGAGCGCTCATGAACGGCAATTATCGCGGCCGGGCGGGCTCCGCGCAGGATCACCTCACCGTGCGAAGCCAGCCTGGTGCTCGTGGACGGTCACGGTCGCGCCGCCGAGCATGCGTGCCTTCTCGTGCAGGCGCTCGAGGACCGGGGCGCTGACTGCTCCGTAGACCTCGATCCTCTCCAGCTCGATGAGCGCGGCGAAGCCGCGGAATTCCTCCCGTCCCGTGTCGAGGTGGGCCTCGAGCGAGGCCTCGTCGGGATGGAGGGCCACGACCGTCATCGTCGCGCGGACCTCGTCGAGGTAGAAGCCGTACGAGCTGAGCCGCGGCATGTTGGCCTCGACGAATCGGGCCAGGCGGTCCATCGCGCTCTCGAGCTCTGCGAGCTTGCCCGGCCGAACGCTGGAGACGTCGACGTAGACGATCGGCTGTGTCACTTCAACGGTTCCCCGACAGCTGAAGGCGGCATTGTATGAACGTGCAGGTGCTCTCGTACGAGGTTCCGGGCTGGGGGGTGGGGGAGCTCTATCTCGACGGCGAGCGGCTCCTCTACCACGAGCTCCCGGCATCTCGGGCCGTCGGCATCGATGCCGGCCAGCACCCGCTGGCCGAGCGCTTCCGCCGCTATTTCGCGGGCGAGTGCGTCCCCTTCGACGACGTCGAGCTCGACCTCTCCTGGGGGACGGAGTTCCAGGTCGCCGTCGCGGAGACGCTCCGGGCGATCCCCTACGGCGAGACGGTCACCTACGGCGAGCTCGCCGCGCTTGCGGGCCATCCGAACGCCCAGCGCGCGGCAGGGTCGTTCTGCGCCGGCAATCGCTTCCCGCTAGTGGTCCCCTGCCATCGAGTCGTCTCTGCGGCCGGGCTGGGGTCCTACGGCTCGCTCGGCCTCGATTACAAGCGCCGCCTGCTCGAGCTCGAGCATGCTCTCTGAGGACGTCCGCGCCGAGCTCGCGGGCATCGACCCGCGCCGGGCGTGCTGCCGGCTCGCCGAGCTCTCGGCGCTCGTTCGCACGGCGGGGAGCGTCCATCTCCGCGGCGGCGGGCGGATCGCGCTCCACCTGGAGATCTCGAGCCCGGCGGTCGCCCGGCGCGCATTCGCGCTCCTGCGCTCGTACGGCGTCCCCGGCGAGATCCGCACCTTTCGGAGCCAGGCGTTCGAGCACGCGAGCCGCTTCCAGATCCACCTCGACGACGACGCCCGCGCTCTCCAGGTCCTGAACGAAGCCGGCGTCCTCGATTCCCGGCTCGCGCCGCTCGAGCGCCCGCCCGCGCGTGTCGTCGGCCGCTCCTGCTGCCGTGCCGCCTACCTCCGCGGCGCGCTGCTCGCGGCCGGGTCGGTCAGCGGGCCGCGCAACGCGCACCTCGAGCTCCGGAGCGCCAACGTCGGGGCGGCCGAGCACCTGGCCTCCCTCGCAGCGGAAGAGGGCTTCCGGCTCGCGGTCCACGACCGCGGCCGCCACGCGGTCGCCTACGCCAAGTCGATCGACGCGATCTCGGGGCTACTCGCCTTCCTCGGCGCGCACCAGGCGGCCCTGCAGCTCGAGGAAGGAGGGGTCGTCGCCTCGACGCGCGCCCGCGCGAATCGGCTCGCGAACGCCGACCACGCGAACATCGTTCGGGCAAACAGAGCCGCCGAGGCGCAACTCCGCGCCATCCGCCGTCTCGAGGAGGACGGCCGCCTCGAGCACCTCTCACCCGAGCTCCGTGAGATCGCAGCGCTCCGTGCCCGACACCCGCTCCTGTCGCTGCGCGAGCTGGCGCTTCGGCTGAAGCCGCCGGCCACGAAGGCCGCGGCGCAGCGCAGGCTCGCGAAGCTCCAGAAGCTCGGCGAGCGCTGACTCTTGTCCTGGTAAATCCTGGATGGTTCGAGTTGCCTTGCTCGAGCTTCCGAAGCTAGTGTGAGCCGCGAGCGGGTCCGCGCTCGTCGGGTGTCGGATTCAGACCCCGTCCGGCATCACGGTCCGGAGCACGGTTCAACCGGAGGGGGAGGTCGTCCTCGGAGCTTCCCCTCCGGCCCGCTCGCTCAGGCCCGCGAGGGCTCGAGGCGGGCAGGGATAGAATCGCGACTGCTGGGGGAAGCGAACTGGGAGTCTTCATGGCTGTGCGCGTCGGCATCAACGGCTTCGGGCGGATCGGGCGGAACTTTTTCCGCGCTGCGCTGAAACGCGGCGCCGACCTCGAGTTTGCCGCCGCGAACGACCTCGGCGACCCGGCGATGTTCGCCCACCTGCTCAAGTACGACTCGGTCCTGGGCCCCCTCGACATGGAGGTCGAGGCAACGGAGAACACGATCCGCGCGGGCGACGTCGAGATGCGGTTCCTGAGCGAGCGCGATCCGTCTCAGCTTCCGTGGAAGGAGCTCGGCGTCCAGGTGGTGGTCGAGTCGACGGGGCTCTTCACGAAGCGCGACGCTGCCGCGGCCCACCTCGAGGCGGGGGCCGAGAAGGTGCTCATCTCCGCGCCGGCCACCGAGCCGGACATCACGATCGTCCTCGGCGTCAACGACGACGCGTACGACCGCGACCGCCACCACGTCGTTTCGAACGCCTCCTGCACGACGAACTGCGTCGCCCCGGTGGCGAAGGTGCTCCACGACGCCTGGGGGATCGAGCGGGGATTCATGACGACGATCCACGCTTACACCGCCGACCAGCGCCTCCAGGACGCACCGCACAAGGACCTCCGACGGGCGCGGGCCGCTGCGATCAACCTCATTCCGACGTCGACCGGTGCGGCGAAGGCGATCGGGCTCGTCATCCCGGAGCTCCAGGGTCGCGTCGACGGCGTGTCCGTCCGAGCGCCCGTGCCGACGGGGTCGATCACCGACCTCGTCGTCCAAGTCGGCACCGAGGTGTCGGTCGACGACGTCAACGCCCGCTTCCGCGAGGTTGCCGACGCCGGGCCGCTCGCGGGGATTCTCCGCTACACGACCGACCCCATCGTCTCGTCGGACATCGTCGGCGACTCGTATTCGTCGATCTTCGACTCCGAAGAGACGATGACGAACGGCCCCATGGTCAAGGTGATGAGCTGGTACGACAACGAGTGGGGCTACAGCTGCCGCCTCGTCGACGTCGCTGAGCGGCTGCTGTAGGTGCATCGGCCGCGATCCGTCCGGGATGCCGACGTGGCAGGCAAGCGGGTGCTCGTGCGCGTCGACTTCAACGTTCCGCTCGAGGGCAGCCGGGTCGCCGACGACACGCGCGTGCGCGCGGCGCTCCCGACGATCGAGCTCCTTCTCGACCGCGGCGCCCAGAAGCTGCGGCTCTGCTCCCACCTCGGCCGGCCCAAGGGAGAGGATCCGGCCTTCTCGCTCGAGCCAGTCGAGGCGCATCTGCGCACGCTGGTCGACGATGCGCGGATCAGCGTGCTGGAGAACACCCGCTTCCATCCCGGCGAGACCGCGAACGACGTCGCGCTCGCGCGGAAACTTGCCGACGGGTCGGATCTCTACGTGAACGACGCGTTCGGATCGGCGCATCGCGCACACGCCTCGACCGAGGCTGTCGCGCACCTGCTGCCGGCCTACGCCGGGCTCCTCCTGGAGCGCGAGCTCGAGGAGCTCGGCTCGCTGCTCGAGTCGCCCGCGCGCCCGTTCGTGGCGGTGCTCGGCGGCGCGAAGGTCGAGGACAAGATCGGCGTGCTCGACTCCCTGGTCGAGCGGGCCGACGCGGTGCTCGTCGGCGGCAAGATGGCCGAGGAGGTCTCTGCGCGCGAGCGCGTCGTCCTCCCACAGGACGTCGTCGCGGCCGCGGCCTTCGAGCGTGACGCCGAGGCGAAGGTGGTGGCGGCGGGGGAGGTGCCGGAGGGCTGGCTGGGGCTCGACATCGGCCCCGAGGCGCGCCGCGACTTCGCCGCGCGGATCGCGAAGGCGCAGACGGTGTTCTGGAACGGGCCGATGGGGGTGTTCGAGTGGCCGCGGTTCTCAGCGGGAACGGAGGCCGTCGCGCGCGCCGTCGCGGAGGCCGGGGCGCATACCGTGGTCGGTGGCGGCGACTCCGCGCGGGCGGTCGAGGAGCTCGGCCTCGCCGACCGGATCGACTGGGTCTCGACGGGGGGCGGGGCGTCGCTCGAGCTCCTCGAGGGCAAGGAGCTCCCGGGAGTCGTCGCGATTCCGGAGGCCTGACTTGCAGACATTCGATCCACTCGTGCGCACCACACGCGCGACTTTCCGAAATAGGATGGACGTGGAGGGAGGCTCGCGGCGGCCCCGGCGAAAATGATGATCGCGGGCAACTGGAAGATGTTCAAGGGGCCGCAGGAGGCGCGGGCCTTCGCGACTGCGTTCGAGCCGCCCGCGGGCATCGACGTGGTCGTCTGCCCCTCCTACGTCGCGCTCGCCGCGGTCGTCGAATCCGGGCTCACGACCTACGCGCAGAGCGTTCACTGGGCCGCGGAGGGCCCCTTCACCGGCGAGGTGTCCGCTCCGATGCTCGCCGAGCTCGGCGTCCGCGGCGCGATCGTCGGCCATTCCGAGCGGCGACAGCACTTCGGCGAGACGGACGAGAGCGTCGCGCGCCGCGCCACCGCTGCCCTCGAGGCGGGTCTCGGCGTGATCGCCTGCGTCGGCGAATCGGAGGAGGAGCGCGAGGCAGGCCAGACCGAGCTCGTCGTCCGCCTCCAGGTCGAGTCGATCCGCGATGCCGTCGGCGCACACGAGCGGCTCACGATCGCGTACGAGCCGGTCTGGGCGATCGGCACCGGCAAGACGGCGACGCCGGCTCAGGCGCAGGAGGCGCACGCCTTCATCCGTGGCCTCGTCGACGTGCCGATCCTCTACGGCGGCTCCGTCAAGCCCGAGAATGCGGACGAACTCCTCACCCAGGCCGATGTCGATGGTGCGCTGGTCGGAGGCGCTTCCCTCGACGTCGACTCATTCACCTCCATTTGCCAGACAGCCGCCCGTATCCGCTCGTAGCGCTCGTCATCCTCGACGGCTGGGGCTGTGCGCCCGCCGGGCCCGGGAACGCGGTCGAGCTGGCTGACACCCCCGTCTTCGACGAGCTCTGGCGCCGCTACCCGCACGCGACGCTCGACGCTTCCGGCGAGGCGGTCGGCCTGCCCCGCGGCCAGATGGGCAACTCCGAGGTCGGCCACCTCACGATCGGCTCCGGTCGCGTAGTCGACCAGGACTTCATGCGGATCAACCGCTCGATCGAGAGCGGCGCCTTCTTCGAGAACGAGGCGCTGATCGACGTTTTCCGACGGGCGAAGGAGCGCGGCACGAACGTCCACCTCCTCGGCCTCGTCTCCTACGGCGGAGTCCACAGCCACATCGACCACCTGCGCGCCCTGCTCGAGCTCGCCCGCCGGCAGGGCATGGCCGAGCGCACCTTTCTCCATGCGTTCACCGACGGCCGGGACGTCTCGCCGCACTCGGCCCGGAGCGACCTGGCCGAGCTCGCCGGGGCGGGCTGCCGAATCGTCACGGTCAGCGGCCGCTACTACGCGATGGACCGGGACAAGCGCTGGGACCGGACCGAGCGCGCGCTCGCCGCGATCACGGCCGGCGAAGGCGAAGAGGCGGGCGACCCGGTCGCCGCGATCGAGGCGAGCTACGAGGCCGGGGTCACGGACGAATTCGTGGTGCCAGTCGTCCTGCCCGGCCCGCGCCTCGGCCCCGGGGACGCGGCGCTCTTCTTCAACTTCAGGCCGGACCGGGCGCGCCAGCTGACGCAACTTCTGCTCGGGCGTGGCTTCGACCTGACGACGATGACACGGTACCGCGACGACTTCGGCTGCCCGGTCGCATTCGCCGAGCAGGACGTCTCCGAGACGATGGCGGAGGTGCTGGCGGAGCACGGGGTTCGCCAGCTGCACGTCGCCGAGACCGAGAAGTACGCCCACGTCACCTACTTCTTCAACGGCGGCCGCGAGGGGGAGTGGGACGGCGAGACCCGCGTCCTCGTCCCGTCGCCGCAGGACGTCGCCACCTACGACGAGAAGCCGGAGATGTCGGCCGAAGAGGTGACGCGCCGCTTCGAGGAGGCGATCGGGGACGGCTACGCATTCGCGGTCGTCAACTTCGCGAACCCGGACATGGTCGGGCATACCGGCACGATCCCTGCGGTCGTCCGGGCGGTCGAGGCTGTCGATGCCTGTCTCGGGCGGGTGGCCGCCGCCGTCGCGAAGGAGGGAGGCGTGTGCCTCGTCACCGCCGACCACGGCAACGCCGAGCAGATGCTCGAGCCCGACGGTAGGGGCCCCCATACGGCACACACGACGAACCCGGTGCCGCTCGTCGTGACGATCGAGGGCGCGCACCTCGCCGCCGGCGGCTCGCTCTCCGACCTCGTTCCGACCTGCCTCGGACTGCTCGGGATTCCCCCGAGCGCGGGAATGACGGGCAGGGAACTCGTTACTAACGTGTAAAGGGACGGCTATAATGCCGCTACTCAGCGGCCCCCGGACACTTTCAGTGCCACTGTCACAGCCCGACTTCGACGTCTTGCGCAAAGCGCAGCGTGGCGACGAGCGGGCATTCAGGGTCCTCGTCGAGACGTACGAGACTCCGGTCTACAACTACGTCCTCCGCATGGTCGGCGACCGCGCCCTGGCCGAGGACCTCACCCAGGAGATCTTCCTGCGCATCTACCAGGGGCTTGCCGGCTTCTCGCTGCGCTGCCGTTTCACGACGTGGCTCTTCCAGGTCGCGAAGAACCGCGTCCTGGACGAGCTCAGGGCCCGCGAGCGCAAGCCGCAGAGCGTCCTCACGCTCGACGACATGCCGCCGCTCGAGGTCGTGGACGCGCCACCGGAGCGGGTCGAGGCGATCGACGCGGTCTGGCGGGCCGTCGCCGCCCTCAACGCCGACCTCAAGATGGCCCTCCTTCTGCGGGACGTCGTCGGCCTCTCCTACACCGAGATCGCGGACTCCCTCGAGATCACGCTCGCGACCGTCAAGTGGCGGATCTTCAAGGCGCGCGAAGAGGTGCAGCTCGCGCTGGCCCGCGAGGGCGTGAGCGTCGAGTTCGGCGACCGCGCGGGCTCGAACAAGACCTAGCGCCAGGTCAGATCCCCGACTCGAGCCGCGCCGCGAGGGGCTCCGGAAGGCCGCGCTCGCGGATCTCCGCTTGCGTCTGCTCGACCGGATAGGGCACGCGGTGATAGACGGCGAGCGCTGCGTCGAAGTCGGCCAGGAGCCACGCTGCCCGCGGGTCGCCGTCGCGCGGCTGGCCGACCGAGCCCGGGTTGAGCAGCCAGCGCTCGCGCGCCAGGTCGATGTGGGTGCCTTCTTCGCAGAGGGCGAGCGCGAGCTGTTCGGCGCCGAAGCGAAGTGCGACGTGGCTGTGTCCGACGAGGACGAGCGGCCGCTCCGTCGCTTCGAGGGAGAGGAAGGCGATCTCGGGCGCGAGCACGTACTCCCAGACCGGGTCGCGCGGGCTCGCGTGGTAGAGCTCGGCTCCCTCGAGAACGGCCTGCGACGACAACGACTCGAGGTAGCGGCGCGGCTCGTCCTCGAGCACCTCGGCCGTCCAGCGGGCGCTCGCAGCGGCGTCGGGGGAGAAGTCGCCGAGCTCGATGCGACCGAGCACCCCGAGATCGTGGTTTCCTATCAGGCAGACCTCCGCACGCTGGGCCACGAGCGCGCAGCACTCGTTCGGTCGCGGCCCGTAGCCGACGAGATCGCCGAGACACCAGATCGCGTCGGGGGCCTCGTCGTCGACCGACCGGAGAACTGCTTCGAGCGCATGGAGATTCGCGTGAATGTCAGAGAGGACGGCCACACGCACAGCAGGCGGACGTTAGCGAAGCGCGCCGGACTGCTGGTGCTCGCCGCCGTGTGGATTGTCTCGGGCTTCTTTCTCTGGCGGACGAGCGTGCCGCGCCTCGCGATCGCCAACCTCGACCCGCGCGATTTCTTCAGCCCGGCCGAGCTCGCGCGCGCACACGACTACAGGCGGGTGAGCCGGGCTCTCCTGCTCGGCTCGCTGGCCGCGGAGCTCGTCGTGCTCGCCCTCGTCGTCTGGAAGGCGGGGGCTCTCGCCGACGCGCTCTCCGGCCTCGGGCGCGGCCGCATCCGCACCGGGGTGCTGGTGGGGATCGCCGTCGCGCTCGCGCTCTGGGCGGCGACCGTCCCCTTCGGTGCCGTCGGGCTCTGGTGGCGCCGCCGGTACGGGCTCTCGACCCAGGGATTCCCGGCCTGGGGGAGAGACCAGGCCGTCGCGCTCGGCGTGGAACTCCTCCTCGTCGCAGCCGTAGTGGCGGTCGCGCTCGGGCTCGCCGCGTGGCTCGGCCGCTCGTGGTGGCTCGCCGGCGCGCCGCTCTTCGTCCTCGCGGGCGTCCTCTACTTCGTCGCGCAGCCGCTCGTCGTCGAGCCGCTCTTCAACAGGTTCGAGCCGCTTGCGAACCGGGAGCTCACCGCGGACATCAAGGAGCTCGGGCAGCGGGAGGGGGTCACCGTCGACAAGGTGCTGGTCGCCGACGCGAGCAGGAGGACGACCGCTGCCAACGCCTACGTGTCGGGCATCGGCCCGACGAAGCGCGTCGTCTTCTACGACACGATCCTCGACGGGCGCTTCTCGCAGCCCGAGCTCGAGTCGGTCGCCGCGCACGAGCTCGGCCACGTCGTGCGGAGCCACATCTGGAAGGGGCTCGGCTGGTTCGCTCTCCTCGCGGTCCCGGGCGTCTTCCTCGTCGCCTGGGTGACCGAGCGCCGCGGCGGACTGCCCGATCCGGCGCTCGTCCCGCTCGGGATTGCGGTCGCGCTCGTCTTCGCATTCCTCGTCATGCCCCTCGGGAACCTCGTCTCGCGCCGCTACGAGGCGGAGGCCGACTGGCTCGCGCTCACCGCTACGCGGAACCCGCAGGCCTTCGTCGGGCTCCAGCGGCAGCTCGTCGTCACCTCGCTCGGCGACCCCGACCCGCCGGCCTGGTCGAACCTCCTCTTCGGCACCCACCCGACCCCGATGAAGCGGATCGGGATGGCTGAGGCGTTCAGGACCCGGAGCCCTGCTCCGGCAGGTTCCTGATGCCTTCGCGGGTCGACCACTTCGACCAGCTGTCGTTCATGGCGTCCATGAGCTCGCGCATGAAGCGTGGGGACATGTTCACCCGGCTGACGACGACCCCTGGCACGTCGCCCTCTTCGACCTCGTGGTCGATGCGCGCGAAGGTGAGCGTGAACTCGTAGTCGGAGAAACTGACGTTGGCGAAGTTCGCGTAGACGCCGGCCAAGTTCTCCGGGTCGAGGTGGATGTTGAGCTGGCGCTCCTGGGACTCCTCGTCCACGGCTCTACGATATAGCCGCATGGGGGCCAAGGCGATCGAGAGGCTGGAACGCGAGCTCGAGGACGGCCTCGGCGTGCCCGTCGTCCTCGAGCGGCCGTCGAACCCCGAGCACGGCGACTACGCGACGAGCGCCGCGCTGCGCGCGGCACCCGTCCACCGCAAGCCGCCGATGGAGATCGCCGAGGAGATCCGTGTCGCCGCGACCGCCCTCCCGGGTGTGAAGGACGCTGCCGTCGCGCCGCCCGGCTTCGTCAACCTCCAGCTCGACGCCGCCTGGTACGGCGAGGCGCTCGGCGAGATCCTCGCCGCGGGCGCCTCCTACGGGGCCGGCTCGGCTGAGGCGCCCGAGCAGGTTCAGGTCGAGTTCGTTTCGGCCAACCCGACCGGGCCGCTAACCGTCGCCTCGGCGCGGAACGCGGCGTACGGCGACTCCGTCGCCCGGCTGTTGGAGTTCGCCGGCCACACCGTCGAGCGCGAGTTCTACGTCAACGACGGAGGCGCCCAGATCGACCTCTTCCGAGCGTCGGTCGAGGCTCGTAAGCGCGGGGAGGAGCCGCCGCCCGAGGGCTACCTCGGCGAGTACGTCGCGGAGCTCGCCTCCCTCACCGAGGATCCGGTCGAGGCGATGCTGGAGCGGATCCGCGCGACACTCGAGCGCTTCCGGGTGCACATGGACCTGTGGGTCCGCCAGAGCGAGGTCGAAGCGGACCTGGACGAGGCTCTCGCGGCGATCGAGCTCTACGACAAGGACGGCGCGCGCTGGCTCGCCACGACGAGGTGGGGCGACGACAAGGACCGGGTCGTCGTGCGCGCCGACGGCCGCCCGACCTACTTCGCCGCCGACATCCCGCACATGCGCATCAAGTGGGGCCGCGGGCACGAGCGGCTCGTCTACGTCCTCGGTGCCGACCACCACGGGTACGTCGGGCGGCTGAGGGCGATCGCAGGGGCGCTCGGACACGACCCTGAGCACGTCGAGGTGCTGATCTACCAGCTCGTCCAGCTGACCGAGGGCGGCGCAGCGCGCAAGGTGTCGAAGCGGCGCGGCGACGTCGTCTTCCTCGACGACCTCGCCGACGAGATCGGCGTCGACGCGGCACGCTGGCATCTCCTCTCGCGCGGACACGAGCAGGCGATGGAGATCGACGTCGACCTGGCGCGTGAGCGTACCGAGAAGAACCCGGTCTACTACGTGCAGTACGCGCACGCGCGCATCGCAGGCATTCTCCGGAACGCCGAGGGGAAGAGCGCCTCGGCCGACGCGCCCGGAACGCTGGCGCCCGAGGAACGGGAGCTCGTCAAGCGCCTGGCCGAATTCCCCGCGGTCGTCGCCGAGGCGACCGAGCGCCGTGGCCCGCACGCCCTGCCGACCTATGCGATCCGTGTCGCCGACGACTTCCACCGCTTCTACCACCATCACCGCGTTCTCGAGAGCGACGAGGAGCCGTTCCGACTCGCTCTCTGTCGCGCGACGGCCGCGGTGATCTCGAGCGCGCTCGACCTCGTCGGGGTCGAGGCGCCCGAGCGGATGTAGATTCCCGGCCATGGCAGGCGGGAACGGCGTCCCACCGGATCGCAACCTCGCGCTCGAGCTCGTCCGCGTGACGGAGTCGGCGGCGCTCAGCTGCGCCCGCTGGGTCGGCCGCGGCGACAAGGAGGCCGCCGACCAGGCGGCCGTCGACGCGATGCGCGCGATGCTCGACACGGTCGCCATGAACGGCGTCGTCGTGATCGGGGAGGGGGAGAAGGACGAGGCGCCGATGCTCTTCAACGGCGAGGAGGTCGGGAACGGGAGCCCGCCCGACGTGGACGTGGCCGTCGACCCGCTCGAGGGCACCCGGCTGACGTCGGTCGGCCAGCCGAACGCGATCGCCGTGATCGCCGTCGCCGAGCGCGGCACGATGTTCTTCCCGGGCGCGGCCGTCTACATGGACAAGATCGCCGCCGGGCCCGAGATTGCCGACGAGATCGACATCGCGGCCTCGCCGCAGGAAAACGTCGAGCGAGTCGCGGCAGCAAAAGGCGAGAAGCCGACGGACGTCACCGTCGTCGTGCTCGACCGCGAGCGAAACGCAGATCTCATCGCCGGCCTGCGCGACGCGGGGGCGAAGGTCAACCTGATCACCGACGGCGACGTCGCCCCGGCGATCGCCGCCGCCAGGCAGGGCTCGGTGGTCGACCTGATGATGGGGATCGGCGGGACGCCCGAGGGCGTGATCGCCGCCGCCGCGGTCAAGTGCCTGGGCGGCGCCGTGCAGGGCAAGCTCTGGCCGCGGAACGACGAGGAACGCCAGGCGCTCGTCGACGCCGGGTTCGACCTCGACCGGGTGCTCGGGACCGACGACCTGGTCGCAGGCGACGACGTCTTCGTCGCCGCGACGGGCGTCACGGACGGCGCCCTACTGAACGGCGTGCAGCTCTCACGCGACGGCGCCGTCACCGACTCGATCGTGATGCGCTCGCGCTCGGGCACGGTCAGGCGCATCGAGGCCTACCACCACCTCGAGAAGCTGACCCAGTTCTCGGGCCGCGAGTTCCGCTAGCGCCGTCGGCCGGAGCTAGGCCGGGGCGAGCTCCTTCTCCTTCTCCGGCGAGTAGTCCCCGGAGCGGGCGAGCCCGTTCATCCGCGCGCGGTGCGCGAAGGCGTCCTGTCCGGCCGGCACGTTGGCCTCCTGGCCGCGCCAGGCCTTGAGCGACGGCGCCTGGAGCGCGCGCCCGTACGAGAACGAGAGCTCCCACGGGTGCGGGCCGGTCGCGTTCATCGCGTTCAGGTGCGCGGAGGCGTCCTCGTCGGACTGGCCGCCGGAGAGGAAGACGATGCCCGGCACCGCCGCCGGGACGTGCTTGTAGAGAACTTCGAGGGTCGCGCTCGCGACCTCCTCGATCCCGGCCCTCGACGAGGCGGAGTAGCCCGACAGGACCATGTTCGGCTTCAGCAGCGTTCCCGGGAGCTCGACGCGCTGGTCGTGGAGCTCCTGGTAGACGGCCTGCAGCACGCGGCCGGTCGCCTTCGCGCTCTCCTCGATCGAGTGCGTCCCGTCCTGGAGCACCTCGGGCTCGACGATCGGGACGAGGCCCGCCTCCTGGCAGAGCGCCGCGTAGCGGGCGAGCGCGTGGGCGTTGACCCAGACGCAATACTCGCTCGGCAGCTCGTCCCCGATCGAATATGTCGCGCGCCACTTGGCGAAGCGCGCGCCGAGCTCGAGGTACTCGCTCAGGCGGTCACGAAGCCCGTCGAGGCCCTCGGTGACCGTCTCTCCTTCGGCGAGCGCGAGCGGCTTCGCGCCCTTGTCGACCTTGATCCCCGGGATCACGCCCTTGCTCTCGAGCAGGGCGGGGAACGGCGTGCCGTCCGCCGAGCTCTGTCTGATCGTCTCGTCGAAGAGGATGACGCCGCTGATCTGCCCCTCCATGCCCGGCGTCGTGAAGAGCATGTCCCGGTAGGCGCGTCGATTCTCCTCGGTCGACTCGACCTCGATCGAGTCGAAGCGCTTCTTGATCGTGCCGTCGCTCTCGTCGGCGGCGAGGATCCCCTTGCCGGGCGCCACGAGCGCCCGCGCGGTCGTCTCGAGCTCGTGCTCGGTCATCTCTCGCTCCTTCCTCCGAACTCCCGGACAGTATCTTCCATACCCGGGGGGGAAGGAGTAGCATGCAGCCCTTGAGGGGCGGCGCTGCGGCGGCCGTCCCTCGGTCTTTCGAGCGGGCCGCGCGTCCTAGGGAGCGAGGGTGGAGACGACGGACGTGATCGCCGACGCGACGCCGCTCGAAAGGAGTGCCAGCGCCACG
>DASUJY010000040.1:0-44330 GCA_036279015.1 Gaiellaceae bacterium | reverse complement strand
CATGGTCGTCCGCCTCGTCGGCGCGGCGACGCTCGTGGACGGCCTTCTCGACGTGCGCGTCCACCCCGCGCTCGTCGACCGCCACCACCCGCTCGCCTCGGTCGAGGGCGCGTTCAACGCGGTCATGCTCCAGGGCGACGCGATCCGCGAGATCACGCTCGAGGGCCCAGGCGCCGGCGGAAGCGAGACGGCCTCGGCCGTCGTCGCGGACATGGTGTCGATCATCGGGACGACCGGCACGGGCTTCCTCCAGAACGACGCGTGCTGGCGCTCGGTCGAGCGCCTCGAGCCCGGGCGCCTCCGCTCCCCCTTCTACGTGCGGCTCGAGGTCGAGGACCGTGCCGGCGTGCTCGCGCACGTCGCCCTGCGACTGGCCTCGCACGGCGTCTCGATCGCCCGGCTCGTCCAGCAGCAGGTGAACGGCTCGGCGACCCTCCACGTGGTCACGCACGAGGCGCCCGCCGGCGACCTCGAGGCGGCGCTCGAGGAGATCGCCGAGCTGGAGGAGTCGAAGGCCGAGCCGTCGGCGCTGCCGGTCGTCTCCGACCGCGGGGTGACCGGGCTCGGGTGGGCGTGACCATCCCGCTCGCCGAGCGGTACCGCGACCACTTGCCGCTCGCGCCGGCCGCGAAGATCGTCTCGCTCGGCGAGGGCTCGACGCCGCTCCTCCCCGCCCCCCGACTCTCGGAGCGCCTCGGCGCCGAGATCTGGCTCAAGTGGGAAGGGGCGAACCCGACAGGCAGCTTCAAGGACCGCGGCATGACCGTGGCGGTCTCGCAGGCGCTCGCCGACGGCGCGAGAGCGGTCGTCTGCGCGTCGACGGGGAACACCGCGGCCTCGGCCGCCGCCTACGCGGCGCGGGCAGGGCTCGAGGCGGTCATCCTCCAGCCGCGGAGAGCCGTGGCGCGCGGAAAGCTTGCGCAGGCGCGCGCGGTCGGGGCTCGGGTGGAGGAGCGGGAGGACTTCGAGGCGGCGCTCGCCGATGCGCGGGAGCTGGAGCAGCGCGGCACGCACGTCCTCGTCAACTCGCTCAACCCGCTCCGCCTCCAGGGCCAGAAGACCGCGGCCTTCGAGATCGTCGAGGAGCTGGGCGGCCGGCCCGACGTCCTCGCGCTTCCCTACGGAGGCGGCGGCAACGTGCGCGCCTACGCGCTCGGTTTCCACGAGGAGGGCTCCGTGCCGCGGCTCCTCGCCGCCGAGGCAACCGACCGCGTCGGGACACAGGCGTCGGCGATCCGCATCGCCGAGCCAGCACACCGTGAGGCGGCCGAGCAGGCGATCGCGGAATCCGGCGGCGAGGTCGTGCAGGTGGCCGACGACGAGATCCTCGCAGCGTGGCGCCTGCTCGCGCGGGAAGAGGGCGTCTTCTGCGAGCCGTCCTCGGCCGCGGGCCTCGCGGGGCTGCTGCGCTCGAGGCCCGAGGCCGTGCGCGTCGTCTGCGTGCTCACCGGGCACGGGCTCAAGGACCCCGACGCGGTCGCATGAAGATCCACGTGCGCGCCCCGGCGACGACCGCGAACATCGGGCCCGGGTTCGACTGCGTCGCCGCGGCGCTCGATCTCTGGAACGAGCTCGAGGTTGAGGACGGCGAGGACAAGACGGACGAGTCGCACCTTGGCATCCGTGCGTTCGCCCTCCTGGCCCCCGTGGAAGGCCGCCGTTTCCGGTTCACGAGCCGGATCCCGAGGGAACGCGGGCTCGGCTCGAGCGCCGCGGTGATCGCCCTCGGTCTCGTCGCAGGGGCGCTGGCGGCAGGGAAGGAGCCTGATCCAGAGCAGCTCCTCGCGCTCGGACTGGAGCTCGAAGGCCATTCCGACAACCTCGCCGCCGCGCTCGCCGGCGGCGTCTGCCTCACGTGGGAGGGCCGCATCGCCCGGGTGTCCGACACCCTCCCGGCGGTGCCGTTCGCGCTCCTCCCCGAAGCGACTGTCTCGACCGCGGCGGCCCGCGCGTCCCTGCCCGAGTCGATCCCGCACGCCGATGCCACCCACACCGCCGGGCGCGCTGCGCTCCTCGGGGCCGCGCTCGCCTCCGGAGACCCGGAGCTCTTCGCCGCCGCGCTCGACGACCGCCTACACGAGCCCTATCGCGCGGCGAACGCGCCGCTCCTCGGGGCCGTCCGCGCCGATCTCCCGGAGGGCGCGCTCGGCGCGACGCTGTCCGGCTCGGGACCCACGGTGATGCTGTGGGTGCGCGCGGAGGCCGTCGAGCGCTGCGAGGAGGACCTTGCCCGCCGCTTCACCGACGTCAGTGTGATTCGCTTTGCCCTCTCGACCCAAGGAGCCCACCCTGTCTGATCCCGCCAAGCGACAGAGCGCAGCGCTCACCGACGGCCCCGAGCGGGCGGCCGCCCGCGCCATGCTCAAGGGGATCGGATTCACGGACGACGATCTCGCGCGTCCGCTCGTCGGTGTCGCCACGACCTGGATCGAGACAATGCCGTGCAACTGGAACCAGCGCGAGCTCGCCCAGCACGTGAAGCGCGGGATCCGGGCGGCGGGCGGTACGCCGATGGAGTTCAACACGGTCTCCGTCTCGGACGGCGTCTCGATGGGGACCGAGGGGATGCGCGCCTCGCTCGTCTCTCGCGAGGTGATCGCCGACTCGATCGAGCTCGTCGCGCGCGGCCACCTCTTCGACGGTCTCGTCTGTCTGGTCGGCTGCGACAAGACCATCCCCGCGGCGGTGATGGCGCTCGCGCGCCTCGATCTTCCCGGGCTCGCGCTCTACAACGGCTCGATCGCGCCCGGGCGCTTCCGCGGCCGCGACGTCACGATCCAGGACGTCTTCGAGGCCGTTGGCGCTCACGCGGTCGGGAGCATGAGCGACGAGGACCTGCACGAGCTCGAGGGCGCCGCCTGCCCCGGTGCGGGCGCATGCGGCGGGCAGTTCACGGCGAACACGATGTCGACGGCGCTCGACTTCCTCGGCATCAGCCCAGCCGGCCTGAACGGCATTCCCGCCCTGCACGCCTCGAAGGCCGCCGCGGCGGAGGAGGCCGGCCGGCTCGCAATGGACCTCGTCCGCAAGAACCTGCGCCCCTCGCAGATCATCACGCGCGAGGCGCTCGAGAACGCCGCCGCCTCGATCGTCGCCACGGGCGGATCGACGAACGGCGTCCTCCACCTGCTCGCGATCGCGCGCGAGCTCGGCATCCCGCTCGAGCTCGACGATTTCGACGAGATCGCCGCGCGCACTCCGATCGTGGCGAGCCTGAAGCCGGGCGGCCGCTTCGTGGCCACCGACGTCTACGAGGCCGGCGGCGTCGCGCTCGTCGCGCGCGAGCTCCTCAAGCGCGAGCTCGTGCACGCAGGCGCGCCCAACGTGGACGGGCGCTCGCTCGGCGAGATCGCTGCGGCGGTCGAGGAGACGCCCGGCCAGGAGGTCGTCGTCCCGCTCGAGACACCGGTGAAGCCGGTCGGAGGGCTCGCCATCCTGCGCGGGAACCTCGCCCCGGAAGGATCCGTCGTCAAGCTCGCCGGCCACGAGCGCCTCTCGCATCGCGGCCCGGCGCGGGTCTTCGACTCCGAGGAGGCGTGCTTCGAGGCCGTGCGGAGCCGGCGGATCCAGGAGGGCGACGCCGTCGTCATCCGCTACGAGGGGCCCGCGGGCGGGCCGGGGATGCGCGAGATGCTCCACGTGACCGCCGCGCTGGTCGGCGAGGGCCTCGGGGACAAGATCGCGCTCGTCACCGACGGGCGCTTCTCCGGCGCGACGCACGGGCTCATGGTCGGTCACGTCGCGCCCGAGGCCGCGCGCGGAGGCCCGATTGCCGCGCTCGAGGACGGCGACACCGTGGTGCTCGACGTCGAGGCGCGTACGCTCTCGGTCGAGCTCTCGGGAGACGAGATCGGCGCCCGCCTCGCCCGCTGGAGCCCGCCCGAGCCCCGCTACGAAACCGGCGTCTTCGCCAAGTACGCCGCGCTCGTCTCCTCCGCGTCGGAGGGGGCCGTGACGCGGGCGCCTGCGCCGTGACGGTCGCCTGCCTGCCGGGCGACGGGATCGGCCCGGAGGTGATGCGCGAGGCCGTGCGCGCGCTCGAGACGCTCGCCCCCGACCTCCGCCTCGAGGAGCACCCGTTCGCCGCGCAGGCGATCCGGGCGACCGGCGACCCGCTGCCGTCCGAGACGCTCGCGGCCTGCAAGGCGGCCGAAGCCGTCCTGAAGGCTCCGATCGGCGACCCGGAGTTCGATGCCGCCGACGTCCGGCCCGAGCAGGGGATGCTCCGCCTGCGCGCCGAGCTCGACGTCTACGCGAACCTGCGTCCGGCGCGGCAGGGCGACGTCGACGTCCTGATCGTCCGCGAGCTCGTCGGGGGCCTCTACTTCGGCGCGCGCGGCGTCCGTGACGACGGCACCGTCTACGACACGATGGAGTACCACCCGAGCCAGGTCGAGCGGATCGCCCGGCGCGCCCTCGAGCTCGCGCGCGGCCGGCGCGGGAAGCTCGTCTCCGTCGACAAGGCGAACGTGCTCGACACGTCGCGCATGTGGCGGCGGGTCGTGGACGAGGTCGCCGCGGGCTACGTGGACGTTGCCGTCGACCACATGCTCGTCGACAACGCGGCCATGCAGCTCGCCTCGGCGCCGGAGCGGTTCGACGTTCTCGTGACGGAGAACATGTTCGGCGACATCCTGAGCGACCTCGCCGCCGCGGTGACCGGAGGCCTCGGGCTTGCCCCCTCGGCCAGCCTCTCGGACGGCGGCCCGGGCCTCTTCGAGCCGGTGCACGGATCGGCACCCGACATCGCCGGACAGGGAGTCGCCAACCCCGCGGCGATGCTGCGCTCGACGGCGCTCATGCTCGGATACGGCTTCGGGCGTCCCGAAGAGGCCCTCCGCCTCGAGGCCGCCGTCGAGGGCGCGCTCGCGACGGCGCCCACGCGCGACCTCGGGGGCAACGCCTCGACGGCCGACTTCGGGGACGCCGTCCTCAGAGCGCTGTCGTAGCGAAGCGCGGCGGATGAATCGCCTCGAAGGCGGCGATCTCGTCCTCGTGCAGAAGCGCGCGTGCGATGTCGTCGAGCCCCTGGAGGAGGCACTCGCGCTCGAAGGGGTCGAACTCGAAGCGGAACGGGCCCACCGTCTGCGCCTCGAGGTCGATCGTGATGTCTCCGGGCTCCTCCATGAGTGCCTTCACCTGCTCCTGCGGTAGGACAACCGGCAGGAGGCCGATCTTGATGCAGTTCGTGCGGAAGATGTCGCCGTAGGAAGGCGCCACGATCGCCTCGAACCCCGCCTCCTGAAGGCCCCAGGGCGCGTGCTCGCGCGAGGAGCCGCACCCGAAGTTCCGACCGGCGAGGAGGATCTTCGCGCCCTGAGCCTCGGGCCGGTTGAGCACGAAGTCCGGATCCTTGGCCCAGTCGAAGAAGAGGAACTCCGCGAAGCCCGTCCGCTCGATCCGCTTCAGGAACTGCTTGGGCATGATCTGGTCGGTGTCCACGTCGGGGCGGTCGAGCACCGCGGCGCGCGAGGTGACCGAGCGGAACGGCCTCACGCAACCGGCTCCAGCGCGTATTCGCGGATGTCGACGAAGTGCCCCTCGATCGCCGTCGCAGCCGCCATCGCCGGGCTGACGAGGTGCGTCCGCCCGCCGCGCCCCTGCCGGCCCTCGAAGTTTCGGTTCGACGTGGAGGCACAGCGCTCGCCGGGAGCGAGGATGTCCGGGTTCATGCCGAGGCACATGGAGCAGCCGGCCCGGCGCCACTCGAAGCCGGCGGCCTCGAAGACCCGGTCGAGCCCCTCCTCCTCGGCCTGCCGCTTCACCGTCGCCGACCCTGGGACGACCATGGCGCGCACCTCGGGGTGCACCCGCTTGCCCGCCACCACCTGGGCGGCCGTTCGCAGATCCTCGATGCGCGCGTTCGTGCAGGAGCCGATGAAGACGCGGTCGACCCGGATCTCGCCGATCGGCGTCCCCGGCTCGAGGTCCATGTAGGCAAGGGCCCGCTCGGCCGCCTCGCGCTCGTCGGAGTCGCCGTAGTCGGCCGGGTCAGGGACCGCATCTTCGATGGATGCGACCATGCCCGGGTTCGTCCCCCAGGTGACCTGCGGTGCGAGCTCGCGGACGTCGAGTTCGACCTCCCGATCCCAGGCAGCGCCGTCGTCGGAGCCGAGCCCGCGCCAGCGCTCGAGCGCCCGCTCCCACTCGGCGCCGCTCGGCGCGGCGGGACGGCCCTCGAGGTAGGCGAAGGTCGTGTCGTCGGGAGCGATCATCCCGGCGCGCGCGCCAGCCTCGATCGACATGTTGCAGATCGTCATCCGGCTCTCCATCGAGAAGCCCTCGACGACCTCGCCCGCGTATTCGACCACGTGGCCGACGCCGCCGGCAACGCCGATCCGGCCGATCGCGCCGAGGATCACGTCCTTCGCGGTCACCCCGAAGGGGAGCTCGCCCGTGAAGAGAAGCCGCATCGAGGCCGGCTTTCGCTGCGGGAGCGTCTGGGTCGCGAGCACGTGCTCGACCTCGGAGGTGCCGATTCCGAAGGCGAGCGTGCCGAACGCGCCGTGGGTCGACGTGTGGCTGTCGCCGCACACGATCGTCATCCCGGGCTGCGTGAGCCCGAGCTCCGGGCCGATGACGTGCACGATGCCCTCGCGGCCGCTCCCGGTCGCGTAGAGGGGGACGCCGAACTCGGCGCAGTTCCGCGCAAGAGCCTCGAGCTGGGCGCGTGCGAGCGGGTCGGCAATGGGGCCTTCCTCCGTGGGGACGTTGTGATCCATGGTCGCGATCGAGAGGTCGGGCCGGCGAATCGTCCGCCCCGCCAGGCGGAGCCCGTCGAAGGCCTGCGGCGACGTGACCTCGTGAATCAGGTGGAGGTCGACGAAGAGGAGCGCCGGCTCGCCCGGCGGCTCGGCGACGACGTGGCTCTCCCAGATCTTGTCGAAGAGTGTCTTGGCCATAGGGGGTTCTCCCATTGTGCCGGACGTTAGGGTTCTCTCCGTGCTGAGGATCACCGTCGGCGACCTGGCGTTCGAGGCGGAGCTAGAGGCGCGGGCAGCGCCGAGGACGATCGAGGTGCTGCGCGGGCTCCTGCCGCTCGAGAGCCGTCTCGTGCAGGCCCGCTGGAGCGGTGAGGCGGCGTGGGTGCCGCTCGGGTTCGAGCTCGAACTCGATCTCGGTCCCGAGAACGCGAACTCCTATCCGGCCGCTGGGGAGCTCCTGCTCTACCCAGGCGGGCTTTCCGAGGTGGAGATCCTCTTCCCCTACGGCGCGACCTGCTTCGCGAGCAAGATGGGACAGCTCGCCGGCAACCACTTCGCCACCATCCACGGCGCCCGGGAAGAGCTCGCGGAGGTCGGGCGCCGGGTGCTCATGGACGGCGCCCAGGACATTCGCTTCCAGGAAACCTAGAAAGGTTTCGGCAGATTTGCTTTAGTCACACCTCGTGGCGCACCTTGCCTGGCGAGCACAACCCCCCGACGAGCCGAGCGAGCGGCCGTCCGAGGCACCGGACGAGGAGGCGGAGGTCGTCGACCTCTCGAAGCAGCGCCTACTCGGCTGGTTGAAAGGCATGTTCGGCGGCGGGAAGCAAGAGCCGCCGCGCGAGGACCGCTAGGTCGGCTCGCCCGCCGGCGTCAGCTCGTCGACGTAGACGGTCCAGTCCCGCACCGACTCGACCACGAAGACGCCGTTCACGACGAACGGATCTCCCGCGACGAGCTCGACCGCCTCGTCCGCCGTCACCCCTTCGAGCAGGACGAGTGTCCCGGAGTTGTCGGAGAACGGTCCTCCCATCACGAACGTGCCTTGCTCGATCAGCGCGTCGACGAAGTCGGCATGACCGTCCCAGTCCGGCTGCTCCTCCGGCGGGCCGCTCACCCAGGTCGGCCCCGCAGCGTAGGTGACGACGATCCGCTTCTTCGTCCGTCTCACGCCCCGAATGTACTCCTTCTCGGGATGCGATATTGTCCGCGCCCTCTCGTCCCAACCTACTAGGGGAGGTTGATGTGAAGAGCTTTGCGTGGGTGAGGCGCCCGGTACGCCTCGGCATCGTCATCGCAGTTGCGGCAGCTCTCTTCGTCGCGGGCGCCGTGGCCTTCGGGGCCGACGCTCCCAAGCCGCGGATCAAGACGTTCACACCGCACTCCGAACGCGACATCACAAACCTCGACGTGCTGCGTCAGCAGATCCGGAACTACTACGGCGACCCGCTCGGCACCGGGGAATTCGCCGGTGACAGCTACTACGCCAAGGAAGCGCGCCAGGCCGCCTCGCGTGGGAAGCACTGGCTCAAGAGCCAGCTGCCCCGCCATACACGCCCGAAGGCGATCGTGCTCGATGTCGACGACACGACGCTCGCGACGTGGAACTACGAGATCTTCAGCAACTGGGCCTTCAACCTGGACACGAACGCGACGTTCGTGACCGAGCAGCGGTTCCCGGCCGTGCCCGGCATGCTCCGGATGGTGAACTACGCCGCCTCGCACGGGTACGCGATCTTCTACCTGACGGGCCGGCCCGAGGCGCAGGAGGAGGCGACGCTCGGGAACCTGACGAGCGACGGGATCGGCGTCGACGCCGGCTATCCGGCCCCGACCACGCTCAAGAACGGCGAGGACGGCCTCTTCACGAAGCCCGCGGTCGAGGATTATCCCGACTACCTCCAGGAGGCGTGCAGCGGCGATCCGAACGGTTCCTGCACGACGATCCACTACAAGTCGGCGACGCGGAAGCACATCCAGTCGGTCGGCTACAGGATCGTGGCCAACTTCGGCGACCAGTTCAGCGACCTGATCGGCGGCCACGCCGACAAGAGGTTCAAGCTGCCGAACCCGAACTACTTCCTGCCGTAAATCTCTGAGCAGGCTTCGAGCCGCCGGGCGCGTGGGCGCGAAGAGCCCACCGCCCGGCGGCTCGTTCCTCCGGCGAGCCCAGCCTTCTGGGCCCCGCAAGCCTGGCCCTGTCGCTACCGCAGATCTGGCCAAGCGACCGATCTAGGAGTCGCGCACGCCCCGCTGCCACGTGAACGCGGTGCGGGCCACGCGCGGGCGCGAAGCGAGGCAGTCCATCCAAGCGTCGGTCGGCAAGACGCGAGCGTCGTCCTCGGTCAGCGCGAGCGTTGCCGGCCGGCCCTCAGCCTCGAAGATGAACACTGCCTCCTGGTCGGTGACGTGGACGCTGTGACGTGCAAATGCCGTCTTGTCGAGCTCAAACGGCGGCCCCTTCGCGAGAAGCTCGCGGACTCGGTCCAGCTTGCCCGCCTTGAGCGGCGCAACGACGATCAGGTAGTTGGGGATCCGGTCGGTGTCGATTGGATCTGTCATCAGAACGAGCATCGCACGGGAACCCATCATCCGCCTCGGGGGAAAGGAGCACGTTGGGTGCTCGTAAGTACGTAGACGAACACGAGGGGGCGCCGCAGGTCCGCCGCCCCCTCGTGCCGCTTACTGCCTCTACGGATTCGTCTCGACCAGATCGACGAACTGATGCCGGTTGCGCTCGACAAACGGCTCGAGCGCGTCGGCAAGCGTGGGCTCGCCTAGATCGTCGAGCACGTACGTCGCATGACGGACAGGATGCTTGATGTCGATCAAGCGGCCCAGGTCCATCGGCGTGCCGGTCACGACAACGTCGCAGTCAGCCGCGTTGATCGTTGTCTCGAGCTCGTGGAGCTGCTCGTCTCCGTAGCCCATCGCCGGCAGGACATGCCCGATCTTCGGATACTTCTCGAAGGTCTGTGCGATGCTCCCGGCCGCAAAGGGCCTCGGATCGACGAGCACGACTGCGCCCGCCTCGCGAGCGGCGACCGTCCCAGCCCCGTACGGCATCTCGCCGTGGGTGATGGTCGGGCCGTCCTCGACGACGAGGACACGCTTCCCTGCGAGCGATGGACCGTCCTCGAGTGTGACCGGGGAGGCCGCGCGGACGATCAAGGCAGTCGGGTTGACCGCGTGAACGGCGTCGGAGACCGCGTTCACATCGCGCGGATCGGCGCTGTCCACCTTGTTGATGACGACGACGTCCGCCATGCGCACGTTCGCCTCGCCGGGGTGGTAGCGAAGCTCGTGCCCAGGCCGGAGCGGGTCGACGACGACGATGTGGAGATCGGGCGCGTAGAACGGGAGGTCGTTGTTGCCGCCGTCCCAGATGACGACGTCGGCCTCCTCCTGAGCCTGCGCGAGGATGTCCGCATAGTCGACGCCTGCATACATGACCATGCCGAGCTCGACGGGAGCCTCGTACTCTTCGCGCTCCTCGACGGTCGGATGCGAGGCGTCGATGTCCTCGACCGTGGCAAAACGCTGAACGCGCATCGCCTCGAGGTCGCCGTAGGGCATCGGGTGGCGAACCAACGCGACCTTCAGACCCGCGTCGATGAGAAGCTGGCCGACTCGGCGACTCGTCTGGCTCTTTCCGCAGCCCGTGCGAACCGCGCACACGGCGACCACCGGCTTGGTGCTGTTCAGCATCGTCGCCTTGGGGCCGAGGAGAGTGAAGTCCGCTCCCGCCGCAAGCACAGTGGATGCCTTGTGCATGACAGTCTCGTGCGAGAGATCCGAGTAGGCGAGGATCACCTCGTCGACGTTCTCGCGGCGGATGAGCTCGGTGAGCTCCTTCTCGGGCCGGATCGGGATGCCGTTCGGGTAGTGGGCACCAGCGAGCGACCGCGGATAGACGCGGTCGTCGATCCCGGGGATCTGGGTCGCTGTGAACGCAACGACCTCGACCTGAGAGTTGTTGCGGAAGACGACGTTGAAGTTGTGGAAGTCGCGTCCTCCGGCTCCCATGATGATGACCTTGCGCATCGTGTTCCTCCTTCAAGGAAGCGGCCCCGGCTCGCTCCGAGCCGGGGCCGCGTTGTGGTTTACGAGACGGGCACCTTCAGCCGGCCGTCCTCGACCCGCTCGGGCTCCCTCGGAAGCACCGGGATCTCGCGGGCCTTTCGCCACCGCATCCAGACGAAGACCGGGATTCCGAAGAGGAGCAGCATGAAGCCCTTGGCCAGCCACTCCTCCCCGGAGCCCCAGATCGCCCAGACCGAGTAGGAGAACGCCAGGCCGGCGATCAGCGTGTCGCGCGCCAGCTTCACCCAGGTGAAGAGCTCGCGGTCGCGGAAGAAGAGGACGACCTCGGCCGCCGCCGCGTAGGCGTAGGCGATGAGCGTCATCCAGGTCGCGAGCAGGACGACGTCGGTGAAGCGGTCGGCGAAGCTGGCGTTCCAGTTATAGAGCACCAGGCCGCTGACCAGCACGGACGAGACGAGCAGGCCGATGACCGGCGTCCTGCGCTCGCCATGGACGCGGCCGAACCACTTCGGGAACAGCCCGTCGTCCGCGGCGGCGAGCGAGACGCGCGCCGTCAGCATGATCCAGCCGTTCAACGCCCCGAGCGTCGCTGCGATCGCGACGAGCGCGATCCACTTGCCCCAGGTGAGGCCGAGGAACGTGCCGCCCCAGATGGCGTTGGCGGCGTCGGCGAACGGCGCCGACGACTGAGCCAACACCGCCTGCGAGAGGATGCCCATGATCGCGACCAGCGCGACGAGATAGAGCAGCGTCGTCGCGAGCGTGCCGAGCACGGTCGCCCGCGGGATCGTCTTCTCGGGATTCTTGACCTCTTCGGCTGGAACCGTCGCCGACTCGAGCCCGATGAAGGCCCAGAGCGCCAGTGTCGCGGCGGCGGTGATGTTCCAGTCGAAGCCGCCGGCGGCGGGCGCGAACGGCGTCAGGTTGTCGCCTTTGAGGTAGAAGAGGCCGATCAGACCGATGACGGCCAGCGGCACGAACTTCAGCACCGTCGTCAGCACCTGCGCGACCCCGGTCTGACGGGCGCCGGCGATGTTCACCAGCGTGAACAGCCACACGGCGCCGACGGCGACGACGGCCGCGAGCCAGTTCTTGCCGTTGACGTCGCCCCAGAAGACGCCCAGGTAGCCGGCGAACGCGACTGCGATGGCCGCGTTTCCGACCCAGGCCGCGATCCAGTACGCCCAGGCCGTCTGGAAGCCGACGAAGTCGCCGAAGGCCCGGCGGGCGAAGTAGTACGGGCCCCCAGTCTTCGGGTAGGCGCGCCCCAGATTGGCGAAGACGAGCGCGAGCAGCATCGCGCCGATTCCCGTGAAGACGAGCGCGAGAATCGACGCCGGCCCCGCCTCTCCGGCAAGCACGGCCGGCAGCGTGAAGATGCCCGAGCCGACCATGTTGCCGATCACCAGCGCGGTCGCCATCCAAAGGCCGAGCGACCGCTTCAGCTTCGGCCGACCGGCCGCAGGCGAGGCCCCGTTCCCGTTTCGATGAACATCCATGATTCCTCCCTTCTCGCTCAACTCCCCGTGGCCGCCGGATGGACGAGATGCGGCCTCTCGATTTCGAGGGTCCGCTTCCCGTCCCGCCGGAGCAGGGGAGCTTCGATCGTGAGCACGCCGTCCGAGAACGCGGCATGCAGACGCTCGAGGTTGGTGTCCGGAGGCAAGGTGAAGGTGAAGCTGAACGCCGCACCCTCGTGCCCGTGCTCCGGCTTGCCCACCACCGCGAGCGTGTGGCCTTCGACCTCGACTTCCAGCTCGTCGGCCTGGAATCCCGGTGTCTCCACCTCGACCTCGAAATCGGTCGGCGTTCTGTGGATCTCCGCACACGGCCATTCGTGCGCGGCCACCGGCTCTCGGAGCAACTCAGTCATGATCGCTCCTTTCTTCGCTTGCCTCCCTATTGTCAGAAGCGCAAACGCCTGAGCCATCAGGTCGAACGCCGATTGCTACTACGGCCAACTACTGAACTGAACTGTCCGTTCGAACGGCGCGGACGCAGCAGCTCACGCAGCAAGCCAAGGGAAGCTGAAACTGGATCGGATCTGCCTGACGCGGGAGCGCAAGTCCTCAGCTGACAAGCTCGTGTTGAGAAAGCGGACTCTGCTCGGCATGGCTGAGGAGCCGTTGGCAGGCAATCGCAGATTCCGGGTCGAGAGTGAGCTTGCGTCCGCGAGCTCGTCGAGGTCTGGCACCGCGATGCGCAACCGTGATTCGACCGGCTCGTTGGCCCAGAAGCGGATTAGGGCTGCGAAGGTCAGTCGCCTCTCCATTGTGTTCTGCCGGGAGGCGTACTCCAAGACCTCGGAGATGACGTACGCGTCCCGCTCGCCGGCGAGCCGATCGACGAGATCCCAGCGCCGCCAGAGCGCCCGGACGCCGCGTGCGCCGACGATAACGGCGCCGAGGAAGAGCGGGAGGGCGAGTCCGGGATAGACCCGAGCCGCGGCGACGGCCAGCGCGAGCGTCAGCCCCGCAAGGCCGAGGTCGTCCCCCTCCTCGTGTCGCAACTCCCGAAGCTTGGCGGCGGCATCATCGAGTGCGCGTGCATGCATGACGAGACGAACACTGCGCGTCGTCGCCCTGCCTGCCATCGGTGTATGGACGGAGCTCAGTCGCGGCTTCCCGTTAGGGGCCGTTCGTTTCCACCCACGCCAAGCGGTTGGCTGATGAGCGGTTGTCCCGGTCGTCGCCGAGATGTGCTCTCGCGCGTCAGCGGCGTCGAGCATGGCGCCTTCGGCGAATGGTCGGCGGCGCTAGTGATGAGCTGAGCTGCCACCCGCCGGCGGGTGGCGCGTCGGCCTGGTGCATGCGCAGGGAACCAGTCCCCATGCCGACTTCTACGTAACGCCTTTCAGTGTCGTCCCCGATCCCGCATCGGCTGGCCGGACGGACGATGGACGGGCGAAAGGAGGTGTGCCATGACCACGATTTCGCACGATCCGACGCGTGTCGCATCGGAGAATCACGGCTGGCGTGATGTCCTGGTGCCGGAGATGTGGGCGTCGCTCGCCATCATCGTCATGTGGCTCGCGGTCCTGTTTGACGCCATCTACGGACCGGACATCGTGACCACAAGCGCAGGCGGAGATCAGTCGGTCGTTCCGTCTGCCGTCGCGCTCGGGCTGTTTGCCTTCTTCGCCACTTGGGTGGTTGCGAAATACGGCTTCAGACGCAACTGCCATGAGTGACGAAGCGGACGAACTCGGCTAGCACGGAAAGGAGGCGTACGAATGGCGACCATGACTCACGAGGCACCGCTCGCCGCTACACGCGCGCGAAGATTCGAGTACAAGGTCATCGACACCAGCAGGAACGTCGAGGCCGAGCTCAACGCCCTCGGCATAGACGGTTGGCAGGTCGTCGGCGTGACGACGAAGAGGCAGCTCTTCATCGCGCCGCCGCAGGCCATCATCCTCATGCGCGAGATCGATGTTTTCGCCTGAGCACGGATGTCGCGCCCGAGGTGCTCCAGAACGCGAACGGCCGGACTTGGGTCCGGCCGTTCGCCTGCGGACTGCTCCTGTACGTCGAGTATCTGTGAAGGCGCTCTAGGACGCGCAAGCGCCGCGCCTCCGACCGGCAGGACGTCGGGGGCAGCCGCTGATTGCCCGGTCATTAGGGCGCATGAAGTCGAATCCGAACTCCGGTGTGCCTTCGGCTACTGGTAGCGCAACGCCTCGGCGGGATAGACGCGCGAGGCGCGCAGGGCAGGCAGCAACGTCGTGGTGAGGGCGACCGCATACACGACCAGGAAAACGACGGCAAACGTCCCCCAGGGAACCACGAAGTCCATTCCCGCCCAGCTCGGCGTCCTCCGCGAGTCGCTGATGACGCCGTGCGCCACGACGACGCCGAGCGCGCCGCCGACGAAGATCGAAGTGAGAGCAATGAAAGACGACTCGAGCAGGAAGCAGGCCTGCACCATCTGCCTTCGGAAGCCGATCGCCCGCAGCACGCCGATCTGCTGGCGCCGCTCGACGACGGACCGCGCGCTGATCACGCCCAGCGCGGCGACGCCGACGATAAGGCCGAGCCCCATGAATCCCATGATCAGACGGTTGAACGTCAGGCTCCCACCGATCGCGTCATCGAGGAGCTTCTGGAGCGAGTCCGCCTGCATTCCGTGGGCGACGAACGCGGACTCGAGCGCATTCGCTTCGGACTCGGGATCGATCCCTTCCCGCAAGGCAAAGAAGTGGGTGGTCGGTAGAACGCGGTCGCCGAAGACCGGGGCAAGCGAGGACTGTGACGTCCAGATGCCGGCGATGAGCTCCGGAGTGGTGTCGGAAAGGACGCCGATGACCTGGACGGTCAGCGCTTTCCCCGTCTGCGGATCCTGCACCTGCACCGGCACCGGATCGAACGCCTTGTCTTCGAGGTAGAAGCCCGTCAGGTGAAACGCGGGCATCGGCCCGAATCCCCAGTTCGCGCGGCGCGGCACCACGAAGGCGTCCACGAGCGCGAGGTTCCGTCCGTCGCGAATCGCTCGCCACACCGCCTCGTCGGAGGCGTAACCCTTCGCCCTCGCGGCCAGGCGGTACGTCGTGTTCGTGAGGAAGGCGCGGTCGGCGCCGTGGACGACATAGGTCTCGGGCTCCCCGCTTGTCCCCTCCTGCTTCGCGTCCACCGGGAGGTCGGAGACGCCCGCGATCGCACGGAAGTCGCTGGCTTCGACGCCGTGGGCGAAGCGAAGTGCGTTCGGCATGTCGAGGACGGGGCTGGCCGGCGAGGCCGTTGCACGGACGTCGAACCCGCCCCCGAATACCTCGGGGTCGTCCATCGCCTGCAGGAACGAGCTCGTCGTGATGGCGCCGACGACGAGCGTGAAGACGACGAGGGTGAACATGGCAAGCGTCACGCCGGTGCGGAAGACGCTCCGCAGCGGATACGCGACGGACATGCGGAGGATGGGCGCTAGCGAGCGGATCCTCCCGAGTGTCGACGCGAGCCCGCCCAGGAGGACATCGGAGTTGTAGACGATCGTCCAAGTGGCGCCGATGACAACCATGAGGCCGCCGAGCAGGAACATCGAGAAGTTCACCTTCAGGTCGCCGAAGAGCCAGCGGCTGATCGGTAGGACGAACCAGAGGACGAGCGCAAGCCCAGCACCTGTGTGCACCGCTCGGTCCGGGAGTCCGAGAGCGTGCAGAACCGGGACGAAGCTCAGGACGACGAGTGCGACCCCGAGCCCGAGCACGACGGCGTCTTCGCCGCTCACCCCGGAGACGGCGAGCAATCCTCCAAGCAGGATCCCGACGAGCCCGACGATCCAGCGCCGCCGATTTCCCTTCTCGACCGGCGGGTCGGGAAGGTCGCGAATCGCGCTCACGATGTTCATGCGGCTCACGCGCCAGGCGGAAAACGACACGACTGCGAGCGTCAGCAGGACCCCGATCGCATACGCGAGGACAAGGCTCACCGGCTTGACCGAGTACGAGATCTCGAAGTCGCCGAACGCCTCTCCGAAGGCACTCGCCATCACGAGGACCATCCCGTAGGCGACGCCGACGCCAATGAGGACGCCGATCACAGCCGCGATCACGTCATATGCAACTCCCTCGAACAAAAACATCTGGACGAGGTGGCCGCGGCGGGTCCCGACAGCGCGCACGATCCCGAGCTCGCCACGCCGCTCCGCGGCCAGCATGACGAAGATGAGGAAGATCAGCAGGATGCCCGCCGCTATCGAGAACGATCCGAAGGTGGTGAACATGGACATGAACGCCGCGCCGGCCTGGTCCGCCGCCTTCAGTGCGTCCTCCTTCGTGTTGTCCGCCTCGAGATCCAGCTGCGAGAGGGTCGGCTGCAATCGCTCGATCACCTGGCCACTGTGCTTCGCGCCGCTCTCGGGCCCGCCGGTATTGGACACGAAGACCGCCTTCACGAGGCCCGGCTTGTCGAGCAGGCGCTGCGCTTCCGAGAGCGGAAGGAGCAGCCCAGAATCATCCGTGGCGCCGCCGTCGTAGCGGACGATCGCCTTCACCTTCGCGGCGACGAAGGATTGACCCGCGAGAATCCGAAGCGAGTCTCCGGGCCGGGCGCCCAGCTCGTCGGCGGCGTCCGTGTTGAGATAGACCTCCCCCACCTTCAGGTCGCCGAGCGAGACCGTCTTGCCGTTGCTCGTGATGTCACCGAAGAGCCGCTCGGGGTCGGCCGCGAACAGCGTGGCGCGCGGCTCGTTCTGGCGCCTCGTCAAGTCCTGAACCGCGATCGTCTCCACGATCACTGGCATGACACCGTCCACGAGGCCGGAGCCCCGCATGGCGGAGTCGATCTTGCCGGCATAGCTCTCCGGGAAGTACCGCGTCCCGGTCGTGCCCTCGGATCCGGCCGCAAGAGCGGTCGCCACTCCCTGTGCGGCGACCACCTCGTCCGCCTGCCCGAGAGCCGAGATGGCCGAGGTCCGCACGGTGCGTCCCATCGTGTCGCCTGTGGCGAGCGCCGCCGCGATGATGGCGGTGCCCAGCATCGAACCGACGACGATGAGCGCGCTTCTTCCCGGCCGGCGGCCGATATTCCGGACTCCCATCCGGAAGAAGACACGGTTCCGCAGGGCCAGCACGCCGAACACCGCCGCGGCCGAAACGAGGAGCGCCACCAGCACGAGCGCCAGCGCGTCGACCGGGATCCCGAAGAGCTTGCTCATGTGCTTACTCGACGGTCACGGCCGGGGACTCGGCGAGCACGACCTCGTAGCACTCCCGTCCCGGAGGCGAGCGATAGACCGTGGCGAACTTCGCCACCTGCTCGGCGTAGAAGCTCCGTGCGCCAACGAGGCCCTCGTCGGCGTCTTCCGCGGTGGCCCAGAACGTCAGGACGAGTGCCTTGCCCTCGGGCGAGAGAAGAACGTACGAGCCCTCGTAGCCAGGTTGCTCGCGAAGCGCGGGAAGCACGGACTCGCGGAAGACCTCGACCGCCCCCTCGACGCTCGTTCGCACGGTGTCGATGTCGGCTGTGGTGACGCGTCCGATCATGGTCAGATCCCCTCCAGGTACTGCTCTTCGACGATTTGGCCGTCCACCATCCGCACGATCCGGTCGGTCGCACGGCCGACGGCGATGTCATGGGTGACGATCAGAAAGGTCAGGCCCTTCTCGCGGTTGAGCCGGCGCATGAGCTCGACGATCTCCTGTGCGTTCTCGCTGTCCAGATCGCCCGTAGGCTCGTCCGCCCAGACGATCGCAGGGTCGTTCACGAGCGCCCGCGCGATCGTCACGCGCTGCCGCTGGCCCCCCGAGAGCTCGTCGGGAAGATGATGTCCCCGGTCTCCGAGGCCGACGAGCTCGAGCGCCGCAAGCGCGCGGCGTCGCGCATCGCCGGCGCTCACGCGCGCGACGAGCAGCGGGAGCTCGACGTTCTCGACCGCGGACAGCACCGGCATCAGGTTGTAGAACTGGAAGACGAACCCCATGCGGCGCGCGCGGTAATCCGTGCGCTCCCGGTCCGACATCTTGCTGAGGGAGACGCCCTCGATGACGACTTCGCCGGAGTCGATCGCGTCGAGGCCGGAGAGGCAGTTGAGGAGCGTCGTCTTGCCGGAGCCGCTCGGACCCATGATTGCGACCATCTCGCCTCGCGGGACGGAGAAGGTCACGTCACGAAGAGCGTGCACCTCGATCTTGCCGGTGTCGTAGGTCTTGTCGACGGCGCGCGCCTCGATGATGGGCGGTTCAGCCGTGGGCGTCGTCGTCGGGGTCAGAACTGGCTCAACTCGAACGGCCATAACGGCTCCTTTCATCGGCTCAAGGCTCCCACCATGGGTCCGCGGCGGAATCAGCGACTCCCGTGACCGCGCTTCGGAGAACTACGGAATCTGTCCCGGTGCGCCGACCTCAAGGCAGGTCAGCCTCTGTCGCGAGCGCGCGCATCAAGATCCGGCTCTGTCTGCCTACGGGAAATCCGCAGCTTGATTAGGGGCAGGGTCGGATGACGGGCGCGGGTGCCAAGTCGATGCTGGAACCTGGCACAGCGAGGAGGAGCCATGAACGTCATACATCCCGCGCCCAGGTCGGCCGAGCCGGCTTTCGCGTCGCCGGCCAGATGAGCGTCCGGACGACCGACCCTGGCAGATCGGGTGCGGCAGCGCCGGACCGTCTAGCGGGACAACCACCGCCCGCGGCCCGCACCGGCGCACTCGACCGGCCTTCCGGGCTGACGAGCGCAGAGGCCGCCGCCCGCCTCGCGAGGCTGGGGCCGAACGTGCTCGCCGAGGAGAAGGGGCCCTCCCAGGTGCGCCGGTTCGCGGCCAACTTCGTCCACCTCTTCGCGCTTCTCCTCTGGGCCGGGGCGATCCTCGCCCTCTTCGGTGGATTGCCGGCTCTGTCGGCGGCGATCGTGACCGTGATCTTCGTGAACGCGGTCTTCGCCTTCGTCCAGGAGTACCGGGCCGAGCGCGCCGTCCAGGCGCTCCGCCAGCTCCTCCCCGTCCGCGTCCACGTGCGGCGCGACGGTCAGGTGGCCGAGGTGGCGAGCGAGGAAATCGTCCCGGGGGACGCGCTCGTTCTCGAGCCTGGCGACCGGATCGCCGCCGACGGAAACCTTTTCGCAGTCGCGGGCCTGCGTGTCGACGAGTCCACGCTGACCGGCGAGGCGTACCCCACGGAGCCGCAGGGCCGGGTCTACGCCGGGACCTTCGTGACAGGCGGAAGCGGCGAGGCTGAGGTGACGGCGACGGGGATGGAGACACGCTTCGGCCGCATCGCGGCGCTGACCCAACGCACGCGCCGCGACCGCAGCCCGCTCGAGCGTGAGCTCGACCGAGTCACCCGTCTCGTGGCAGCCCTGTCCGTCACGATCGGCGCCGCTTTCTTCCTCGTTGCGGGAGTGCTCGGGATGTCGCTTTCCGACCGCTTCGTGTTCGCCATCGGGGTGATGGTCGCGCTCGTCCCCGAAGGGCTCCTACCGACAGTGACCCTTTCGCTCGCCCTGGCGACGCAGCGCATGGCGCGGCGCCACGCCCTCGTCCGCCGCCTCTCGTCGGTGGAGACGCTCGGAGAGACGACTGTGATCTGCACCGACAAGACAGGGACGCTGACCGAGAACGAGATGACCGTGCAGCGGATCTGGACGCCGACCGCCGCCGCCGAGATCGACGGGACCGGCTACGAGCCGTTCGGACGCTTTCGCTCGGGCGATGAAGTGCTCGAGCCTCAGCGCTTCGCAGAGCTCCTGCGCGCCGGCCTGCTCTGCAACGACGCGCGTCTGCTCCACGCCAAGGGCGGGTGGTCCATCGTCGGTGATCCGACGGAGGGCGCGCTCGTCGTCCTCGCGGAGAAAGGAGGACTTCGCCACGAGCAGGAGGCGGCGCGCTCCCCGCGCATCGGGGAGATTCCGTTCAGCTCGGAGCGCAAGCGCATGACGACCCTGCACCTCAGCGAGGGTCGAAGGATCGCCTACACCAAAGGCGCTGCCGAGCTCGTGCTGCCCCTCACCACTCTGACCGCGGCCGAGCGCGCGGCCGTCGAGGCGCAAGCCCACGCGATGGAGCGCGACGCCCTGAGGGTGCTCGCGGTCGCGCGGCGCATCCTTCCCGACCAGGAGGCGGAGCCTCTGGACGTCGAGCGCGAGCTCGAGTTCCTGGGCCTCGTCGGCATGATCGACCCCCCGCGGCCCGAGGTGCCGGAGGCCGTGCGGCGGTGTCGGTTGGCCGGGATCCGGATCGTCATGGTCACGGGCGACAGCGGGCGCACCGCCGAGGCGATCGCACGTCGGATCGGGCTCGTAGAAGGATCAGCCCGTGTCGTCACCGGCGGCGAGCTCGCGCGCCTGGGCGACGATGAGCTCAGGGCGCACCTCGCGGAGCCCGGCGCGATCTTCGCCCGCATCGACCCCGAGCAGAAGCTCCGCCTGGCGCACCTGCTCCGGCGCGCCGGCGAGGTCGTCGCCATGACCGGAGACGGCGTCAACGACGCGCCGGCGCTCAAGGAGGCGGACATCGGCCTCGCGATGGGACGAAGCGGCACGGAGGTCGCGAAGGAGGCGGCCGACATGATCCTTCTCGACGACAACTTCGCCTCCGTCGTGGCCGCTGTCGAGGAAGGCCGGGCCGTCTACGACGACATCCGGCGCTTTGCCGGCTACCACTTCTGCTCGAACGTCGGCGAGCTCGTTCCCTTCCTCGTCTGGGGAATCACGGGCGGAGCGGTCCCGCTCCCCCTCGTCGTCATGCAGGTCCTCGCGATCGACCTCGGCACCGACATGCTTCCCGCAATCGCGCTCGGCACGGAGCGCGCCGAGCCGGGGACGATGGAGCGACCGCCCAGGCCACGACGTGAGCGCCTCCTGAACGCCCCTGTGCTCGGTCGCGTCTTCGGCTGGATCGGGCCGCTGGAAGGTCTCGCCGCCATGGCGAGCTTCCTGTTCGCCTGCGGGCTCGCGGGCTGGCGGCCGTGGGAGGCGATCCCCGACAGCGGGACGATCTACTACGAGGCGACGGCGATGACGATGGCCGGAATCGTCATGGGCCAGGTCGGCGCCGGCCTCGGCTGGAGGACGAATCGCGGCTCCATCCGCTCGGTTGGATTCATCAGCAACCGCCTTCTCGTCGTCGGGATCGCAGTCGAGGTGGCAATGATCTTCGTCCTCTCCTACACCCCCGGGCTCGCCCGGATCTTCCACATGAGCGCGCTCGGCCCCTGGCACTGGCTCTTCCTGCTCGTCTGGCCCCCGCTCGTGCTCGGGGCCGAGGAGGCACGCAAGGCGGTCGTCCGGGCTCGCACCTCGCGATGCCAGGTCAACGGTCGAAAGGAGTGGTCATGAACGCACCAGATGGGACGATCGTGGTCGGCATCGACGGCTCGGAGCACAGCGAGCGAGCGCTCGACTGGGCGATCGCCGAGGCGAAGATCCGCGGTACGCGTCTCGAACTCGTGGCGGCGTGGCACGTGCCTCCCGCGATCTACATGGGGCCGGGCTTCACCCCGCCGATCGACGAATCCGTCGAGTCCGCCTTCCGGGAGGTTGCCGAGGAGGTCGTCGGAAAGGCAGCCGGGCGGGCGCGCGCAGCGGGCGTCGAGGCGGAGACGCGCCTCGAGCACGGCCAGGCGGCCGAGGTCCTCGTCGAAGCGAGCGCGGATGCCGACCTGCTCGTGGTCGGCTCGCGGGGCCGCGGCGGCTTTGCCGGCCTCCTCCTCGGATCCGTTAGCACCCAATGCGCCCACCATGCGTCCTGCGCGCTCGTGATCGTGCGACCTCGTCGCTGAGGGGCGCGGACACCGCACAAAAGGCCGAAAGCGCTCGACGCGCTTTCGGCCGGGTCCACTGAGTACCTCGTCAGTGTGTCAGAAGACGCCCGCGAGGAAGCTCGCGAAGGTCGCTCGCCAACGCCAGCGCCCAGACGACCACGATGGTCGCCGCGAGCAAGGAGAGGGGCGTCAGCGAGGCGGTCGCGAACGCGAACCCCGCGAAGCAGGCAGCCACGCAGGCGAGTACGCCGAGCACGAGTGGTCGGAGGTGCTGGGCCGTGTGTCCGCACCCGACGACGCCGAACAGGAACGTGCCGAGGAGCACGAGCAGCCCTGCGGTCCAGCGCCTGCTGTCTCCGATGAGCCAGACCCCCCAGTTATCGTGAGTCGCGGTGAACGCCAGGACGGCCGCGGCCATCAGCGAGGTCGCGACGAAGTCCTCGACGATGTCGATTCGGCCGAGTTTCATCGTTCTCACCTCCCTTCGCCGACAGGATCCCCCGAGCGTAGGGGCGGGCCATCGGCCTGCGCACGGATCCGGGCTTCGGTTAACCCGTAGACGACGGGCGCCCGACCGCTTCTGCAAAGCTCACGGTCGTGTTCGAGCGAGTCGTATGCGGTGTGGAGAGCTCTCCCGAGAGCCTGGTCGCGGTCCGGCAGGCCGCGAGGCTCGTGGGCCCCGACGGCCGTCTCGTCCTTCTCTCCGTCGCCGACGTGGCGCTCGCCGTGCACGCCGGCTGGGCGGCAACAAGCGTCTCGGGGGAGATCGTCGCGGAGGCGAGCGAGGCGCTCGCGACGGCCGAGAAGGAGGCCCCCGGCGCCGCGAGCATCCTCGTCGAAGGGGCGCCGGCCGACTCGCTCCTCGCGGCCGTCCGCGACGAAAGCGCCGATCTCGCCGTTGTCGGCACGCACACCCACTCGCGCGCCGCCGGGATCCTTCTCGGCAGCGTGGCGACCCGCATGCTGCACGACGCCCCGTGCTCGGTGCTGATCGCCCGGGAGGCGCCCGACCCGTCGAGCTTCCCGCACGCCATCTGCATCGGAATTGACGGCTCGCCGAGCTCGGCTCTCGCGGCCGGGACGGGTCGCAAGCTCGCGGAACGCTTCGGCACCTCCTTGACCCTCCTCGTGGGCGGCGGCGACAAGGAGATCGACCTCGCCGCGGTGCAGGAGACGGAGCCCGAGGCCGCGTTCGACGGACGCGGCGCCGTCGAGGCGCTCGTCGAGGGAGCCGCCGAGGCGGGCGCGGACCTCCTCGTCGTCGGCAGCCGAGGGCTCCGCGGCCTGAAGGCGCTCGGCAGCGTCAGCGAGCGGGTCGCCCACCGCGCCGGCTGCTCAGTGCTCGTCGTCCGCGAGCCTCCGGGCTAGGAGACCGTCCGAGGCCTGCGCGCCCGGGAGCCAGCCCCGACGCACGGCTCCCTTGAGCAACTCGACTCCGACCGCCGGGACGAGCGCGAAGCCGGCTGCGACCCCGAGCTCGTCAAGATCCAGGGCAACCGTGTCGAGCGCGTCACGAGCCCACGGCACGTAGAGCGCGACGGCCACGATCACGGCCGAGACGACCACGCCTCCGAAGAGGTACGGGTTCCGCGGCTCCCGCCACGCGTGCTCGAGCCGCGACCGCACGCTGAAGACGAGTACGAGCTCCGCGAGTGCGATCGTGGCGAACGCCCTGGTTTGCGCGGCGTCGCCGCCCGGCCCGATCAGAAACGCGGCCAAGCCGGCGAGGCCGACCAGCATCCCGATGATGCCGAGCGCGATCCAGTCGAGGCGCGGGAAGAGGCGCGTGCTCCGCTCGGGCGGCCGGCGCATCGTCCCGGCCGAGGGCGGGTCCCGGGCGAGCGCGATCGCCGGAAGCCCGTCTGTCAGCACGTTCACGAGCAGCACCTGGACGACGTTGAGCGGCGTCCCAAGGCCGGCCCCGATCGCGATTGCGAAGAGCACGACCTCGCCGAGGTTCGCGGAGACGAGGAACGCGACGAACTTGCGGATGTTGTCGGTGATCGCCCGCCCCTCGCGGATGGCGGCGACGATCGTCGCGAAGTCGTCGTTCGTGAGGACGAGGTCGGCCGCCTCACGCGCCGCCTCCGTTCCGGTACGGCCCATCGCAACGCCGACGTCGGCCTGCCGCAGCGCCGGGGCGTCGTTGACTCCGTCGCCGGTGACGGCCACGACCTCGCCCTCCGACTGACGAAGCTCGACGAGCCGAAACTTCTCCTCGGGCGTGACCCGAGCGTGGACGGCCGAGGCGGCCAGGTTGAGAGAGCGCCCGATCGCCTCGGCGGTCAGAGGATGGTCTCCCGTCAGCATCTCGACGCGAAGCCCGGCCCGCTGTGCCTCGGCGATCGCGCCCGGCGCGCTCGCCCTGAGCGGGTCCTGGAGCGCCACGAGCCCGAGCGGGACGAGCTCCGCCTCGAGCTCGTCGTCGGTCTCCGGATGCGCTTCGTCCAGCTCCCTCGCTGCGACGGCGAGGACGCGGAGTCCCGCCTGCGCCCATTCCTCCGCCCGCTCGGCGATCGAGGGTCTCACCTCGCCGGCGCGCGCGGAACGCTCGAGGATGGCCTCGGGCGCACCCTTGCTGTAAACCCGCACCGTGTTTCCCTCACGGTAGACAAGGGTCATCCGCCGCCGCCTTGCGTCGAAGGGGATCTCGCGGACCAGGGCGCGCTGTCCATGTCCCTCCTCGGCCGAGATGCCGCGCGATCCGGCGCCGACGAGGATCGCCGCGTCGATTGGGTCGCCCGCCACCCGGGTTCCGTCAGCGTCCTCGATCACCTGGGCCGTCGAGGCGAGGAGCGCGGCCGTGAGGACCTGCTCCTCGTCGAAGCCGTCGGCCGGGGACACCCTCACGAGCTGGAGCTCGTTCTCGGTGAGCGTGCCGGTCTTGTCCGCGGCGATGACCGTGGCACTCCCGAGGGTCTCGACCGCGGCGAGGCGCCGCACGATCGCTCCCCGGCCCGCCATCGCGCGTGCTCCGAGCGCGAGTGCGATCGTCACGGTGGCAGCTAGGCCTTCCGGCACGGCCGCGACCGCCACGGAGACGCCGACGAGAAACGCTTCGTGGAGCGGCGACCCGCGCAGGAGCATGGCAGCCCCAAGGAGGACAGTGATGACGACGCCGACGGCCGCCATGATGCGCGCGAGGCCGTTGATCCGGTTCTGGAGAGGCGTCGCCGGCGGCTTAGCGCCCGTCGTCAGGTGCGCGATGCGGCCGAGCTCGGTCTCAGCTCCCGTCGCGGTCACGAGCCCGCGGGCCCGGCCGCGGGTGACTGCCGTCCCGGCGTAGACCATCGACGCCCGCTCGGCGAGCGGTGCCTCGGCGTCCACGGCCTCGACGCTTTTCTCGACCGGCACGGACTCGCCGGTGAGCGGGGCCTCATCGACGGCGAGCCCCTCGCCGGCGACGAGCCGCGTGTCGGCCGGGATGCGGTCGCCCTCACGCAGGACGAGCAGGTCCCCCGGCACGATGGTCTCAGCCGCGACGAGGCGTTCGAGCCCTTCTCGCACAACGGTTATTTGCTGGACGACAGACTCCCGCAGCGCGAGCACGGCCCGTTCGGCGCCGATCTCCTCCGCGAAGCCGAGCGCCCCGTTCAGGACGACGATCGCGGCGATGATCGCCGCCTCGACGGGCTCCCCGACGAATGCCGAGACGGCCGCCGCGCAGAGCAGCAGGCCCACGAGCGGGTCGTTGAGCTGACGCGCCGCGATCTTGAGATACGGGGGCCGACTGGCCCGCTCGAGCGCATTCGGTCCGGAGCGCTCCAGGCGGTCTCGAGCCTCGCTCTCGGTGAGGCCGCGCTCTGCCTCACTCGCTAGCTCGCGGGCGACCTCGTGTGCGGGAACAGCATGAAAAGACGTCATGCGTCGCTCCCGGGATCTGGCCTCCCGGTTAGCGTGCTCTTCGCGGATGCTCGCACGGCGGATCGCCCACTATCTCCCCGACCTCGTGTACGGGGCAAACGACGGGGTCATCACAACGTTCGCCGTCGTCACCGGCGTTGTCGGCGCGGACCTGTCGCGCACGATCATCCTCATCCTCGGCTTCGCGAACCTGACTGCGGACGGGATCTCCATGGGAGCGAGCAACTACCTCGCGCGGCGATCGACCGTGGAGGACGAAGAGCGGCAGAGCCGCGTCGACGCCCTCCGGCACGGTGGGGCGACGGTGATCGCCTTCGTCGTCGCCGGCATCGTTCCCCTGCTCGCGTACCTTCTCCCCATCCCCGCCGGCGGCCGCTTCGAGACCGCAATCGCCCTGACCGGTCTCACGCTGTTCGCAGTCGGCGCCGGGCGGTCGCTCTTCACCGGGCTGAGCCCCCTCCGAAGCGGCCTCGAGATGCTCCTCGTCGGCTCCCTGGCAGCCGTCGCCGCGTACCTCATCGGCGCGCTCGCCGCCGCGGTGACGGGCGGCATCCGCGCCTGACGCTTCCGTAGTTCGCCGCATACAGGACCGCGCCTTTCCCGATTCGGCGGCGGTCCATGCAGGCGATGATCGGGCCGAAACGGGAGAGAGGAGGAGAGATGAACCGTCTCGCCGTGATCGCAAAGCTCAGGCCGGGAGTCGAGGGGCGCGCGGAGGAGCTGATCGAGAAGGGGCCGCCGTTCGACCCCTCCGGGCTCGGATTCGAGCGCCACTCCGTCTACCTGGCCGGTGAGCAGGCGCTCTTCGTCTTCGAAGGGGGGCGCCTCGACCAGTTGATGCACACGGTCGTCAATGACCCGTCCAGCATCGGCGCGTTTCGCGAGTGGGAGAACCTGATCGACGGGATGCCGCGCATCGCGCGGGAGGCCTACCACTGGGAGCGGGACACGGGCTGGGAAGGCTGGGGCGAGTAAGCGGCCCCGGCCGAGAGCCTCGGGCAGCGCGGGGCCGGCGCGAAAAGCCGGCCCCGCCGAGCTTCAGGATCACGCCGTCGCGGGGACCCGGTCCGGCGTGGCGCGGACGACGAGCACAGACCTCTTGGACTCGCTCAGCACTCCGCGCGAGACGCTCCCGAAGAGTGCGGAAACGAGCGGGTTCCGCCCGCGGGAGCCGACGACGATGACGTCGACGTCCTTCGCGTCGGCAACCGCGAGGATCTCCGGGATCGTGTCGCCCGAGATTCGCTCGAGCTCGTACGACACGCCCGCCTCGTCGGCGGCCGCGGCGGCCGCCTGCAGGGCGGTCTCCGACTCGTCGAGCGCCACCTCGTGCGGAACGGCGTGAGCCGGCGCTCCACGGCCCAGGATGAACTCCTCGGGAAGGAGCACATGCAGGAACACGACATCCGCGCCCTGGTCGGCCGCCATCTCGAGGCCCACCTCGACCGCCTCCTGCGCGGAGGGCGATCCGTCGGTGGCGATGAGGATCTTCTTCATGATTCCTCCTTTCCGCCTCGAGCGTAGAAAACGCAGTCCACAAGACCATCCGCGAATCCGCCGCTTCGCGCTGCGGCTTCGTACTGATTAGATTCGACCCGTGCAGGAACGGATGCGACGGCTGCTCGAAGCCGGGATCGCGCTCACCTCTGAGCTCTCCCTCGACTCGCTTCTCCAGAGCCTCGTCGAGACCGCCGCCGACCTCACAGGCGCTCGCTATGCGGCCCTCGGCGTCATCGAACCCTCTCGCCGCGAGCTCGAGCGGTTCGTTACCACCGGGATCGACGCGGAGACCCACGCCGCGATCGGCGATCTGCCGCGCGGCGGCGGAATTCTCGGCGTCCTCATCCGGGACGCCGAGGCGCTGCGCCTCCACGACATCGCAGACGACCCGCGCTCGGTGGGCTTTCCGCCCAACCACCCCCCGATGCGCACGTTCCTGGGCGTCCCGATCCTGCTTCGCGGCGTCGCGTACGGGAACCTCTACTTGACGGAGAAAGAGGGCGGCGAGGATTTCACGACCGACGACCAAGAGGTCGCCACGCTGCTCGCGGCGCAGGCAGCCGTGGCGATCGAGAACGCGCGGCTCTTCCAGTCGGCGAAGCGGTGGTCGGATCAGCTCGAGGCGCTGATCGAGGTCGGCAACAACCTCGCGACCGAGGTCGACCCTGCCAAGACCCTCGACCTCGTGGCACGACGGTTGCAGGAGATCGTGCAGGCCCGTTTCGTCGTGGTCGTTCTGGCCAGGCCGGATGGCGCCCAGCGGGTCGAGGCGGTATCGGGCGAGCTCGACCCCAAGGCGGTCGAGCGACTGCGGACGGAACAGGATCCGAAGATCGCCAAGGTGCTCGATCGACGGCGGAGCGAGCGGGTCGACTCTTCCATCGAAGACCCCGAGGCCGACCGCGGCCTGGCGCGCTCGCTCGGCGTGCTCACCGCCCTCTACGCGCCGATGATCGTCGGCGGCGAAGCGATCGGGGTCATTCTCGCGGCGGACAAGCTGGTACCGGACCGCCGCTTCAGCCACGAAGATTTCCGGCTTGCGGAGACCTTCGCCTCGCGCGCTGCCGTGGCAGTCGACCAGGGCCGCCGTATCCAGCGCGACGTCTTTCGCCGGGTCGTAGAGGCGCAGGAGGAGGAGCGTCGGCGCCTCGCCCGCGAGCTCCACGACGAGACCGGTCAGGCGCTGACGTCGATCCTCCTCGGCCTGAAGACGCTCGAGGAGACCGAGGCCGGCGATCTCGAGACGGCCGTCGCCGCCCTTCGCGAGCGAGTCGTCGAGACGCTGCACGACGTCCGTCGCCTCGCCGTCGAGCTGCGCCCGAAGGCCCTCGACGACTTCGGGCTCGAGCCGGCACTCGAGCGCCTGACGAGCGGTTTCGCGGAACAGACCGGGATCGAGGTCCAGCTCCAATCCCAGCTCGGCGAGCGGCTGCCGGGCGACGTCGAGACCGTGCTCTACCGCATCGTGCAGGAGGCGCTCACGAACGTCGTCAAGCACGCGCGCGCGGCGCACGTGAGCATCCTCCTGACCCGTAAGAACGGCCGCGTCGCTGCCCTCATCGAGGACGACGGGCGCGGGTTCGACCCGGAGACCGCCGGGAACGGCGGCGTCGGTCTCCTCGGGATGCGGGAGCGCATCGCGCTCCTCGAGGGGCGCCTCTCGATCGAGTCGAGAGAAGGAGCGGGGACGACGATTCGCGTCGAGGTTCCGCTCACGTGAGCATCCGCGTGCTGATCGTCGACGACCACGCCGTCGTGCGCGCGGGCCTCCGGCTCCTGCTCGACGCAGAGGACGACATCGAGACCGTGGGCGAGGCGGGTGACGCGCGCGAAGCGGTCTTCGAGGCGCGGAGCTCGAAGCCGGACGTCGTCCTCATGGACATCACGCTGGGCGGCAAGAGCGGGATCGAGGTGACTCCCGAGCTCCTCCACGAGCGACCCGAGGGCAAGATCCTCGTGCTCTCGATGGAGGACGATCCGCGCTACGTGCGCGAGGCTTTCGCGGCCGGCGCGTCAGGCTACGTCCTCAAGGAAGCAGCCGACAGTGAGCTCGTCTCCGCCGTCCGCGAGGTGGCACGTGGTGGCAGCTACGTCCACCCCGCCCTCGGCGCCAGGATTGCGGCCGCTGAGGCGGCGGCCGGGCAGAAGGCGGAGCAGAACCCACTCTCGGAGCGCGAGAGCGAGGTGTTGCGACTCCTCGCGCTCGGGCACACGAACCAGGAGATCGCCGAGATGCTCTTCATCTCCGTCCGCACGGCCGAGACGCACCGGGCGCACATCATGCAGAAGCTCCGGCTTGCGACCCGCGCCGAGCTCGTGCGCTACGCGCTGGCGAACGGTCTCCTCGCGGAAGAGTAGCGCCGGTTCAGCCCGCGCGGACCGCGAACGGCGTGAACGCCGATCCCGCGCGCTCGGCAAGGTACGGGCCGAGGTAGCGGGCGGCGATCTTCGCCGGCGGCCACCAGAGCGGCTCTTCGCCCGCTTCGGCCGCGTACATGTGCCCGCCTCCTAGCTCCGCGCGCAGGAACGTCGGGCCTCCGCCGGTCAGGAGGAGGCCGCGCAAGACCGGCTCGAACTTCTCCGGCTCGACCGGCGCGCCCGCCGCGTGGGCGATCGCAGTCGCCGCCGCGGCCGCCTGCTGGGCGGCCAGCCCGCCCTGTTTGATCGGGAAGTCCGTCCCGTCGCCGGCTGCATAGACATCGTCGAGGTCGTCGACCCGGCCGAGCTCGTCGGTGTGCACGAAACCACTTGCGTCGACGGGCACGCCTGCGACTGGGATGCCGGCGAGAACGGGAAGCGCGACAGCGCGCTCCGCCGGCACCGGCTCACCCGGCACCACGTGGACGAGCCCGTCGACGAACCGCTCGGCGTAGACCCCGGCCTGCAACTCGATCCCGCGCTCCTCGAGGAGCCGGGCGACGGCCTCGCCGCTTTCGTGCCCGAAGACACCGAGCGGCTCTTCCTCGATTGTCACGACCGTCAGTTGCGGCCGCTCGCCGCCGAGCTCGCCGAGGCGGGTGGCGGTCTGGAGCGCGAGCTCGTAGAGCGGCAGCGGCCAGGTGACGCCGGGGGGGACGACGAACGCGACGCTCGCGAGCAGGCCGCCGACGATCTCGTCGAGGACGCGGGTGAAGCCGCGAACGTCCCGGTGACCGCCGAACGTGAGCGCTCCGGAGAGGGCGATCTTCTGGCGGGCCCCGAGCGCGAGAAGCAGCGCGTCGTAGGCGATCTCATGACCGTGCTTCGTCCTCGCGACGTGCCGATCCGGAGACACGGCGACGAGCGAGCCGAGCCGGTGGCTTGCTCCGCAACCTGCGGCGAGCGCGCCGAGATCGAACCGAAGCTGCTGAGTCTGCTCGAACGGCTCGGTCACGCTCAGCGGCCGGTAGAAGAAGTCCCGATCCGGCGCGAGCAGCTCGACGTCGACGATCTCGCCGGCGAGCGTGCGGAGGGCGACCATCGCCTCGAGCGCGGCAACGCCGCCCCCGGCGATGAGGACTCGATAGCGATCCGTCGCTTGCATGTCTCCATGTTCCCGTGAGCCCTCCGGGGGTACATCGGGGAACGCTGCAGGATCCCTGCGGGAAACCCGCAGCACGATCGGCCTGCGTGCGGATGCGGTGCTTCGAGGCCTGGGCCAGGGTGCTCCCATGGCGAGCGCGCCCCGAGATCCCACCTACGCCATCGCCTGGCGCGACGGTGACGGCCCGACCCAGGTCGGCAAGCTCGAGCTGCGCGACGACGGGATCCACCTCGAAGGTGGGAGCGTCGGCGGGCGTCTCTTCGCCACCACACTCCGCTATCGGGACATCTCCGGCCTCCGGATGGCGCGGACGGGACGGGCAGAGCGGCTGAACGGGCGCCCGACGCTCCTCCTCCAGCGCGCGGGCCGAAGCAGCCTCAGGATCGCGAGCGTCGAGGGCCTCGGCTCGACGACGGAGATCTTTGCGCGCGTCGCAAGGCTCGTGCCCGCTTGCGCCGCCGCGTAAGAGCCGGGCTCACCAGGTCTTGCGCCGCTGCATCCGCTCCGGGCGCTGGACGCGAACGCGCGCGTCGAGAGCGACACAGCCGTGCGACAGGCCGACGACCGGATTCAGATCGAGCTCGGCGACGCCGGGAAGGTCCTCGCCGAGGCGCGAAAGGCGGTGGAGGAGGTCGACGAACGCCGCGGCGTCCGCTACGGGGCGACCGCGAAACCCCGCCACGAGCCGCCCCGCCTTGCCGCTGCGGACGAGCTCCTCCGCATCCACATCGGTGAGAGGAGCGATCCGGAAGCCGGCGGCTCCGATCAGTTCCGCAAGAACGCCGCCGGGCCCGAAGGCGACGAGCGGCCCGAAGACCGGGTCCTGCACGATGCCGGCGAGGAGCTCGACGCCCCCCGAGACCTGCGGTTGCACGAGCAGACGACCGCCGATCCTTTCGGCGGCCTCCCGGACGGCCTCCTCGTCTCCGAGGTCGAGGGCGACGCCTCCGGTTTCGGTCTTGTGCGCCCCCGCGGCCGCCGTCTTTACGACGGCGGGAAAGCCGAGCTCGGCAGCGGCTGCGACCGCCCCCTCTGCGTCGTCCACGACCCGCTCCGGGACGAGCGGGATCCGGTAGGCCTCGAGAACGCGGCGGATGGAATCCGCCTCGAGCCAGGCCTCCTCCCCCTGCGCGAGCGCCTCCTCGACGGTACGCTCCGCCGCCCGCCGGTCGACGTCCTCGAGGAGCGGGACGGAGCCGGCCGGCCTGCGGAGCCACTCCGCGCGCTCGGCCGCCCGTCCGAGCGCACGCGCCGCGGACTCCGGATACGTGAACGAGCCCGGCGGCGGCTCGGCGGCCATGAGCACCGGGACGATCGGCTTCCCCGGTGACTCCGCGCGGACGGCGTCGATCGCCGCCGCGACGTCGGGGGCGGCCACCTGCGCCGCCGGCACGAAAAGGACGAGCACCGCGTCCACCGCCTCGTCGGCGACGACGGCCGGGAGCGCGCGGGCGTAGGTCTCGGCGGTCGCGGAGCCGAGCAGATCGACGGGATTGGCGAGACTCGCCTCGGCCGGCGTCACCTCGGCCAGCAGACGGCGCGTTTCCTCGCCGAGGGAGACGAGCACGAGCCCGGCCGCCTCGCAGGCATCCGCGCAGACGATCCCGAGGCCGCCCGCGTTCGTGACGACGGCGACGTTCCGCCCGGCCGGCACCGGCTGGGTCGAGAGCAGCGCCGCGACGTCGACGAGCTCCTCGACGGTCTCGGCGCGGATCACCCCCGCCTGCTCGAAGAGTGCGCCGACCGCTGCGTCCGAGCCGGCGAGGGCTGCCGTGTGCGAGCTTGCGGCGCGCGAGCCGGCTCTCGTGACCCCGCTCTTCAGGGCGAGGATCGGCTTCGCCCGCGAGACCCGCCTCGCCAGGCGGCCGAACCTGCGCGGGTTGCCGAACGATTCGACGTAGAGGACGACGAGCTCGGTGTCCTCATCCTCCTCCCAGTACTCGAGCAGGTCGTTGGAGGAGACGTCGGCCTTGTTCCCGATCGAGACGAAGGCGGAGAAGCCGAGGCCGCGCTCCTCGCTGCGCTCCAGGAGCGCTAGCCCGAGGGCGCCGCTCTGGGAGGAGAAGCCGATTCGACCCGGCGGGAAGGCGTGTGGAGCGAACGTGGCGTTCAGCCGCGGCCCGGCGACCGAGATCCCGAGGCAGTTCGGCCCGATCAGGCGCGCACCGTAACCGCGCGCCAGGTCGAGGAGGCGCGCCTCGCGCTCGGCGCCTTCGGCGCCGGTCTCGGCGAAGCCCGCCGAGATGACGCAGAGGGCGCGGGTGCCCGCCGCGAGCGCCTGCTCGACCGACTCGAGCACAGGGGCTGCGGGGAGGCAGAAGACCGCGAGGTCGACGGGGGCAGGCAGGTCGGCGAGCGACACGAAGCCGGGCTTGCCGGCGACCGGCTCGCCCGAGCGGTTGACCGGGTACGCCGCTCCAGTGAAGCCGGCCTCGACGATGTTCCGGAAGACGAGGCCGCCGATCGAGCCCGGGCGCGGCGAGGCGCCGGCGACCGCGACCGAGGCGGGCATGAAGAAGGGCCGGAGCGAGGCCACCACTGCCTGGTGGTCGCGGGTCTCGACGCTCACACGGTAGGACTCGGTCGGCGCGATGGGGAAGACGACCTCGACCTCGCCGCCAGCGAGCGTGCGGGAGACCTCGAAACCCGCCCGCTCGAAAACCTGGAGCATCGCCATGTTGGCCGGCAGGACGTCGGCCACGAACTGCTCGATGCCGGCCTCGGCGGCGAGCGCGGCGAGCTGCTCGAGCAGCCTCGTGCCGACGCCCCGCCCCTGATAGGCGTCCGCGACGGCGAAGGCAGCTTCCGCGCGGCTCCGGTCTCGCAGGCGCGACCAGGTTCCGAGCGCAACGATCGTCTCGCGGCCGTCCTGCTCGAGGCTCCCGACGAGGGCGCCGCGTTCCTCCCAGTCGGGATCCACGAACGGCTCGACGAGGCGCCGGGCGAGAGGAACGACGCCGTGAAAGCGGAAGTAGCGGCTCTGCTGCGAGAGGCCGGCGACGAACGCGAGCACCCGCTCGGCGTCCTCGGCCACAGGGGCCCGCAGGCGCAGCGTCGTCCCGTCGCGGAGGATCACGTCGCGAACCACTGCGGCGGCCGGAGGCATCGGCACAGCGTGGCACGGCGCGGCCTTCCTCCGCCAGGCGCATCCGTGGATTCACGGATGCGCCTGCGCGGATCCGCGGATGACTCACCTGCGAAGAGCGGTTTAGCCTGAGCGCATGTCGCGCACGCGCACGAACGTCCCTGCCCACAGCCGGAAGCGGCTCTTGCTCGCGCTCGCCGCGGGTGCGCTCGTCGCAGCGGCCCTCGTCGCGACGAGCCTCGTGAACGCCCGCGCAGAGTCGCCGAAACCGGTGGCCGAGACGGCGAGCGAGGCAGCGGCCGGAACGGCCGAGGTCTCCCGCCTGCTCTCGGGCATCCCCCAGGACGGCACGTTCGTCGGACGGCCGGACGCCCCCGTCACGCTCGTCGAGTACGCCGACCTCCAGTGCCCGTACTGCGCACAGTGGGCGCGAGAGACCCTGCCTGCGCTGATCCGCGACTACGTTCGACCCGGCAAGCTCAGGATCGAGTTTCGCGGGCTCGCCTTCATCGGGCCCGACTCCGACTCAGCGCTCCGGACCGCGCTCGCCGCTGCCGCGCACGACCGCCTCTGGCACGTCGTCGAGCTCCTCTACCTGAACCAGGGCGCGGAGAACTCCGGCTGGGCGAGCGACGAGCTCCTGGGCGGGATCCTCGAGGCCTCCGGGCTCGACCCCGCCGCCGTCCTCGGCGCGCGCGGCTCGCAGGAGGTCGAGGGGCTCCTCCTTCGCGCCAACACGCAGGCGCAGGCCGCGCGCGTGCAGGGGACGCCGTCCTTCCAGCTCGGGCGCACGGGAGAGGCCCTCCCGCCACTCACTCCACACACGCTCGCACCGCCACCCTTCCGGGCCGCCGTCGAGCAGCTCCTGGGGTCGTGAACGAGCGGCGCTACGTCGCGGCCACGGGCGCGCTCGCCGCGCTCGGCGCCGGGATCGCCGGTTATCTCACGTTCCTCCACTACACGGATGGGCGCATCGCGTGCCCGACGGGCGGCTGCGAGACGGTGCAGTCGTCCTCCTACGCCGAGCTGCTGGGAGTCCCGGTTGCGCTCCTCGGGCTAGTCGCCTACGCCGCCATCCTGGCCGCGCTCGCCTGGCCTCGGGAGGCCGGACGCTGGCTCGCCCTCTCGGCCGCCGTCGCCGGAACGCTCTTCAGCGCCTACCTGATCCTCGTGCAGGCCTACGAGATCGGCGCCTTCTGCCTCTGGTGCCTCGCGAGCGACGGGGTCGTGACGGCGATCGCCGCGCTGGCGTTCCTGCGCGTGCGCGCCGCGGATCGGCATGCCGGCGCCGCGCGTTAGCGCTGCGGAAAACCCGCAGCGCGCTTGGGGGGCATCCGCAGCGAAGTTCGGGGCGGGCGCGGATGGCGTCGGAGCCCCGAACGAGCACGCTTCGCCAGAACAACGGATCGAGGTCCGCGAACACCGCGGAAGAGACGGAAGGAGACGGAAATGTCGAGAAGGAAGCTTTTCGAACTGGGCGGAGTGGCCGCGGGCGTGATCTTGATCGCTTTCGGGATCGCCTCGGTCGTCATGAGCGTGAACGGGCGCAGCGATGTCCGGACGGCTCTCGCGCAGGAGGCCATTGTCGGCACGCCCGACATGACCCCTGATGCGATCAAGGCAGAGGCCCAGAAGGCCGGTCTGCCGGCGTCCATCACGCTGCCGACCACCAGCGTCGCGAACGAGACGATCGACACCGGCGCCGAGGCCAAGGTCTTCGCGGAGTACATGCGCATCCACGCGCTCGAGTCGACCGGCGGCCTGGCATACGCCGAGATGGGCCGCTTCCAGTCGGCCGCCAGCCCGAACGACCCGGCAGGGACGAACGACGAGGCCGCCGCGCTGAAGGACGACAACGGCGCGCCCGTGTCCAACGGCGCCCGCAACATCTGGGTGACCGAGACGGCTCTGACGACCGCGCTCAACGTCTCGTTCCTGGCGGAGAACATCGCGCTCTTCGGCATCGTCGTCGGGATCGCTCTCCTACTCTCGGGCATCGGCTTCCTCGTCCTCGCCGTCGGAGGCGCCCTGCGTCACAGGGCGACGCTCGGGGCAAAGGCCACGCCAACTGCGATGCCGGTCGCTCCGGCCCGCGGCAAGTAAGCGGACTGGCCCCAACGGAGGGCCCGGTCTCCGCCCGGGCCCTCCGTCGTGGACCTGGCGCGGAGTCTCGTTCATCTGTGGCACGCTGCCTCGATGGCCCAGACGACGCCGGCCCGGGCCGAGGCGCTTCCAGCCGCAGAGCTCGAGTTGCTCGACCGCTACTGGCGGGCTGCGAACTACCTCTCCGTCGGCCAGATCTACCTGCTCGACAACCCGCTGCTCCGCGAGCCGCTGCGCGCAGAGCACGTGAAGCCGCGCCTGCTCGGCCACTTCGGCACGACTCCCGGGCTCAACCTCCTCTACGTCCACCTGAACCGTGTCATCCGCGAGCGCGACCTGAACGTCATCTACATCACCGGGCCCGGCCACGGCGGCCCGGGGCTCGTTGCGAACACCTACCTCGAGGGCACCTACAGCGAGATCTATCCGGCGATCACGCAGGACGAAGAGGGCATGCGCCGGCTCTTCCGCCAGTTCTCCTTCCCCGGAGGGATCCCGAGCCACGTCGCGCCCGAGACTCCGGGCTCGATCCACGAGGGCGGCGAGCTCGGCTACGCGCTCTCGCACGCCTTCGGCGCCGCGTTCGACAACCCCGACCTCCTGGTCGCGTGCGTCGTCGGGGACGGCGAGGCCGAGACCGGGCCGCTCGCGACGAGCTGGCACTCGAACAAGTTCCTGGACGCGGCGACCGACGGCGCCGTCCTGCCGATCCTGCACCTGAACGGCTACAAGATCGCCAACCCGACGGTCCTCGCCCGGATCCCCGAGCGCGAGCTCCTCTCGTTCCTGCGCGGCTGCGGCTGGGACCCCGTCGTCGTGGCCGGCGCCGAGTCCGAGCCGGTGCACCGCGAGCTGGCGGCGGCGCTCGAGGCCGTCCTCGACGACATCGCGGAGATCCAGCGGCGCGCGCGCGAGGACGGGAACACGAACCGGCCGGCCTGGCCGATGCTCGTCCTGCAGACGCCGAAGGGCTGGACCGGCCCGCGCGAGGTCGACGGCGTCCAGGTCGAGGACACGTGGCGCTCGCACCAGGTGCCGCTTACGCAGGCGCGCGAGAACCCCGAGCACCTGCGGCTCCTCGAGGAGTGGATGCGGAGCTACGGGATCGACGACCTCTTCGACGAGGCCGGGACGCTCCGGCCAGAGCTCGCCGCGCTCGCGCCGGAAGGCACGAGGCGCATGGGCGCGAACCCGCACGCGAACGGCGGTCTCCTGCTCCGCGACCTCGACCTGCCGGACTTCCGCCGCTACGCCGTCGATGTGCCGAAGCCGGCCACGACCTTCAGCGAGGCGACGAAGGTCCTCGGTGGGTTCCTGCGCGACGTCATTGCCGCGAACCGTGACAACTTCAGGCTCTTCGGACCGGACGAGACCGCCTCGAACCGCCTCGGCGCCGTCCTCGAGGCGACCGGCAAGACCTGGGAGGCGGAGGTGCTCCCCACCGACGAGTCGCTGAGCCGCGACGGGCGCGTCATGGAGGTGCTCTCGGAGCACCAGTGCGAGGGCTGGCTCGAGGGCTACCTGCTCACGGGCCGGCACGGGCTCTTCAACTGCTACGAGGCTTTCATCCACATCGTCGACTCGATGTTCAACCAGCACGCGAAGTGGCTGAAGGTGACGGGGACGATCCCGTGGCGGCGGCCGATCGCCTCGCTCAACTACCTGTTGAGCTCGCACGTCTGGCGACAGGATCACAACGGCTTCTCGCACCAGGACCCCGGCTTCATCGACCACGTCGTGAACAAGAAGGCGGAGATCATCCGCGTCTACCTGCCGCCCGACGCGAACACGCTTCTCTCCGTCGCCGACCACTGCCTCCGCAGCCGCCACTACGTGAACGTGATCGTCGCCGGCAAGCAGCCCGCGCTCGACTACCTCTCGATGGACGACGCGATCGTCCACTGCACGCGCGGGATCGGCATCTGGGAGTGGGCCTCGAACGACGGGGACGGAGAGCCGGACATCGTGCTCGCCTGCTGCGGCGACATCCCGACCCTCGAGACGCTCGCCGCCGTCTCCGTCCTGCGCGAGCAGCTTCCGAATCTGAAGGTGCGGGTCGTCAACGTCGTCGATCTGATGCGCCTTCAGCCCGAGAGCGAACACCCGCACGGCCTCTCGGACGCGGCCTTCGACGCCCTCTTCACGGCCGACCGCCCGATCGTCTTCGCCTACCACGGCTACCCGACGCTGATCCACCGGCTCACCTACCGGCGCACGAACCACGCGAACCTGCACGTGCGCGGCTACAAGGAGGAGGGGACGACGACGACGCCGTTCGACATGGTCATGCTCAACGACCTCGACCGGTTCCACCTGGTCATCGACGTGATCGACCGCGTCCCGCACCTCGCGGGAGAGGCGGCGCATCTTCGGCAGCAGATGATGGACGAGCGCCTCCGCTGCCGCGCCTGGACGCGCGAGCACGGCGAGGACCATCCGGACGTGAGCGGCTGGACCTGGCCCTACTGAGCGCGGCAGACCGCATCCTCTTCGTCAACGCGGGCTCGACGAGCCTGAAGGTCGACGTCGTTTCGCCGGACGAGCGCGCCGAGCGGATCGAGAGCCTCGAGGCGGTCGACCCGGAGACGCTCGCCGCGGTCGCGCACCGCGTCGTGCACGGCGGCGCGAAGCTTCACGAGCCGGTGCTCATCGACGAGGCCGTCGAGGGGGAGATCCGGGCGCTCGAGCCGCTCGCGCCGCTCCACAACGCGCCCGCGCTCGCCGGCCTCGAGCAGGCGCGTCAGGTGCTCCCGGACCTGCCGCACGTCGCGGTCTTCGACACCGCCTTCCATGCGTCGCTCCCTGCCGCCTCGTCGACGTACGCCCTCCCGCGCACCTGGCGCGAGGACTGGGGGATTCGGCGCTACGGCTTCCACGGGATCTCGGTGCAGTGGAGCGCCGAGCGTGCGCCGGAGCTTCTCGGGCAATCGGCGAAGGGACTCCGGCTCCTCGTCTGCCATCTCGGCGGAGGCTCGTCGGTGACCGCTGTTCGCGACGGGCGCTCCCTCGACACGACGATGGGCTTCTCGCCGCTCGAGGGGATCCCGATGACCACGCGATCCGGCTCGGTTGACCCGGGCGCGCTCGTCTACGTCGTCCGCGAGCACGGACTCGGACCCGACGAGCTCGACGAGGCGCTCAACACGGGGTCGGGCCTCGAGGCGCTCGCCGGCCGGGGCGGCGGGATGCGCGAGGTCGAGGCGGCCGCGGCGGAGGGCGATGCCGATGCGAGACTCGCGCTAGACGTCTTCCTGCACCGCCTCGCAGGCGCCGTCGCCGCGATGGCCGCGGCAGCCGGCGGGCTCGACGCGCTCGTCTTCACGGCCGGGATCGGCGAGAACTCGGCGCTCGTCCGCGAGGAGGCCTGCGAGCGCCTCGCTTTCCTCGGCGTCTCCATCGATCCGGACGCGAACGCCGAGGCGGAGCCGGACTGCGACGTGGCTGAGGCAGGGTCGGCGGTCCGCGTCCTCGTCATTCGGGCACGCGAGGAGCTCGTCGCCGCGCGGGCCGCCCGCTCGCTCCTCGGCCTCTGAGGCCCGTTACGCGGCCGCGGGGACCCGCTCGTCAGCCTGCGCCCGTGCCGATGCGCTCCTCGCGCCTTCGGTGACGATGAACGAGCCGAGCGCCCCGAGCGCGAGCTCGGCGACCGCCCAGCGCAGGCCGCGCCGCTCCGTCCCGAGCACCGCGTCGAGCGAGAGCGGCCCCGGCCCGACCTCCGTGAGGCCGAAGAGGACGGAGAGGAGCACGGCGTTGTACTCGAAGCCGCCTTCGCTCACCCAGATGCCCTTCGGCGCGTGCACCTTGCGGACGGCGGTGATCATGACGCTCGAGAGGGCGGCGGTGGCAAGCGGAGTGGCCAGTCCGAGCGCGAAGAGGGCGCCGCCCGCCGCCTCCGCCGTCCCGGCCGCGAGCGCGTAACGCTTGCCCGGGCGCAGCTCGAGCGACTCGAAGCCCTTCGCGGTCGCCTCGGGCCCTCCGCCGCCGAACCACCCGAAGAGCTTCTGCGTGCCATGGCCGACGAAGAGAAGGCCGACCGTCATCCGGACGAGCAAGCGGCTCACTCTCATCGAAAAAGACCTCCTGGTCGGACACCCGCTGAATGCCCTCGGAGTCGCAGGGGCAAACGCCGAACGTCCGATCAGGCGGAGGCCACGGCGGCGCGCAAGTCCTCGAGGCGGGGACGGATCTGCGCGGCCATCGCCAGGTTCTTCTTTCGTTCGTACCGCTCGAGCGCCTGCTCAAGCGCGTCGATCGCCTCGGCGGTCTTCCCCGCGGCGAGCAGCACCTCGGCGAGATCCCACCAGGTATCGCCCTGCGCTGTCAGCGCATCGGTCTGCTCGATGCGCACGACGCTTTCGCGGGCCAGCCGCTCGGCCGACTCGTGCTCGCCGCGGTGAGCCTGAATGCGCGCGAGCAGCGCCATCCAGGTCCAATCGTCGGGCTTCACGTCACGCACAAATGCCGCATACGGCTCCGCCTCCTCGGAGCGACCGAGCCTGCAAAGACAGCGCCCGAGCAGAAAGCCATATGCGGCCTGAAAGGTGACCAGCCCCCGCTCCGCGACGAGGTCGATGACCTCCCGCCCGTACTGCACCGCGCGCGGATAGTCGCCCTCGAGAACCGCGAGGTGGAAGGGCCACTCGACGGATCTCGCGTCCGCGAACTCGCGCAAGCGCTCCGTGGCAGGGCCCGCGAGGGCCCATGCTTCCTCGAAGCGACCGAGCGCAGCGGTGAGGTATGCCCGCTTGAGGTCGTACGCTGCATCGGCCAGCTCGTCGGCCAGCTCGTCCAGAGTCCCAAGCGCCTCGTCCGCCGGTCGCGGCCCCCAAACGAGTGCGGCCGCAAGGCCGAACGCATCGCCCTTCGGCCACCCCACGACACGCGCATGCGCGATGCAGCGCTCGGCAGCCTGCGCCCACTGCTCGTTCTGCTCTCGCCCATTTGCAACGCCGTACCCGAGCGCCCTCCAGACGACGGCGAGACCGGCATGGTCGTCGGCATCCTCGACGAGCGGCAGCGCCTGCAGCGCGAGCTCCTCGAGCGCGTCGACCTCGAGGTGCGGCTCCGCAAAGACCCTGTAATGCTGCTCGGCGACCTGTGCGACCGCCTCCCCGAGCACATCGCCGCGCGACCTGGCCCGATCCGCCGCAGCGGCCGCGACGCCGGATGCGCCGGAGGGATCTTCCCAGTGGAGCGTTTCCGCGTAGTCGAGCTTGAGATACAGGTCGAGCGTGAACGGCCGCGTCAGCTCGACTGCGCGCGCGAAGAGACCTCGAGCCGGACGATCGTTCCCCGGCCGAAGCATTCGTCTGGCCGCCTTCGCCAGCCGCTCGGCGGCACGCAGGCTGAGCCGCTCGTCAGGCTGACCGAGCTCCGTCTTTGCCTTCGCCGCCTGCTCGAGGTGATAGCCGACGATCTCGTCGAGCTCGACGAGATCCGCTCCATGCACGTCGAGCCAGTCCGCAAACCGCTCGTGCAGCTCGGCGCGCGTGGCTTTCGGGAGCGCGTCGTAGGCGGCATCGCGGATGAGCAGGTGGCGGAAACGGAAGCCGTCGTCTCCCACGAGCTGCGCGCGATCTGGACGGATGAGCTGCCGCCGGACGAGCGCGGCGAGCTTCGGCGTCACCTGCACCTCGGGCGAGGCCAGCGCCTGCACCGCGCCGCGGTGGAAGACCTCGCCTTCGACGGCGCCTCGCTCCAGGACCGCGCGCTCGAGCGGGTCGAGCTGATCGAGACGCGCCCCCAGTAACGCGCGCAGCGTCGGCGGGACCTCGACCGGCCCGTCGCCCTTCGCCATCGCCAGCATCTCGGTGAGGAAGAGCGGATTCCCACCGGCCGCAGACGCAACACGCGAGCGCGTTTCCGGCGGCAGGCCGACAAGAATCTCGTCGACGGCCTCGGCCGCCAACGGCTCGACGCGGATCGCGACCGGCCATTCGGATCTGCGTGTGAGCAACTCGGGTCGCGCCATGCACACGAGCAGGATCGGCGCCCCCGTCGACAGGAGCCCAACCGCTTCGACGAGGTCGAGGAACGTGTCGTCCCCCCACTGGATGTCGTCGAAGACGACGACGAGCGGCGCCTCCTGCTCGAGCAGCTTCCGGAACGCCCAGGCGATCTCCTCCGGGCCGGGCACACGGGTGGATTCGCCGAGCAACGACCGCATGGCATCTGCGGCCTCCGGCTCCGTGGGACGCGCTCCGAGCTGCTTGACGACTTCGACGACGGGCCAGTAGGTGACGCCGTCGCCGTAGGGCAGGCAACGCCCGCGGACGACCCGGGCATCGAGCTGGTCGAGAGCCTCGGCGACGATTCGCGACTTACCGACGCCTGCGTCGCCGACGACGGTCACGAGCTCGCACCGTTGCTCGCTCGCCGCACGCTGCCACGCCTCGCGGATGGACGCCACCTCGCGCGCACGCCCGACGAACGGAGCGTCGTGGGCACGCTCGGGCGCCTCGTGGACCGCCTCGAGCCGGTATGCCGCAACGGGTTCCGCCTTCCCCTTCAGCTGCAGAGGCTCGACGGGAGCGGCATCGACCGCCCCGCGCACGAGATCATGCGTGGCCTCGCCGACCAGGATCTCGTCCGGATCCGCCGCCTGCTGAAGACGCGCAGCCACATTGACGGCATCGCCGGTCGCCAGACGCTCGACGGTGCCGACGACGACCTCGCCTGTGTTCACGCCGATCCGGCCTCGCACACCGAGTGCCGGAAACGCGTCACGCATCTCCGCGGCCGCTCGGACCGCTCGCAGCGCGTCGTCTTCGTGGACGACCGGCACGCCGAACACGGCCATCACGGCGTCGCCGATGAACTTCTCGACCGAGCCGCCGTGCGACTCGACGATCCCCTTCATTCGCTCGAAGTAGCGGGCGAGAAGCGCCTGCAACGCCTCCGGGTCGCTGCTCTCGCCGAGGGCGGTCGATCCGACGACGTCGCAGAAGACAACCGTGACGATCTTGCGATGCATGGGGCTATCATCGCGCACGGTCTGACTGTGAGGGGCATTCGATGACTGCCGGAGCAGACGCTCCCCGGGCCGGTTCGGGAGGCATTGCCAGTTCCAACGACAGGCGCTGGTTCGCGCTCCTGATCCTCTGCCTGGGCGACCTGATGATCGTCCTCGACGTGACGATCGTCGGGGTTGCGCTCCCGTCGATCCGAGCGGATCTCGGCTTCTCCGAGGAGTCGCTCGCGTGGGTCGTGAACGCCTACCTGATTACCTTCGGGGGCTGCCTGCTCCTCGGGGGCAGGCTGGGCGACCTCCTGGGGCACCGGAGGCTGTTCCTGGCCGGAGTTGCCCTCTTCACTCTGGCATCGGCCGTGTGCGGGCTTTCGAGCTCTCAGGGGATGCTGGTCGGGGCGCGCGCCGCGCAGGGTGTCGGCGGCGCGGTCGTCTCGGCGGTCGCGCTTTCGTTGATGATGACGCTCTTCACCGAGCCGACCGAGCGCGCGAAGGCAATGGGCGTCTTCGGGTTCGTCGCGTCCGGCGGCGGCTCGCTCGGCGTCCTCCTCGGCGGCATCCTCACGGACGCTCTCGACTGGCACTGGATCTTCCTCGTCAACATCCCCGTCGGTGTCCTCGTCGTCGTCCTGGCGCTCGTCGTGATTCCGAGTGAGCGCGTTGACGCCGCCACCACCCGGCTCGACGTCGCGGGTGCAGTCACGGTGACGGCCTCGCTCGTGATCGCGGTGTACGCGATCGTGAACGGGAACGAGGTCGGGTGGCTGACAGCGCGGACGCTCGGCCTGCTCGCCGCCTCCCTCGTCTTGCTGGTGATCTTCCTCGCGATCGAGGCGCGTGTGGGCTGGCCGCTTGTCCCGCTCCGCCTCTTCCGGCTTCCCAACATCGCCCTCTCGAACACCATCGGCGTCCTCTGGGCCGGGGCGATGTTCGCCTGGTTCTTCTTGACGGCTCTCTACCTCCAGCTCGTGCTCGGCTATAGCCCGCTCGAGGTCGGGCTCGCATTCCTGCCGGGGAACCTGATCATGGGCGCGATGTCGATCGGCCTCTCGGCCAGGCTCGTCTTGCGCTTCGGCATTAGGCCTCCGCTGGCCGCCGGGTTGCTCCTCGCCGCAGTCGGACTCCTGCTCCTGGCGAGGGCGCCGGTGGACGGCGACTTCGCGACCGACGTCCTCCCGAGCATGATCCTGCTGGGTTTCGGTGCGGGCATGGCCTTCAATCCTGTTCTGCTCGCGGCCATGAGCTGTGTCGAGCCGAAGGACGCGGGGCTCGCGTCGGGCCTCGTCAACACCTCGTTCATGATGGGCGGCGCGCTCGGCCTTGCGGTGCTGGCGAGCCTGGCCGCTTCCCGGGCC
>DASUJY010000039.1:0-2664 GCA_036279015.1 Gaiellaceae bacterium | reverse complement strand
AGCTCGGCGCGTACCAGTTCGCTCCGTTCGTCGAAGAACACGTCAATACGGTGCACTTCGAGCTGTCCGACATCGACCCTGGTCTCCTCCGCGTCGCGTACCGGTAGCTCCTCACCGCTGTCCGCTGACTCGAGTAAGAAGTCCTGCACATGGCACGGATGATCCCAGAGGAGCCCGGGCCGGAGACCGAGAGCCGGGCCGAACGCACGGTGTTCGAGCGGCTGCGCGACGGCACCTCCGACGAGCTCGTCGCCTACCACGGCGTCGCCTGGCAGACGCCCGGCAAGGGCGGCCGACCCGAGCAGGGAGAGTCCGACTTCGTGCTCGCGCACCCGCGCTACGGCGTGCTGACGCTCGAGATCAAGGGTGGCAGCATCCGGTTCGACGCCGCGACAGGAACGTGGTCGTCGACAGGCAAGAGCGGCGAGCAGCGGATCAAGGACCCTGTCGCGCAGGCACGACGCGCATCCCATCTCCTGCAGAGGACACTCGCCCGCGCGAAGCGATCAGGCGGGGTGACGGTGAGCTTCGGGCACGCTGTCGCCTTCCCCGACTGCCGGGTCGAGCGAAAGACGCTGAAGACCGACCTGCCGCGCGAGCTCGTGTTCGACCACGGCGACCTCGCGCAGCTCGACGAGAGGGTCGACGGGCTGTTCCGGTACTGGTTCGACCAGCACTCGAAGCAGCCCCTCGAAGAGGCGGGTCTCGAGCTCGTGGATTCCGTCCTCGCGCGCTCGTTCGACCTTTCCTCACCGCTCGTGTTCGCGCTTCGCGACGAGGAGCAACGCCTGTTCCGCTTGACGGAGCAGCAATTCTCGGTCCTCGACATGCTCTCCAGGAACCAGCGCGCCGCGATCGCGGGCTGTGCCGGCTCGGGAAAGACGTTCCTCGCCGTCGAGAAGGCCCGCCGGCTCACCGCCCAGGGGTTCCGCCCGCTGATCGTCGTCTTCAACGTCCTGCTCGCCGATCACCTGCGCCGCGGGCTGCATGACGTCCCCGAGATCGACGTCCGCGCCTTCTACGGACTGTGCCGCGACGTTGCCGACGCAGCCGGGATTCAGGTCCCGGATGAGCCGGAGCCGGACGGCGAGGGTGCCTACTACCGCGAGCTCGCCGCGATCTTCGCGGAGCACTCGACCGCGCTCGAGGGCCGGTGGGATGCACTGATCGTCGACGAGGGGCAGGACGTATCGGCCGACTGGTGGCTCCCGCTCCAGCTTCTCCTGCCCAAGCCGGACGAGAGCCCGCTGTACGTCTTCTTCGACGACAACCAGAAGCTCTTCGCGGTCCCGACCGGGCTGCCGATGCTCGACCACGCCTTCCAGCTCACGGTCAACTGCCGCAACACGAAGCGGATCAACGAGCTCGTGATTCGCTTCTACAAGGGCGGGACACAGAATGCGTCGGGGCCCGACGGTCCTCCGATCGACCGCCATGTGTGCGCGACCGCGAAGGAGCTGCTCGAGCAACTCGACGAGGCGGTCGCGGGCTGGATCGGCAAGGCCGAGGTCGCCCCGTCCGACATCGCGCTCCTTAGCGGCTACGCGGCGCACCGCAGCGCGCTCTGGAAGGTCGACGCGCTGGGCGGGATCCGCCTCACCGATGACCCCTGGGAGCCGAACGCGATCTTCCGCTGCTCCGTCTTCCGCTTCAAGGGCCTGGAGCGGATGGTCGTCGGCCTCTGCGAGCTCGACGGCGTGAGGGAGCAGGCCCTCTACGTCGGCTTGTCGCGGCCCAGCGTGTTCCTATCGCTCTTCGCGTCGCAGAAGGCGATGTCGCGGCTCGGGGCCGGGTAACGACGAGGATCGACGCCGCTCGCCGGGAAAGTACTGTCGATGCTGCGAAAGCGCAAAGCTCGCGCCGGCGGTGCGGCGATGGCGGAGTTCCGTCGCAGGCGCCGGGCGACGATGAGCGTCGAGAACGACACATTGCGCTCGGGTGGGATTCGCACGCCTGGATCAGCATTCCGCGGCTCAGCGGTGCGGCTCAAGAAGATGCTGGAGCGCGAATCGGGCGTTTCTACCTGGGTCCAGGCCGTGGTCGCCGTGTGGGGCGATTTCCCGCAGGGAGTTGTCGAGGAGAAGCAAGTGGTCTACCTCGAAGCCGATCGCCTCCGTGAATGGCTCGAAGCCTCACCGAAACGACTCGACGACGGGCGTCGGCGCCAACTCGTCGCTGTCCTCGAGGAGACTGTCGAAAACGACCTCGCCCGACCCGCTCTACGTCTCACGCGAACAGATCAGAAGGCCCTGTAAAGCCCGTCTTCCACCGCGCCTGCCGCCAGGAGCAGCTCCACCGCCCGTCGGTACTCGGGCTCACGAAGCTGGATGTGAGACTGCTGTCGGATGGAGGCGCCCAGGTCCCGCCCACTCACCGAGATGTAATCGAGCCTGGGCGAGTCGGCATAAGGCAGGGACATCACCTCGCGGACGTCTAAGAACCACTTGTCCCAAGGGTTGTCACCCTCGCCTTCGCGGATGGGCGAGAACGCCTCGACGATGCCGAACACTCGGTCGTAGCCCAGCACGTAGAGCGCGATCTTGTCTCCCACGCGAATGGACGGCCGTCGCGGGAATCGGACGAGTCGAAGCACTTGCGGTACGACCGTTTCCGCCATTCCATGCTCGGAGGAGCCGAGGAGCTTTAGCCAAGTCCGCATGGATC
>DASUJY010000038.1:0-20210 GCA_036279015.1 Gaiellaceae bacterium | reverse complement strand
CCGTGCACGCGTTCTCGACGTACTCCATCCCGGCCTCCTCGGCGATCCGCCTCGCCTCCGGCGAGACGATTCCGAGCTGGAGCCAGAGCGCCTTCGCGCCCGCTGCGGCGGCCTGCTCGGCCACCTCCGGGCAGAACTCCGCCCTCCGGAAGACGTCGACGAGGTCGATCGGCCCGTCGATCTCGAGGACGGAGTCGACGCACGGGATCCCGAGGACCTCGCGCCGGCGCGGGCGGACCGGGATGACCCGGTAGCCGTTCGCGAGCAGGTAGCGCATGACGCCGTTGCTCGGGCGCTCGGGTCGCGGCGAGGCGCCGACGAGCGCGATCGTGCTCGTCTCGGCGAGGATCTCGGCGGGCGTGCGCATGCCCGGTCAAGGCTATCCTGAGGCTCATGGCCGCCCGACTCCGCGTCGCCTGCGTGCAGCTCAACTCGACCGACTCGAAGGCCGAGAACATCGAGCGCGCCGAGGGCCTCGTCGCGCGCGCAGCCGCGACCGGAGCCGACCTCGTCGTCTTGCCCGAGAAGTGGACGGGGATCGGCCCACCCGACCTCATGCGAGGCCTCGCCGAGCCCCTCGACGAGGGCGAGACCGTCGCGGCGATGAGCGGCTGGGCCCGGGCCCACGGCATCACGCTCGTCGGCGGCTCGATCGTCGAGCGCCGCGAGGGCCGGGACAAGCTCTCCAACACGTGCGTTGTCTTCGACCCGCAAGGAGAGATCCAGGCCGTCTACCGCAAGATCCACATGTTCGACGTCGAGGTCGGCGGGCAGGTCTACCGTGAGTCGGAGACCGAGGAGCCCGGCGACGCGACCGTCACGACCGAGGTCGAGGGCTGGAGCCTCGGGCTCACGGTCTGCTACGACCTGCGCTTTCCCGAGCTCTACCGCGTCCTCGCCGTCGAGGGTGCCGAGCTCGTCACGGTGCCGGCTGCGTTCACGCTCTACACGGGCAAGGACCACTGGGAGCTCCTCCTGCGCGCGCGGGCCGTCGAGAACCAGTGCTATGTCGTCGCCGCGAACCAGTGGGGTAGCTTCGCCGACGGCAAGGCGGCGTACGGCCGCTCTCTCATCGCCGATCCCTGGGGCGTCGTTCTCGCGCAGGCGCCCGACGAAGACTGCGTCATCTCCGCCGAGCTCGACCGGGCCCGGCTGGAGGACGTGCGCCGCCGGCTCCCCTCGCTCGCCAACCGCCAGCCGGCGGCCTACCGCGCGTCGACGGGCGTTTGACCCCCAAAGCGGTCCTCTTCGACGTCGACTTCACGCTGGTCAAGCCCGGGCCGCTGCTCGGCCCTGAGGGCTACCGCGACGCGGGTCGCCGTCACGGACTCGAGCTCGACCCGGGGCTCTATGCGGAGGCGCGTGCGGCGGCGATCGTCGACCTCCACCACCACCCCGAGCTCGAGCACGACGAGGAGATCTGGATTCGGTTCACGGAGGACATCGTGCGCGGCATGGGCGGGGAGGGCGAGAGCTGCCGCGCCGTCGCCGTCGCGATCACGGAGCGCTGGCTCTACTCCGAGAACTTCGAGCTCTACGACGACGTCCTTCCCGTTCTCGGGCTCCTCCGCGAGCATCGCCTCAAGCTCGGGCTCGTCTCGAACACGAGCCGAGACCTCGACGTCTTCGTGCGTCATTTCCGCCTCGACGTCGACGCCTGGATCTCCTCGCGCACGCACGGGAAGGTGAAGCCGAGCCCGACGATCTTCAGCGCGATCCTCGAGCGCCTGGGGGTCGAGCCCAGGGCTGCCGTGATGGTCGGGGACTCTGCCGAGGACGATATCGCGGGCGCCCGCGCGCTCGGGATGGAGGCATACCTCGTCGACCGCGAGGGCCGCACCCGCGCCGTTGATGCGCTGCCCACCCTGCTCGCGTTGCCCGCCCTCCTTGGCATCGGAGCGGACGCTGCCTAGCCGAGCCTCCCTCAGGCTCGTCCCGCGCGGGATCGAGGAGTCGTTCCACCCCCCGGTTCGCGGCCTCATGTGGGCGCTCGGGCTCGGCGCCTTCGGGCTCGCCTGGTCGATCACGACGGTCGCCGCCTACCTGCCGCCGCTCCTGCGCGAGTTCACGGCCTCCCAGACGCTGATCGGCCTCGTCCTCGCCGCCGAGGGCGTCTTCGCCTTCTTCATGCCGCTCCTGATCGGGCCGATGAGCGACGCGACGCAACTGCCGCTCGGTCGCAGGCGCCCGTACATGGTGCTCGCGCTCGCGCCGATGGCCGTCTGCCTCGTCCTGCTGCCGTTCATGCCAGGCTTCCAGGCGACCGCGCTCGCGCTCTTCGGGTTCTTCTTCGCCTACTACATCTACGAGCCGCCCTACCGCGGCCTCTACCCGGACCGGGTGCCGCAGAGCTACTTCGGCCGCGCCCAGGGGATCCAGCACGTCTTGCGCGGGCTCGCCCTCGGCGCCGCGCTCGTCGGCGGCGGCTTCCTCCTCTCGGTCTGGGAGCCCTTCCCCTTCGTCCTCGCGGCCGGCGTCACCCTCGTCTCGTGCGCGGCGGTCGTCGTCCTCGTGAGCGAAGAGCGGGCGCCCTCGGTCGGGCAGGAGCGCTTCCGCTCGATCTTGTCCGCTCCATGGCGGGTCGTGCGCCGCGAGAAGAACGTGCGCCGCTTCCTGATCGCGAACTCCGCCTGGGAGGCGACCTTCGCGGGGATGAGAACCTTCGTCGTCCTCTACATCATCGACGGCCTCGACCAGCCGCTCTACGTCTCGTCGACCGTGCTCGGTGTCGTCGCCGCCGGCTATGTCGCCGCCGCGATCGCGGCGGGGCGCTTCGGCGACGAGTTCGGCGTCGGCAATGTCATCCTCGGCGCTTCGGTCGTCTACGGTCTCGGCCTGCTCGTCGCAGGCTTCGCGCAGACTTGGCACTGGTGGTACTACGGCCTGATCGCGCCGGTCGCCATGGCCGGCGGCGTCGTCATGACGCTCGCCTGGGCGCTGCTCTTCAAGCTCATGCCGGAGAGGGACCGGGGCACCATCACAGGGCTCGCGACCACGACGAAGGGCATCGGGCTCGTCGTCGGCCCGCTCGTGGCCGGAGGCGCGATCGACATCTTCCACGACTACTTCCGCTCGACGGACGGCTATGCGGTCATCTGGCCGGTCGTCGCGATCCCCGTTCTCGCCGTCATCCCGCTCGTCGCCCTGCTCGCCGAAGCGGAGGGCTCCGTCACGAGCACGGGGACGCGCCCGGTCTCATGAGCCCGAAGCCCCAGAGCTTGTCCCGGAAGACGTAGAAGACGCTCGTGAGGCGCGTCCCCGGGACGAGGAGCGCCTCGTAGGAGGCGCACTCGCGCTTGTCGAGGGAGCCGTAGAAGCGCGAGACGTCCGAGGCGGGCGCTCCGAGCACGAGCCCCTCGGGCGTCTTCCAGCCGGCAGGCTGCCAGATCGTGAACGCGCGCACGACTCGACCGCGCTCGAAGGCGACGCCGCTTCCCTCCGGATGGAACGGCTCGTAGTTGAAGTACCACGTCTCCTGCTCGCATCCCCGGCAGACTCCGTGGCGCTTTCCCCACGCGGCGAGCACCTCGTTCTTCGTCATCCCGAGGCGGACGCCCGCGAGCGACTCTCCCGGGACGAGCTCGCCCGTCTTCGGCGGCGCGAAGGCCGTGCCGGGGAGCGCGAGCGCGACCGCGGCCGCGAGCGCTAGCGCGCCAGGAGCGCGGGGCCCCACGAGGCGAGGGGGGAGATGTCGCCATCGCGCCCGTTCAAGTTCCGGTACCCGAGCGCGTGCTCAGCCTGCATCATCTTGTGGATCTGGGTCGTCCCCTCGTAGATGATCGGCGCGCGTGCGTTCCTGAAGTAGCGCTCGATCCCGTACTCCGCGGAGTAGCCGTAGGCGCCGTGAACCTGGATGGCCAGGTGGGCGGCGCGGAAGGCCGACTCGGTCGCGTGCCACTTCGCCAGGCTCGTCTCGCGCGTGTTGCGGACCCCCTTGTCCTTCAGCCAGGCGGCCTGCATGACGAGGAGCTTCGACGTCTCGTAGCCGAGCACCATCTCGGCGATCATGTCCTGGACGAACTGGTTCTTCCCGATCGGCTTGCCGAACGTCTCCCGCTCGCGCGCGTAGGCCACCGACTGCTCGAGGCAGGCGCGGATGACGCCGCAGGCGCCGGCCGCGACCGTGAAGCGGCCCTGGTCGAGCCCGTACATGGCGATCTCGAAGCCCTGCCCCTCCTCGCCGACGAGGTTCTCGGCCGGCACCTCGACGTTCTCGAAGAAGAGCTCTCCCGTCGAGCCGGCCCAGATGCCGAGCTTGTTCTCGGTGTCGGCTGTGGTGACTCCCGGCCACTCGCGCTCGACGATGAACGCCGAGATGCCCTTGTGCTTCGCCTCGGGATCGGTCTTCGCGAAGACGAGCGCGTGGTCGGCGACGCTCGCGTAGGAGATCCAGTTCTTCTGTCCGTTGAGGACGTAGGTGTCGCCCTCGCGGCGCGCGTTCGTGAGCATCGCGGCCACGTCCGAGCCGGCCGCGGGCTCGGTCAGCCCGAAGCAGGCGAGCTTCTCCCCGCGCGCCTGCGGCGCGAGGTAGCGCTCCTTCTGCTCGTCATCGGCGTAGCGGAGGAGCGAGAGCGAGTTCAGCCCGACGTGGACGGAGACGAGCGTCCTGAACGCCGCCTCGCCGCGCTCGATCTCCTCGCAGACGAGCGCCTCGGAGACGAAGTCGAGCCCGGCGCCGCCGTGCTCCTCCGGGATGACGATTCCGAGCAGGCCGAGCTCGGCCATGCCCTCGATCGCTCTCATGTCGAGGTGATGCTCGATGTCGTTCTCGACCGCGTGCGGGAGAATGCGCTCGTCGACGAACTGGCGAACGGTCGCCTGCACCTCCCGCTGCTCGGGCGTGAGCTCGAAATCCACGCCGACTAGTCTAAGTCCCGCTTGGGTCTAGCTGCGCTCTTCCAGGCCGTCCTCGCGCTCGCCTCCGGCGGGACACCGCAGCCAACTGCGGTGGACGGCCTGTCGCCGCGGCAGAAGGCGGCGCTCGTCGTCGTCTCGGGGCTGCCGGCGCCGCGAGGCGTGGCCGGAGTGCTCGTGCAGACCTGGAGCAGAAACGAGCCGCGCCCCCGGCGTGCGCTCGTTTTCGCCGACCAGGAGGGAGGGAGCGCGAGCAGCTTCGACGACCTCCCGCCTTCGCTGCCCGCTGCGTCGATCGGGAGCCGCGGCCAGGCTTTCGCCGCCGGCCGGGCGACCGGACGCGCGCTCGGAACGGCAGGCGTCGACGTCGACCTGGCGCCCGTGCTCGATCTCGCAGACGGCCCGCTCGGCTCGCGGCAGTTCTCCGCGCCCGCATACGGGATCGCCTTCGCACGCGGGCTCGCGGTCGGGGGAACGGCGGCCTGCGCCAAGCACTTCCCCGGGCTCGGAGCGGCAGCGCTCTCCACCGACGAATCGCCTCATGTCCACGCCGGCCTCCCGCCCGCCCAGCTGGAGGCGTTCCGGCGGGCGATCCGCGCTGGAGTGTCGTGCGTCATGGTCGGCCACGCCTTCTACAACCGCTTCGGTGCCTCGCGACGGGCGTCATTCAGCCCGGCCGCCTACCTGCTGCTGCGGCGTGAGGGCTTCGACGGCGTGGCGATCACCGACTCCGTCTCGGTCTTCGGAAGCGAGTGGGCGGTCCGCGCTGCGCGTCGCGCGGTCCTGGCCGGCGCCGATCTCGTCCTCCTCACGAACGGCCCCGATGCAGCCCGGGTCGTGCGCGCGCTCGTTCCGCTCGCCCGGCGGGGCCTGCTCGACGAGCACGTCGAGCGAGTCCTCGCCTTTCGCCGTTCCCGCGGCCTCCCCGCGCTGCCCTGACGCAGGCGTCGAATGGGCCGGAGCGGGTTGGTAGAGTCGAGCCCTTCGATGCGCGCGGAGGCCGGCGTCGGTCCGGTCCGTCAGGGCCGGAAGTCCCGTGTCCGGCGGGGGCCGCTTGCGCTGGTCCAGCGCCGCTGGAAGGCGATCGTCTCCGCGCTCGCCCTCCTCGTGCTCGCGATCTTCGCCCTCGATCTCGCCTACGCTGGCTCGCCGGACCGCGTCGCTGGGGGCGTCACCGTTTCGGGCCTCGCCGTCGGCGGGCTCGACCCCCAGGAGGCTGAGCGGAAGCTTGCCGCCCGCGCAGAGGCGCTCGCCTCCCGGCCGGTCGTCTTCACCGGCGCCGGCCGCAGGTGGTCGATCGCCCCGGCGCAGCTGGCGGTGCGCGCCGACTGGAAGGCAGCCGTCGCGGCAGCGCTCGAGCGGGGCGACGGGGCTCGTCCGGTGCGAGGACTGAGGCGTCTGCGCCTCCGCCTCTTCGGCGCCGACGTCGAGCCGAGCGCCAGGGCCGACGAGGAGGCGCTCCGGCGCCAGCTACGTGTGATCGAGCGGCAGGTCGCGGTCGAGGGACGCGAGGCCGCCGTCGTCCTTCGAGACGGCGAGCCGGTCGTCATCCCGGGAGAGGCGAGCCGGAGCCTGCGCGCTGAGGCGGCCGCCTCAGCGATGGTCTCCGCACTGGCGGCGCTCGACCGGGGGGAGCCGGTGCCGCTTCCGATGCAGATGACACCGCCCGAGGTCGGCACTGCCGAGCTCGCGGCGGTCGCGCGCCAGGTGCGGACTGTCCTCTCCGCCCCGGTCACCATCGCCTACAAGCACGTCCGTCTCTCGGTCAGCCCGGAGCAGATGGCCTCCTTCCTCGAGCTTCCGCACGACGGGCAGAGTCGGCTCTCGATCGGCGGCCCCGCCGCCGAGAAGTACTTCGCCGACCTCGGCCGCGCCGTCTGGCGCGAGCCGCGGGAGGTCGACTTCAGCGTCGACGAGAGCGGCGAGTCGCATCTCATCCGCTCGCGGGACGGACGAAAGCTCGACGTGGCCGCCTCCGAGCGGGCGCTTCTGACCGCCGCCTCGAAACCTGTCGGGCGCGAGGCCGGCCTCGTTGTCGTGCGGGCGAAGCCGAAGCTCTCGACGGAGCGAGCCAAGGCGCTCGGCATCACCGGCCTCGTCGGCCGCTACACGACGTTCTACGGCGGCGATGCGAACAGGATCCACAACGTCCAGCTTGTCGCGCGCCTGATCGACAGGCATCTGATCGCGCCGCACTCGACCTTCTCCTTCAACAAGACGACCGGGGAGCGGAACGCCGCGCAGGGCTTCCTCGAGGCGCCGGTCATCATCAACGGCGAGCTCGAGACCGGACTGGGCGGGGGCGTCTGCCAAGTTTCGACGACGGTGTTCAACGCGGCCTTCGAGGCAGGGCTCCCGATCACCTCGCGCACGAACCACGCGCTCTACATCGATCACTACCCGCTCGGCCGAGACGCGACGGTCAACTACCCCGACACCGATCTCACCTTCCAGAACGACTCCGACCACTGGCTCCTGCTGAGGACGATCGTGGGCTCCTCCTCGCTCAGCGTCCGTCTCTTCGGCACACCGCTCCACCGCCGGGTCGAGACCCAGACCTCGCCGCTCCGCAAGACCGGCCGTCCGCCGGTCGAGCACGTCTCCGATCCCCATCTCTACGTCGGCCAGAAGGTCGTCGAGGAGGCCGGCCAGCCTTCGCGTTCGGTCTCGGTGCGGAGGCTCGTCTACGACGCCAAGGGCAAGCTCCTCTTCGACACCACCTGGTACTCGAACTACGTGGCCGAGGCGAAGGTCGTGCGGGTGGGGACGAAGGCCCAGCCTGTCGAATCAACGACGACGAAGGCGGGCCACACCGGCACGACGACGGGAACGACCACGGGCAGCGGCACGACCACCGGCAAGGACCACTAGTCCTCTTCGACAGCCGCGATGCCTTCCGCCAGCCAGGCGGGCATCCGCGTCGGCCGGAGCGTCGCCGCATCGACGCAAGCGTGGCCGGTCCACCCCTCGGCGATCTTCGCCGCCGGGTCGTTCGTCCGCTCGACGACGTACTCGAAGTGGAAGCGCGCGCCACGCAGGTGCGTGATGCGCGTGTGGATTCGAAGCTCGTCGTCGAAGACGCACGGAGCCGCGTAGCGAACGTGGGCCTCGATCGTGAGCGCCTCGACTCCCTGCTCGATCAGCCCGCGGTAGCCGCCGGGGAAGCGCGCGAGGTAGCTGACGCGCGCGACCTCGAACCAGTTGAGGTAGACGGCGTTGTTCGCGATCCCCTGCGCGTCGGTCTCGCTGAAGCGAACGCGCACGTCGATCGAGAAGCGGTAGCCGTCCATGGGCGGGGAACTTTCTCAGGCTTCCTCGTGTCCGAGCAAGCGACATGGAGCCAAGGAGAAAGCGATGAGAAAGCTCTGCCTGCTCGTCCCCGTGGTACTCGTGCTCACCGCCGCCGCCTGCAACTCGGGCGGCGACTCGAACGGCGCTGCAGCCGGCGAGACCGGCGGAGGGGGTGGATCCGAAGTCGGAGCGGCCGCCGGCGACTCCGGTCCGGAGTCGGAAGCGGCGGGCAAAGGGCGCGGTGGCGCCGCCGTTGCCTCCTCGGTCCCCCGCGTCGGCCCGCAGATCGTCAAGACGGCGTCGCTTCGGCTCGGCATCCAGCACGGAAGCTTCGAGGACAAGGCCGACGAGGCGGCGAGGGTCGCGACCTCGCTCGGCGGCTTCGTCGTCGACTCGAGCGCCTCGCAGGGAAGCGAGCGGCGACTCGTCGAAGGCACGCTCGTACTGCGCGTGCCCGCCTCGAGCTACGACGACGCCAGGTCGAGGCTCCGTGAGCTCGGAAAGGTCGAGGCACTCGACGAGAGCGGCGAGGACGTCTCGCAGCAGTTCGTCGACCTGCGCGCTCGCGAGCGCCAGCTGCAGGCCGTCGAGGCGCAGCTTCTCGAGCTCTTGCAGCGGGCCGACGACGTGCCGGCTGCACTCGCCGTCCAGTCTCAGCTCGCGCAGGTGCAGCTCGACCTCGAGCAGGCCCGCGGACGGCTCCAGTACCTGGAGGATCAGGTCGCGTACGCGACCATCTCGGTCAGCCTGCACGAGCTCGGCGTCGTGCCGCCGAATGACGGCGGCTTCAGCATCGTCGATACCTGGGCGACTGCCGGGTCCGCGTTTCTCGCCGTCGTCGGCTGGATCTTCGTCGGGCTCGCGGTGCTCGCGCCCGTCTTCGTCCTGCTCGGCCTCGGCCTCCTGGTCGCCCGCGCGCTCAGGAAGCGCCTGGCTCACGCGTAGCTTCCCCCCCGGGACGGGTAAGGTCCCCCCGAAACCACACGGAGGGACCGATGGCGGAGAAGAAAGAAGGCAACGGCGGGATGATGAACCGGCTGGCGGGGCGCGGTGAGGAGGCGGTCACGCGGCTCGTGGACGAGCTGGGCAAGAACCCGCGCGTGACCGACGCGCTCGGCCGGGCGACGTCCGCCAAGGGCAAGATCGACCAGGGGGCGAAGGGGATGCTGGCGCAGATGGGTCTGGCCGCGGCCGACGAGCTGAAGGACCTGCGCAAGCAGATCGAGCGCCTCGAGCGCCGGCTGGCGAAGCTCGAGGGGAGCGATCCGAAGACGACTCCCACGTCGACGGCGAAGAAGTCGGAGACGAAGAAGGCCCCGAGCGCGAAGAAGCGCGCAATTGTCAAGAAGGACGCCGAGAAGGCGCCCTCTCCGCCTCCCGGCCGCGCGATCGGCGGCGGCCCGGGCCGCGGCTCGAGCGCCTCCTGATCCGATCTAGACCGGCACGACGAGCCGGAGCGCGCGCGGGAGCACCTCGAAGGTCGCCGGCGTCGTGCCCGGCTGCTCGCCGTCGAGCTCGACCGGAAGCGCCGTGGGCGCATCGACGCGGACGGTGTGCCCGCGGATCTCCTCCGCTTTCGGGTGGGGAAGGTGCGTTCCGCGGTAGATCTTCGGAAGCGTCTGCACGAGATCCCGCTTCGTGATGTCCCCGATCAGGAGGACGTCGAAGAGGCCGTCGTCCGGCTCGGCCTTCGGAGTCATATGCATTCCCCCTCCGAGCCACTCGCAGTTGGCGACGATCACGTCGAGCATCCTCCCTTCGCGGTGGACGTCGTCGACGTCGACCGCGACCTCCGAGTTCGTCCAGCGTGCGAACACGGCGAGCGTCGCCCACAGGAAGGAGGCCTTGCCGCCGAGGGCCTTCGACGAGGAGTTGGCGCGCATCGCGACGGCGCCGCTCATCCCCGCGCTCGCGACGTTGACGAAGTGGGCGCTGCCTTGCGAGCCGTCCCATGCGCGGTAGCACACGCGCCCGGCGTCGATCTCGCGCGCCTTTCCGTCGCGAGCGACGGCGATCGCATCGTCGAGCTTCTTCGGGATCCCGAACGTCCGGATGAAGTCGGTGCCGGTTCCCCGCGGGATGACGGCGAGCTCGACCTCCCGGCCCGCGCCGGCAGCGAGAAGGCCGCTCGCCGCCTCGTTGACCGAGCCGTCGCCGCCCACTACCACAACGCGCTCGGCGCCGAGGCCCGCGGCCCGCTCCGCGACGCGCACGATTCCCCCGGGGCCGTCGCTCGTGAGCGTTTCGCCCTCGAGCCCGGCGGCGGCGGCGCGGTGCGCCAGCTCGGGCCAGGCGCGTCCGGTGGAGCCGTTCGCAGAGGCCGGGTTGACGAGGAAGACGACCCGGTCTCGAGCCACTAGTGACCCGCGGTCACCGTGTCGAGCGCGAGCTCGGTCATCTGGTCGACCGCCGCCTTCATCTCCTCGTCGGTGATGCGGACGAACTCGCCCTCGACGACGACGTCGCTCACGGTCAGCAGGCAACCGGTCTTGATCTTCCGCAGCGCTCCGAGCGTGAAGAGGACCGCCGCCTCCATCTCGACGGCGAGGATGCCCCGATCCGACCAGCGCTGGGCGCGCTCGGGGTCGGGGTCGTAGAAGATGTCGCTCGAGACGATCGGGCCGACCCGCACGGGCTTTTCCAGCTCCTTCGCGGCGTGCACCGCGGCGTGGACGAGCTCCCAGTCGGCCGTCGGCACGTGCGGCTCGCCGCCGAGGTAGTGGAGCGCGGTCGCGTCCTGCGGCACGGCTGAGAGCGCGACGATCAGGTCGCCAAGTTTGAGGTCCGGTTGCAGGCCGCCGCAGGTCCCGATCCGGAGGATGCGCTGGACGCCGAGCTGGACGAGCTCCTCGATCACGATCGCGGCCGACGGGCAGCCCATGCCGGTCGCCTGCACGGAGACGGGCTTGCCCTCGAATGTCCCCGTGTAGCCGAGCATGCCCCGCTCCCAGTTGCGCTGCTCGGCGCCTTCGAGGAAGTTCTCGGCGATGTACTTGGCGCGGAGCGGATCGCCGGGAACGAGACAGGCCTCCGCGTAGTCTCCGGGCTCGGCGCGAACGTGGATCGGCACGCGCGGAGCCTAACCCGCTCTCCCGCCCCCGTGTGACGAGACGCGCGGAGCGGTGCGGGCGTATCGTCCCTGCCCATGCCGCGACTGGTGAAGCGGCCGTCGCTCGCGGAGATCCTCGACTTCTGCGCGCGCGAGCCGATCGAGCGGGTCTTTCTCGAGGACGTCGCCCGGCGCGGGCTCGGCCGTTTCGCCGCCCTGCGGGAGGCGGGCGAGCTCGTCGCCGTCTGCCACGTCGGCGCAAACGTCGTCCCATCCGGAAGGGGCTCGGAAGCCTTCGCCAGGCTCGCGGCCCGCGCGCGCCCCCGCATGCTGATCGGGGAGGAGCGGGCGGTCACCGAGCTTTGGGAGGCGGCGCACGACGGCCTCCCCGAGGTTCGCGAGGACCGGCCGGGGCAGCCCGTCTACGTACTCGACGAGCCGCCCGAGCCCGGTGAAAGCGCCCTTCGCCCCGCAACGTCCGACGACCTCGAGCTCCTCATCCGCACCTCGGCGGCGGCCTTCTACGAGGAGGTCGGGATAGACGCCTACACGCGCGACCCGGCCCTCTTCGAGTGGCGCACGAAGACGCAGGTCGACGAGGGAAGGAGCTGGCTCTGGGAGGAGGACGGGACCGTGCTCTTCAAGGCGGAGGCCTCGGCGTGGACCGACCACGCCGTGCAGCTCCAGCAGGTCTGGGTCGACCCAACGGTGCGAGGGCGGGGCTACGGCAAGCGCGGGCTCTCCGACCTCTGCCGATATCTGCTCGAGCGTACGCCCTCGGTTTGCCTCTTCGTCCGGCCCGAGAACGCGGCGGCGCTTGCGCTCTACGACTCGATCGGGATGCGCCGCGCCGGGATGTACCGCTCGCTCATCTTCGCTTAGTGACGCCTAGGAGCTGCTCCCAGCGGAGCACGGTCCCGCCGTAGCACCCGTCGTAGTGCCGCTCGACCGGTATCCCGTCGACCGACCCGGTCACGGTCAGCTGGTCGAGGCCGGCGGGCGGCGAGCAGGCCCCGTCATCTGCCGTCGGCGGGATCAGGTAGACCCAGCGCCGGCGGAACGCGTCGCAGCGCGCCGAGCTCTGGGAACAGTCGACCGAGAACGTCAGGCTCGCCTCCTTCGGGAACGTCCGCTCGACGGCGACCCGAAGCGAGACCGGGCCGCTCAAGGGCGGGACGGGACGGACTCCAGCCCGCCCGGGCGGGCCGAATCCGCCGGCACCTGCGTTCCGGCCGAAGTTGGCCCCGTACGAGATCGGCACGTCGCCCGGCCCGAGGACGAGAACGTAGGCGGAGTAGCCGGCGTTGAAGCTGCGCCCGAGGACGTCTCTCCAGCGGGTGTTCGTGCCTCGCAAGAACTCGTCCCGCGACAGGCGGAGGACGACCTCGACGGCCCCGCTCCCCGACGGGTACGCCACCACTTTCACGACGTCGTGCCCCTGCTCGCGTGCCCTCGCCGCGATCACCTGCGTGAGCAGGAAGAGCTGGCGTCGCGAGCGCGTCCCCTGCCGCGCACCGTCGACGGCATACCCGTCCCCCGCCAGCTCGAACCAGGTCACGTGCGTTCCGAGAGCCTCGAGCCGCGCCGCGACGTCGCTCAGGAACGCCTGACCGAGCCACTCGCTCTCGAACCCCCCCGTCGGATCGCCGGGCCGCGTTGTCACTGAGACGGCGACGCTGCGTCCGCCGGCCTGGCGGCCGAAGACGACGCGGCGCACCGGGGATCTCGCGCCGAGCTGCGCGAGCGCCTTCCGCGCCGCGGCGGCCTCACCCGGCGACGCGCCGTCGATGCGAACTCGGGCCGCGGCGGCCGCGCTCGGCAGGACGACGTGGACGGGTGGAGGAGGAGCCTGCGGAAAGGCGAGCGTGAGCGCGAGGAAGAAGGTTCCGAGCATCCCTTCTCTGACCATTGTGGTGCAGCAGACGTTCCCGCGAAAGAGCGCCAATTCGAGTGATCGAGGCCTCCGGCCGGTCGGGCCGATGTAGGAGCCATCTTGCGGCGATTCGGCGTCATTGCGGCGACGCTTGTCCTCGTCACGCTTGCGAGCGGCTGCTCGGGCGGACGGAGTGTCCACGGGCACAGCTGCACCGCCACGGACCAGGACTTCATCCGCACCGCCTCGGCCGACGTGACCGGGCTCGGAATGCTGACCGCCGACTACCAGAGCGGCCAGGCCGAGCCGAAGGAGGTGGCCCAGCAGGCCTTCGACGCCGCCGAGCGCGTCCATCACACCGACCCGAAGGACCCCTCGCTCCGTGCCGCTCGGAGCTACCTGGACGCGATGTTCCAGGAGTACGGCGCCGCCGTCACGATCCAGGCCAAGGGCGGCGAGGCCGGCGAGCGGATGTACCGCGCGTACGGGCTCGCGAATTTCGCCCACGACGTCCTCGCGCAGGCCCAGCCCGCGCTCTCCCAACGAGGTTGCGATGTCGCAGCGCTGCTCTGAGCACCTGAATCACTCCGTAAAATTGCTGCGTGGACGCCGCTGCGCTTCGCGCGCGGATCGAAGAGCACATCCGCCGGCACGGCCTCATCCCGCCGGGCGGGGACATTGTCTGCCTCGTCTCCGGTGGCCCGGACTCGACGTGCCTCCGGCATGCGCTCGGGGCCCTCGGCTATCGCGCCGGCGCGCTCCACGTCAACCATAAGCTCCGCGGCCGGGCCTCCGACGAGGACGCCCGCTTCTGCCGCGAGCGGCTCGGCGCCGAGGTCGTCGACGCGCCGCCCGAGCGAGATGGGAGCGAGGCCGAGCTCCGGGAGCTCCGCTACGAGGCGAGCAACAGGGTGCTACAAGGCCGACTCCGCGCGACCGGCCACACGGCCTCGGACCAGGTCGAGACCGTGCTCTACCGGCTCGCGTCGAGCGGCACGACGAGCGGGATCAGGGTCAAGCGGGACGACGGCGTCGTCAGGCCGCTTCTCACGCTCTGGCGCGAGGAGACGGAGGCGTACTGCCGCGCCGAGGGGCTCGACTTCCGGCTCGACGAGACGAACGACGACACGCTCCGCGGCGTGATCCGGCGCGAGCTCGTCCCAGTTCTCCGGCAACTCCATCCGGCCGCCGAACAGAACGTCCTTCGCGCGGCCGAGACCCGGCGCGAGCTCCCTAGGCCGATCGAGAAGGCGCTGTTAGAGTTGCTCGGCTCGAGGACAGGAGCCAAGCGAGTCGATCTGGGTGACGGCCGGGTGGCAGTGAGGGAATACGGAAATGTCTGGCTCGAGCGGGCGCCTGTCCGGCTGGACGGGCCGGTGCGCTGGGGCTCCTGGCGGCTCGAGCCGAGGCGCGGCGGGCTCTGGGTGCGCTCCTGGCGCGCGGGAGACAGGCTGGCGGCGCGCGGTAAGAAGATCCAGGACGTCTTCGTCGACGCCAAGGTGCCGCGCTCCGAGCGCGAGGCCTGGCCGCTCGTCGTCCGGGGCGACGAGGTCGTCGTCGTCCCCGGGATCGCGGCCGCACCGGGTTGGGAGGATGCCGTCGGGGAGGAGCGAGAGTGAATCGCGTGAGCGAGCTCGAGGCGGCCGTCAGCGAGATCCTCATCGACGAGGAGACGCTGCACGGGCGCATCGCCGAGCTCGGCGCTTCGATCAGCGAGGACTATCGCGGCCGCGACCTGCTCCTGATCGGGGTGCTGAAGGGCGCAATCTTCTTCATGGCGGACCTCATGCGCTCGATCGAGGTACCGTGCGAGGTCGACTTCATGGCGATCTCGAGCTACGGGGCCGGGATCGACTCCTCCGGGGTCGTCCGCATCCTCAAGGATCTCGACGTTTCGATCGAAGACAGAAACGTGCTCGTCGTCGAGGACATCATCGACTCCGGCCTCACCCTCTCCTACCTCCTCCGGAACCTCGAAGCTCGCGAGCCGGCCTCGCTCGAGGTGTGCGCCCTCCTGACGAAGCCCGAGCGCCGCGAGAACGACGTCGCCTGCCGCTACGTGGGCTTCGAGATTCCGAACCGGTTCGTGATCGGCTACGGCCTCGATTTCGCAGAGCGCTACCGCAACCTGCCCTACGTCGGCGTCCTCCGGGACGAGCTCGCCGCGCAGGCCGAGGACACGGTGGCGTAAAACCGGGCGGCGGATCGGTAACGAATATCCATGCTGCTACCGTTAAGGCACTAGAGGATCCGTCTTGAACCGCTTCTTCCGTAGCGCACTCTTTCCGCTGATCGTCATCGTCCTCCTGGTCTTCCTGGCCTCGCGGACATTCCTGCCCGGAGACTCGAGCGACACCCAGAAGATGACGTACAGCGAGCTGATCGCGCTCGTCGACAGCAACCCGGATTCGATCCAGAGCGTCCTTTTCAACCCGAAGAGCCGTGAGATCGAGGCCGACCTCACCAGCGGCAAGAAGGTCAAGGTCAACTATCCGAGCGACGAGGCGCAGATCGAGTTCCAGAACTCGCTCCAGACCCACGACGTCGCCTTCGACTCCAAGGGCACGGGCGACTCGGCGTGGTGGTCGATCCTCACCTACCTGCTGCCGTTCCTCCTCTTCTTCGGCTTCTGGATCTTCCTGATGAACCAGGTGCAGGGCGGCGGCTCGAAGGTGATGAGCTTCGGCAAGAGCCGCGCGAAGCGGATGGCGCCCGACTCACCGAAGATCACGTTCAAGGATGTGGCCGGCGTGGACGAGGCCGTGGAGGAGCTCCAGGAGATCAAGGAGTTCCTCGAGAACCCGAAGAAGTTCCAGGCGCTCGGGGCGCGAATCCCGAAGGGCGTCCTCCTCTACGGGCCGCCCGGAACGGGAAAGACGCTGCTCGCGCGCTCGGTCGCCGGCGAGGCCGGCGTGCCGTTCTTCTCCATCTCCGGCTCCGACTTCGTCGAGATGTTCGTCGGCGTCGGCGCCTCGCGCGTGCGCGACCTCTTCGAGCAGGCCAAGCAGGCGAGCCCCTGCATCATCTTTATGGACGAGATCGACGCCGTCGGGCGGCACCGGGGCGCGGGCCTCGGCGGCGGCCACGACGAGCGCGAGCAGACGCTGAACCAGCTCCTCGTCGAGATGGACGGCTTCGAGATGAAGGACAACATCATCCTCATCGCCGCCACGAACCGGCCGGACATCCTCGACCCGGCGCTCCTGCGCCCGGGCCGCTTCGACCGCCAGATCGTCGTCGACCGGCCCGACCGAAACGGGCGCCGCAAGATTCTCGAGGTACACACCAAGGGCAAGCCGATCGACTCCACGATCGACCTCGACACGCTCGCCGCAGGCACGCCCGGCTTCACGGGCGCCGACCTCGCCAACCTCGTCAACGAGGCGGCGCTCCTCGCAGCGCGCCGCGGGAAGAAGACGATCGCCGAGCAGGAGCTCGAGGAGGGCATCATGCGCGTCATCGCGGGGCCGGAGAAGAAGACGCGGCTTCTCTCGGAGCACGAGCGCAAGGTGACCGCCTACCACGAGATGGGGCATGCGCTCGTCGGGCACTATCTGCCCAACTGCGACCCCGTCCACAAGATCTCGATCATCAGCCGGGGAGCCGCCCTCGGCTACACGATCTCGCTCCCGGCCGAGGACAAGTTCCTGACGACCAAGTCGGCGCTCATGGACCAGATGGCCATGACGCTGGGCGGCCGTGCGGCCGAGGAGCTCGTCTTCAACGAGGTCACGACCGGCGCGGCCAACGACCTCGAAAAGGTGACGGGCACCGCGAAGCACATGATCATGCGCTACGGCATGAGCGAGAAGCTCGGGCCCCGCGTCCTCGGGCGCAACCACGACATGCCGTTCCTGGGCCGCGACATGGGCGCCGAGCCGGACTACTCCGAGGAGATCGCCCGCGAGATCGACGACGAGATCCGCCGCGTGATCGAGGAGGCGCACGAGCGGGCGCTCGGCGTCCTGCGCGAGCACATGGACGACCTGCACCAGATCTCCGGGCTCCTGATCGAGCGCGAGACGATCGACAAGGATCAGTTCGAGCGCCTGCTCGCCGGCGAGACGCCCGAGAGCGTCTTCCCGGACGAGTCGCCTACGCCCGAGCTCGAGCCCGACAAGCCGAAGCCTCGGGTCGAGCCGAAGCCGCGCCCCTTCCCGCTCCCGGGCGCGACGATGCAGCCGCCCCCGCCGGAGCCCGAGGGCGCGAACTAGTTTCGCCCGTGCGGCTCGTCGCGGCGCTGGTCGTCCTCTTCGGCATGGCAGCCTGCGGCGGCTCCGAGACGACCGTCACCGTGACGGAGAGCGAGACGGTCACCGCGACCGAGACGGAGACGGTCACCGAGACGGAGACGACGACCACCAGGGAGGCGGTCGGCCTCCCTCCGCGCGTGGCGAGGAAGCATGCAGCGCTGCTCGAGGCGGCCGAGTCGGGCGACTACGAAGAGCTCCGGCCGCTCGTCCCCGACCGGTTCTCCTACAGCTTCGGCGCCCAAGAGGGCGATGCGATCGACTACTGGAAGAACATCGAGGCCGAGGGTGGCGGCTCGCCGATCCAGATCCTCGCCCGGATCCTGAAGATGCCCTACACGCTCTACCGCGGAACGTACGTCTGGCCGTTCGCCTACGACAAGCAGCAGGATGACCTGACAGCGTACGAGCGGAAGCTGCTCGGCGACCTGGCCGACGACTTCGGCCAGGGGACCGGCTATCTCGGCTGGCGCGCGGGGATCGAGCGAAACGGCCGCTGGGCCTTCTTCATCGCCGGCGACTGACGGCCGCCCGCCCGGCGGCTGATCAGCGTCCGAACAGCCGTCGCCGCTTGGCCGGTCGCGGTGGGACGTCCTCGCCGGCGACGATCGCAGCCGGTGCGTCCTCGGTGAGGTAGCGGGCGAGCTCGCGATTGCCGACCGCACGTACCGCCTCGGCGAGCCCGACGGCGCGGATCTCGGGAGTGTGCGCGTCGCTTGCGAGGATGTGCGCCAGCCCGTCGCGGACGAGTTTCGTCGCCGTCTGCTCGGCGCGCCTGCCGATCCGCCCGTCGAGGGAGGCGGCGGTCACCTGGACGAGCGACCCTCCTTCGACGAGCGCCTCGAGCCGTGCGGGGCTGGCCTGGACGACCGAGTTGCGCTCCGGGTGGGCGAAAATCGGCGTCACGCCGGTGACGACGAGATCGAAGAGGCGCTGCTCGAGGCCCGGAGGCCAGCCGTAGTAGGGGCATTCGACCAGGAGATAACGCCCGGTCTGGCCGAGGGTGAAGCGCCGGATCTCCTCGGGGTCCAGCCTCCCGAGGGCCTCGAGGTCGACCTCCCCTCCCTCCACCACCTCGACGGGAATGGCTTCGCGCGCGAAGTCGGCGCGCAGGAGCGCGACGCCCTGCTCCATCTGCTCCGGCGTCGTCGGATAGTCGGTGCGCACGTGCGGCGTGGCGGCGATCGTCCCGATCCCATCCGCAGCCGCGCGCATGGCCAGCTCGCGGCTGTCGTCGATCGTCTGCGCCCCGTCGTCGATTCCGGGAAGGATGTGGGAGTGGAGGTCGATCACGCCTTGCGCCGTAGGATATGGACGCGAGTGGGCGGGCCAATCGAGCAACTGCTTCCGCGGCCGAGCGTGATGGGCGTCGTCAACGTGACGCCCGACTCCTTCTCGGACGGAGGCGCGTTCCTCCATCCGACCGCGGCGATCGCGGAGGCGCGCGGACTGCTCGCCGAGGGCGCGGCGATCGTGGACGTCGGCGGTGAGTCGACTCGGCCCGGCTCCGAAGGCGTCTCGCTCGACGAGGAGCTCCGACGCGTCGAGCCGGTGCTCGAGGCCCTCGTCGACGCGCCCGTCTCGATCGACACGTCGAAGGCCGAGGTCGCTCGGCGCGCGATCGCGGCCGGAGCGGTACTGGTCAACGACGTGACGGCGCTTCGACGGGATCCCGAGCTCGCGGGCGTCGTGGCCGATTCGGACGCCTGCCTCTGCCTCATGCACATGCTGGGCGAGCCCCGGACGATGCAGGAGGACCCGCGCTACGACGACGTGGTCTCCGAGGTCGCCGCCTTTCTCGAGGAGCGCCTCGCGTTCGCGACGCAAGAGGGGATCGACGAGAAGCGCATCTGCGTCGATCCCGGGATCGGGTTCGGAAAGACCGTCGAGCAGAACCTCGAGCTCCTCGCGCGCCTCGACGAGGTCGCGGCGCTCGGGCGCCCGGTGCTCGTCGGCGCATCGCGCAAGCGCTTCCTGGGCCGCCTTCTCGGCGACGAGCAGGCGCTGACGGGCCCTGTCGCCGCCGGTGTCGCCGTCGCGGTTCTCGCCTACGAGCGCGGCGCCTCGATCTTCCGGGCGCACGACGTGCGGGAGCACGTGGAGGGCCTCGCCGCCGCGCGGGCGCTCGAAGGAGCAGGTCGATGAGTCAGATGGAGATCGAGATCGAGGGCCTCGAGCTCCAGGGCTTTCACGGCGCGACGCGTGACGAGCGGGAACACGGCCAGCCGTTCCTCTTCGACGTCTGGCTCGTCGCCCACGACGCGGGCGTCCGCAGCGACCGTCTCGGCGACACGATCGACTACACAGGCGTCGTCGCCTGCATCCGCGAGGTCTCGAGCGCGCACCGCTTCAATCTGATCGAGGCGCTCGCCGCCGCGATCGCGGATGCCCTCGTCGAGCGGTTCGACGTCTCGCGCGTGCGCGTGCGGGTGCGGAAGCCAGAGGTCAAGCTCGAGGCTCCCGTCTCCTACACTGCCGCGACGATCGAGCGCGGACGCCGCTAGCCGGGCCCGCAGAGCGGCTCGAAAATAGCCCGTTTGGCCCATTGTGTCTGTCCGCCTCACCTGCGAGGGTGCGATGAGGCCAGGGTTTCTGGGAGTCGTCTCGAAAGGTTCACATCGATGCGAGCATCGTTCGCTGCAATCGTCCTCGTCTCCGGACTCGCTCTCGCGGCCGCGGCCCCTGCGCTGGCCGCAGGACCGAAGCAGCCGCCTCCGCTCGCGAAGACACCCGCCGACGCCCTGACGCGTGCGCTTGCGCACGGCGAGCTGACGCCGGCCCGGTATGCGCTCGAGCGCGCGCTCACGCTCTTTCGCCCGGCCCGCGTGGCGGCGCGCTACGGGGAGATCCGGCGTCCGGACCCGCGTTCCGCCACCCTGATCCTCCGCGACCT
>DASUJY010000037.1:0-53067 GCA_036279015.1 Gaiellaceae bacterium | reverse complement strand
CGCGCGCGACGAGGAGATCGCCGACCGCCTCGATCGGGCCGTCTCCGGCGCCGACCTCCGTGTTTCGCGCCCGCATTGGTGGAGCGCCGCGGGCTTCCTCCAGAAGGCGCTCGCGCTCGCCGTCGTCGCAGGCGGCCTCTGGCTGCTCGTTCTCGCAGTGCTCGGCTGGCTCCGGGTGGACGACGCCGTCCCGCTCCCGGAGGCCTACGGAGTCCCGATTCCGACGTGGCTCCTTGCCGGCGGCGCCGTCGCGGGCCTCGCGTTCGCGTTCCTGGCGCGCCTCGCGAACGGCGCCAGCGCACGGCGGCGAGCCCGGGCGGCCGCACGGTCCCTCCGAGGCCGGGTCGAGGAGGTCGGCGACGAGCTCGTCGTCGCCCCTGTCGAAGCCGAGCTCGACGTCCAGCGGCGGCTCTGCGAGGCGGTCGCGGGGGCACGCCGCGGCGGCCGGCGCCGCCGATGAAGCGGGACCCGCTCGCGCTCCTCAGTCGCATCATCCCGCTCGCGGCCGGGGTCGGGCGCGGCGTCCGGACGCTCGCCCTCCTCGGGCTAGGGGCGGCGGTCGCGATCGTGCTCGTCGTGCTTCTCCGCTGGACGCCCGGCGACGGGGAGGACTGGGCCGGCTTCGCCGTTCTCTGCGTCCTCCTCGTCATCCCTCCAGGCGTCCTGTTCGCGTTCTCCTTCGTGCTCGGAGAGGTGGTCGAGCTGCCGGAGAAGCTGCGGAGCTACCCGGGCATGACGCGTGACCACGCTGTGGAGCTTCGCGCGATCGCGCAGGACGCGCGGAGGCGCGAGCGGCCGGCCTGGTGGCGTCTGCCGGTCAGCACGTGGCGACTCGCGACGCTCGCGCGCTCGGCCCGTGACCTGCTCGCGCCGCACGCGCCGCTCCTGCCCCTCCTGAGCGTGCCGTTTCTCGTCGCGACGCTCGCGTCGGCGCTCGTCGTACCCGTCGTTCTTGTCGCTGCGCTCGTGGTGCTCCTCGCGGCTGCGGTCTAGGTGGCACCGCGACTGGCGGAAAGGCGGTTAGCGAAGAGGAAGAAGCCCCGCCGGCGAAACCGGCCGGCGAGAGCCATCAGCGCGGCGCACTCCGATCGATGTTCCAGTGCCTCGAGACCGTCGCGAGCAAGCCTCCGTCGTCCTTCGGGATGAGCGCGAAGCGGCTCACCACCCGCTGGCCGCCTTCGTAGTCCCCATAAAGGAGCTCGACCATGAGCCACGCCCGCGCGTCGATGGCGCCCTTGGCGGAAGCAAACTCGGGCGAGCTCGGATCCCGGAACGTGCCTTGCCAGTAGCCGATGTCGCCCGGCGGGATATAGAGGTCGACTGTCAGCCGCTTGAAGTCATCGAGCGCGGCGTGCTCCCTTCGGAGGGCCGACTCTGCATAGAAGTGCCAGCCGTGCAGCACGGCGATTCCACTGCCGACGTTTCGGATCGAGATCGCGAAATAGACCGCCTCGTCGGTCGCCTCGGCGACTCCGGCGGCACCGTCCACTTGCACCCGCTTCCCGTCCGCGTAGTTGATCCTCTGCGGCGGATCGTTGGGCCGCGACGGGACGAGCAGCGGCCTGAGGCCGACCAGGAGCGACTCCTCGGCGGCGCGCGCCGCGCGATTCGAAGACCGCACCGCGGCGAAGGTCGCAGCCGCGAGAACGAGCGTCCCGCCGGCGGTCGCCAGCGACGAGATCGTCGCCCAATCCGCCACGCCCCGAGTCTAGAGGCTCGATCGCCTGGGCGTGATTCCGGATGAGCCGAGCGGCAGCCCAGCCGAATCGGCGTAAGCTGGCCGCGCTGCGACCCGACCGAAGGAGGAGAGGTGTACGCGCGCATAGCGACATTCGAAAGCGATCCCGCCAACGTCGACGATGCGATCAGCATGGTCCGCGGGGAGGTGGAGTCGGGCGACACACCGCCCGGGCTCGAGGGGGCGAAGATGCTGATGCTCGTCAACCGGGAGACAGGCAAGGGCCTGGGTGTGACCCTGTTCGAGAGCGAAGAGGCGATGCGGCGGGGCGACGAGGCGCTGAACGCGATGGATCCCGGCGGCACCGAGCGGCGCACGTCGGTCGAGTTCTACGAGGTGCCGGTCCAGACCGTCAGCTGACGAGCTCGTAAGGGGCTGGTAAAGCCTCAGCCGCTCGCCGCAAGAACGGGACGCCTGGAGCGTCGTTGAGTCTTGGCGGGGCCGGACAGTCGCTCACACATCGGTGAGCGGAGTCTTCGCCCGGGACGGCCCGATCCGGCCCCGCCCTACCTGGGCGTGCCGGGGAAGCGGCAGACGATCCGCCCCGTCCGCCGGCCGGCGTCGGGCGACGGGTCGGCGCGGGTGACGATGCACGTGCCGTATCTGGTCTCGATCGCCTCGCCTTCGTGCGGAAGCTCGGGCAGCTCGAGCTCCTGGAAGTCCTGCCAGTTGCCGCCCTCGATCGTGACCGTGACCCTGTACACGGAGCCATGATCGCATTCGGAAGGCGGCGCCGGTCCCAGCTCGCTGGCTCGCGGCCTTCCACAGGGCGCGGTGCCTGGGCTACATGAACATTCTGTGCTAGTTTGTGTATTCGAGTGACCCGGCTAAACGTCACGCTTGACGACGAGCACTCGGAGAAACTCCGCATCCTCGCCGAACGTGCTCGAGTCCAGGAGGGCACGCTCGCCCGCTCGCTCCTCTCGAGCGCGCTCGACGAGGCGGACCCGGACGCGCGCCATCTCGCGGAGCTCCTCGACAGCATCGACGGGGCCTTCGACCGTGCGCAGCAAGGACTTGCCGAGGGGCGCGAGGGCCGCACCGTCTCGCTCGACGACCTTTAGGTGGCTCGCGTCGAGCTGAGCGAGACCGCTGCGGCCGTTCTTCGGCGTCTGATTTCTACGCACAGTCTTCCGGCCGACACGCAGGCGCGTCTCAGGAGATCGCTCGAACCGCTCGAGCGCTTTCCACTCCTCGGCGCGCCTCTCGGCGGGCGCTGGACCGGCTTCCGCTTTGTCCTCGGTCCGTGGCGGTGGATGATCCTCGTGTACGTCTTTCTCGAGGAAGACGACCGCGTCGTGGTCGTCACAGTCGAGGACGCTCGGTCGGCCGCAGCCGCTCGGCCGCTCTAGCGCGAAGCGCCGGGAAAGCCGCAAACAGAGTGAGCTTCGACTATGAGCTCGGCGCGGCGGACATCTGCTCGAGCAGCGCCTCGGTCTCGGCGAGCGCCGGTTTGTAGCCCATCGAGGCGAACAGCTCGCGAGCGTCGCGTAGCGGCGGTGCCCCCGCTTCCGGCTGAGCGGCGGCAATCAGGCAGGCCTCGGCCGAGGAGGGCGTTGCGCGTTCGAGGACGTTGCCGAACTGCTGCCAGCGTTGGGCTGCATCGGTGTAGAGGTTGGCGGCTTGGGTGTGGTCGCTCCGACAAACAAGAGAGCTCACGCAGTGCCGCTCTGTCGAGCTGGCGGTGGGCACGCACGGCTGACTGGGCGCCCCCGCCATCTGGTTGACTGGCCGGCATGGCGGATCGGGGTGACCAGCACGACGCGCACGCGGCTCGTCGTCGTGGGCAGCTGTTCGTCGTTCTCGCGGCGGTCGCGTGGTCGACGGCGGGGGTCGTCCAGCGGGAGCTTTCGGTGGACACGGCCACCCAGCTCGCCGGGCGAGCGCTCTTCGCCGCTCTCGCGCTCGCCGTCTTCGTCGCCTTCCTCAGCCGCGCCGACCCGCTCGCGGCTTTCCGCGCGGTCGGCGTCGCCGGTCTTGCCGTGGCGGTCACGACGGCGACTGCGTCGGGCATGTTCATCGTCGCGCTCAACCACGCGAAGGTCGCGAACGTGCTCTTCATGCAGGCTGCCTCGCCCGTCGCGGCGGCGCTCCTGGCCTGGCTTGCTTTCCGGGAGTCGATCACGCGCAGGACGGCTCTTGCCATGGCGGTCGCACTCGCCGGGGTCGCCCTCATGGTCGGCGGGCCCGGGAGCGGCGGCCTACTCGGCGTCAGCGCATCCCTCGTCATGATGCTCGCCTTCGCGATCAGCATCGTGATCGTGCGGCACCGGCGCGAGGTTTCCATGCTGCCGGCCATCTGTCTCTCGCAGTTCCTCGTCGTCGCGATCGCGGCGCCGTTCTCCCATCCAGGGCCCGGGACGGGGCGGGACCTGCTGCTTCTTGCGCTCCTCGGCGTCGGCCAGATGGGCCTCGGCCTCACCTTCGTGACCATGGGGGCGCGGCTCCTGCCCGCAGCCGAGGTGGCCCTGATCACGTTGCTCGAGGTGGTTCTCGGGCCGCTCTGGGTCTGGATCTCGATCTCGGAGCAGCCCGCCGCCACCGCGATCGCCGGAGGGTGCGTCGTGATCCTCGCAGTGCTCCTGCAGGCGACGGAGAAGACACGGGCGCCGGCGACGCCGGCTCCCTCGACCGTTCCGGGCAGGGCCCGCTAGACCGAGAGGAGAGCACGATGACCGAAGAACAGGCGGCACCTGACACGAAAGGTGTCACGACGGAGTTACTAGCAACGGTCGACCTTGGCCCTGAGATCGAGGGCATGGCAGGGCGCCAACTCCGAATGCGCATGGTGACCATCGAGCCGGGAGGCGTCTTCGGCCCGATTCACGACCACAAAGGCAGGCCAGGAACCGTCTACATCCTGCAAGGCACGATCACCGACCATCGGGATGGAGTTGCGACGGACTACGGGCCGGGAGTGGGGTGGCCGGAGGATAGAAACACCACACACTGGCTCGAGAACAGAGGAACCATTCCGGCGGTGGAGATCTCGGTCGACATCGTCAGGCAAGAGTGAGCTTCGAGCGCATTGGATCGAGAAGCGGTCCAACCGATGCCGCCCCCAACGAGCCCTGGCAAACTCACCCCGGAAAGCCGAGCAGACAGAGCGAGCAGATGACACGGACTCGCGTTCACAACCTCTCCATATCGCTGGATGGTTTCGCGACCGGCGAGGGCCAGGCACCCGACGCGCCCATGGGTCACGCCGGACTACGGCTGGGCGAGTGGATGTTCGCCACCCGCTTCGGCGCTCCGATCCTGGGACGCAAGGGCGGCACCGCCGGCGTCGACGACGCGTTCGCCCAGCAGCACGAGCAGGGCATCGGCGCCGAGATCATGGGCGCGGGCAAGTTCGGCCCACCGGGCTGGCAGGACGACGCCGACTGGAAGGGATGGTGGGGCCCGGACCCCCCGTTCCACACGCCCACCTTCGTGCTGACCCACCGCCCGCGACCCTCGATCGAGATGGAGGGTGGCACCACCTTCCACTTCCTCGACGCCTCACCGGCCGAGGCGCTCGACGCCGCCCGTGAGGCGGCCGACGGACAGGACGTCCGCATCGGAGGTGGCCCGACCGTCGTGCGCGACTTCCTCGCCGCGGGCCTGGTCGACCACATGCACCTCGTCCAGGTGCCGATCGTGCTCGGCCGTGGCGTCCGGGTGTGGGACGGACTGGAGGCGCTGGAGGAGGACTACGAGATCGAGGCCGTCTCGGCGCCCAGCGGGGTCACCCACCTGACCTTCGACCGGAAGACCACGTGACGAGCCAGCGCTCGAATAGTCGCCGCCCGTGTCCACGCATCTCCTCCGCGTGCGCCGCGACCTGGTCGACCAGCGCGGTCTCCGAGCCGGGCCCGAGCACACGCGCGAGCGCGTCGGCATAGGTCGGCACCCCGGTCCACTCCTCTGCCATCTCTCGCGAGAGCTCGAGGTGGAACTGGACTCCATAGGCGCTCCGGCCCCAGCGAAACGCCTGGTTGGGATAGGCGGGCGAGCTCGCGAGCACCACTGCTCCGTCGGGCAGCGAGAACGTGTCGCCGTGCCACTGGAGCGTGCGGAACTCGCGGGGAAGCTCGCCGAAGACGGGGTCGCCGGCCGCCGCGTCGGTCAGGAAGACGGGGAGGAGCCCGACTTCCGGCGCCGGGCCGGGGCGGACCCCGCCGCCCAGGCTGGCGGCGAGGAGCTGGACACCGAGGCAGGCGCCGAAGAACGGCTTCCCGGCGCGGACGGCCTCCGCGATCCACGCCTTCTCGGCGCGCAGCCATGGAAGCTTTTCCTCGTCGTTAACGCTCATCGGTCCACCCATTGCGACGATCGCGTCGGCCTCACGCCAGTCCGGGAGCCCCTCGCCCTCGTCGAGCTCGACCCTGTGGATCGCCGCGCCGCGCTCGAGGAGCACGTCCTCGTAGACGCCGGGCGGCTCACAGGCGATGTGCTGGAGGACGGTGACCTTCACGCGCTCAGCGGGCTTCCACCGTGACCTCGGTGCCGTGAACGGAGGTGCTCTGGCCCATATCTGCGGCCTCGCCCGGGTTGAGCGCGTTCACGTTCGCGCGACCCGGTTCCCTTTTCGGCCAACGCCCCTTCGGCGAGTAGGCGACGCCGCGGGGGATTGCATCCGAGAGGGTGACCTGAAGCGCCAGGCGTCCCGTCTCGTTGCCCACCACTGCCTCGTCCCCTTCGGCCAGGCCTCGCTCCGCCGCGTCGGCGGGGTGGAGGGCGACCGTCGCAGGGCCGATCCGCCGTGCCACCTTCGGGTCGTTCGCGAAGCTGTCGTTCAGGAGCCAGGGCGAGGCCGGTGAGAGGAGCCGCAGGCGTCCGTTCTCGGGCCGGCGGTCGGCGAGCGCGAGTGGCAGGCGCGGGAGGCCGTCCGACTCGGCGCGGGCGGAGGCGAGCTCGACGCACCCGCTCGGCGTCGGGAAGCGCAGATCGGCGAACTGGACGAGGGCCTCCTCGGCGATCGGAACGGTTCCCTTGGCGGCGAGCGAGGCGAAGTCTTCGCCGACGCGCGACCGCTCGAGCACGGTCGCGAGCACCTCCGCGTCGCTCTCGAAGAGCTCGGGCTCCGTGTATCCCATCGCGGCGGCGAGGCGGCGGAAGATCTCCGTGTTCGGGAGCGACTCCCCCAGCGGTTCGGCCGCCTTCGCCTGCGCCGAGAGCGTCACGTTGAAGTACGACGCGACGAGATCGTCGAACTCGAGGAAGCTCGCGGCCGGGAGGACGTAGTCGGCAAGGTCGGTCGTGTCGGTCGGGAACAGGTCGACCGCGACGGTGAGGAGGTCCTCGCGGCGGAGCGCCTCGTGCAGCCGGGCCTGCTGCGGGTTGGAGGCGGCGATGTTGATGTTCCAGCAGAAGAGCGCCTGCGAGCGGGTGGGATCCTCCAAACAGTCGACGAGCTCCATGTGGCTGATCGGTGCGGGCGCGTCGGGCCCGAGGTGCGTCCCGGCCAGGTAGTCCTCGTCGATCCCCCGCGACTCGGTCCCGTTGAGGTAGAGGAACCCGGTGCCCGGCTTGCCGAGGTTGCCGGTCACCGCGGGGAGGAGCGCGCAGGCACGCACGATGTTGCCGCCGTTTCGCTGGCGCTGGAAGCCCTGCCCGAGCCAGAGGAGCGACGGGCCCCGGCCGTAGAGGGCGGCCGCCTCCTCGATCAGGGCGGCCGGGACGCCGGTGGCGGTCTCGCCCCAGTCGGGCGTGCAGTCTGCGAGCAGCGGCTCGAGCTCCTCCCAGCCGATCGTGTGCGCGCCGACGAAGCCGGTGTCGACGAGCTCCTCGCGGGCGAGCACGTGCAGGAAGGCGAAGGCGAGGGCGGCGTCGCTGCCGGGGAACGGCTGCAGGTGGAGGTCGGCCGCCTCGGCCGTCGGCGTGCGCACCGGGTCGACGACGACGACCCGGGCAGGCGATTCGGGCAGCCAGTGGTCGTGAGCGTGGGGGGCGGAAGCCGACGGGTTCGCGCCCCAGACGAGGATGCAGGCCGAATCGCGCGCCGTCAGTGGATCGAAGCCCACCATCGACGTTCCGTAGACGTACTCGAGCGCGACGTGCCCGGCCTTGTTGCAGATCGTGTCCGGGTCGACCTCGGTCGCGCCCAGCCGGTTGAAGAAGCGCAGCGGGAAGAAGTAGCCGAGGAGCGCGAAGGTGCCCGTGTAGTGGGCGTTCAGGATCGTCTGTGCGCCCGCCGCGGACTCGATTCGGTGGAGACGCTCGGCGATCTCTCCCAGGGCCTCGTCCCAGGAGACGGGCTCGAACTCACCGTCGCCCTTTGTCCCCACCCGGCGCAGCGGCCGCGTCAGGCGCGCCTCGGGCGAGAGGAAGGCGCCGTTATAGCCGATCGAGCACTTGCGGCAGAGCTTTCCGCGGCTCACGTGGTGGTCCGGGTCCCCGCGGACGTGCCTGATCGTCCCGTTGCGCCTGACGACCGCGATCCCGCACGCGTCGTAGCAGTCCCGCGGGCAGGTCGTCAGAACGATCTCGTCAGCGTGAACGGCCAAGGCTCGGGGCTAGCCTACGACGGCGACGCGGCTTCCGCACCTGCAAGCCCGAGGCCAGGTCTTGCATTCGAGCACCGGCTGATGCTCGTTCGCCCACGCCCGCGGGCTGATCCGCGGCCGCCAGAGAGCGGCTCCTACCTCACGGTTTGCGGGCTCAGCGTGTCTCGGCCGCCTGCGTGTTCCACCCTGCGAGGCGGCCGTGTTGCGAGGAACGCGTCGACGTCGTAGAGCGCGACACCAAACGAAAACGCGTACCACCGATCCTTCAGTGGCAGAGCGAGATCGTCCGGAAAGACGTGTTGCTCGGTGAACCGAAATCCTCGCCGCAGAAACTCGCCGCCGGCCGCCCAGCCGCCGGGAGATGCCGAGCCGAAGAGCAAGTCGCGGCTGACGCACTCCGTCGCCGCCCATGCGAGCAACCGCTCGTCTGAATCGCCTCTGGGGAACGACGCGACAACGGCCCCGACTTCCTTCACGAGGTCGGCGCGCAGGTTGAGGTCGGTCGTCCGAGCGGTACTTTCCGCGACCCGCCACACGTATCCGCCCGAGCCGAGTGCCAAGAGGGCGCGGCGCGCGTCCTCGTGGCGGACGGCTGTCGGCTCATCGCGGGCCAGCTTGACCATGTCGCGAAGTGCTGCCTCGAGATCAGGCCTCACGCTCGGATTTCCCTCGGACCAGTAGAGGTCGAGAAATCGGCTCGCCGTCGCGTCGAAGAGCTCGTCCTGGAGATCGCCCACGGATCCGACCCAGAAAGGCGACTCGCTCGGTGAGATCGTCCAGTCGATCTCTCCGCGGACGAATGGCTCGAGTCTCATCAGCGCGACGACAGAGCGGGCGGGGGCGGGGCCGGCCGCGCTGAAGACCGGTTGGAAGAAGTCGCCCTGCTCGCAGTAATGAATCGCGTCCAGGGCCGAGCGCAGCCAGAAGGATGAGACGCCGAGTCGCTCGAGGTGTCCTCGCAGCACCTCCTCGAGGGTGGTCCTTCGTCTGAACAGACCCACGGCGACGCCATGATACGGCCGATTGCTCGGCTTTGATCGCCGACGACTAGCGAGCCGAGGCGGTCTTGCTGCGCTTCGTCCGGCTCCGGCTCGTCGAGCTCTTCTGGGTCGACTGGCGGCTCTTACCGTTGCCCGACGTCTGCCCGGTCGCTTCCTGGACGCGATCCACCAGCTCCTCCGGCAAGTCGGCGGCTCGCTCCTTGGCGCCGGTCATGACCTTCTTGGCTTGGCGCGTGAAGGAGCCGTTTGTCACGAGCGCGTAGAGCCCTGCGCCGGCAGCGGGAAGAACCAGCCACCGCATGCCCGCCCGCCTTCGTACTCCCTTGCCCTGGGCTGCGTCGGCAACGGCGGACGTTCGTTCCGCAAAATCGATCACCCGGTCAGAAAACTTGTGGACGTCTGCCATGTGCATTTCCCCCTCGGATAGCTGAGGCCATGGTTTCCGGTGGCAAAAGCTCCCAAACCGGACCTCGGGCCTCGCGCGGTTCGCCGAAGGCGCAGAGCGGGCATGCGAAGGGCGGTGAGGCACGCCACCCACTACCTCCTCTTCGAGACGCCCCACCGTCGCGACTACGTCAACATCACCGACCAGGTCGAGGAGTTCGTCGAGCGCTCGGGCATCCAACAGGGGCTCTGCCTCGTCAACCCGATGCACATCACGGCCGCCGTGTACGTCAACGACGCAGAGTCCGGGCTGATCGCCGACTTCGACGACTGGCTCGAACGCCTAGCCCCGCACGAGCCGACCGACGCCTACCGCCACAACAACGGGGAGGACAACGCCGATGCGCACCTGAAGCGGCAGCTGATGGCGCACCAGGTCGTCCTCCCGATCACGGACGGCAAGCTCGACCTCGGCCCGTGGGAGCAGGTCTTCTACGCCGAGTTCGACGGCCGCAGGCGCAAGCGGGTCGTGCTCAAGGCGATCGGGGAGTGAGGCGGCGCCTCCCTCCCCGCGACCTCCGCGCTTTCGCCTAGGCGTGAGTCGGCGTGATCCGGGCGGCGAAGCGGCCGAGCCAGAAGCGGCCGGTGACCGGCTTGCGCTCTTCGCGCGGCTGCTCCTCGAGCTTCGCGGCCAACTCTGCGTGGCGTGCTTCGCGAAGGAGATCGGCGTGTCGCTCGGCGTGGTAACGAAGATGAGATTCCGGTTGCATGGCTCCCTCCTTGTTTCCTGCAAGACGGAGCAGCGAGCAGCCGTCTTCCATGCGGCCTGAGATTCAGGGCGCGAGCCATTGGACGCCGACGCGGTCAGCGCGCTCGACGCCGAGCTCGGCGAGGACAGCGTTGGCGTACCACTCGAGCTTCGCCGGGCCGACGCCCGGGACGGCGGCCAGCTCGCCGAGGGTCGTCGGCTCGGCGCGGGCGATCTCCTCGAGGACTCGGTTGCTGAAGACCCGGAACGCCGGCACGCCCTCTCGGCGCGCCTGCTCGAGCCGCCAGCGCTTGAGCGCGGCGAAGCGGGTTGCGGCGGCGCCGTCGAGCGCGGTCTCAGGCTCTCGCGCAGCCGCCGCCCGGACGCCCAGCTCGGCGAGGAAGCGGCTCGGCTTGCCGCTCGCCGACCAGCTGAGGAAGAGCCGCGACTTCGCGCGCGTCAGGCCAACGTAGAGAAGCCTGCGCTCCTCGGCGAGCGCCTCGGCGCTCCGCGCGCGCTTGAAGGGCAGCAGCCCCTCCTCCAGCCTCGGCAGGAAGACCACCTCGAACTCGAGCCCCTTGGCACGGTGGTACGTGAGCAGGTTGACGCCGCGCCCCTGCGACTCGGCGCCGAAGCGCTCGTCCAGGTCGGCGAGGAAGCCGGCTGCAGTCTGCGTGCCCTTGTCGAACTCCTCAGCGAGGCGGACGAGGCGGGCGAGGTCAGCCTGGCGAGTCGCCTCCTCCTCGCCCAGCCCGCCCGGAACCTCGGCGAGGAGGCCCTGGGCCCGCGCGGTCGCCCGCACCGTCTCGCCCGCCGGTGCCTCGCCCGAGCGGCGCAGGACGCGCACCATGTGCCGCGCCGCCGGCCGGGCGAGGAAGGCGCTTCCGCGCACCTGATAGGGGATGCCGGCATGCGAGAGGGATTCCTCGAAGTCGTCCGACTGCGCATTGATCCGGTAGAGGACGGCCATCTCCTCGAGCGGGACGCCCTCGGCGCGGAGCGCATCGATTCGCGCGACGACGGCGGCGACCTCGCTCTCGACGAGCGGCTCGGGCCCGGCGAGGGGCGCCTGCCCAGACGGCCGCGTCGCCGTCAGAACCTTCTGAGAGCCGCCGAGCTTCGGCACGAGCCGGTTCGCGAAGTCCAGGATCTCAGGTGTCGAGCGGTAGTTGCGCTCGAGGCGAACGACCGTCGCGTCGGGAAAACGCCGCGGGGCGGCGAGCAGGTGCTCGGGCGTCGCTCCGGTGAACGAATAGATCGACTGGTAGTCGTCGCCGACGACGCAGAGATCGTCGCGATCCCCGAGCCAGCGTTCGAGCAGGCTCTGCTGGAGGAGGTTGACGTCCTGGTACTCGTCGACCGTGAACGCCTGGTAGCGGGCGCGGAACGTCTCGAGCGCGCTCTCGTGCTCGTCGAAGAGGCGAACCGTGAGCTCGAGCAGGTCTTCGAAGTCGACGAGCCCCCGCCCTTCCTTGCGACGCTCATACTGGCCGAAGACCCCCACCATCAGGTCGGGCGGGATCGGCGGCTCGTGCCCAGGGAGGCCGTCGAGATAGGTCGCGGGCGTGAGCCGGCGGTTCTTCGCCCACTCGATCTCGTTCGCGAGATCGGCGAGCGGCCGGAAGCGGTACGGCTTGGGAAGCGAGCCCGCGCTCTGCTTGACGAGGAGCGCTTTCGAAGGGAGGACCGAGCCGGTGCTCTCCGGGGCGAAGTGGTGGAGCTGGGCGAGCGCGGCGGCGTGGAAGGTCCGGGCCGGGACTCCGGTGACGCCGAGGCGGGCGAGCCGGGCGCGCATCTCGCCGGCGGCCTTGTCCGTGAAGGTCACTGCGAGGATGGCCGAGGGCGGAAACGCGCCGGTCGCGACCTGGTTCGCGATCCGCCGCGTGATCGTCGTCGTCTTGCCGGAGCCGGCGCCCGCAAGGATGCAGACCGCCCCGCGGACGGTCTCGACCGCGCGGCGTTGCTCCGGGTTCAGGCCCGCGAAGACCCCGGCGGCATCCACCCTCCCAGCCTAGGAGGTGGGTCGGCCGGGCTGCAACGCCGCGACACAGGTCCGTGCGCATCTCTTGCGGTTCCTGTTACACCACTGCGAGAAGAGTGGTGTAACATACAAGGTCGTATGAGGCGGTTCCAGATGATGATCGACGAGGAGCTCGACGAGGCGCTCGGCCGCCAGGCCGCCGCCGAAGGCGTTTCGAAGGCCGAGCTCCTCCGTCGCTATGCGCGCGAGCGGGTGCAGCCGCTGCCGCCGATCCAGGAGGACCCGCTCTGGGAGCTGGTCGGCATCGGCGAGGGCACGCGGGAGGACTCGCGGTCGATCGACGACGTCGTCTACGGCCCGCTCGAAGAGGCATGGTCTTCGTCGACTCCTCGTTCTGGATCGCGTTAGCCTCGCGGCGCGACGCACATCACGACGAGGCGGTCGCGCTGCTCGCCCTCAGTGGTGAGCCCTTGCTTGTCTCGAACCACGTACGGGGCGAATCTTGGACGTGGCTTTGCCGACGGCACGGTCACCGGAGCGCGGTCTCCTTTCTCGACTCCCTCGCGAGCCGTCGAGTCCGGGTCGCCTTCGTCTCAGAGGAGCTCGAACGCGAGGCGCTCGACTGGCTTCGCCGGCACGACGAGCGCGCGTACTCGTTCGTAGACGCCACCAGCTTCGCCCTGATGCGCGCGCTCGGTATCCGAGAGGCGCTCGCGTTCGCCGGCGACTTCAGCGCTGCCGGCTTCGTCGAGCTCCGCGCTTCCGCGTAGCGAGCCCGGACGGAACTTGCGCGCCGGCCGCGCAGGACGCGGCGCCTTGTTCACGGCCCGGTTCTGCGATTCAATCGACGAGTGAGCCGAGCGGTTCGCGCGCTCGCCGGTCTGGTTGCCGTCTTTCGCAACGAGAACCTGCGGCGCCTCGAGCTGGCGTGGGGGGCGGCGATCACGGCCGAGTGGGCGCATTTTGTCGCGCTCGGCGTCTTCGCCTACGACACGGGCGGGGCGGTCGGCGTCGGCGTCGCGGGACTCGTTCGCATGCTCCCCGCCGCACTCGTCGCTCCGTTCGCCGCTTCGCTCGGCGATAGGTTCCGGCGGGAGCGCTTCCTGGTCGCGATCGCGCTCGTCGGCGCCGCGGCGCTCGCAGGCTCTGCCGTCGCGTTCTTCGTGGCTGAGAACGCGCCTGCGATCTTCGCCCTGGCGGCGGTCGTGGGACTCTCTTCGACACTCGTCCGCCCCGCCCAACAGGCCTTGCTGCCTTCTCTCGCGCGGACGCCCGACGAGCTGATCGGGTCGAACGGCGCCTCGTCCCTGATCGAGAGCGTCGGAACGCTGGTCGGGCCGCTCGTCGCCGGCGTGCTCGTCTCGGTCGCGGATGCCGGCGTCGTCTTCGCCGTCGGGACGGCCGCGCTCCTCGCTGCAGCGGCCCTCTTCGCCCGCGTGCGGGTCGCGGGTCGACTTCACGTCGCGGTCGCCGATATCTCAGGAGACGCGCGCCGCCTGCTCCTCGCGGGCCTCAGCTTCGTCCTTCGCGCGCCGGCGCCGCGCATGGTCGTCGGGCTCATCGGCGCCCAGGCCTTCGTCCGTGGCTGCCTGAACGTCCTCATCGTCGTCACGGCGTTCCGCGTTCTCGATTCGAACGCCGGGGCTGTCGGCTACATGACGGCCGCGCTCGGCGTCGGAGGCCTGATCGGGGCGCTCGGCGCGTTACGGCTTCCTGGACGCCGGCTCGCTTTCGCCTTCGGGATCGCGCTCGTGTTCTGGGGCCTCCCGATCGCTCTGATCGCGCCGTCCCCGTTCCTCGCGTCGGCCGTGCTCCTCCTCGCCGTCGTCGGCGCCGCCAACAGCGTCGAGGACGTGGCGGCGTTCACGCTGCTCCAGCGCATCGTTCCGGACGACGTTCTCACCCGTGTTCTCGGCGTCGTCTGGGGGCTGGCGATGGGAGGCGTCGCGCTCGGTTCGATCATCGCCCCGGCCGTGGTGGCGGCAGTCGGCCCCCGGGCCGCGCTCGTCGCGGCCGGCAGCATCCTCCCGGTCTTGACGCTGCTCGCCTGGCGCCGGCTTGCCGAGATCGATCGCAAGGCGCCCGGCCCCGCCGCCGAGCTGGCGCTCGTCGACTCCGTGCCGATGCTGGCGCCGCTCTCGCTCGCCGCGAAGGAGCACCTGGCAGCGGCGCTCGTTCCCGTCTCCGTGGCCGCGGGGGACGTCGTTATCCGAGAAGGCGATGTGGGCGATCGCTTCTACATCGTCTCGGACGGCGAGCTCGAGGTCGTGGCCGGGAGCGTGCACGTCCCCGCGCGCGCGGGCGACCACTTCGGCGAGATTGCGCTCCTTCGCGACGTTCCCCGAACGGCCAGCGTTCACGCCGTTGTCGACTCGCAGTTGTACGCGCTCGAGCGGAGTGACTTCCTCGCGGCCGTCACCGGTCACTCTGACGTGCGCATCGCCGGCGAGACGATCGCGGCGGAACGGCTCGCGCGGGGAGACGCCCGCGTCGTCCAAGCGGCCGGCGACTAAGCCGCCGCGCTGGTCGGGCGACAGCCTGCCCGAATGTGGAAGCCTGGGGGGATGAAGCCCGCAACCATGCGCGCGACGATCCTCGGAAGCAGCGGCGGCGCGCCGTCCGCAACCCGCGAGACGAGCTGTGTCCTCGTACGGGAGGGGCGGCACGCGCTTCTGCTCGACCTCGGAAGCGGAGTGCGCCGCATTCTCGCGGGCACGCCTAGCCTGCATGACATCGACCACGTCGATGCCGTCCTGACGCACTTCCACTTCGACCACGTCTGCGGTCTTCCGTTCCTGCAATGGCTCGACGTCGACGTGACGCTCTGGGCGCCCGGCGCCTGGCTCTACGACACACCGAGTGCTGAGATTCTCGCGGCGCTGCGCACCCCGCCGATCTCGCCGAACGACATCACGAGCTGGCCCCTCGAGGAGCTGCGGGAGGGCGAGCAGTCGCTCTCCGGCTTCACGCTTCGCGCCGGCCCGCAACCGCATCACTGGGCGCCGAGCTGCGGTCTGCGCGTGGACGACGAGCTCGCCTATGTCACCGACACGGCATACGAGGACTCGAGCATCGAGCTCGCGCGCGGTGTCCGGCACCTCCTGCACGAGGCGTGGTCGACGTCGACGGCGCCGAGGCACACGGAGAGCCATGCGACCGCCGCCGATGCCGGCCGCGTTGCCAGCGGGGCCGGCGTCGAGACGCTCACCCTCATCCACATCGATCCCGATCTCGACGACGTCGCTGCATTGGCGGACGATGCACGGTCGCAGTTCGCGGTCGCCGTGGTCGCCGAAGACGGGATGGAGCTGAGCTAAAAGTCCGTCGCGCCGAGCTCTGTGTACCGTAGGTGGAGCGCTGTGGGTGTGAGCTTCCCAGGAGAGTCGAGCGAATACAGGGCGGCGCGCGACCGGCTGCTCGACCAGGAGATCGAGCTCCGCCGCGCGATGGAGTCGGTGGCGGAGGCGAGGCGCCGGCTGCCGCCCGGCGGGATCGTCCCCGAGGATTACGTCTTTCAGGGTCTCCGGGCGGACGGCACGCCGGGGGACGTCAAGCTCTCGGAGCTGTTCGCGCCGGGTCGGGACTCGCTCGTCGTCTACAGCTTCATGTTCCCGCGCAGTCCCGGCGACAGCCGGCCGGGCCCGCAGAGCGGCGAGACCGCTCGGCTCCCCCTCGAGGAGGGCCCGTGCCCTTCGTGTGTCGGGTTCCTCGACCCACTCGACGGCGCTGCTGAACACGCCGTCCAGCAACTCAACCTTGCGATCGTCGCCAAGGCGCCGCTGCCACGCCTCCTCAAGTTTGGCGAGGAACGCGGTTGGCGGCGGCTGCGCCTGCTCTCCTCCGCTGGAAACACGTTCAACAGGGATTACCTCGCAGAGACGAGCGAGGGATCGCAGCTGCCGATGCTGAACGTCTTCCATCGCGACGGCGAGACGATCCGCCACTTCTGGGGCTCGGAGCTCTTCTACGCGCCCGCGGACCCCGGGCAAGATCCACGCCACGTCGGCACCCTCGAGCCGGTCTGGAACCTCTTCGACCTCATACCGGAGGGGCGCGCCGATTGGGACGAGCAGCTGAGCTACCCATGACAAGGACGAGGAGGCGAACGCGATGACCGAGCACACGACCGGAACGCGGGAGGAATGGCTGGCTGCGCGCGAGGAGCTCCGCAAGGAGGAGGACGAGCACGCCAGCCGCAGCGAGGAGCTCGCCGCGAAGCGGCGTGAGCTCCCGTGGGTGCCGGTCGAGAACGAGTACACGTTCGCGACCGAGGAGGGCGAGAAGACGCTGGCCGACCTCTTCGACGGACGCTCGCAACTCCTCGCGTACAACATCATGTTCGGGCCGTCCTACACCGTCGGCGCCTGTCCGGGGTGCTCGAACCTGGCCGACGAGCTCGACGGCGGGCGCGTGCATCTGAACCACCGCGACGTGACGCTCATCTGCATCTCGCGGGCGCCGATCGAGCGGATCCAGGCCTACAAGGAGCGCATGGGTTGGCAGTTCCCCTGGGTTTCATCCCATGGGAGCGATTTCGCCTTCGACCTCGGCTTTGCGATGACTCCCGAGCAGATGGCCGAAAGCGAGGAGATCCAGGAGATGCTCGCTGAGCCGCCGGATTGGCTCCAGGACTGGGCCGAGTCCGTCGGAAGCGACTTGAGCTCGGGCATCGCCGAGGCGCCCGGCTGGATGGCCTTTGCCCTCGAGGACGGCATGGTCTACCACACGTACTCGCGCGTCGCCCCGGATCGGGACTTCGTCGTTCCCTACTACCAGCAGCTCCTCGACCGCACGCCGAGAGGGCGCGTCGAGGAGTTCCGCGCCTTCCGCCACGACGAATACGAAGACGGGAGCGGCTAAGCCTGACGCCTGCCGGCGGCCAGGGTCTCCATCGCCTCTCGGTCGATCATCTCGGGCCGGATTACGGCGACGCGAGCCGCCGTGCAGGCGCGAAGCGTCGCGTTGCGCGTGCCCTCGCCCACGATCGCGCCCTCGCCGACGATGGCGCCCGGCCCGATCTGGGCGATCTCCTCGCCGTCGACGACGGCCGCGAGGACGCCGTCGAGCAGGAGGTAGAGCTCGTTGCCCGGGTCGCCCTGCTCGACAAGGCGGTCGTCCGCCTCGAGCTTGCGCCGCGGTAGCTTGGCGTTTCCCTTCATGAGGGTGGCGGAGAGCTCGCGCTCGAGCGCCGACTCGGCCTGGGCGACGAACGGCGCCGAGTCCTCGTCCCCCCACGGAGTGCGCTCCCCGTGCGCCTCGCGGTACCAGGTCTTGAAGTCGATCGTGCCCGCCTTCTGGACGAGGTTGCCCTCGCGGTCGTAGACGAAGTGCCGCGGGAAGGCGCTGGCCCCGACGAGCTCGTGATCGGACGAGCCATCGGCGCGGATGGTGAGCGCGAGCGTCGTCCACGCGGTCGCCGAGTTGACGCGGAAGAACGGCCGCCCTTTGACGCGCCGAGGTGCCGGGAAGCCCGCCCGCCCGCCGACGGTCTGGACGAAGCGCACCTCGCCTTCGCGCAGCTCGGGCTCGGGGCGCAGCATGTCGAAGCCGACCCCCTGGAAGAGGAGGTTCTTCGGTCCGAGCTTGAAGGTCGTGGTGCCGACGTAGCCTGCTCCCTCGTGCCCGTGGCCCACGATCTTGCCGTCCTCGACCTCGAGCCACGCCCTGAGATCGTTCGCCTCGCGGAGGCGGTCGGCGTCGCGCAGGCGCTCGAGGTCGCCGGCCTCCAGGTGGTCGGGCGGCGGCTCGTCGTAGTGGCCGATTCCGAGGTCGAAGGGAATCCGCGGCATGCCCTCGATCGCTTCCGAGGGAATCCAGGAGATGGCGGTGACCGATGACTCGATGCGCATGAGGCCTCCTCGTCGTCGGCGCAACGCTAGACGACGGCCGACGACGTGTATAGAGGGGCGCTCCAATCACCCTCATGGCGTTTCCTCCGCGGGCCGCGGGGAACCCTTGTCCTCGAGCTCTCGAGCCCGCCTTCGATGATCACCTCCTCCCTCTACCGGATCGGCGCCCGCGACTGGATGTATCACGGCGGCTCGCTCGGCTCCGTGGGCCTTTGCATCGGCCTCTGGATCCGCGCGAAGACCGTCGACCAGGAGGAGCGCGGAAACGCCGAGCGCCGAGCCCTCTTCGTCGGTCTCTGGGCTCCGCTCCTGTGGCTGATCGGCGACTCGCTCCGCGAGGAGGCAGCGAGCTCTCGGCGGCTCTGGCGTTCGTGATGGACGGCGGGCGTCTCCTCGGCATCTATCTCGATGACCACCTCGCAGTTCTCGCCGGTGGGGAGGAGCTCGTCAAGCGAGCGCTGGCGGAGACGAAGGACGATGCGATTCGCCGTTTCTTCGAGGGCCTCCTGTCGGACCTGCGCGACGATCGCGATGCGACGGCCCGTGTCCTCGCGGGCCTGGACCGTCGGCCGAATGCCGTGAAGCAGCGCCTCGCGTGGCTCGGGGAGAAGGTCGGGCGCCTGAAGCTCAACGGCAACGCGACCGGCTACTCGCCGCTCTCGCGCCTGATCGAGCTCGAGGCCCTGGCGGCTGTGCTCGGCGCCTCGCTCGCGCTCTGGCGCGCGCTCGCGCTCGCCGGTCCTCCCGTGAGCCGGAACGACGCAGCGCAGCGGGCCGAGCGCGCCGACAGGCAGCTCGCCGAGCTCGAGCGACTACGGCTCGAGGCGGTCGAAGTCGTCTTCGCCGGCGGCGAACGCCGCCTCTGACCGGGCCGGCGAGGCGGCGGCGCGGACTGCGGCCTCCGTGAGGGTCGCCATTCGCGCGCACGCGCGCTCGCCGAACTCCGCCTGTTTGTGGCGGCCGACGAGGCGGAAGCCGACAAGCACGAGCGGATTACGAGCCGCCGGTCGCGAGAACGAGTGAGTGCGGAATTCGACCTCGCCGCTGTCGAGCCGCTTCCAGACCTCGAACGCGCGCTCTCCCGCCTCGATGTGCCCTTCGAGTGTGCGGTAGCTCCAGGCGAAGAGACGCGCGGGGCGGTCGTCAAGCGAGCGCTCGCCCTCGAAGACAGCCGCCACGCGGACGCCCGCGTCGATCCGCAGGCCGAACGCGCGGAGCACGAGGAGCATGTCTCTCCCCTCGAACGGCACTCCTGGGTCGAAATGCGCCTCGACGAGCTTCGGGTCGGCAAAGGCGTAGTCGCGGCTCAGCCGGCAGGCGATCTCCCAGCTATGTCCGGGGGCCGGCTCACCCGGCGGCTCGGCCGGCAGGGGCCGGTGGTAGTCGTCGCGGTGCCAGCCAGGCCCGCTGACGGCGTTCGGGTCGTAGTTGAGCGGCTTGGTCGCGAGCGCGGCGAGGCGGTCCTCGACGTTCGCGGCGCCGAACCCGAGTTCAGGGAGTCGCACCGAAGTCGTCGAGTCGGTGAGTCCGGATCTCGAGGCCCCCACCGAGCCCGTCCCCCGCCAGATCGGCGACCCGCTCGAGGAAGGAAGACCACATGTGCAGCTGCACTTCCTTCGCCATCCGCAGATGGTCGTAGAGGAGGTTCGAAAGACGGTCGCCGCTTCGCGCCCAGGACTCGATCCGAAACCAGAGCTCGCCGTCCTCGCGGCGGGCCGAGAACTGGATCTGGCCGGCTTCGAGGTGCCCGGCGAGGGTGACGAGGCGGAAGGAGGTCGGGGTCACCTCGGCGACGCGAACCGGGCCGTCCCACGGCCCGGGCATGCGGACGATCAGCTCGTCGTTCTGACGCAGCTTCCCCTCCGAAGGGCCGACCTTGCGGAAGTGGGCGAACTCGGTCGGGCTTGCGCAGTTGGGATCGCGGCCGACGACGTCGATGAGCTCCTCGGGCCCGAGTCGCGGCTCCCGAATCCGGCCGCTGTAGCGCCGGTGGAAGAGGGGACCGACCCCCTGCTCCGGCGGCTGGAGCTCGTCGTGCCGCAACCCCTCGGGGAGAGGCGGCGGCCGGTCGGCGTCCGAGCCGGGTTCCTCGCTTCGGTGCATGGGCGTCGTGCGCCACATGTAGTGCCACGAGGTGAGCGCGATTCCGAACGGCCAGAGCGCCATGGCCGTGAGTCGTCTGTCGAGTGGCGTCGTGGGAGGCATTGTCAGTGGGGCGCAGCGAAAGCTGCGGCGCCCTGATCGCAGAACGAGAGCAGAGCGCTCAGGCGCCCAGTGCGCCCCTGATCTTCTCGAGCGACGCAGCCTCGGCGACCTCGCCGCCGCCCGCCGCCTTGCCGACCGCCTCGGCCACCTCGAGCACGAAGCCCTTGTAGGGCTCCACCTCGTCGGGCGCCTTCGTCTCGAGCGTCTGTGTCGCGCTTCGGAGCGCGGCCATCGTCTCGGTCTCGATCTCGTCCGGCGAGGCCGTGAGCCCGAAGCCCGTGCCTCGCGTCTCGCCGAGGTCGCGGACGAGCTCGCTCGAGGCGCTCTGGCGCGCCTCTCCGAGGTGCCGCGTCAGCGCTCCGGCCTCCTTGAAGCTGTCGAAGAAGCTGCGGTCCGAGACCGCCATGAAGAAGCCCGCTCCGGTGACGCCCTTCTGGAGCGTCTCCCATTCCTGCTCGCTGAAATCTGCCTTCGTGGCCATTTTCCTCCCGTCGTTTCAGGCGCGGTCGCGAAGCTCGGTGACTCCCTCTTCCGCCGCGCAGTGCGCGCAGCAGAAGATTCGTCCGCCCGCCTCGACGCCGTGGCCGATCACCCGGCAGTTGCAGTGCGGGCAGGTCGGCGCGAGCGCGTGAATCGCGCACTCGAAGCTGTCGAAGACGTGCGTCGTCCCTTCCTTCTGCACCTCGAACGTCTTGTCGTAGTCGTTGCCGCAGACCTCACAGACCGCCATGACCGCCTCCCTTTGTCGTAGAGGAGACGGTTTCCGCTCCGCGCGAGAGGAAACCCTCAGCCCGCGGCAGGGGCGCCGTGCACGCGGTCGTAGAGGTTCCCGGCGATCTCCTTTGCCTTTTCCTCGGAGGTCGTACCCGGCGGGCCGGAGAGGTCGATGTGGTAGGCGAAGTCCCCGTCGGAGAAGAAGATCGCGTAGGAGTCTTGCGGGCGCTGCTCGCTCGTACCGGCCGCCTGGATGTCGGCGGCCGTCGCGTAGCGGCGCACGCCCGTTCCTCCCGGAATGTCGTCGACCTCGAACTCGCTCACCGAGGTCGCGCACGACTCCGGGCACGGACGCAGGGAATCGGTGTGGAAGAAGTCGGCCATCCTTTTCGCCGCGGCCAGCGTGTCGAGCTGCACGACGAGGCTGAAGGCGTGGGCATCGTCCTGCGAGTGGGCGGCGGACGATTCGCTCGGGAAGAAGCGCACGTCCAGGACAGCCTTCTCGAAGCCGATGGTCTGGAGCTCGGCCTGCTCCTGCTTGGTGGGGTTGATGAACGCGTCGCCCATCTTTTCGGCGAACTCCATCGGAGTGGACGCCGTCGCGCGCTTCTCGACGGGGTCCGGCTTCGACCCTGGCGCGTCCGCCTCGCTGGGCACTCGTTGCTCGAGGCTGAGCGGGCCCGACGGAGCGCTGCTCGACCCGTCTCCTCCGCAGGCGGCGAGGGCGAGGAACAGGGTTGAGGCCAGACCGAGGAGGAGGGCTTTCAGGCGGCTGATCCTATTCCTCCGCCTGCGGCTATTCCAGGGTGCGCGCGGAAATCGTACGCTTCGCGCATGGCGGTTTGTGCGGCTTGCGGCCAAGAGAATCCCGAAGGCGCGCGCTTCTGCAACGCCTGCGGGGCGCCGCTCGCCGGCGCACAGTCGGCCGCGCGGGAGGAGCGCAAGGTCGTCACGGTCTTCTTCGCCGACCTGGTCGGCTTCACGGGCCGCGCCGAGCAGCTCGACCCGGAGGACGTCCGCGCGATGCTCTCGCCCTACTACGCGCGCCTGCGCTCGGAGATCGAGCGCTTCGGCGGCACGGTGGAGAAGTTCATCGGCGACGCGGTCATGGCCGTCTTCGGCGCGCCGGTCGCGCACGAGGACGACCCCGAGCGCGCCGTTCGGGCTGCGCTCGCCGTCCGCGAGGCCGTGCAGGAGATGAACGAGGGCGATCCCGCGCTCGATCTGCACGTGCGCATCGCCGTCAACACGGGCGAAGCCGTCGTCGCGCTCGACGCGCGGCCATCCGAGGGCGAGGGCATGGTCGCAGGCGACGTCGTCAACACCGCGGCTCGCCTGCAGGCGGCGGCGCCGGTGGACGGCATCCTCGTCGGCGACACGACCTACCGGGCGACCGAGCGGGCGATCGAGTACGTCGAGAGCGAGCCCGTGCAGGCGAAGGGGAAGTCCGAGCCCATCCCGGTGTGGGAAGCCGTCGCCGCCCGCGCGCGCTTCGGAGTGGACGTTTCGCAGCGCGGCGGCGCGGCGCTCGTCGGTCGGCGGGACGAGCTCGATCTCCTCCTCGACGCTCTCGCGCGCGCCGAGCGGGAGCGCACGCCGCAACTCCTTACGCTCGTCGGCGTCCCGGGAATCGGCAAGAGCCGGCTCGTCTGGGAGCTTGCCCGCACCGTCGACGAGGATCCCGAGCTCGTCGTCTTCTGGCGGCAGGGGCGCTCGCTCCCGTACGGAGAGGGCATCGCCTTCTGGGCCGTGACGGAGATGATCAAGGCTCAGGCGGGCATCCTTGAGACCGACTCGGCGGAGGTCGCCGAGGAGAAGCTGCGCGCGACCGTCGCCGACCTCTTGCCCGACCCGACCGAGGCGCGCTGGGTGGAGACGCACCTGCGCCGTCTCGTCGGTGTGGCCGGACAGGAGGAGGCGGGCGGCGACCGCCGCGACGAGGCCTTCTCCGCCTGGCGGCGTTTCTTCGAGGCCCTCGCCGAGCATCGGCCGGCGGTGCTCGTCTTCGAGGACCTTCACTGGGCCGACGACAATCTCCTCGACTTCGTCGATTACCTCGTCGACTGGGCGACCAACTCGCCGCTCCTCGTGATCGGCACGGCTCGACCCGAGCTCCTGGAGCGGCGGGCGGGGTGGGGAGGTGGCAAGCCGAACGCGGCCACCGTCTCGCTCTCGCCGCTCTCGGAGGAGGAGACCGCCCGTCTGCTCGCCAGCCTGTTCGAGCAGGCGGTGATGCCGGCGGAGCTCCAGACGGCGCTTCTCGCGCGCGCGGGCGGCAATCCGCTGTATGCAGAGGAATACGCGCGCCTCGTCGCCGAACGGGGCTTCACGGTCACCGAGGAGTCGCCGTTGCCCGAGACGGTGCAGGGGATCGTCGCCGCCCGGCTCGACGGTCTCTCGGCCGAAGAGAAGGCGCTGATCCAGGACGCGGCCGTCGTCGGCAAGGTGTTCTGGAGCGGTGCGCTCGCCTCGATGAACGGCCTCCAGCGGTGGACGGTCGAGGAGATGCTGCACGGCCTCGAGCGCAAGGAGTTCGTCCGCCGGGACCGGCGCTCGTCCGTCGCCACCGAGACGGAGTATGCATTCAGGCATGTGCTCGTCCGCGAAGTCGCCTACGGACAGGTGCCCCGCTCGCTCCGCGCCGAGAAGCATCGCCGCGCCGCCGAGTGGATCGAGACCCTCGGCGCCGACCGCGAGGACCGCGCCGAGATGCTCGCCCACCACTACTCGAGCGCGCTCCAGTTCGCGCGCGCGGCGGGGCAACCGCTGGACGGGCTCGCCGAGCGCGCGCGCGAAGTCCTGCGCGAGTCCGGCGACCGTGCCTACGCGTTGAACGCGTTTGGCGCCGCGTCGGGCTTCTACGCCGAGGCGATCGACCTCTGGCCTGACGCTCGCGCGGGGCGCGGCGAGCTCCTCTTCCGCTACGCGCGCTCGCTCTTCCTCTGGAACTCGGCAGACGTCGTCGGAGTTCTCGAGGAGGCAGTCGAGCTTCTTCTCGACGCCGGCTCCTCGGATATCGCGGCCGAGGCCGAGGTGACCCTCGGTTTGGTGCACTGGTTCAACAGCGAGCGGACGCAGGCGGCGCCGCACTTCGCGAAGGCGACGGAGCTGATCGAGAGCGCCGAACCGTCGCACTCCAAGACCTTCGTTCTCAGCGAGCTCGCACGCTTCGCCATGCTCGGAGACGAGGACGCCCGGGCGGTCGACCTAGCGCGTAGAGCGCTCGCACTCGTGGATGAGCTCGGCATCGACCAGTTCCGGGCCCCGACGCTGAACGCGCTCGGCGTCGCCCGCGTAAAGCTGGGGGAGCTCGAGGGGCTCAACGACCTCGAGCGAGCGCTCGAGCTCACCGTCGACAGCCCGTCTCCCGAGCGGGTTCGCGCATTCGTCAACCTCGCATCGACGCTCGGCGAGCTCGGGGAGCTCGAGCGGAGCATCGCGCTGCACGAGGAAGGCCTGGGCGAGGCGGGGCGGGCCGGCACGCCCGAGATGGTGCGGTGGCTGAAGGCCGAGTGCATCTGGGACGAGTACCTCACGGGCCGGTGGGTCGAGGCCGAGCGCCACGCAGACGAGTTCATCGTCGAGGTAGATGCCGGTCACCCGCACTACATGGAAGCGGCCGCGAGGCACGTGCGCGCGCTGATCCGCCTCGCGCATGGCGACGGAGCGGACGCTCACGCCGAATCGGAGCGCGTTCTTGCGACCGCCAGGGCGGCCCAGGATGCGCAGGTGCTCTTCCCGAGCCTCGCCTTCCATGCGCACATGCTCATGGCCGTTGGCCGGCGGGAGGAGGCTCTCGAGATCGTGGACGAGCTCCTCGAACAGCTTCGTGCGAAGACGACCGCGCTGCTTTCCTACTGGACCTTGTTTCTCGCCGTCGTGCTGGTGGCGACCGGGCGGGAGGCCGATTTCGAGCGGGCCGCGGCGAACCCGCTCATCTCGACGCGGTGGCTGGAGGCTGCGCGCGCCTTCGCCGCCGGCCGTTTCGGGGAAGCCTCCGGGATGCTGGCCGAGATCGGCGCCGTCGCCGACGAGGCGTTCCTACGACTGCGGGGCGCCGAGGCGCTCGTCGAGAGGGGCCGCCGCGCAGAGGCGGACGTGCAGCTTCAGCAGGCACTCGCGTTCTATCGCTCGGTCGGCGCCAAGGCCTACGTGCGCGAGGCGGAGCAGCTCCTGGCCGCGTCAGCCTGAGTCGGGCCCGCTACTCGGTCTCTTCGGGCGACTCGGCCGCCTCGGGACCCTGGCCCGACTCTTCGGCTTCGAGCTCGGCCGCGGCCTGCTTCCGCGCTTCCTTCTTCGCCTTCTTGGCTTCGCGCTTCTCGCGCAGGGCGCGCTCGCGCGCGAACTTCGCCATCGTCTGCTTGCGCTGGGAGCTGGACGCCATTCAGCCCCTCCTTCCGTCGGTGCGTCGAGGGCCTACCACTTCGACCGCCGGCCGCGCCGGCTCGTGTAGACGAGCTTGGCGGGCGCCGCACGCATGCCGGTCTCCGCGAACTGCTCGTGGTGCCCGAGGCGGCGGGCGGCCCGGCCGGTCTCGGCCTGCTGCTCGGGGAGGACGAAGGTGATCGCCGTCCCGCTTCGGCCCGCCCGCCCCGTGCGGCCGGTGCGGTGGACGTAGCCCTTGTCCTCGTCCGGCGGGTCGAAGTTGATCACGTGCGTGACGCCGTCGAGGTCGAGGCCGCGGGCGGCGACGTCGGTCGCAACGAGTGCGCTGACCTTGCCGCCCGCGAAGCGGGCGAGCGCTCGCTCGCGGGAGTTCTGCGACATGTCGCCGTGCATGGCGACCGCCTCGACGTCGTGTCCGCGCAGCTTCTGCACGAGCCGGTCGGCGCCCCGCTTCGTCCGCACGAAGACGAGCGTCAGGCCCTCGGAGGCACGGATGTGCTCCGCGAGGGTGGCCACCTTCGTGTCCGTCGTGACGGAGACGAAGCGGTGCTCGATCTCGGCGGGCTGCTGCCCGGTCGCGAGCTCGGCCTCGCAGTAGGAAGGGCTCCGCGTGTACGAGCGGGCGAGCTTGCCGACCTCGCCGTCGAGCGTGGCCGAGAAGAACATGGTCTGCCGGTTCCCGGGCAGGCGGCGGACGATCCGGTCGACTTGCGGCTTGAAGCCGAAGTCGAGCATCCGGTCGGCCTCATCGAGGACGAGGATCTTGATCCCCCTGAGGTCGACGAGGCGCCGCTCGGCGAGATCCTCGAGACGCCCGGGCGTCGCGACGAGGACGTGGGCGCCCTTGATGCGCTTGGCCTGGCCGCCGAGCGGGACGCCGCCGTAGGCGGCTTCGACGCGTAGACGCTTCGCCTTGGCGAGCGACCGGAGCTCGTCCGTCACCTGGCCGGCGAGCTCGCGGGTCGGGACGAGGACGAGCGCCGAGGGGCGGCCGTCGGCGGGATCCGTCCGTTCCACGATCGGGACGGCGAATGCGAGTGTCTTCCCCGACCCCGTCGGCGCCCGAGCGAGGATGTCGAGGCCCCCGAGGGCGTCGGGGAGGACGAGCGCCTGGATCCGGAACGGCGCTTCTATGGAGCGAGTGGCGAGCGCGTCGACGACGGACGAGGACACGCCGAGCTCGCGAAACGATTGCTGCATGTGGTGTTCGACTTCCTTTCAGGTCCGAGACTTGCCTGTCTCGAAACACCTGAAGGAGGAACGAGAAAGCTCATCTCACCGGGAGGCTTGATCGCCTGACCCGTTGCCACACCGTAGCAGTAGGCGCGGCGAGCGTCGCTATTCGGCGCCGTAGCCGCCGCCTCCGGGCGTCTCGACGGTCACGATGTCTCCGGGGGAGAGGTCGCCGCTCGCCTTGGCGGGGAGCTCCTCGTTGTTCAGGAGGTTTCGCCCGGGCAGGCCGGGCGCGCCGCCGGCGGCTCCGCGGGGAGGGTGGGCCCGCCGCTCGCTCACGACCGAGAAGCGGCAGGCATCGAGCGCCTCGAGCTCGCGGATGACTCCGTGACCTCCGCGGTGTGCGCCCGCACCGCCCGAGCCGAGCCTGAGCGCGTGCCGGTGGACGCGGAGCGGGTACGCCAGCTCGAGTGCCTCGGTCGGCGTCGAGAGGGTGTTCGACATGGTCACGTGGACGCCCGAGGGGCCGTCGCCCTCGGCGCAGGCGCCCTGGCCGCCGCCGATCGTCTCGTAGTAGGTGAAGCGCTCGCTTCCGAAGGTGAGGTTGTTCATCGTCCCCTGGCCCTGCGCGGGCACGGGCGCCGCCTGGCCGAAGCAGGCGAAGAGGAGGTCGGCGATGCGGCAGGAGGTCTCAACGTTCCCGGCCGCGACCGCGGCGGGCGGGAGGGCGTTCACGATCGTCCCGGCGGGGGCGCTGACCGTGACCGGCGCGAACGCGCCGCCCGAGGCAGGGACGTCGGGGTCGGCCACGCAGCGGACGACGAAGTAGGCGGCCGAGCGCGTGACGGCGAGCGGGCAGTTGAGGTTGCCCGCGTGCTGGGAGGTCGTGCCGGCGAAATCGATCTCGACCTCGTCGCCGGCGATCGTGACCGCCGCCCGGAGCTCCAGGTCTCCTTCCGGGGCCTCGAGCACGTCGCGGGCCTCGTAGCGTCCGTCGGGCAGGGCGGCGATCCCCGCGCGGATGCGCCGCTCCGAGTAGGCGTACAGCTCGTCCATCGCCGCGGCGACGGTCTCGGTCCCGCGCCGGGCGCAGAGCTCGGCGACGCGGCGCTCGGCGAGGCGGTGGGCGGCGAGCTGGGCGCGGAGGTCGCCGCGGCGCTCCTCCGGATTCCGCATGCGGGCGACGAGGGCGGTGAGGACGTCGTCGTCGAGGCGCGTGGGCGGGATGACGACGCCCTCGTCGGCGAGCGTGGTCGACCCGGCGGGGAGGCTTCCGGGCTCGCGGCCGCCGACGTCGGCGTGGTGGGCGCGCGTGACGGCGAAGCCGAGCTCGGTGCGCGAGACGAGCGTGATGTCGGGAAGGTGGGTGCCGCCCGTGTAGGGGTCGTTGAGGATCCAGGCCTCGCCGGGGCCCGGGTCCTGCACCATGACGGCGGCGACCGCCTCGGGCATGGCGCCGAGGTGGACGGGGATGTGCTCCGCCTGGGTGACCATGCGCCCGTCGGCGGCGAAGAGGGCGGCCGAGCAGTCGCGGCGCTCCTTGATGTTGGCCGAGAACGCCGAGCGTACGAGCACGACGCCCATCTCCTCGGCGATCGCGCGGAGCCCGCTGCCGATGACTTGGAGCTCGATCTTCAAAGTCTCGTGAGGCGAAGCGTGCTATCGGTCCCATCCCGAACCCCCACCCACCCCGGGGGAATCCAGCAGGTCGCGCCCTCGAGCTCGACGACCGCCGGCCCGGCGGCCTCGATCGGCTCCGCGGGCGGCAGGTGAAGATCGGGGCCGGGGCGCACGTCGGCCGTCCGCACCGCCACCAGCTCGATCTCGCGCGCGCGGTCGGCGTAGCCGTAGCGCTCCCCGTGCGCGCGGTGGAAGGCCTCGGCGAGGTCGCCGCCGAGCGGCACCGTCAGCTCGAACGACTGCCCCGCGTAGCGAAGGTCGGCCTCTCCGTCGGCCGGCAGGTCGCCCGCGACCTCGGCCAGCGGCCGCAGGTACGAGCGCACGCGGTCGCGCCGCTCGTCGCTCGCGACGAGGCCGAGCGCGGAGAGGACGCCTGCCGCCGCGGGCACGAGCACCGTCTCGATCTCGAGCTCATCGGCGAGCGCGCAGGCGTGCAGCGGCCCGGCGCCACCGAACGCGACGAGGGCGAAGGCGCGCGGGTCGTGGCCGCGCTCGACCGAGATCACCCGCAGTGCGCGCAGCATCTCGGCGTTGACGACGGCGACGACGTCCTCCGGATCGATGCCGGCCAGCGCACGCTCCGCCGCCGCCCGGTCGAGCTCGAGCCCGCCCGCGAGCAGTCCGGGCAGCCGCCCGAGGAGGAGGTTCGCGTCCGTCACCGTGGCCTGTGTGCCGCCGCGCCCGTAGCAGGCCGGCCCGGGCTCGGCGCCGGCGCTCTCGGGCCCGACCCGCAGCGCTCCACCCGCGTCCCGCCAGACCAGCGAGCCGCCGCCGGCGCCGACCGTGTGCAGGTCGACGGTCGGGAGCCGCACGGGCAACCCGCCCACGAGGCGCTCGCCGGTGCGCGCCGCCTCGCCGCCCGCGATCAGGCAGACGTCGGTGGACGTCCCGCCCATGTCGAGCGAGATCGCGTTCTCGAGGCCCGCGGCCCGCGCAACCGTCGCTGCGCCGACGGCTCCCGCGGCCGGCCCCGAGATGAGCACCCAGGCAGGATGGGCGGCGGCCTCCGCGACGGAGGCGACCCCGCCGGACGAGCGCATGACCAGCGGCTCGGGGAGGCCCGCCTCGGCGCAGCGGGCAGCGAGCGAGCCGAGGTAGCGGGTGAGGACGGGCCCGAGGTAGGCGTCCACCACCGCGGTGGAGGCGCGCTCGTACTCGCGAAACTCCGGCGCGACCTCGTGTGAGGCGACGACGTGCGCGTGCGGGAGCCGCCGCCGCAGCTCAGCGGCCACTGCCGCCTCGTGCGAGGGGTCGCGGAAGGCGAAGAGGAGGCACACGGCGACGGACTCCGCGTCGATCGCCGGCAGCGAGCCGAGGTCGAGCTCCTCGATCACGCTGTCCGGCCCGATCCGCTCGCGCACCCCGAAGCAGCGCTCGAGAGGGACGAGCGGCGGCGGATGGTCGTCGCAGAGGCGGTAGAGGTGGGCGCGGTTTTGCCGCCGCAGATGGAGGAGGTGCTCGAAGCCGGATGTGGCGACGAACGCCGTCCGCGCCCCCTTCCGCTCCAGGAGAGCGTTCGTGGCGATCGTCGTCCCGTGCGTGAAGCGCCCCACCTCGTCCGCCCCGACTGCTCGCGCCGCGGCGACCACGGACTCCTCCTGCCGCGCCGCCGTCGGCACCTTCGCAGTTCTGAGCTCGCCGCCCGAGAGGAGAGCGGCGTCAGTGAAGGTGCCGCCCACGTCGATGCCGAGGATGGACACGCGAGAAGCTTCGTCTAGCCGAGCGGGGCGAGCAGGTTCTTCTTTCCCTCGAAGGCGAAGAAGAGAAGATCGGGCATGCGGAAAGTCGTGGAGCTCGGGCCCAGTGTCGGCCGCCAGGCAGGGTCGCGCACGATCGAGTACGTGCTTCCCTCCATCGCCCGGTGGAAGGTCTCCGCGACGATGCGCGCACCGACGCCGGTCAGCCTGCCTCCGTTCAGCTCCGCCTCGCGCAGGACGTAGAACCAGAGAGGCGTGTCGGCGAGCACTTTCGTCCGTTGCGCCTTCGTCAGGTCGCCGAGGCCGGCTCCCCTCGCGCCCTCTCGCAGCTCGGCCTTCGTCAGCCTCGTGAGGGCGACCCCCTTCCCCTTCAGGAAGGTCGCCATCTGCTGGCCGGTAGCGAGTCTGACCATGTTCGCCCTCGTCAGGTTGCGGAAGGCGAGGTTCGCCTCGATGCCCGTGAACCCCGGCAGGAACCGGAGCGGATCGACGAGCCGCGTGTCGATCCGCATCGCCCGGTTGAACTTCGCCGCGGGCACGGCCAGCGCGTCGTGCCCCGCCTGCTTGAAGTCGTAGAGGCGGCGGAAGTCCGCGATCCACGTGCTGATGAGCTGCGGAAAGCCTCCGAGCTCGCCGCTCGTGGCCGAGAACGCGAAGAGGAGGTCGAGCGTCCCGAAGCCGTCGTCGAAGATCTTGTTCCAGTTGTAGGCGGCGCGCACCATCGAGTGTCCAAGCCGGTAGGCGCCGACCGAGAACTCGATCGGCATGGTCGGCAGCTCGGTCGGCGCCGCGCCTACCTCGAACGCCTTGCGCCCGTTCGTGAAGACGTCGGTGATCACGGGCCCGGCGCAGATCCGGGGCAGGAAGTCGGTGCGCAGCATCCACTGGTAGTGCTTCGTCACGAGCTCACGCGCCGTCTCGAAGCGCGCCCCCGCGGGCACCGAGCTCGGCAGCGTGTCCACGACCCGGTTGTGGAAGCGGATCATCGCGAGCTGAGTCTGCGCGACGGCGAGGTTCTCGTCGTTCCGCGGATCGGGAATCACCGCCTTCCGCTTTGCCTTCGCCGTCGAGCCCGCACCGCGCGGGAGGTCGAAGCCGTCCTTCGCCGGGATGCCGTCCGCCGCGCGGGTCTTGCCCATCTTCAGGTGGATCCCGTCGGGCTCGTAGAACTTGGCCGAGCCCGGATCGGCCGGCCCGGCGCCGTACAGTGAGTCGAGGTCGAGCGTGGGCGAGCGCGCCTGGAGGAGATCGGCCGGGCCGACGTGCTCGCCGAGCATCACCTTCGTCTTGTCGAAGGTGAGGTCGTGGTCGGCGAACTGGCCGAGATATGTGTACCCCGCCGGGACGCTGCCGGCCCGCCCGTCGCGGGCCGTCATTGCCTGGGCGAGCTTCCTGCGAAGCGCCTCGCTCAGCTGGTGTCCGCGCCCGTTCGGCCCCATCCGGGAGAAGCGGAACGGCACCGTGGCCGCCTCGGTCGTGCGCGCAAGGGTCCGCTCCCGCCCTCCGAGGGTCTCCCCTAGCAGGCCCTCGCCGAGGACGAAGTAGGTCTCCGATCCATGCTCCACGGCCTCTCCTCTCCGAAAGGTAGGACTGGCACCGAAGCGGCCCAGCGTAGCGCCTCGCGGGCGGCCGGGCGCCGAGGCTCAGGCGAGCTCTTCGGAGCGGATGCGCACCGTCAGGCCCAGGTCTGCATCGCGCGAGACGAGGCGCGCGTACTGGCCTCCGAGCGCGATCAGCTCGCCGTGCGTGCCGCGCTCGACGATCCGGCCCTTGTCGAGGACGACGATCTGGTCGGCGTCGCGGATCGTCGAAAGGCGGTGGGCGATCGCGATCGTCGTCCGGTCCTCGGCGAGCCGGTCCAGCGCCTCCTGGACGGCTCGCTCGGTCTGCGCGTCGAGAGCGCTCGTCGCCTCGTCGAGGACGAGGACCGGCGGGTTGCGCAGGATCGTGCGTGCGATCGCCATGCGCTGCTTCTCGCCGCCCGAGAAGCGGTAGCCGCGCTCGCCGACGAGCGTGTCATAGCCCTCCGGCAGGCTCGCGATGAGCGCGTGGATGCGGGCCGCCTTCGCCGCCTCGACGATCTCCTCGTCGGAGGCCTCCGGCTTGGCGAAACGGAGGTTCTCCCGGATCGACGCATGGAAGAGGTAGGTCTCCTGCGAGACGACGCCGATCGTGCGCGCGAGCGAGGAAAGCGTCGCGCTTCGCACGTCGATGCCGTCGATGGTGACGCGGCCGCGCTCGACGTCGTAGAGGCGCGCGACGAGGTAGCCGACCGTCGTCTTGCCCGAGCCGGTCTCCCCGACGACCGCGGTCGTCGTCCCCGCCGGCACCTCGAAGCTGACGTCCTCGAGCGTCCAGCGCTCGCCGCCTCCCTCATAGCGGAACCAGACGTCCTCGAAGGCGAGATCCCCGCGGCACGGCGGCAGGTCGACGGCGTCGTCGCGCTCGGCGATGTCGACCGGAAGGTCGAGGTACTCGAAGACGCGGTCGAAGAGGGCAAGCGAGGTCTGCGCGTCGATCTGCACGGAGAGGAGCGAGCCGATTGGCCAGAAGAGCCGTGTCTGGAGGGTCGTGAACGCGACCACCGTCCCCAGCGAGACGGCGCCGACGAAGCTCTGGCCGGCGAACCAGTAGACGAGCGCCGGCATGATCGAGAAGCTCATCTGGATCGAGGCCATCACCCAGCGGCCTGCCATCACCTGGCGCACCTCGAGGGTGGCGAGCTGGGCGGACTCGTTCTCGAAGCGATCGGCGAGCTCGGCGCTCCTGCCCATCGTCTTCCCGAGCAGCATCCCGGAGACGGAGAGCGACTCTTCGACGAGCGTCGAGATGTCAGCCATCGTCCGCTGGCGGTCGGTCGTGATCCGGCGGCGCTGCTCGCCGACCTTCCGCGTCAGGAGGACGAAGAGCGGCACGAGCGCAAGCGAGAGGATCGCCAGACGCCAGTCGAGCAGGAACATGGCGACGACGGCTGCGATCACGGTCGTCGTGTTCGAGACGATCGAGGTCGCGGTCGAGGTGACGACGCGCTCGACGCCGCCGATGTCGTTCGCGATCCGCGACTGCACCTCGCCCGTGCGCGTGCGCGTGAAGAAGGCGAGCGAGAGCCGCTGGAGGTGCTTGTAGACGGCCGCGCGCAGGTCGTGCATGACGCGCTGGCCGACGACGTTCGAGAGCCACGTCTGGGCGACGCCGAGGATCCCGGTCACGACCGCGATCCCGATCAGGAGGAGGACGAGGATCGTGAGCAGGCGGTCGTCGTCCTCGGGCAGCGCCTTGTCGAAGATGTCGCGGACGAGGAAGGGCGAGACGATCGAGAGGAGGGCGGAGAGCCCGATCAGCGCGAGCACCGCGGCGAGCCGCGCGCGGTAGGGCCCGAAGAGCCTCGTGACCCGGCGCAGGTTGGCGCGCCGGACGGCCGGGTCGTCGGGGCGCTCGGGCGTCTCGCCGCGCATGAACGTCCTCCTCGGGCCGTGCCCGTCGCCTCGATGGCTCATTGGCCGTCCTCCGGCCAATGAGCGCGGGGAGGGTGTGTGAGGGAACCGGGAGGTTCCCTCACTGCATCAAAGAAGGGGGTTCTTGGGAACGCTGACGCGTCTGAAGTGACACGGGGAGCGAGCCGGAGGCGAGTGACGCTCATGCCCTCACGGTACCGCGCGCGCATTGCCTGAAAGAGCCGCGCAAGTTTTCGGCGGAATTTGCGTCTCTATCTGTAGAGAACCCCTCGGAAGGACCCTCGCCACATGTTGCACTGGTAATCCCACCGCCCGTCGAGCGTCACGACGGGAATCGATCGGCTCTAGATGGTTCGTTCGCGCGGCTGCGGCCGGCTCTCGGCGCGCACCTGCCAGACGGCGGCTGCGAGCGCGCTCGCGACGAGCGCGACGGAGACCGCGTCGACTGAGGCCGAGAGCGAGAAGCGGAGGTCGAGCAGGCCGGTCGAGACGACCGAGCCGGCGACGAGGAAGTAGATGCAGCTGATGAAAGCCGCGGTCACCTCTCCGCGGCGGTCCGCGGGTGCCATCTCGTTCAGCTCCTCCTGCGCGTTCAGGAAGGCGACGCCGTGACCTGCCCCGGCGAGGAGCGAGCCTGCGATGAGCAGGGGCAGCGAGCGTGAGGGTCCCCCCAGCGCGAGGGCGAGGAGGCCCGTCGCGAGGATCGCGAGCCCCGCAGCCTGGCTGAGGCGTGTGGAGGGGTGCCGCCGCTCGGAGAGGATCTGGGTCGCACACGAGGCGACGAGCGCGATTGCCGAGATGGCGGCGAGGAGGGCGAGGTTGTCCGTCTCGAGCAGGTCGCCGACGTAGGACGGGACGATCGAGAGGTAGAGGGCGACCGCCGCCCACACCGTGGCCGCGGTCAGGCTGACGCGGGCGAATCGGCTGCGCAGGGCGTGCGGGACGCGCGGGCGCTGGAACCGCCAGGGTTCCCGGGCGCGATCGGACTCCTCGCGAAGTCGCAGCGTCAGGGCGCCGGCCGCGAGCGTCGCGCCGATGCCGACGAAGAAGGAGAGTCGAAGGGGCGCGGGGGCCCACTGGGCGAGCGCGCCGGCGAGGAGCGGGCCGGCCGCGCCGCCTCCCGCCTGGGCGAGGCCGGCGAGGAGCGCGGCCCGTCGCCGGTCGTCGCCGGGATCGAGCTCGACGAGCGCCGCCGTCGCCGCACCGCTGATCATCGCGACGGCGAGACCCTGGAGGGCGCGAGCGCCGTAGAGCCAGGCTGCGTCCCGGGCGAACACGAAGACGAGGAGCGCGGCGCAGGCGACGCTCAGGCCGGCGAGGATGACCGGTCGGCGGCCGAACCGGTCGGACATGCGGCCGAATACGACCAGTCCGGGCACGAGCACGACCGCATAAGTGGCGAAGACGGAGGTGAGCACGAGGCTCGAGAAGCCGAAGCGCTCCGCGTACAGCTCATAGAGCGGAGTAGCGAGGTTCGCTCCCGCCATGAGGACGACCCAGCCCGACCAGACGATTGCGACCGCCCGGAAGTCGCGCCAGGAGGGTGAGGCCCGCTCGGCTGCGAGGCAAGACCGCGTAGCGGCCCGGATCGAGGCTGAGCCGGCCACCCAATCCTGGCTACCTCGGCCGCCGGGGCGGCAAACGTGGCGTGATTATGTGACGCAGGCGCCGAGGTAGTCGCCGTGCGCCAGATGGGCCTCGACTGCCGGAGCGGCGACGGTGATCGTCACGCCCGGATGCTTCTTCGAGCCCGTCTGGTGGCAGATCGTCACCTTGGCGGGGGTTCCCCCGCCGTCGCCCGCGGGCGGCGGCGGGGGCGGAGAGGTGGGGCCCGGCGGCGGATCGGTGCCGGGGTCGGGTGGAGGATTGCCACCCGGGTCGGACGGAGGATGGCTGCCCGGGTCGTTCCCGCCGGTCTGCGGTGGCGTCGTCGTCCCTCCCGGGCCCGGGTTGCCGGAGGAGCCGTGGTAGGTCTCGCCGGCGACGCCGCCGCCGGAAGCCGGCGCGGAGCCGCCCGAGTGCGACGGAGCCGCGTGCTTCTCGGCTGACGAGGGGGCGGTCGTGACCCCCGTGCGCTCGTCCCCGACGGTGCGTGTGACGAGCGGTAGCGTCATGCGCGCGGGAGCCGGGTTCTGGGGGGCGGCGGCCGCGGTCTTCGCGGGCGGTGGGTGCGAGAAGACGCCCTCCTCGAGGAGGCCGTAGGCGATGAGCGGCGCCGAGGCGCCGAGGGCGATCCCGATCGAGACCTTGATCGGCGCGATCGTGCTCGTGATCGCCGACTTGACCGCGGCGAAGCCGTTGTGGAGCGGCACGAGCAGCGGGAGCGGTGCGAGCGCGCGTGCTCGCACGGGCACAGGGACGGACTCGGGCATCGTCAGGCCCGCGGCGACCGCCTTGCGGGCCCGGAAGAGCAGCGTCTCGACCGCCTCGTAGGAGGAGTCGAGCTCCGCCGCGATCTCGTCGTAGGAGAGCCCGCGCCAGTCCCGGAGGAGAAGGGCGTGACGCTGGCGCTCCGGCAGTCGCTCGAGGGCGGCGGAGAGCCCGAGAAGCTCGTCCCGCTGCTCCGAGACCGCCGGTATCTGATCGAGAGCTTCCGGAGTCTGGAGCACGACCGGCGTCCCCTTGAGGCGCGTGCGCAGCACCGTCGAGCAGACGTTGGAAGCGATCCGGAAGATCCAGGGAGTCGTCGAGACCGGCCGGACACCGCTCCTGAGGCTCCGCCAGACGTTCAGATACGTGGCTTGCAGCGCGTCTTCGGCTTCCTCCGGCGAGCCGAGCCGATTGAGGCAATAGCGATAGACACGCCCCGAGTAATCCTCATAGAGGCGCTCGACGCGATCGTCCGCGTCATCGCTCATCGCGTTCGTCAGGCTCGTCCGGCTATCGCGCACTGCACCGCCCTTCGGCGAGCCGCAATTCTCCCCTGCGAGGGGGCCCGGCGGATCCCCCAAAGGGGTGATTGGAGGCGGGAAGGCGCTCAGGCCCCGGAAGCGGAACCGGGCAAGAGAACGCGGAACGAGGCTCCTCCGCCGGGGTTGTCCTCGACCCAGGCCCGGCCCCCGTGCAGGGCGGCAAACTGCGCCACGAGCGAGAGGCCGACGCCGACGCCCACGGAGGCCCCGCTCGCGCTCCCGCGCGAGAAGGCCTCGAAGATGGTCTCCTTCTCCTCCTCGGGCACGCCCGGCCCGCGATCGTCGACGCGGAGGAGAACTCCCGTGCCGTCGCGCTCGATCACGACGCTGATGGGCGAGCCCGCGGGTGTGTGCCGCTCGGCGTTCGAGAGCAGGTTGTCGACGATCCGCTCGACCTTGGCGCGGTCGACGTCGGCGAACACGCTTCCGGTCTGGATGTCGATCGGGCGGCCATCGGCGCGGGCCGCGACGATTCCCGCCACGAGAGCGCCGAGGTCGCTGCGCTCGGTCTCGGCGCGCAGGCGTCCGTGGCGGAGGCGGTCGACGTCGAGGAGATCGGTGAGGAGCCGTTCGAGCCTGGCCGCCTGCTCGGCGACGATCCCGATCATGCGCTCGCGGCGCTCGTCGGGCAGCGTCGTCCAGCGTTCCCGGAGCGTGAAGGCGAACCCGAGGATCGACGTGAGCGGTGTGCGGAGCTCGTGGGAGACCGCCGCGAGAATGTTCTCGCGCACCTCTTCGACGCGTCGGCGCTCGGTCACGTCCTGGGTCGTCCCGACCATCCGTATGGGATGACCGCTGCGGTCGAGCACGACGCGCCCGCGGCCCTGGACGAACCGCTCGCGGCCGTCGGCGAGGACGATGCGGTGCGTCATCTCGAAGGGGCGGCGCTCGGTCAGCGCCTCGTCGATCACGCGCCGGACGCCGTCGCGGTCGCTCGGGTGGATGCGCGCGAGGTACGTCTCGTATGCGAGCTCGTCGCCCAGCGGCTCGATGTCGTAGATCCGGTAGAGCTCGCTCGACCAGGTGACGCGGTCGCCGGCGATGTCCCATTCCCAGCTTCCGATGTGGGCGAGCGACTGCGCCTCGGCGAGGCCGACCGCGGCTTGTCGGAGCGAGGCAGCTGCCGCGTCGCGCTCCGAGAGGCTCGCGCCGAGCACGAGCAGGCTGATCGCGACCACGGCGAGGAGCCCCTGGAGGATCTCGGCCGCGACCGTGTCGTCGTGCCCGGCAAGCGGGGTCGACTCCGAGACGATGCCCGCGACGGCGAAGGCCGAGACGACGAAGCTCGCGGTGACGGCGCCGAGCTGCGTGAAACGCACGCTCGCCCAGAGCAGAAGCGGGAAGAGGACATAGGGATAGCGCCAGTAGCCGCCGAGGAAGATGACGGCGCTCACGCCGGCGAGCGCGGCTAAGAGGAGGCCGCCCTCGAGGAGCCGCCGGGCCGGAAGCCGGTAGGGCGCCCTCGTCGCCCAGACGAGGATGAGCGGGGCGACGAGGAGCGCTCCGGTCGCATCGCCGAGCCACCAGAGAAACCACCGTGAGCCGAAGGGGGAGGATGCGTCCTCGCCCGCGATCGCGAGGACGGTGAGCCCGTTCGTGGCGGCGACGACGGTGCTAGCGAGCGCCGCCAGCACCGCGAAGGCGAGCACGTCGCGCACGCGCTCGAACGTGAGCCGAAACGACGCGCGGCGGAGGAGATACGCAGCGAGGACCGCCTCGACCGTGTTCCCGACGGCGATCGCCGCCGAGACGGCGAGCGAGGCGTCGCTCGTCGCGTTGCTCGCGAGCGCGGCGAGGGCGACCGCGGGCCAGAGCCGCAGCCCGAAGAGGAGGAGCGCCGCGATCGCGATCCCGGTCGGTGGCCAGACCGGCGTGATCACCCCGTGCGCGACCGCGAGGCCGAGCCCGAGCTTCGCCCCGCCGAAGTACACCCCGAACACGGCTGCGGCTACGAGGAGATACGCGCCTGTGCGCTTCGCCACGAGAGCCGGATCGTAACGCCGTGCGGGCGCCTAGGATATGAGGCCGTGGCCGCAGCCGAAGACCTGAAGGGACGCGTCGCGCTCGTCACCGGAGGCGGGCGCGGAATCGGCCGCAACGTCGCTCTGGAGCTCGCCTCCGCGGGGATGAAGGTCGCCGTCACGGCGCGGAGCGCCGGGGAGATCGAGGAGACCGCCGCGGAAGTCGGCGGGCTTGCGGTGCAGGGCGACGTCTCCGACCGCGCCTCCGTCGAGCGAATGGTCGTGGAGACCGAGGAGAAGCTGGGCCCAATCGACTTGCTCGTCGCGAACGCCGGCACCTCGGTGGACGAGGACGCCGCGTGGGAGCTCGAGCCGGCCGACTGGTGGCGCGTCTTCGAGGTCAACGTCCTCGGCGTCTACCTCTGCTGCCGGGCGGTGATCCCGGGGATGCTCGCGCGCGGCGGCGGACGGATCGTGAACGTGGCGAGCGGCGCCGCCTATCTGCCCGGCTCCTCCAACACGGCCTACGGCGCGAGCAAGGCTGCGGTGCACCGCTTTTCGGAGACGCTCGCGGAGCAGCTCCGCGGCCGCATCCCGGTCTTCTCGATCAGCCCGGGGCTTGTCCGGACGAGCATGACCGACGAGCTCGGCGACAACGCGCCTTGGACCCCACCGGAGCTCGCCCCGCGCCTGGTCGGGGCGCTCGCCTCGGGGCGCCTCGACGCGCTCGCCGGCCGGTATCTGCACGCCGAGCACGACGACATCGACGACCTCGCGGCCCGCGCGGACGGGATCGTCGCGGACGACCTGAACGCGATCCGCCTGCGTCGATAAGGCATCCGACGCGTCGTAGACTCGCGCTGTGGCGACGCCATGCCCAGCCTGCGGCGCCGAGCAGGCCGCCGATGCCCGCTTCTGCAGCACCTGCGGGGAGCCCCAATTTCGGCCGTGCCCGAACTGCGGCGCCGAGCAGCCCGTCTCCGCCGCCTTCTGCTCCAGCTGCGGCAACGCGCTCCAGGGCGAGGGCGAGGGCCGCACCGGACTGGACGCCGAGCAGGAGCGACGGGTCGTCACCGTCCTCTTCGCCGATCTGGCCGGATCGACCGCGCTCGGCGAGCAGCTCGATCCGGAGGACGTTCGCGACGTGCAGGCAAGCCTCTTCGAGCTCCTGAACGCCCAGGTCGAGCGGTTCGGCGGCACGACCGAGAAGTTCGTCGGGGACGCGATCCTCGCAGTCTTCGGCATCCCGCAGGCGCACGAGGACGACCCCGAGCGGGCCGTCCGCGCCGGCCTCGCGGCGCGGGAGCAGTTCTCGGCGTTCGCGGAGGAGCTCGAGCGCCGCTACGGCGCCGCCGTCGGCCTCAGAATCGGCGTCAACACGGGCGAAGTCGTCTCGAGCCGCGAGGCCGCCGCACGAGGCGAGCTGATGGTGAGCGGCGACGCCGTCAACGTGGCGGCGCGGCTCCAACAGAGCGCGAGCCGGGGGGAGATCCTCGTCGGGCAGCGCACCCACGCGGCGACGAGCCGCTCAGTCGCCTACGGCGCGCGCCGTGAGCTGGACGCAAAGGGGAAGAGTGCGCCGGTCTTCGCATGGGACGTACAGGCCGTCGAGGTCGAGCCTGCGATACGCGCGTCGGCCTCCTCCGCGCCTCTGATCGGACGCGAGGAGGAGCTGACCGTCCTCGAGGCGGTCGCGGCGAGGACGCGGCGGGAGCAGCTGCCGCAGCTCGTCACCCTCTTCGGGCCGGCCGGAGTCGGGAAGTCGAGGCTGGTCGAGGAGCTGCTCGGGCGCTTTCCGGACGCGCGTGTCCTCAAGGGTCGCTGCCTGCCCTACGGGGAGGGAATCACGTACTGGCCTCTCGCCGAGGCGACCAAGGCGGATGCAGGCATCCTCGACACGGACCCGGCCGAGGTCGCGCTCGCGAAGCTGAGCGCAGCCGTCGGCGCGGTCGTCGGCGATGGCGCGGAGGAGGTCGTCGAGACGATCGCCTGGACGATCGGCCTCACGGGCCCGGGGTCGCCCTTCTCCGAGGCCGATCCGGACGCGATCGGCGAGCGCCTCGCCGCGGGGTGGCAGCGATACGTGGGCGCCCTCGGGGCCGCCGGCCTGACGGTGCTCGTGATCGAGGACGTCCACTGGGCATCCGAGGCGCTGCTCGAGCTCGTGGAGCAACTGGCGAGCCTCGTCCCCGAAGGGTGCGTCCTCCTCGTCTGCACCGCGCGGCCCGAGTTCCTCACGCAGCGGCCGACGTGGGGAGCGGGCAGCCAGAACGCGACGGCGCTTTCGCTGGCGCCGCTCTCGGCCGAGGAATCCGAGCTGCTCGTCTCGCTCCTCCTGGGCGAGGCGCACGTTCCCGAGGACGTGCGGCGACCGCTTCTCTCGAGCGCCGAGGGCAACCCCTTCTTCCTCGAGGAGATGCTGCAGATGCTGATCGACGAGGGCGCGATCGAGCGGCGGAACGGGGGCTGGGCGGCGACGGGCCGGCTTGCAGAGCTCGCGATCCCCGACTCCGTGCACGGCGTGATCGCAGCCCGCCTCGACCTCCTCGAGCCGGAAGCCCGCGCGGCGCTGCGCCGGTGTGCCGTTGTCGGGCGGGTCTTCTGGCCCTCCGCAGTCGCCGTCGAGGAGGAGCTCGTCGCCGGGCTGACCGCAACCGGACTCGTCTCGGCGCATCCACTGTCCGTGATGGCCGGCTTGCGCGAGTTCAGCTTCAAGCACGCGCTGACGCGCGACGTCGCCTACAGCTCGCTGGCCCGCCCGGAGCGGCGCGACCTCCACCGCCGCGTTGCCGAGTGGATCCAGAGTGTCGCGCCGGGCCGGGACGTCGAGACGGCCGAGCTCGTCGGCTACCACTATCTCGAGGCGATCGGCTACGGGGAGAACGACCCCGCGGTTGCCCGCCGCGCGTTCGACGTGCTCCTCGTCGCCGGGCGGGCGGCCACCCGCCGGGGCGCCTTCGGTGCGGCGCGCGAGCAGCTCGGCCGCGCTCTCGAGCTCGCCGACGACGACGATCGCAGGACGGAGGCGCTCGTCGGGCTCGTCGAGATCGAGTCGACCGGCGCGCGCTGGGCGCTCGCAACCGAGTATCTCGACGCTGCGGACGAGCTCGTGGACGTCGACGCGCGACGACGCGCCGACGTGCTCAGCTGGCGTTCGCGGGTGAACTGGCTCACGGGTGAGTGGGAGGACGCGCTCGCCGCGGCGCAAGGAGCGCTGACGGCGCTCACCGGGCTCCCGGAGTCGCCGCAGCTCGCCCGCGCGCTCGCGCGCCGCTCCCAGCTCGAGATGCTCGGAAACCGGCCCGAGTCGCTCGAGCACTCGCGCGAGGCGCTCAAGGTCGCCGAGCGGGTGGGTGACGACTTCGCCGCCGTCAACGCGAAGATCAACATCTTCGCCGTGGAGGCGACCCGGGCGGGCGTCGCGCCCGATCCTGACGACGTGCTCGCGATCACCGAGCGCGCTGTCGCGATCGGCGCACACGAGGAGGCCATGCGGGCGGTCGTGAACTTCATCTGGTCCGGCTCCGGCTACGTGCACGTCGATCGGATCGAGGCCGTCGCCGCGGCCGGCCGGGAGGGCCGGCTCGTGCCGGCGAGCATCGGGAGCTATCTCGACCTTTCCCTCGGCTGGATGCTCCATGCCCCGGCGGGACGCTGGTCCGATGCCGACGCGCTGCTCGCGCGAATCGACGAACGGGTGCTGATCGCCACCGCTTCGCTCCTCTGGCTTCCCCTGAGCGGCGTCCTCGCTCTGCGGCGCGGCGACCTCAAGACGGCGCAAGAGCGCCTCGACGGCCTCTGGGCTCTCTCGCTCGCCTCCGGTGAGTCGCAACGGACCGTGCCGAGCGCCTCCGTCGTCTTCCCCTGGCTCGGAATCCTCGGTCGGACAGAGGAGCTTCGGGAAGCCGCGCGTGCCCTTCTCGAGAGCGTCCAGAATCGCTGGCCCGTCGTGCAGACCTCGAACGGCATCCTGCGTACGCTGGCGAGAGCCGATGAGCGCGAGCTGCTCGAGGCGACCGTCGACTCGATGCGGCGCTCCTCGGGATCGGACGCCGCTCGCCTCGGCGTGTCGGTGGAGGTCGGCGAGGCGCTTCTCGCCCTTGCAAACGGGCGCGCGGACGAGGCGGCCGAGCGGCTCCGGGCGGCGGTGGCGAGGGAGGAGGAGCTCGGCTTCGCGTACGACGCGGCCTGTCTTCGGCTCGAGCTCGCTCGGGCGCTCGCGGCCGTCGGCGCCGTGGAAGACGAGGCGCAGATGCGGAGCGAGGCCGAGCGCCTATTCGCCTCGCTCGCCTGCGTCCATCCGGTCTAGACCTAGCCGTCGACGAGCAGCCCGTTCACCGGGCCGAGGAGCCGGTTCGACTTGCGGGCCACGTGGGGGAGGCGGACGAGGCGGTGCTGGAGCGGCTCGCCTCGTTCCCGGCGCTCGTGCTGCTCCTCGGCGATGGGCCGCCAGAGCGAGTCGATCACCTCGGTCGGATCGCCTGCGAGCTCCTCCTGCGACCGCTCCAGGTGCTCCGCCCAGAGGCGCAGCCGCGTGCCGCGCGTAGAGCGTGCAGGCGAGGAAGCGGTCGACGCCCGCGTCGGCCGCGACCAGGTCGGCGAGCGCGCCGCGCGTGTCCTCCTCGCCGTTGTTCGGCTTGGCCGGCCCACATGAGGACGCGGACCTCGACCCGCTCGGCAGCTCGCCCAGGAGGTTGCGAAGAACGAGCGGCTTCGCGTTCCGCGCGAGCTCGAACTCGGGCGAGAAGTGCCAGCCCGCCAGATGCACGTGCGAAGTCGCCGACTCGGGGGCCTCGGCCAGCCGGGGCAGCGCCTCGGCTCCGTCGATCAGGATCTCGACGGCGTTGCCCTCGCGCGGCGGCGGATCTCCCGCCGCCCAGCCGCCGGGACCCGCCTCGAGCGCCCGGCCCCACCGACCCTGGTCAGACGCCGGCGATGGTGGGAGACAATCGCGCGCTCCGCGGCATCGCCGACTGCATCGTCGAAGCGGGAGAGGAGGCCCACGACCCCGGCATACCCGAACTGCCGGCCTCGTCACCGGGTAAGTTCCGGCCGTGGAGCTCTCGACGGCGGAATTCGTGGCCGCGTGGGCGCTCGCCGCGGCCGCGGCGACGGCGGTCTTCGTCCACGCCGGCCGAAAGGGCGTCTCGCACCCGACCGCGTGGGGCGCGGGCGTCTTCCTCTTCCTGGGCATAGCGCTGCCGCTCTACGTCATCCACTACCACCGCAGGAAGCGCGCAGCGCGCCGCTAGGCGGCGGGCTCTGCCGCGCGACTCGCGCGCCAGAGGGTCTCGAGCTCGCCGGCCCTCACCGGGCGGCTGAAGTGGAAGCCCTGGCCGAGCCCGCAGCCGTGCTCGAGGAAGAACGCGCGCTGCTCCTCGGTCTCGATCCCCTCCGCGAGCGGCTCGAGCCCGAGGTTTCGCGCCAGCTGGATGATCGAGGAGACGAGCACAGCCGAGCCCCGGTCATGAGGGAGGTCGCCGACGAAGGAGCGGTCGATCTTGAGCGTCGAGACGCGCATCTGGTTGAGACGCGAGAGGGAGGAGTGGCCGCTTCCGAAGTCGTCGATCGCGAGGCGCAGGCCCCGCTCGTGTAGCTCGGCGAGCACGGGCTCCATGTTGGCGCGCGGGTCGACCATCATCGCCGACTCGGTGATCTCGATCATGAGGCGGTCGGGGTTGAGGCCGAAGGACTCGATCGTGGCGAGGACGTGGCGCATGGCCGTGGGCTGCCAGAAGGAGGGCGGCAGGTTGATGGAGACGTAGAGGTCGAGCCTGCGGTCGCGCCACTGCTTCGCCTGTCGGCAGGCCTCGGCGATCACCCAGTCGGAGAGCGGCGCCATCAGCCCGGTGCGCTCGGCGAGGGGCAGGAAATCGGCTGGAGGGACGAGGCGCTCGCCGTCCTGCCAGCGGATGAGTGCCTCGGCGCCGATGATCTCCCCGCTCGAGAGGCGGACGAGCGGCTGGTAGTGGAGGACGAGCCCGTCGCCGCGCTCGATCGCGGTGCGGAGGCGTCCGGCCATCGAGAGCTGGGCGAGCGCGTCGTCGCGGTCCACCGCGTAGAGCGCGTGGCAGTCGCGTCCTGCGTCCTTCGCGCGGTACATGGCCGTGTCGGCATGCTTCAGGAGCGTCTCGGAGTCGGGCGCGTCGTCGGGGAAGAGGCTGACGCCGATCGAGGCGCTCACGAAGATCTCGACGCCGGAGACGACGAAGGGCGCCCGCAGCGTGCGCCGGATCTTGCGCGCCACGCTGTCGGCGGCCTTGCTCGCGTAGTCGGGATCCGCGTTGCTGCCCGACGGCTCGATGTCGGCAAGAAGGACGAGAAACTCGTCGCCGCCCTGGCGCGCCACGACGTCGGCGGTTCGCGTGGCCCGTTGGAGGCGTCCCGCCACGGCGCGGAGGAGCTCGTCGCCGGCGGCGTGGCCGAAGCTGTCGTTGATGAGCTTGAAGTTGTCCAGGTCGATGAAGAGGACTGCCGCGGCGCAGCGCTTCGGCGGGCACCGCTCGAGCGCTTCGTCGAGCCGTTCCTGGAAGGAGACCCGGTTCGGGAGACCAGTCAGCGGGTCGTGGAAGGCGATGTGCTGGAGCTGGCGCCGGGCCTCCTCGAGCGCGTCGGAGGCCTTGCGGCGCTCGGTGATGTCCGCGACGATCCCGTCCACGAGCAGCTGCCCGTTCTTGCCCCGGCGCGGGCGCATCCGGTCCCAGACCCAGCGCGTCTTGCCGTCGTAGCCGACGAGCCGGTACTCGATCTCGACGGCTTCGCCCTGCTCGAGGCGGTCCATCGCGTCGTAGATGTCGCGGTCGTCGGGGTGGACGGCCTCCTCCCAGGCCTCCTCCGGCGTACGGTCCGCGGGAAGCGGGCCGAGCAGGCTCTCGAGCCCCTCGCCGATGAACGTGTTGCAGACGTAGCTCCCGTCGGGCGCGTACTCCATCTCGTAGAGGTGGATGGCGACCGTCCCGGCGACGCGGCGGAGGACGTCCGTCGTCGCAAGCGCTTCGGCCAGCGCCTGGCCGTCGTTGTCGTTTGGGGTCGCTTCGTCGGACATGCCGCGGGTGGGCCAGCGTCGGTTATCGGCACGGAGGGCGCGCAATTGAATCCCCTTATGCGCGAGACCGTGACGAAAGGCACGCGGTCACACCTCCGCACGGATTCGCGAGCTATCACCGGCGCATGCCATTCGATGGAAGGAGAAGCATGCGCTCGAAGATCCTGGTCGCGCTCGGCGTCGCCCTCGTGGCGCTCGCGGGCGCGACGGTCGCCGCGACCCAGATCCCGGGGGACGACGGCGTCATCCACGGTTGTCGCAAGGCGCGAGGCGGCGCGCTGCGTGTCGTGACGAAGGCCTCGTCCTGCCGTCCCAGCGAACGTCCGCTCAAGTGGAACCACCGGGGGATCCGCGGGCCTGCCGGGGCGGCGGGAGCCGTCGGCCCTGCTGGTCCCGCGGGGCCTGCCGGGCCCGCCGGTCAGGAGGGGCCCGCGGGCCCGCAGGGGCCGGCGGGGACCGGACTGACCTCGTTCGACTCGCTCGAAGGCCTCGCGTGCACGATCGGCGGGCAGGCCGGCACGATCTCGATCTCGTACGACGCCGCCGGGCTCGCCGCGATCCATTGCGCCGCGGGCTCCGCCGGGGAGTCCGCCGTCCGCATCAACGAGTTCTCGGTCGGCGTCGAGGGCGCGCTCGGGGACGAGTTCGTCGAGCTCGTGAACACGGGCACGGCCGCGGCCGACCTCTCGGGCTGGAAGCTCGTCTACCGCTCGGCCGCCGGGACGAGCGACGTCTCGCTCGGCACGCTCGCCGACGGGACGATGCTCGGAGCGGGCGCGTTCTTCCTCTTCGGAGGCGGCGACTACTCCGGATCGCATGCGGCGGACAAGTCGTTCTCCGCGGGGCTCGCCTCGGCGGGCGGGGCCGTCGCGCTCAAGGACGCCGCGGGGACGATCGTCGACTCGGTCGGCTGGGGTGAGGCGACCAACGACTACGTCGAGGGCTCCCCGGTGGCGGCGCCCACGATTGCGCCGGCGCCGGGCACGAGCGGGGCGCGGCACCCGGACGGCCACGACACGAACGTGAACTCGGCCGACTTCACGATCTCGGAGTCGCCGAGCCCCGGGGCCGGAAACTAAGAGGCCGAAACAAAATGGGCGCCTGAGTCGCCGAGCCACGCTGGACGGCGCCATGCTGCGTCCTCGGGAGCGCGGGTATCTAAGTTCGATACCCGCGCTCCCTGCGTCCTTGCCTCGCATCCGCCCAGCGCAGCCCGGCGACGAGGGCCCATTCTGTTACGACCTCTACCTGACCGTGCAAGGAGAGGCGGCGGCCGGAGCGAATCCGTCGCCATGACGACGAAGGACGATTCCGACCGCCGCCTCTCGGCGCTGGTCGCAGCGCTTTCGCTGAACCGCGGCGAGCTCGACGCGGCCGCGCTCGAGCGCCTGCTCGCCCTGGTCGAGCCGAGGCCGGCGGCCGCGAAGTGAAGAGCCAGATGATTGATCGAAAATTGACCGGAAACCGTGGCACCACGCTTTCCGATCAACCATCTACCGGTAGCGGTAGACGATGCGACCGCGGGTGAGGTCGTATGGGGAGACCTCGACCTTCACCCGGTCGCCCGGGAAGATCTTGATGCGGAAGCGGCGCATCTTGCCGGCCGTGTAACCGAGCACCTCGTGCCCGGCGTCGAGCTGGATCTTGAACATGCCGTTCGGGAAGGCCTCGACGACCTCGCCCTCCATCTCGAGCTTCTCCTCTTTCGTCGCCACGGAGGCCAAGAATACCGCGTTGGAGGGACGTCTCAGGGGGCGCGAAGAGTCACGATTCGGGTGTGGGAGCGTTGACCGGAAGCCTCCTGCGGCGCAAGTCCCAGCGGGACACGGGCCCCGCTCGGGAGTCGTTTCGCTTCGTGTGCTACCTCGACCGGATTCCACCGCACGTCCTCGAGGATCCGGCCTTCCGCATGCTCCCCGACGCCGGTGAGGTGGAGTGCGAGCTCGAGGCCGAGGACTTCGCCGGGGCGGTCGCGGAGGCGATCCGCACGCTCGAGGTCGACTTCGTGCACGTCCGCGGCATCGAACGGCTGCCCTAGCTTCTCGCTCGGCTTCGCGGCCTCACTTCTCCTCCGGAAGGCCGCGGGCGGAGGTGTCAGGACCGCGGTCTAAGATGGCCTTCCCGTGCCGGCAGCGCCGTTCGTCCACCTCCACGTCCACTCCGAGTACTCGATCCTCGACGGGGCCTGCCGGATCCCCGATCTCGCGGCCCGCGCCGCCGAGCTCGAGATGCCGGCGGTCGCGCTCACCGACCACGGTTCGCTCGCCGGCGCCGTCGAGCTCTACCGGGAGGCCGGCAAGGCAGGCGTGAAGCCGATCGTGGGCTGCGAGGTCTACGTGGCCGACGACCGTCGCGCCCTCGAGAAGGGCTACGCCCACCTGACGCTCCTGGCCGAGTCCAACGAGGGCTACGCGAACCTGATCAAGCTCGCCTCGGCGGGCTATCTCGAGGGCTACTACTACAAGCCGCGGGTCGACTGGGAGCTTTTGGACACACACCACCAGGGCCTCGTCGCCCTCTCAGGCTGCCTCTCGGGCCGCGTCTGCAAGGCGCTCGAGAACGGCAATCCGACCGAGGCGGAGAAGGAGATCGCGCGGCTTCGCGATATCTTCGGCGCCGACTCGACCTACCTCGAGATCCAGGACGCCGGCCTAGCGGTCCAGAAGCAGATCAACGCCGACCTCGCGAAGCTCGCGCAGTCGACGGGCCTGCCGCTCGTCGCGACGGGCGACGTCCACTACCTGCGCAACGAGGACGCGCGCGCCCACGAGGCGCTCCTCTGCATCCAGTCGGGCGACTCGCTCGCCAACCCGGACCGCTGGCGCTTCGACACCGACCAGTTCTACTTCAAGTCTCCGGACGAGATGGCGCAGGACTTCGCCGACTATCCGCAGGCCCTCGAGCGGACGCTCGAGATCGCGGAGCGCTGCACCGTCACGATGGAGCTCGACCGGATCCTGCTGCCCAAATACCCGGTCCCGGGCGAGCGCGACGCCTTCGACTACCTCGTCGAGCTCTGCGAGAAGGGACTCGAGAAGCGGTACGGGTCGACGACGCCGGAGCTCTCCGAGAGGCTCAGGTTCGAGCTCCGGACGATCCGCGAGATGGGGTTCGCCGACTACTTCCTCATCGTCTGGGACTTCATCTCCTTCGCGAAGCGAAACGGCATCGGCGTCGGGCCCGGCCGTGGAAGCGCCGCCGGCTCGCTCGTCGCCTACTGCCTCGAGATCACCGACATCGACCCGATCAAGTACGACCTCCTCTTCGAGCGCTTCCTCAATCCGGGACGCAAGTCGATGCCCGATATCGACATCGACTTCTCCGTGCACGGGCGTGACCGGGTGATCAACTACGTGGCCGAGAAGTACGGACGCGACCGCGTCGCCCAGATCATCACGTTCGGGACGATGATGGCCCGGGCCGCCGTGCGCGACGCCGGGCGCGTGCTCGACATCCCGTACGGCACCGTCGACCGGATCGCGAAGCTGATCCCCGAGGGCCCGAAGGTCTACCTCGAGGAGTGCATGAAGCCGGGCGCGGAGCTCAGGAAAGCCTACGAGGAGGACGAGGTTGCACGGCGGGTGATCGACCTGGCTCGGCCGCTTGAAGGGCTCGTGCGGCAGGACTCGATCCATGCCGCCGGCGTCGTGATCGGCGACCGGCCGCTGACCGACTACGTGCCGCTCCAGCAAAAGGGCGCCGACCAGGAGCTCGTGACGCAGTTCGCGATGGAGGACGTCGAGGCGCTCGGGCTCCTCAAGATGGACTTCCTCGGCCTGCGCAACCTCGACGTGATCGACAAGGCGGTCGAGCTCGTCGGCGGCATCGACGTCACGAAGATCCCGCTCGACGACAGGAAGACGTACGAAATGCTCCAGCGCGGCGAGTCGACGGGCGTCTTCCAGTTCGAGTCGTCGGGCATGCGCGAGGCGCTCCGTCAGGTGAAGCCGACCGAGTTCGAGGACCTGATCGCCCTCGTCGCCCTCTACCGCCCAGGGCCGATGGGCTACATCCCGGTCTATGGCCGGCGCAAGGCGGGTGCGGAACAGGTGACGTACGCCGACCAGCGCCTGGAGCCGATCACGGGCCTGACCTACGGCATCTGTATCTACCAGGAGCAGTACATGGAGATCGCCAAGCAGCTCGCCGGCTTCTCGCCCGCCGAGGCCGACGATCTCCGCAAGGCGATCGGCAAGAAGATCCACTCGCTGATGGCGTCCTTGAAGGACAAGTTCCTCGAGGGCTGCGCTGCGAACGGGGTCACGCCCGCGGTCGCCACCCAGCTCTGGAAGGACATGGAGCAGGCGCAGGACTACTCCTTCAACAAGTCGCACGCCGCCTGCTACGGCCTGATCACTTACCGCACCGCCTATTTGCGCGCCAACTGGCCGGCGGAGTACATGGCCGCGCTCATCTCGTCCGTCATGAACACGAAGGACAAGGTGCCGTTCTACGTCGCGGCTTGCGACGAGCTCGGCATCGAGGTGCTGCCGCCAGACGTGAACTCGTCAGGGCACGACTTCGTCGTCGTCGAGGGCAAGATCCGCTTCGGCCTGAACGCGGTCAAGAACGTGGGGGAGGGGGCGGTGCGCTCGATCATCGCGGCGCGCGAGGAGGGCGGGCCGTTCGCGTCCATCTGGGACTTCTGCGAGCGGGTCGACCCGCAGCTCGTCAACAAGCGCGCGCTCGAGTCGCTCGTCAAGTGCGGCGCGCTCGACTCGACCGGGGCGACACGGCGCGGGATGTGGGAGGCGCTCGAGCAGGCGCTCTCGTGGGGCGGACGCCAGCAGGCCGACCGGCTCGCCGGGCAGGGCTCGATCTTCGACCTCGGCGACGAGCCGTCCGAGGCACGGCCGCGCCATCACGCGCCGCTCGCGACCGACGAGTGGGAGAAGTCGGAGAAGCTCGCCAACGAGAAGGAGTCGCTCGGCCTCTACGTCTCGGAGCATCCGCTCGACGGCGTCAAGGAGTCACTTCGCAAGAAGACCGACTGCCCGATCGTGGAGCTCGAGCGGCGGCGCGACGGTGAGGTCGTCACGGTCGGCGGCATCGTCGGCGCGCTCAAGAGCCTGACGACGAAGAAGGGCGAGCCCATGGTCTTCATGCGGCTCGACGACCTCTCCGGGTCGGTCGAGACCGTCGTCTTCAACTCCGTCTACGGAGCCTCGCGCGACTTCCTCGAGGCCGACCGCGTGCTCGTCGTCAAGGGACGCGTCGACCACAAAGAGGGGGAGACGAAGCTGATCGCGATCGAGGTCGTCCCCTTCGAGGCGACTCCCGACCGCTCAGAGGTGCGGCTGAAGCTCGACGCGCGCAAGGCTCCCGCGGGGCTCGTCCGCGAGTTGGCGGAGCTCCTGCGCGAGTACCCGGGCGACGCGAAGGTGCTCGCAGCGATCGAGACCTCCGCTGGACCGGTCACGCTCGCGTTCGGGCCGGACTACCGCGTGCGGCCGGAGCCCGACTTCTTCGCTGAGGTCAAGTCGCTGCTCGGAGAGTCCGCAATCGCCTGAGAACGGGGGCACGGGCTGGTCGCCGCAACGACGGCCGGTTTGTCTTCGGGATCACCTTTTCCCTCAGAGCGTGTGGAGGAGGTTCTCGACCTCTTTCACCCCGCGGACCTTGCGGACGCGCGCCTCGAGCATGCCGACGAGCTCGGGCCGGTCGACCTGGCCGCGCAGGTAGACGACGCCGTTCTCGGCGTTCAGGTTGATCTGGCCCTTGGGAATGTCGTTCTGGCGGAAGACGATCGACTCGACACGGTCGACGAGCGTTGCGTCGTCCAGCTCCACCTCCGCGGGCGGGCGGACGGCATGGATGGCCCGGCGCGCCGTGCCTGCGGCGTCCGCGGTGACGTGGTGGACGAGCTTCCGCGCTCGCTTCGTCCCGTGGCGCGCCAGCGAGACAGCCTGGTCGCGGGTCTGGTGGCGCCGCCGGCGGCCGTTCTGCTCGTCGAGGAAGTAGGCGAGCGCCGCGCCTCCGATCGCAGCCGAGATGTAGAACGGGACCTGGTTTCGGGTGCGCATGGCATGACCTCCAACGGGAGCGGCTCGACTCCGCGAGCCTAACCGCGGAAGCCGGGCGCGCCAAGTGCCCGTGACGCTTCGAGCCACGTCGGGGTCTGACCCGGCCGTGCCCGTTTCGGACGACGAAACGGTTTCGCTTTCGTTACACCCGGCCGCGCGAAACGTGAGGCGCCAGGGGAGACGCGCGAGGCGGCCATGTCCGTCGCGGCCGCGGCGGGGTCTGACCCCGACCTGTCCGGTCCGGACATGGCTGAGCCGTGTTGGCATGGTTGGCGCTCCGATCGCGCGCGGCACCCTCGCGGGCGCTTTCAGTCGTGCTCGGCCTCTGCCGTGAACACCACGTCCTCGAAGGCGACGGCCGCGAAGGGCAGCCGCTCGGCGTGGCCGACGTAGAGGCGGAGCCCCTCGCGCTGGACGCGGACGCGCTCGGGGGCCGCCTGCTCCTCCGCGGCGAAGCGGGTCGCCGCCGCCCGCGCGGCGTCCTCGCTCCCGAACGCGAGAATCGTTGCCGTTCCGCCGTCGAGGCGCACGAGGGCGGCCGCCTCCGGCCGCGGGTCACCGGTGGGCGCGGGCGTCAGCTCGCGCGCCTCGAAGCCGTGCTCGCGGAGGTGCTCGACGATGCCGGCGAGGGGGCTCGCGCTCGGCACCGAGCCGCCGCAGCCGGCCAGGAGGACGACGAGGACGACGACAAGACAGGCTGCGCGCACCGGCAACTCATAGCGCACGCGGAACCAGCAGCCCCCGCTGCGTGTAGAAGGAAGCGGTGGAGGGCCGTCCACTAACGGAGCAGGAGCCCGAGCTGGTCGAGCGGGCGAAGCAGGGCGACGAAGCCGCCTATGGAGATCTCGTGCTGGCTTACCAGGGGATTGCGTTCCGCACCGCCTACCTCATCGCCGGGAGCGCGGCGGAGGCGGAGGACGCTGCGCAGGAGGCCTTCGTGAAAGCGTGGGCGGCGCTCGACCGCTTCCGTGCCGGCGCTGCGTTCCGCCCGTGGATCCTTCAGATCGTCGCGAATGAAGCCCGTAACCGCCGCCGGGCCGCGGGCCGCCGCGCCCACCTCACGCTGCGGACGGTTGCGGCGACGCCCTCGGGGGAGGCGGCCCCCTCCCCCGAGGCGACCGCTCTCGGTGCCGAGCGCCGCGAGGAGCTGCTCGCCGCCGTCAACGCCCTTCGCGAGGACGACCGCCTCGTGATCGCGTGCCGCTACTTCCTCGAGCTCTCCGAGGAGGAAACCGCCGCCGCGCTCGGCTGGCGCCGCGGCACCGTGAAGTCGCGCCTCTCGCGCGCGCTGGGCCGCCTGCGCGAGCAGGTCGGAGAGGAGGCGTATGCCTGATCTCGATCTCGCCCTCCGCGATCTCGGCGCCCGCCTCGAGTGGCCGCCCGAGCCCGACCTCGCGCCGCGCGTCCTCGCCGGGATCGGCCGCTCGCCCTCCCGGCGCCCGCTCGGGTCCCGCCGCGTCCTCGCGGTCGCGCTCGCCACCCTCGCCGTCGCGATCGGTGCCGTCTTCGCGGTGCCGCAGACGCGCGCCGCGGTGCTCGATTTCCTCCACCTGCGCGGCGTCAGCATCGAGCGAGTTCCCGAGCTGCCGACGACGAGCGTGCCGACCAGCCTCGGATACCTCGGCGA
>DASUJY010000036.1:0-37431 GCA_036279015.1 Gaiellaceae bacterium | reverse complement strand
GAACCGCGTCAGGTCCGGGAGGAAGCAGCGCTAAGCAGTTTCTCTCAGGTGCCGCGGATCAGCCTGGCCCGAGCGAGCGGCGTCGGCACCGCTTCGGGAGCGCCCTCGACGGAGGGTGCGCGACCGGGCGTTAAACTCACGCGCAGGTGACGGCTCTCTACCGCAAATACCGCCCGCAGGACTTCGACGAGGTCGTGGGCCAGGAAGCCGTCGTCCGCACACTGCGTAACGCGATCGCGAACGACAGGGTCAGGCAGGCCTACCTGTTCGCGGGCCCGCGCGGAACGGGCAAGACCTCGCTCGCGCGGATCCTCGCCAAGGGCCTCAACTGCGAGCAGGGCCCCACGGTCTCGCCGGACAAGACCTGCAACTCGTGCCGGACGATCGCCGCGGGCACGTCGCTCGACGTCGTCGAGATGGACGCGGCGAGCCAGCGCGGGATCGACGACATCCGCGAGATCCGCGAGCACGTGATCCTCCAGCCGGTCGAGGGCCGCTACAAGGTCTACATCCTCGACGAGGCGCACCAGCTCACCGATGCGGCCTGGAACGCGCTCCTGAAGCTGATCGAGGAGCCGCCGCCGCACCTCGTCTTCGTCTTCTGCACGACGGAGCTCTCGAAGGTGCTCCCGACCGTGCGCTCACGCTGCCAGACGTTCCTCTTCGCGCGCCCGCGCCTGACCGAGCTGACGAACCTCCTCCGCCGCGTCGCCGACGGCGAGGAGATCGACGTGCCCGACGCCGCGCTCTCGCTCGTCGCGAGAAGCGCGCGCGGGAGCTTCCGGGACGCGGTCTCGACGCTCGACCAACTCGCGGCCGCGACCGACGGGAAGATCACCGTCCAGGCGGTGCTCCAGCTCCTCGGCGCCGTCGAGGAGGAGGCGCTCTTTCGCATCTGCGACCTGATCGTCGACCGCGACACCGCCGGCCTTCTCTCCTTCGTCGAGGAGCTCGCCGAGCAGGGCCAGGACCTCTCGCGGCTCGTGACCGACCTGCTCGAGCACCTGCGCTGCCTGCTCCTCGTCCAGCACATGGGCGAGGTACCCGACTCGCTCCCGGTGACGCCGGAGACGCGCGAGCGGCTCCACGCGCAGGCGAACCAGATCGGCGAGCCGGACGTGATCAGGCTCGTCGACCTCCTCGCGGTCGCGGTCGACGACGTCCGCCAGGGGGGCGACCCGCGCCTGCCGCTCGAGCTCGCGCTCGTCAAGGTCACACGGCCCGGCGCCGACCTCGCACGCCAGTCGCTCTCTTACCGGATCGAGCAGCTGGAAGGCAGGGTGCGCGCCGAGCCGCAGCACAGCGAGCCGCGCCGCGAGGCGCCCGCACAGGCCGCGCCCGAGGCTGAGCCCGCCGAGCCTCCGCCCGACCTCGCGCTCGAGCAGGTGCAGCAGGTCTGGGGCCAGGCCGTCCTGCCCGCCCTCGGCGAGCGCTCGATTCCGGCGGCCTCCGTGCTCGGCGAGGCCCGCCCGGTCGAGCTCTCGGGCGACCGGCTCGTGATCGAGTTCCCCCCCGCCGCCTCGTTCCACCGCAATCTCGCAGAGGAGCCCAAGAACGCGACGCTCCTCGCCGAGGTCCTCTACGAGGTCACCGGCCACAAGCTCGCCCTGGCGTTCGCCGTCGGAGAGGGCGAGACCGGCGCCGAGGAGGCGGAGCCCGAAGGGCCCGTCGGCGAGGAGGACATCATCTCCATGATGAAGAGCACATTCGACGCCCGGGAGGTCGACGAGTGACCAAGATGGACATGAACAAGATGCTCCAGCAGGTGCAGCAGATGCAGGAGGAGATGGCGAAGGCCCAGGACGAGCTCGCCAAGGAGACGGTCGAGGCTTCCGTGGGCGGCGGGGTCGTCAAGGTGAAGGCGAGCGGTGCCGGGGAGATCGTCGAGATCACGATCGCTCCAGAGGCGATCGACCCGGACGATCCCGAAGGCCTGGCCGACCTCGTCCTCGCGGGGGTGAACGAGGCCCTCAAGAGCTCTCAGGACCTGATGCAGTCGCGCCTCGGAGGGGCCATGGGCGGCCTCAAGGGCCTGGGCCTGCCGGGCCTGTAGGCAGAATGGGGCGGTGTTCTCGCCCCTCGTCGACAACCTGATCGCCCAGCTCTCGCGGCTGCCGGGCGTCGGCACGCGCACCGCGCAGCGCCTCGCCTTCCACATCCTCCGGATCCCGAAGGAGGAGGCCTTCGCCCTAGCCGATGCGATCCGCGAGGTGAAGGAGCGCATCGGCTTCTGCCGGGAGTGCGGCAACTTGACCGAGGAGGAGCTCTGCACGATCTGCGCTGACGCGCGTCGCGACCGCTCGGTCATCTGCGTCGTCGAGCAGCCGGCCGACCTCCTCTCCGTCGAGCGGACGCACGAGTACCGCGGCGTCTACCACGTGCTCGGCGGCGCTCTCTCCCCGCTCGACGGGGTCGAGCCGTCCCACCTGCGGATCGACGAGCTCCTGCGGCGCGTGGAGCGAAACGGGGTCGACGAGGTCGTGCTCGCGACCAATCCGAACATGACGGGCGAGGCGACCGCCGCCTACCTCGCCGACCGCCTGCGCGAGCGGACGCGCGTGACGCGGCTGGCGAGCGGGCTCCCGGTCGGCGGCGACCTCGAGTACGCCGACGAGGTCACCCTCGGGCGCGCCCTCTCCGGCCGACGCGAGATGTAGGAGATTCGACATGACCGAGACCGCCTACGAGCCCGTTCCCTCAGTCGAGCCGGCCCCGGCGCCGACGGGTGCGGGGACGCTCGTGATGAAGTTCGGCGGCACCTCCGTCGCGGATCCCGAGAAGATCCGCCGGGTCGCCTCCCGCCTCGTCGAGTCGAAGCGGGGAGGCAACCGCGTGGTCGCGGTCGTCTCGGCGATGGGACACCACACGGACGAGCTCGTCTCGCTCGCCCACGAGGTCTCGCCGCGGCCCAAGCCGCGCGAGCTCGACATGCTGATCTCGGTCGGGGAGCGCATCTCGTGCGCGCTCGTCGCGATGGCGATCTCCGACCTCGGGCTCGACGCGATCTCGCTGACGGGCTCTCAGGCGGGGATCGTCACCGACACGGTGCATGGCAAGGCGAAGATCGTCGAGGTGAGGGCGCACCGGATCCACGAGGCGCTCGACTCCGACCGGATCGTCCTCGTCGCCGGCTTCCAGGGGGTCTCGACCGACTACGACATCACGACGCTCGGCCGCGGCGGGTCGGATACGACCGCCGTCGCGCTCGCGGCCGCTCTCGGGGCCGACGCCTGCGAGATCTACACGGACGTGGACGGGGTCTTCACGGCCGATCCGCGCCTCGTTCCGGGCGCGCGCAAGCTCCACGCCGTCAGCTACGAGGAGATGCTCGAGATGGCGGCCTCTGGCGCGAAGGTGCTTGCGCTACGCTCGGTCGAGTTCGCGCGAAATCACGGTGTCAGGCTGCACGTGCGCTCGACGTTCACCGTCGAGGATGGCACGTGGATCACGGAGGAGGACGAGCGCATGCTCGAGAAGGCGATCATCTCCGGTGTCACCCACACGCTCGAGGAGGCGGTCTACCGCGTCTCGGGGGCCGATCGCGCCGAGCTCTTCGAGGGCCTGGCGGAAGCGGCAGTGAGCGTCGACACGATCATCCAGACCGACGGCGAGATCGTCTTCTCCGCGCCGGTCGAGGACCGGACGGGAACGGAGGCCGCGCTCGAGCGGCTCGGCGCCCGCTGGACGGAACGCGACGACCTGGGCAAGGTGAGCGTGGTCGGAGCCGGGATGAAGAGCCATCCGGGGATCGCGGCGCGGACGTTCGCAACGCTGCGAGACCTCGGCGTCGAACCGGAGCTCGTGGCCACCTCGGCGATCAAGATCGCCTTCTACGTTCCCCAGGAAGACGTCGAGCGCACTGTCGTCGCGCTCCACGAGGCGTTCGAGCTCTCGACCGCCGACGCTGAGCGGGCGCATGGCTGAGGCCGGAGTCCGGGTCGGGGTCGTCGGCGCCACGGGCGCCGTCGGGACCGTCACGCTCGGGCTTCTCGCCGAGCGCGGCTTCGAGAACGTGCGCGCCTTCGCATCTTCCCGCTCGGCCGGGAAGCGGGTCGCCTACGGCGACGGGGAGCTGGCCGTCGAGGAGGCGACGCCCGAGACCCTCGGCGCGGGCGACCTCCAGCTCTGCTTCTTCTCGGTCGGGACGGAGGCGAGCCTCGAGCTCGTCCCCCACGCTGCCGCCGGTGGAACAGTCTGCATCGACAAGTCGGATGCGTACCGCCTGGCGGACGGGGTTCCCCTCGTCGTCACGGGCGTGAACGACGACGACCTCGACCACGACGAGGTCGTCGCGAATCCGAACTGCTCGGCGATTCAGCTCTCGTGCGTCCTCGCGCCGCTCCACGAGGCGGCCGGCCTCGTTCGCGTCCGGCTCGCGACCTACCAGTCGATGTCCGGCGCCGGCGACGCGGGCATCGAGCGACTGCGGGCGACCGCGCCCGCGGAGGGCGACCTGGCGATGGACTGGGAGCTCGAGGGCGACGAGTTCAGCGAAGAGTCGAAGCTCCGCGCCGAGACGCGCAAGATCCTCGGCCTTCCGGATCTCCCGCTCCAGGCGACATGCGTGCGGGTTCCGGTTCTCGTCGGCCACGCGCAGGCGATCTGGGTCGAGACGGAGCGGCCGCTCTCGCCGGAGGATGCGCGCGAGGCGCTCACGGTCGCACCGCACGTCGCACTGCACGATCTCGCGACGCCGGGCGATGCCGCGGGCCGCGACGAGGTGCTCGTCGGCCGCATCCGGCCCGACACCGCGAGCGCCTTGGGACTCGCCCTCTGGAGCGTCAACGACAACCTCCGCAAGGGCGCGGCGCTGAACGCAGTCCAGATCGCCGAGGCGCTCCTCGAGCGGCGACTCGTCGGCGCATAGGCTTCGGGGCCACCCCGGACCACCACCCGCTTTCGAGCGTAGCGCCCGCCGACGCGCACGTGGCGCCCTCAGTGTGCCGATTTCGTCCCGGCTCTAGGCGGGGCGTTCCGGAACCGGGGCGGGCACGAAGGCCTCCTTGACCTTGCGCCAGACAACGGCGGTCGGGCCCTCCTCCACCGGCTGAAGGCCGCCGAGCTCGAGGCGGGCGAGCGCGACGTCGCCCTCCCAGCGAAGGGGGTAGAAGCCGAGGTCGGCGAGGAAGTCCGAGGGGAAGATGGTGCGGTGGACGAGGAAGCGCTCGTAGGAGCTCTCCCCCTCCGGGTAGCGGTAGGCGAACGTCTCGATCGCCTTCGCCTTCTGGTCGCGCGCCTCGCCGATCGCCGAGAGGAAGAGGCTCTGCACCGCCCAGGGCGCACCGGGGTCGACGAGGTAGGCGCACGTGATGAGGACGGCGTCGTCCGAAGGAGGTCCGGCCGGCAGCTCGGCGGCGCGGGGGAAATGTCCGGCCGGCCCGAACTGGATGAACCCGAGCAGCCGGTCGCTCTCGTCGAAGTAGAGCGTCCCCCAGGAGCCCCAGTCGTCCTCGATGCGCTCCGCCCACTTGTCCTTCGACGCGCTCCGCTGCCCGCGGGACTGCCAGAAGACGCAGCCGACGCACGGCGGTGGGGCGTGGGCGATCGAGGCGGCCGTGACCGGATGGAGGCGCGTGGGCATCAGGAACTTCTTAGCACGAGGCGGGTCGCCTCAGGGCGTGCAAGGAGGCGGAACGGGACGAAGCTCGTCCCGAGGCCGCGCGAGATGTGCAGCGCGCCGGCGCTCGTCTGATGGAGCCCCTCCCAGTGCGGCGCGCGCAGGTGCTCGAGGCGAACCTTCCCACGCGGCGTCGGCACGCAGATCTGGCCCCCGTGCAGATGGCCGGCGAGAACGACGTCGAACGCGCCCGGCGGCAGATACCCGACGACGTCCGGGAAGTGGAAGAGCAGGATGCGGAGGTCGGCGTCCGCGTCGGCGAGCCGCCCGGGCGGACGCGCCTTCCAGTCGGGCTGCGGGTCGGCGCCCGCGATCTGCACGACACGGCCGTTCACCTCGAGGAGGGCGGACTCGTCTTCGAGCAGGAGGGCGCCCTCCCGTTCGAGGCCGCTCGCGTCCGTCGGCGTCGAGAACGGGTCGCGCGTCACGTCGACGTCGTGGTTGCCGAGGACCGCGAAGGTGCCGTACCGGGGCCGAAGCGCGGCGATCGCGGCGCGCAGCTCGGGCTCGCCGCGCTGGCGGGAGAGGAGGTCGCCGGTGAGCGCGACCACGTCGCACGGCGCCTCACGCGCCCAGCGCACCGCCCGCTCGAGCGTCCGGCCGTTGAACGAGACCGTGCCGAGGTGGAAGTCCGAGAGATGGACGATCGTGAACCCGTCGAGCTCGGGCGGGAGACGCTCGAGCGGCACGTCGAGCTCCCTGAGCTCGATCCACTGCGCCTCGAAGAGCGACCAGCCGAGGACGGCGGCGGCGGTCATGCCCGCGGCCGCAGCAGGGCGCCCTAGCAAGCGCTAGACGGTTGATCGGAAAGTGTGGTGCCACGGTTTCCGGTCAATTTTCGATCAATCATCTAGCCGTCCTTCGAGCGAATGCTCTCGCGCAGGCGCGCGCGGGCTGCCTCGATCTCGCGCCGCAGCTCCTCGGTGCGCTCGCGTCCGCCGTTCGTCTCCGGGCCGCCCCGGCGACGAGCCCGTCCGAGCACCCCTGCGATCGCGGCCGCGAGGGCCGCGGTACCGGCGACGAGGAGGAGCGCCCTGCGAGCCATCGGCACGATTCTAGAGGGCCGAGAGAAGAGCTCCGGCCTGGTCCTCGAGCGGGTAAGAGAACCAGGCCGGAAATGCCCCTCCGGTAGGACAGAGTCCGCAGGCGCGCGAAAACTTGCGGCCTACGAGCCCTACGGCGCCTCGAGCTTCTCGAGCACCCCGTCGACGGGAACGACGTGGCGCCTGAACTTGAGCTCGGAGTCGTCGAGGCCGGCGGCGACGCCGATCAGCTGCGACAGGTGCAGGATCGGCATCTGGTAGCGCTTCCCCGTCGAAGCCTCGAGCTTCTGCTGCCAGGCGTCGAGCGAGAGGTGGCAGAGCGGGCACGGCGTCACCATCGCGTCGGCGCCCGCTTCGAGCGACTGCTCGATCGGCTGAATGAGCTCGCCGAGCGCCAGCTCCTCGCGGGCCTGGATGATCGGGAAACCGCAGCATTTGATCTTTGCGGGATAGTCGACCGCCTCGCCGCCGCAGGCCTCGATGATCGCCTCGAGCGACCACGGGCGGTCGGGATCCTCGAAGCCCATCAGCTTCGACGGCCGAAGGATCTGACAGCCGTAGAAGGGCGCGACGCGAAGCCCCTTGAGGCCCTTGTGGGCGACCTGCTTCAACCGCTCGTAGCCTTCCCCCTCGGCGATCAGCCAGAGGAGGTGCTTCACCTCGACGCCGCCCGAGTAGCGCGGCACGCCCACCGTCTCGAGGTTGTCGCTCACGCGCTCACGGAGAGCCTGGTCGTTCTGGAGCTGGAAGTTCGCCTGCCGGAGGTTGAGCGTGCAGACGTTGCAGATCGTCATGAGCGTCGAGGCGCCGGTCGCCTCGGCGTAGGCGAGGATGCGAGCGTTCAGGTGCAGGTAGTAGTCGGGCTCGGCCTCGTGGATGTCGCCGGCGCCGCAGCAGGTGACCGACTCGAGCTCGTCGAGCTCGATGCCGAGCCTGGGCGCGAGCGCCTGCGTGGAGGAGTCGAGCTCCTTCGCCGAGAGCGAGGCGAGACAGCCCTTGTAGTACGCGACCTTCATTGCTCTAACCCTCCGCCCTGGGTGGAGTCTCGCCCGGAGTGACCTCCGGCGCGTCGCGGCGCGCGCCGCCCGAGTCGGTGTGCTCGATGCGGGCGAGCGCGCGCTCGCCCTGGACGATTCCGGCCGCGCCGCGGACGCCCCGCGACCGGACGACGTCGTAGAGCGCACGCGCCTCCTGCACGTTCTCGGCCACGTGCGGCGGGAACGGCGGCGGCACCTTGCCGTGCCGCGCTAGCGAGAGCGCGAACTTCGTCTGCTTGATCGCCGAGACGACGCCCTGCGTCTTCGGGACGAGCTCCGTCTCGCGGAGCCAACCGGTCGTGCGGGCCGAATGGACGAACCAGTTCGCGTGCTTCGCCCCCATGTCGCGGTCGATGCCCTCGGCGATCGACTCGGCGCCGAGCTTCGCGATCGCGTCGCGCGGGTCGACGCCCTTCGGACAGCGCTCGTTGCAGAAGTAGCAGCGGGTGCAGTCCCAAATGCCGTGCTCGTCGTTGTAGTGCTCGAGGCGCTCGACGGTCTCCCGGTCGCGCGGGTCGCCGACGAAGCGGAACCCCTTCGCGAGCGCCGCCGGCCCGAAGAACTCGGGGTCGGACTCCATCGAGTTGCACTCGGAGACGCAGCAGCCGCACATGATGCAGAGCGCCTCCTTGTGGATCGGGTTCATCTCCTCCTGCGAGTGGATGAACTCACGCTCGGGAACCTCCTCGTAGCCGGTCTCGAGCCAGGGCTTCATGTTGCGGATCTTCGACCAGAAGGGCGACATGTCGACGACGAGGTCCTTCAGGATCGGCATGTTCCCCATCGCCGAGATGACCGGCACGTGGCCGCGCTCGACGATCGGCTTCATGCGCTCCTTGCAGGCGAGGACTGCTCGCCCGTCCATCCGCATCCCGCAGGAGCCGCAGATCATCATCCGGCAGCTCTTGCGGTAGGAGAGCGTGCCGTCGACCTGGTCCTTGACGATGTCGAGGATGTCGAGGAGGCAGGCCCATTCGGGCGCCTCGACCTCGTAGGTCTTGAGGGCGCGCTCGCCCGTGTCGGGGTCGTAGCGCCAGATCTTGAGAGCGACGTCCAAGAGATCTCCTTAGGTCTGCGCGATCAGGTCGGTGAGGTCGATGACCTCGTCGTCGTCGGGCGGGGAGACGTCGACGTCGGCGCCGTAGTCGTAGAGCTCCTCCTCCATCGTCATCGAGGAGCCTTCCGCGAGCTTCTGCTCGAAGCGGAGCTTGCGCACGAGCCCGTCCTCGCCGACCCAGACGTCCATCGGCACCTTCGAGGACGGCGCCAGCTGCGCCAGCTTGCGGTACTGGTCGGCGACGTCCGGCGGCGCGGTCTCCGCCACCTTCTGGAGGTCGATCGTCCCGGCGTAGTGCGTCGTCGGCTCCCCGCGCACGTCCTCGCTCCCGACCTCGTGGAAGTCGTCGCTCGCGCCCTTGAGGAAGAGGAGCGCCTGGCTCGGATCGCTCTGGCCGAGCTGCGTGAGCTGGTCGAGGTCGAGGCCGCTTGTCTGCCCGAGCTTCTGGAGGTCGATCTTGAACCACTCCTTCCCGGGCGGCACCGGCAGCCCCGCGTTCTCGGGGAGCTTCACGTAGTAGACGAGGTTCGAGAAGACCAGCTCCGCCTCCCCGCCGCCGAAGGTGCCGTTCCCGAGGCCGCTGAGGTCGAGCGTGACGTGTCCCTCGTGCTTCGAGAACTCGCCCTCGCCGGTCATCGTGCCGCTCGCCGCCCCCGTGAAGCTGGCCGTGAACGACGCGCGCGCGCTGCCCGCATCCGACGACTTCTGGCCTGCCTGCACGACGGCCTGAGCGTCCGGCGCGCTCGAGGTCGTGGCGGCCACCGACGGCGACGACGACCCGGAGCCGCCGCAGGCCGACGCGGCCAGCGCGAGGCCGAGCACGAGCGCCGCCAAGAGCACCCGCATCAGTAGGTGCGCTCCTTCGGCTGCCACTTGGTCATGCGCACGGGCTCCCACGAGAGCTCGGGCCGGTCGTCTCTCCATGTCACCAGCGTATGTCGCAGGAAGTTCTCGTCGTCGCGGTCCGGATAGTCGTGCGGACGCGCATGGGCGCCGCGGCTCTCCTTGCGGGCGAGCCCGGCCTCGACCATGCATGCCGCGAGCTGGAGCAGGAAGCCCAGCTCGAGGGCCTGCGTGAGGTCGTTGTTGAAGATCTCGCCCTTGTCCTCGACGACGACGCGCCCGTAGCGCTCGGTGAGGCCGGCGATGATCTCGCCCTCGCGCTGCATCTGCTCCTCGCGCCGGAAGACGCCGAAGTTCTCGTGCATCGTCTGCGCCATCTCGTCGCGGATCCCGTGCGGGCGCTCGCCCTCGCTCCGGGCGACCAGCTCCTCGAGCTCCCTGGCGGCATCGGCCTGGGCGGCTTCCGGCACGGTCACGGTCGTGTGGGAGAGTGCCCAGTCCGCCGCCGCGCGCCCGGCTCGCTTGCCGAAGGTGATCGTCTCCATGAGCGCGTTGCCCCCGAGCCGGTTCGCGCCGTGCACCGAGACGCACGCGCACTCGCCCGCCGCATAGAGGCCCGCGAGCGTCGTCTTGCCGTCGAGATCCGTCTCGATGCCGCCCATGTGGTAGTGGGCACCCGGCCGGACCGGGATCGGGTCGTGGATCGGGTCGATCCCCGCGAAGACCATCGAGAGCTCGCGCGTCCCGTGCAGCCGCTCGATGATCTTTTCGGCGCCGAGGTGACGCAGGTCGAGGAGCACGTCGCCGTCGACGCCGCGGCCCTGGTCGATCTCGGTCTGCTCGGCGCGGGAGATCACGTCGCGGCTCGCGAGCTCCATCGCGTTCGGCGCGTAGTCCTTGAGGAAGCGCTCGCCGTCGGCGTTCAGGAGGTAGGCGCCCTCGCCCCGGCAGCCCTCCGTGATGAGCACGCCGGTCGGGGAGAGCGTCGTCGGGTGGAACTGCATCATCTCCATGTCCTTGAGCGGGACGCCGATCCGAAGGGCCATGGCCATCCCGTCGCCCGTGCACGCGTAGGCGTTCGTCGTCCCCGAGTAGAGTCGCCCCGCCCCGCCGGTGGCGAGGATGACGGTCTTCGCGCCGATCGTGCGCAGGCCCCCGTTCAGGAGGTCCCAGCAGATGACGCCCTGGCAGCGGTTCTCGTGCTCGACGAGCTGCCAGGCGAAGTACTCCTCGTACACCTGGAGGTCGCGCTTCATCACCTGTTCGTAGAGGACGTGGACGAGCACATGGCCGGTGATGTCGGCCGCGTAGGCCGTGCGCGGCGCGCCGGCGGCCCCGAACGGCCGCTGCGCGATGCGTCCCTCCTCGGTCCTCGAGAAGACGGCGCCCCAGTGCTCGAGCTGGTAGACGTCGGCGGGCGCCTCGTCGCAGAGGACCTCGATCGCGTCCTGGTCGCCGAGGTAGTCGGAGCCCTTGACCGTGTCGTAGGCGTGGATCTCCGGACTGTCCTCGGAGGCGTTCCCGAGCGCTGCGTTGATGCCGCCTTCGGCCGCGCCCGAATGGCTGCGAACCGGGTGGATCTTCGAGATGAGCGCCACGTCCGCCCCGGCGTCGTGGGCCTCGATGGCGGCGCGCATGCCGGCACAGCCGGCACCGACGATCAGAACGTCGTGCTTGGCTTCCACTTCTTACGGACGCTATCTGATCAGCTTGAAAGCAGGCGTCAGACGCGCGGACCGGCGGCGACGATGCTCGCCTCCGCCCCGAACTTCTCGAAGTTCTCCTTGAAGCGGCGCGCCAGGCCGAGTGCCTTCTCGTCGTAGGCCGCCGGGTCGCGCCACGTCGAGCGGGGATCGAGCAGGGTCGAGACGACACCCGGGACCTCGACGGGCACGTCGAACCCGAAGATCGGGTCCTCCCGGTAGGCGGCAGCGTGGAGCTCCCCGTTCAACGCCGCGCGGAGAAGCGCCCGCGTCGCGGCGATCGGCATCCGCTCGCCCTCGCCGTAGGGTCCGCCTGTCCAGCCGGTGTTCACGAGCCAGACCGAGGAGCCGTGCGTGTCGAGCTTCTCGCCCAGCATGCGCGCGTACACCGTCGGCTTCTGCGGCAGGAACGGCGCGCCGAACGCGCAGGAGAACGTCGGCTGCGGCTCGGTGACGCCGATCTCCGTGCCGGCGAGCTTGGCGGTGAAGCCCGTGAGGAAATAGAAGAGCGCCTGGTCGCGCGTGAGGCGCGCGATCGGCGGCAGAACGCCGAAGGCGTCCGCGGTGAGAAGGACGACGGCGCTCGGATGCCCGGCGCGCTTCTCGGGCTGGGCGTTCGCGATCTGCTCGAGCTTGTAGGCCGCGCGCGTGTTCTCCGTCTTCGAAGCGTCGTCCAGGTCGAGGACACCGCGCTCGTCGGCGACGACGTTCTCGAGCACCGTGCCGAAGGCGTGTGTCGCGCGGAAGATCTCGGGCTCGGCCTCCTCGGAGAGGTGGATCGCCTTCGCGTAGCAGCCGCCCTCGAAGTTGAAGACCCCGGTGTCGCCCCAGCCGTGCTCGTCGTCCCCGATCAGGAGCCGCTCGGGGTCGGCCGAGAGCGTCGTCTTGCCCGTGCCCGAGAGGCCGAAGAAGATGGCGACCCGGCCGTCGGCGTCGACGTTCGCCGAGCAGTGCATCGGGAAGACGCCCTCGAGCGGCAGCCGGTCGTTCATGACGGTGAAGATCGACTTCTTGATCTCGCCCGCATATTCGGTGCCTCCGATCAGCACCTCGCTCCGGCTCGGATGGAGGACGATGAAGGTGGTGCTGCGCGTCCCGTCCTCGTCCGGGTCCGCCTCGACCTCAGGCGCGTGCAGGACCACTGCGTCGGGCTCGAAGTCCGCGAGGTCGGCCTCCTCGGGGTCGATGAAGAGCGTCTTGGCGAAGAGCGCGTGCCACGGCGAGCCGGTGATGACCCGGACGCGCAGGCGGTGCGCCGGGTCGGCCCCGGCGAACGAATCGACGACGTAGAGGTCGCCTGAGTCGAGCTGCCCGACGACCTTCTTGCGCAGGCCCGCGAAGTGCTCCTCCGAGATCGGCTGGTTGACCGCGCCCCAGGCGATCCGGTCTTCGGACTCGGGCTCGCGCACGAAGAACTTGTCCTTGGCCGAGCGGCCGGTGTGGAAGCCCGTGTCGACGACGAGGGGCCCACCCTCTGCGAGAGTCGCGTCCCCCCGGGCGAGAGCGTGCGTGTAGAGGAGCGACGTGGTCGGGTTCCGGTAGACCCGGCCCTCGGGCTCGAGCCCGTGGCCTTCGAGACCGCTGGACGTCGTGGTGATCGCCATGCTCGCCGTATCGTATGCGTCCTTCCGAGAGAACGACGCGGGTATCAGTCCTGCAAATGGATTACATCCTGGAGCGTACCCAGATCGTCCCCGTCGCTATCGACGAGGCGTTCGACTTCTTCGCGGAGGCGCGAAACCTGGAGCGAATCACGCCGACCTGGCTTCGCTTCGAGGTGCTGCGCGCCCCCGCCCGGCTCGGGCACGGGTCGCTGATCCACTACCGCCTCGAGCTCTTCCGCGTGCCCGTGCACTGGCTCGCCCGGATCGCCGTCTGGCAGCCGCCGCGAAGCTTCCAGGACGAGCAGCTCGTCGGCCCGTATCCGCTCTGGGAGCACACGCACCGCTTCGTTCCGGTAGCGGGCGGCACGGAGATCTACGACCATGTTCGCTACCGCGTGCCCGGCGGCCCGCTGTCCCCGCTCGTGCAACGGCCGTTGGTGGGCCGCTGGCTCGACGGGATCTTCGACTTCCGCGCCGCGAGGATGCGGGAGCTCTTCGGGTGAGCGCCGCAGCCTGCCCGCTCTGCGGCGCCGAGGCCTCGCACACCGTCGGGCCGGTGTTCAGCGGCGCGACGAGGACGCTTCTCCGCCGCCGCGCCTTCGAGGAGCAGCTCTTCCGCTGCCGTGAGGGCCACATCTATTCGGTCAGGACCGAGGGCGGCCGTGTCTCGGTCGAGCCCTACGAGAGCGTCGAGGAGTGGCTGGAGCGCAGGACCGGCGCCGAGGCGCCCGAGCGGCCGCCGGGGCTCTAGTTGAGCTTGGCCGGCCGCGCGGTCTCGAAGGACGCTCGCGACGCGTAGACGAGACCCGGCTCGCCTCGCGGCGGGAAGCCGTAGGCGAGCAGGAGATCGGCGCGCGACGGCTCGAGGAGCTCGGCCGCGTGCCACTCCGCAGGGCCGCGCGTGATCCGGATCCCCTCGAGGCCGCCGGACTCGAAGATCCCGAGCTCGTGGCGCCCGAGCTCTCCCGGGTCGGCGGGCCCGCTCGGCCGGTAGCGAAGCGAGAGGCCGAGCCCCGGCGCGGACACCTCGCCCGTGCGCACGCGAAGCCGCGCCGCTCTGTAGGGGGCGCCGAGCACGATCCCCGCGAGCCCTGCGGCGCTCACGCGCTGGGCGAGGAAGAACACGGCGCGCTCCCCCTTCCAGAAAACGTAGGTGCGAACGTTCAGCTGCGAGAAGGGGAGCACAGGGAGCCTCCCCACGCGCCCTCCGCGGACGCGAAAGGAGACCAGCGAGACGAGATGGCGCCCGTCCACCGTCGCCGGCTCGAGCCCGGGCGCTGCGACGCGCTCGATCGCCTCGGGCTCGATCTGCCAGCTCGCGAGCAGCAGATCCTCGACATCCAGGCGGATGCGCACGGGCAGGAACCCTAGTGCGGGGGCGAAAAACCCCGCCGTGGACACTCGCGCCGAAATCGAGCGCTTTCTCGGAAGCCCGTCGCTCGCCGAGGCGACCCGGCGCTCCTATCGCGTCGACCTCGACGAGTTCGCGGCCTGGCTGCGGCGCGAAGGGCTCCAGCTCGACCAGATCGACGCGGCGACGCTCTCGGACTACGTGGCGCGGCTGGGTGCCGACCGTCCCGGCCGCGAGCCGCGAAAGCTCGCGCCGCGGACGATCGCGCGCAAGCTCGCCGCGGTGCGCTCTCTCCTGCGCGCCGCGCTCGGGCCGGCGCGCGTCCCCGAAGTTCCCCTCTCCGGGCGTCTGGCCCGGCGCCTCCCGCACGCGCCGCGGCCCGAGGAGATCGACTCGATCCTCGAGGGCCTCTCCGGGGAGGGGCCGCTCGGGCTTCGGAACCGCGCGCTCCTCGAGGTCGTCTACTCGGCCGGCCTGCGCGCCCAGGAGGCCGTCGATCTGACGCTCGCCTCCGTGGACTTCGAGCAGGAGCAGCTGCTCGTGCGGGGCAAGGGCGAGAAGGAACGCGTCGTCCCGCTCGGGGAGGAAGCCGCCTACCGCCTCCGGCTCTATCTGGAGGACGGGCGCCCGGAGCTGGCGCGCGGCGCGGACGACCACGTCTTCCTCTCCACCCGCGGACGACCGCTCGAGACCTCCACCCTGCGGCGTCTGCTCCCGAACCCGCACCGCCTGAGGCACGCCTTCGCGACGCACCTCCTCGAGGGGGGCGCCGACCTGCGCACGATCCAGGAGCTCCTCGGTCACTCCTCCCTCTCCACCACCCAGGTGTACAGCCATGTCGACGCCAAGCGACTCCGGCGCGTCTACGACCGCGCCCACCCGCGTGCCTGACCCGAAGAAACACGTCCGGGGTCAGACCCCTGCCATGTCGTTTCTCGCCGCGCGGTGCCAGGCACGAGGACACGTCCCGAACGTGCGGAACGCCTGCACAGCCCGAAAACCGCCGACTTTCCTCACCGTCCCTACGGGGCCCGCCTGGGTGCCAGGCACAAGTCATGTCCCAGGCTGACGAAAAGAGCCATGTCCGCGGTCAGACCCCGGCCATGGCCGATCCGGCCGTCAAGGGGTTCCTCGCGCTCCTCGCCGCCCGGCGCGCGCCCCGGACTGTGGACGCCTACCGGCGCGACCTCGCCGACCTCGGCCGCTACCTCGGCCGGCCGCCGAGCGGGGCGAGCGCCGACGACCTGCAGGGCTGGCTCGCCGACCTGCGAGCCCGTGGCCAGGCCGCCTCGTCGATCGCCCGGCGCGCGGCCGCGGCGCGCTCGTTCTACAACCACCTCGTCCTGCTCGGGCAGCGCACCGACAACCCGGCCGCCGAGCTCGATCTCCCGCGGCGCCGGAAGCGCCTGCCGCGCACCCTCTCTCCGGGTGAGGTCGAGCGCCTCATCCAGGCCGCGAACGGGACGAGCCCGCGCGCGCTTCGCGACCGCGCCCTCGTCGAGCTCCTCTACGGCGCCGGACTGCGCGTGAGCGAGGCGATCGGGCTCGAGCGCGGGCGCATCGATCTCGAGAACCGACTCGTCCGCTGCCTCGGCAAGGGGGACAAGGAGCGGGTCGTGCCGCTCGGCCGCGAGGGCGTCGAAGCCGTGCGCCGCTACCTCGCGCGCGGACGCCCCCACCTCGACCGCCGTCACCGTCCGGAGCTCTTCCTGAACGCTCAGGGCGGGGCGCTGACCCGCGCCGGGGCCTTCCTCGTTCTCCGAAAGCTCGCCGCCAAGGCCGGCCTCGATCCCGCCCGCGTCCACCCGCACCTGCTGCGGCACTCCTTCGCCACGCACCTGCTCGAGGGCGGCGCCGACCTGCGGAGCGTCCAGGAGATGCTCGGCCACGCCGACCTCGGGACGACCGAGATCTACACGCATGTTTCGGACGCGCGCAGGCGTGACACGTTCTTTAGTGCGCACCCACACGCGCGCCGCGACCGTCAACGAGAGCACTGATGCCCAACGACCCACACATCCTCGGAGTCCTGATCACGACCACCGGCGTCGGCCTCGGCATGGCCTGGCTGGCCGCCCGCCTCAGCCTGATCGAGCTTCGCCGGCCGCAGAGATGCCCCGCCTGCGGCCGGGTCCGCGTTTCCGGAAGTTGCGGCTGCCCGCGCTAGCGGGCGGCGGCCTTCTTCTTGAGCGCCCGGTGGACGGCTGACGCCGTCTCGCGGAGCTCACGCTCCTCAGCCTCCTCGCCGAGGTGGGCGAGCAGCGTGAGCGTGTCCTGCATCGGCGAGCCGTTCTTCAGAGAGAGGACGGCGAGGCGCCGGACGGCGCCGTTCGGGTCGTCGTTGGCGAGCGAGTGGAGCAGCGGCCGAGCGCCGTTCACGAGGCCGGGATGGTCCCGGGAGAGGAGCTCCAGCGAGAGGAGCGCCGAGCCGCGGCAGGCGGGGCTCGCGTCCTCGAGACCGCGGCGGAGAAGCTCCGTCTTCTGGTTGAAGCGGAGCTGCCCGATCGCGCGGTAGGCCACCGCCCGCTCCTGGTAGTTCGCGCTCCGAGCCGCGGTCTCCAGATCCTCGTCGACCTCCCGGCGGAGATCGGCGAGCGCGCGCTCGTCCTTGGCCTCGCCCGCCCGTGCGACGGCCTCGGCGAGGCTCACGTCGCGGCGATCGAGCGTGGTGCGGGCCCGACGTACTTCGCGGACGGGCGGATGAGGCGGCCCGTGCGCATCTGCTCGAGGATGTGCGCCGACCAGCCGGCAACCCTGGCGCAGGCGAAGAGCGCCGGGAAGAGCGGCGGCGGAATGTCCGCAATGTCGAGCACGACCGCCGACCAGAACTCGACGTTCGTTGCGAGGACGCGCTCCGGATGGCGCTCGGCCAGCTCCTCGAGAGCCGCGTGCTCGAGCGCCTCGGCGGTCTCGACCCGAGGCGCCTCGAGCTCGCGCGCGGTCCGGCGCAGCACCCGGGCGCGAGGATCTTCGGCCCGGTAGACACGGTGCCCGAAGCCCATGATCCGCTCGCCGCGATCGAGGAGATCGCGGACATAGCTTCTGACGTCGTCGGCCGCCGCGACCTCGTCCAGCATCTTGAGGACACGGGTCGGGGCGCCGCCGTGGAGAGGGCCGGAAAGCGCGCCCACGGCCGCCGACATCGCGGCGGCGCAGTCGGCGCCGGTCGAGGCCACGATCCTCCCGGTGAAGGTGGAGGCGTTTGCCCCATGCTCGGCGGCCGAGACCCAGTAGGAGTCGATCGCGCGCGCATGACGCGGGTCGGACTCGCCGCGCCAGCGCAGGAGGAAGCGCTCGGCGGCCATGTCGCCTGTGGACACGACCTCGTCCGGAACCCGGTCGCGGCCGCGCGCGGACTGCGCCACGATCGAGATCATCGTGGCGGAGAGCCGGGCCAGGTCGTTGCGAGCCTGCACGTCGTCGATGTCGATCAGCTGCCTCAGGTTCCACTGGCCGGCGAGGGCGGCCGTCGCGGACTGGAGATCGGCCATCGCGTTCCCCGTCTTCGCGGGCAGGTCGACGTTCTCGGCCCGCGGCATCCCGGGATCGAAGTCGGCGTCGACCAGGAGCCCCCAGACCTTCTCGTACGGGACGTGGCCGACCAGCTCCTCGATGTCGACTCCGCGATACCGAAGGGCGTTGCCTTCCTTGTCCGGCTCGGCGATCTCGGTCTCGTAGGCGACGACGCCCTCGAGCCCCGGCTTGAAGGTGGACCCTTCCATCTCCGAGAACGGTAGCGAACCGAGGTCGATTCAGGCCTCAGATACGATCAGCACCGCCCATGGCTCATCGCGTCACCCTCATCCCCGGCGACGGCACGGGGCCCGAGCTCGCCGAGGCAACCCGCAGGGTCCTCGACGCGACCGGTGTCGAGTTCGACTGGGACGTCCAGCACGCCGGCGCGGACGTCATGGACGAATACGGCGGCAACCCCCTGCCCGAGCACGTTCTCGAGTCGATCCGGGAGAACGGCGTCGCTCTCAAGGGCCCGATCACGACGCCGATCGGCACCGGCTTTCGGAGCGTCAACGTCGCCCTCCGCAAGACGCTCGACCTCTACGGGCAAGTGCGCCCGTGCAAGAGCTACGAGGGCGTCCGCTCGCGCTACTCGAGCGTCGACCTCGTGCTCGTCCGCGAGAACACCGAGGACCTCTACGCCGGCATCGAGTTCGAGGAGGGAACCGAGCACGCCGCCGGGTTGATCGACTGGGTCGAGCACCACGGCCAGGGCCGGATGCGCGACGACTCCGGCATCTCCCTCAAGCCGATCTCGATCTCCGGCACGCGCCGCATCGTCGAGTTCGCCTTCGACTACGCGCGCAAGAACGGCCGCCGCAAGGTGACCGCGGTGCACAAGGCGAACATCATGAAGTTCACGGACGGGCTCTTCCTGCGCGTCGCGCGAGAAGTCGCGGAGGAGCAGCCCGACCTCGAGTTCGAGGACCGCATCGTGGACAACCTCTGCATGCAGCTCGTCCAGCGGCCGGAGGAATACGACGTCCTCGTCTGCCCGAATCTCTACGGCGACATCGTCTCCGACCTCTGCGCGGGTCTCGTCGGCGGGCTCGGCCTCGCGCCCGGCGGCAACTTCGGCACGCACGCCGCCGTCTTCGAGCCGACCCACGGCTCGGCCCCCAAGTACGCCGGACAGAACAAGGTCAACCCGATGGCGATGCTGCTCTCCGGGGTCATGATGCTGCGCCACCTGGAGGAGCGGGAGGCGGCCGACCGCGTCGAGAGCGCGATTGCCGCGGTGATCGCCGAGGGGCGGAGCGTCACCTACGACATGAAGCCGACGCGCGACGACCCGACCGCGGTCGGCACGAGCGAGGTCGCGGACGCGATCATCGACCGGATGGGAGTGCGCGTCTGAGACGGAAGGTGACGGTCGTGGGCGCGGGCAACGTCGGCGCGACCGCGGCGCAGGAGATCGCGCGCCGCGATTACGCGGACGTCGTCCTCGTCGACATCAAGGAGAACCTGCCGCAGGGAAAGGCGCTCGACCTGAACGAGGCCGCGCCCGTGCTCGGCTACGAGCCCGCGATCGTCGGCTCGAACGGCTACGACGAGACCCAAGGCTCGGACGTCGTCGTCGTGACCGCCGGCCTGCCGCGCAAGCCCGGCATGAGCCGCGACGACCTCGTGACGACGAACGAGTCGATCGTCGGCTCGGTCGCCCGTGAGGCGGCCGAGCGCTCGCCGGATGCCGCGCTCATCGTCGTCTCGAATCCGCTCGACGCGATGTGCCACGTCGCGAAGAGCGCGACCGGGTTCCCGAAGGAACGAGTCTTCGGCATGGCGGGGATCCTCGACACGGCGCGCTTCCGTACGTTCATCGCGTGGGAGACGGGCGCTTCGGCGAAGGACGTGACCGCGATGGTGCTTGGCGGCCACGGCGACCAGATGGTCCCGGTCGTCTCCGCGACGGCGGTTGGCGGCATCCCACTGACGAAGCTCGTCTCCGACGAGCGCATCGAGGCGATGGTCGCGCGCACCCGCAAGGGCGGCGGCGAGATCGTCAACCTCCTCGACACCTCTGCCTGGTACGCGCCCGGAGCCGCGGTGGCGCAGATGGTCGACTCTGTGTGCCTCGACCAGAGGCGCGTGCTGCCGTGCACCGCCTACCTCGAAGGGGAGTACGGAATCGACGGCCTCTACATGGGCGTGCCGGTGAAGATCGGCGCGGGCGGGATCGAGGAGATCGTCGAGCTCGAGCTCTCGGACGCCGAGCGCGCGGAGCTCGACAAGTCGGCAGACGCCGTCCGCGAGGTCGTCGGCGTGCTCGCTGCATCGAGCTGAAGCGCCGCCTCCTCCCCCTCGTCGCGTTCGTGGTGGCTCTCGGGATCGCCGCCGCGGTCTTCGCGTTCTACCCGTCCGACCACTACATCTTCCTGCCCGACCCGGCGCGCGCCGTCGAGCCGCTCGTCCACGTGCAGGGCGAGAAGGAGGGCTCCGAGACCGGCGGCGTCTACATGGTCGACGTCGTCATCAGGAAGGCGAGCCTCCTCGAGCGCTACTTCCCGGGGATCCACGAGGGGGCGACGCTCATCCCGGCGGACGTCTACAACCCACAGGACCTCTCCGAGCGCGTCCAGCGTCGGCAGAGCCTCGCCGAGATGAGCGCCTCGCAGACGGTCGCCGCGACCGTCGCGCTCCGCAGGCTCGGCTACGACGTGCGGGAGACCGGAGTCGACGTGAACGCGGTCGACGTGGGCGCGCCCGCCGACGGCGTCCTCGAGCCCGGCGACGTCATCGTCGGCGCCCAGGGGAAGGAGATCAGGAGGCCGGACGAGCTGACCCGCGTGATGGCGGACGTCGAGCCGGGCGAGACGGTCACCCTCCGCATCCGGCGCGCAGGGACCGAGCGGACGGTCGAGGTCGGGACGAGGGCCTCCGACGACCAGCCGCCGCGCGCGGTCATGGGAATCCTGATCCAGCCGAAGTTCGAGCTCCCGGTCAAGATCTCGATCGACACGGGCGACATCGGCGGCCCCTCGGCCGGGCTTGCGTTCACCCTCGACATCATCGACGAGCTGGGGCCGAACGACCTCGACCGGGGCCGGCGCATCGTCGCCACCGGTGAGATGGCCCTCGACGGGACCATCCACGAGATCGGCGGCATCGAGCAGAAGACGATCGGCGCCCGCGAAGCGGACGCGGACGTCTTCCTCGTTCCGGACGCCAACGCGGCGGGAGCACGCAGGTACGCGCACGGCCTCCGCATCGTCCCCGTTTCGAACATCGACGAAGCGTTGCGCGCTCTGGCAACAGGGTAGTTGTCCTGCCTGGAAACGGCCGAGACGTTCTTGGCGGAAATTGCGACAGTTTGGTGTGCGGGGCCCTTCAAACCGCGGCAGAGCGACCCTATAGTCGTCGCTCCGGACCCGATGACGAAGCGCCTGGCGACCACCTGCGACGACTGTTTCTTCCGCCGAGCTGAGCTGTGTGCGCTTCCCGGTAACGCGCCCTGTCCGACCTTCAGAGCGGCGAAAACCGCCCTCGAGCCGCCGCGCCAGCCGAAGCTGATCCCGCGCCCCGCCCTGCAGGCGCACGCAGCGGCCTAGGAGCTCTTCGGGAAGCGCGGGTCGACCCGGATCGGGTCGAAGTCGGAATCGGACTCGGCCCAGGTATGTGCGCGCGGCTCGGCGGCGATCGCCTCGGACAGGTGGGCGAGCGCGGAGTCGGTCATCCCCGCAAGCGACTCGAAGCAAGCGAGGTTGTAGAGGAGGTTCGGATTGCCCGGGTGGGCCGCCAGCGCCCGCTCGAGGACCTCGACGCCGCGCTCCGGCTCTCCGGCCTTCAGATGCGGCGCGGCCTCGAGCCACGCCTCCCACGGTGACGGGCTGAAGGGCTTGCCCGGCACGCCGCCGACGACGAGGACGACGGTGCCCGGCGCGTCGGGGGCGGCAACGGCGCCCCGGCGCACGGCCGGGTCGGAGACGAAGACGAAGGTGCCCTCCGGAGCGTCGACGTCCTTCCCGTCGAGCGTGAAGAGGGCATGTCCTCTCGCGACGAGATAGAGCTCCTCGTGGCGACCCGCGCCGGCCCCGAGCTCGTCGTGCTCCTCGATCACCCGGCCCGACTCCCCGGCTTCGTAGGCGTTCACGCCGAACGACTCGATCCCGAAGCGGAGCCGGACGGGCAGGGTCACGAGCTCTCCTTCGAGCCGCTCCAGATCGTCGAGCCGGGTGACTGCGAAGGGCCGGCCGCTCACGCGGCGACGGCGGCCGCCTCGCGCACGAGCCGGGCCAGGCGCACGATGCCTTCCTCGATCTCGGGCGGGGTCGCGAACGAGAACGCGAGCCGAGCCGACTCGTCCCCGCCGCCGTGGAAGAAGAAATCGGCGCCCTTGATGAAGGTGACCTCCTCTTCGCCCGCGCGCGCGAGCAGGGAATCCCCGGCGACGCCGCCCGGCAGATCGAGCCAGAGGAAGTAGCCGCCCTCGGGCTCGTTCCAGCGCGCGCCCTCCGGCATCTCGCGCTCGAGCGCGGCCAGCATCGAGTCCCGCCGGAGGCGTAGGCCGTCGCGAACGGCCTCGAGGTTCGGCTCGAAGCGGCCGCTGGTCAGGAACTCGAGCAGGGCGGCCTCGACGAAGATCGCGGGCGAGACGTAGTTCGAGAGCACGAGCTCCTCGATCGGGCTCACGAGCTCCTCGGGAAGGATCAGGTAGCCGGTGCGGATCCCGGGCGCGACGGTCTTCGAGAACGAGGAGAGGAAGATGGTCTTGCCCTCGGAGAGCTCGAAGAGGCGGGGGATCGGCGCGCCTTCGAAGCGAAGCATCCCGTAGGGATCGTCCTCGAAGACGAACGCTTCCCGCTCGGCCGCGAGGTCGAGCAGCCGGCGCCGGTTCTCGAGCGAGAGGGTGCGTCCGCTCGGGTTCTGGAAGGTCGGAATCGTGTAGACGACGTCACCCTTGCGGAGTGACCCGGCGAGGACGTCGACGTCGAGGCCGTCGTCGGCGAGCTCGACCTGCTCGACCCGAGCACCGAGCTTCCGCAGAATCGAGAGAGAGCGGTCGTAGCAGGGCGCCTCGACGAAGAAGCGCGAGCCGGACTGGACGAAGTGGCGGGCCGCGAAGGCGAAGCCCTGGAGCGACCCGTTCGTCACGATCACGCGCGCCGGGTCGACGCCGTGTTGCTCCGCGACCCACTGCTTGAGCGGGGGGTAGCCGCCGGGCGGCCCGTACTGGAGCGCGGTCGCGCCGTCGCGCTCGAGTGCCTCGCGGGCGCAGTCGCCGAAGGCCGCGATCGGGAGGAGATCGGGCCCCGGCATGCCGCGCGCAAACGAGATCAGCGCCACGGGGCGAGTCTAGATGGTTGATCGGAAAGTGTGGTGCCGTCGGGGGCGCCCATGACCGAGCATGAGGCCGCGATCATTCCGAGCTCGTACCCGAAGGTACGGGCGAGGAACGAGCGTGGCTCTCAGGCGAAGCGTCATGGGCGTCATCCGGCGGTGCCACGGTTTCCGGTCAATTTTCGATCAATCATCTGGGGCCGGCGGCCGCACGGCCGCGTGCCGTCAGGCGCGGGCGCCGACGAGCTCGGCGACGAGGCGGGCGACCTCGGTCGGATTCGTGCCGACCCGGACGCCGCAGGCCTCGAGGGCCTGCTTCTTCGCCTGGGCCGTCCCGGCGGTGCCGGAGATGATCGCCCCCGCGTGCCCCATCGTCTTCCCGGGGGGAGCGGTGAAGCCGGCGATGTAGGCGACGACCGGCTTCGACATCTCCGCCTCGATGAAGCGGGCCGCCTTCTCCTCCTCGGCCCCGCCGATCTCCCCCACCATGACGACGTACTCGGTCTCCGGGTCGGCCTTGAAGCGCGCGAGGATGTCCAGAAAGGACGACCCGACCACGGGGTCCCCCCCAATTCCGACGATAGTCGATTGGCCGATACCGAGCTGTGTCAGCTCGTGCCCGATCTGGTACGTGAGCGTGCCGGATCTGGACACGAGGCCGACGTTGCCCTCGCGGAAGATCTCGGCCGGGATGATCCCGACGTTCGCCTTCCCCGGTGAGAGGACGCCCGGGCAGTTCGGGCCGATCAGCGTCACGCCGCGCGGGCGGAGGTAGTTGTAGACGCGCAGCATGTCGTGGGCCGGGATCCCCTCCGTGATGCAGATCACTGTCTCGATGCCCGCGTCGACCGCCTCGTAGATCGCGTCGGCGGCGAAGCGGGCGGGGACGAAGACCATGGCCGTGTTCGGGCTCGTCTCGGCGGTGGCGGCGCGTACCGAGTCGAAGACGGGGACGCCGTCGACGTCGGCGCCGCCCTTGCCGGGCGTGACGCCGGCGACGACGTTCGTCCCGTAGCCCTTGTTCCGCGTCGCGTGGAACGAGCCCTCGCGCCCGGTGATGCCCTGGACGACGAGGCGGGTCTCGCGGTCGACGACGATCGCCACTAGGCCTCCTTCCTGCCGTTGAGCGCGACGGCCGTCAGGTGGAAGGTGTCGCCCTCGACGTGGTCGCCGAGCAGTGCCCGGACCCGGTCCGCTTCTTCGCCCCCACAGCCCGTGCGCTCGAGGTAGTCGGCGAACCCGACGTCGCGGGGAAGGATGCGCTCCTCCTCGATGTCGAGCCCCGCGGCGGCGAAGAACGCGCGCCACTCGTCCTGGGTGTAGTAGCGCACGTGCGACGGGTCGCGCAGGCGCTCGGCCTCGTCGGAGGCCTCGTCGGCGAGGAGGATGTCGACGACGAGCACGCGCTCGCGCGCCACGCGCGCCATCTCGCGCGTGGCCCCCTCGACGTCCTCGAAGTGATGCGCGGCGATCCGCGAGGCCACGACGTCGAAGCTCCCGTCCGCGAAGGGCAGGTGCTCGGCGGGCGCGACCACGTCCGCGCGCATCCCCGCCGCCGGATCCGAGCTCACCACCTCGAGCCCCGCCTCCCGGAGCCGCCGGGCGACATGGCCGCCGCCCGTGCCGACGTCGAGCGCGGTCTTGGCGCCGGCGGCCCACTCGACGAGGAGGTCGAGATCCTCGCCCTCGCGATGGGCCTCGCTCGTACGGTAGGCCTCAGCCCGCTCGTCCCACGCACTCATGCCGACCTCGCGAGCGCCACGACACGCTCCGCGGCCGAGAGCATCGTCTCCTCGACGTGCAGATTGGGCGGCGCGGCCTCGGCGAGCATCGCCCGGCCCTCCTCCGCGTTCGTCCCGTCGAGGCGCACGACGATCGGCAGGCCGATCGACATCCTGTCGAGCGCCTCGAGGATCCCGCGCGCGACCTCGTCGCCGCGCGTGATCCCGCCGAAGATGTTGAAGAGGATCGCCCGCACCTGCGGGTCGGCGGTGATGACCTCGAGCGCGTCCACGACCCCCTGTGCGTCGCCGCCCCCGCCCAGGTCGCAGAAGTTCGCCGGCGAGCCGCCGACCTGGTCGATCACGTCCAGAGTCGACATGACGAGCCCCGCGCCGTTGCCGAGGATCCCGATCTCGCCGTCGAGCTTCACGTACGTGACGCCCTTCTCCCGCGCGAGGCGCTCCTGCGGGTCGCCCGCCTCGGGGTCGCGCATCTCGGCGATGTCGGTGCGGCGGAAGAGCGCGTTGTCGTCCACGGTGAACTTCGAGTCGAGCGCCTTCACCTCCCCGGCCGGCGTGACGATGAGCGGGTTGATCTCGCAGAGCATCGCGTCGGCCCCGACGAAGGCGTCGTAGAGCCGGCCCACGATCGAGAGCACCTGCTTCTGCTCGTCCGAATCCTCGAGGCCGGCTGTGAAGACGAGCCAGCGCGCCTGGAAGGGCTGGAAGCCGACGAGCGGGTCGATGTGGAGCCGGGCGAGCGCCTCCGGATTGTTCTCGGCCACTTCCTCGATGTCGATGCCGCCCTGGGTCGTGAACATGAGGAGCGGCTTCTTCTCGCCGCGATCGAAGGTGACGGAGAGGTAGTACTCCCGCGCGATCTCCGAGGCCTTCTCGACCCAGACGCTTCGGACCACGTGCCCGCGGATGTCCATGCCGAGGATCTCGGACGCCCGCACCTTGGCCTCCTCGGGCGAGTCGGCGAGCTGAATGCCGCCGGCCTTGCCGCGCCCGCCGGTCAGGACCTGTGCCTTGACGACGACCTGGCCGCCGAGCTCCTCGGCGGCGGCGCGGGCCTCCTCGGGGGTCGCCGCCAGCCTCCCCTCGGAGACAGGAATCCCGAAGCGCGCGAAGAGCTGCTTCCCCTGGTGCTCGTAGAGGTCCATCCGGCGGGCCACTCTACCGGGAGTCGTTAGAGTCGAGACCCGTGGACGCGAGCGCGGTGGAGAACCTCGAAAAGACGTATCCGAAGGGCGTCCGCGCTCTCGACGGGGTCAGCTTCGAGGTGCACGAGGGCGAGGTGTTCGCCCTCCTCGGCCCCAACGGCGCGGGCAAGTCGACCACCGTGCGCGTGCTCGCGACGCTGACGAAGAAGGACGCCGGAAGCGCCGTCGTCGCGGGCCGCGAAGTCGACGCGGACCCCACCGGAGTGCGGCGCGCGATCGGGTACGTCGCCCAGCAGACGGGCGTCGACCTCGAGGCGACCGACCGGAGAACCTGAACCTCCAGGGCCACGTCCAGGGCCTCGGCGGCACGGCGCTTCGAACACGCGTCGACGAGCTCCTCGACCTGCTCGGGCTCTCCAACGGATCGTCCGCGGCTACTCGGGCGGGATGAAGCGCCGCCTCGACATCGGCCTCGGCCTCATCCACCGGCCGAGCGTCCTCTTCCTCGACGAGCCGACGACCGGCCTCGATCCCGAGGCGCGCGCGGCCATGTGGGAGGAGCTCGGGCGCCTCGCCGCCGCGGAATCGCTGACCGTGCTGCTCACGACCCACTACCTCGAGGAGGCGGACAACCTGGCCGACCGGCTCGCGATCGTCTCGCGCGGGCGGATCGTCGCCGAGGGCACGCCCGAGAGCCTGAAGAGCGACCTGCACGGCGACTCGGTGAGCGCCGAGCTCTCCGACGGCCGAAGCGACGAGGCGGCGCGGGTCGTCCGCGCGCTCGCGGGCATCATCGACGTCTCCTGCGAGGGGCGGCAGCTACGCGCGCGGGTCGAGAACGGCGGCCGCGCGGTGCCCGGGATCATCTCCGCGCTCGAAAGCGCCGGCGTCCCGGTCGCATCCGTCACCGTCGCGCGCCCGTCGCTCGACGACGTCTACCTCCACTACACGGGGCGCGACTTCAAGCGCGAGGACGAGGCCGCGGGCGAGGAGAACGGCCGGTGAGCGCGGCGCTCGAGCACACGTGGTTCATGCTCGGCCGGCAGACGCGGAACCTGGTCCGCCAGCCGGTCTGGATCTTCATCCTGCTCGTCCAGCCGTTCTTCTGGCTGCTTCTCTACAGCCAGCTCTTCCGCCGCATCACCGACCTGCCGGGATTCGGCACGAGCTCGTACATCGAGTTCCTCGTGCCCGGAATCGTCGTCATGACCGCCTTCTTTCTCGGCCACGTGGAGCGGCATGTCGATGATTGCCGACCTCGACCGCGGAGTCGTCGAGCGCTTCCTCGCGACGCCGGTGCACCGGAGCGCGCTCGTGCTCTCGCAGGTGATCCGCTCCGGCTTCCAGGCGATGCTCCAGGGCTTCATCATCCTCGGGATCGGCTTTCTGATGGGAGCGCGCGTGCACGCCTCCGTCGCCGGCTGGGTCGTCATCCTCCTCGCCGCCTTCCTCGTCTCCTCGTGCTTCGCCGGGATCTCGCACGGCCTCGCCCTCCTGACGAGGCGCGAGGAGACGATGATCGCGGTCTCGAACTTCATCGGCCTGCCGCTCCTCTTCGTCTCGACGGCGCTGATCGCGGAGGAGCTGATGCCGAGCTGGATGCAGTGGGCGGCGCGCTTCAACCCGGTGCAGTGTGGGATCGTCTCCTCCCGCGAGGTCATGCTCCCGGGCACCGACTGGTCGGCCGCCTGGCTCCATCTCGTCTACCTCGTGGCCGCGACGGTGGTCACGACCGCGTTCGCGACCTGGGCCTTCCGGGCATACAGACGGACGCTGTAGCCTTCCGCCGTCAGCGAGAGAGGAGCGAGCATGACCACGTTGCAGGAAGAGGAGATCCGGACGCGCGGCCGCGCCGGCCTCGACGTCCGGGACGAGACCATGGACGTGGATCAGGACGACATGGACTCCGACTCGGACGACACGGACGCCGACGACACCGACGCCGACGACACGGATTCGACCGACGTCGACACCGACACAGAAGATCCGAGCTAGCGCGCTCGCGCGCGCGCTCGAGCCGGTCTCCGTCGAGGAGTTCCTCGCCGAGCACTGGGAGCAGAAGCCGCTCGTCGTCCCGCGCGCGGAGGAAGGTCGCTTCGACGATCTCCTCTCCGTCGCGGACGTCGAGCGGCTCGTCTGCTCGTCGGGCCTCCGCTTCCCGGCGTTTCGCCTCGCCAAGGCGGGCGCCAAGCTCGACGTGTCGAGCTACACGAAGGATCTCTCCTGGCGGCCGCAACCCTTCAGCGGCACCGTCGACGTGGAGCGCGTTCTGGCCGAGTTCGAGGACGGCGCCACCGTCGTCCTCCAGGGCCTCCATCTGAACTGGGCGCCGCTGGCGGAGTTCTGCCGCTCCCTCGAGGCCGAGCTCCAGCATCCCGCCCAGGCGAACGCCTACTTCACGCCGAGGAGCGCGCAGGGGCTCCCAGTCCACCACGACACGCACGACGTCTTCTCGCTCCAGGTCGCCGGCGAGAAGCGGTGGCTCGTCTACGAGCCGGTCTGGGAGCTTCCCCTCAAGAACCAGCGCTACAAGGCGGAGACGATGGGCGAGCCGGGCGCCCCTGTTCACGACGTCACGCTCCGCGCGGGCGACACGCTCTACCTGCCGCGCGGCTGGCTGCACGAGGCGAAGACCTCGGAGACCGATTCGCTCCACATCACGGTCGGCGTCAACGTCTACACGTGGATGGACGCCTTCCGCGCCGCGCTCGAGAGCTGCGCGGCCGACCCGGGCTTCCGCCACTCGCCGGACGGCGCAGAGGCCGGCAATCTCCTCGAGGCGCTCGGCGAGCAGCTGCGTCCGGACCGCGTCGCGCGCCGCCGCCGGCGGAGGCTTGTCCGCACGAGACGTCCGATCCTCGGCGGGCAGCTGAGCCAGGTGCGCGCGCTCGACGAGCTCGACCTCGACACCGAGGTGGAACGCCGACCCACCGTCATCTTCGACCTGGCGGGCTCGACGCTCTCGTTCGAGGGGAAGGACGTCGCCTTCCCGGCCGAGACGCGCGAGGAGCTCGGCTTCGTCGCGGAGTGCGAGGGCTCCTTCACGCCGGCCGAGCTGCCGGGTCAGCTCGACGACGAGGGCAGGCTCGTGCTGGTCGGCCGGCTCGTCCGGGAGGGATTCCTGAAGATCAGCGGCGCAGCCGCGCGTGAAAACGGCGCGGGCGCCGCGGAGTGACCGAGCCGCACGTCATGTAGAGCGCCTCGGCGCCGAGCTCCGACCAGGCCTCCGCCTCGTAGTCGCGTCCTCCGGCGCGGAGCGAGACGAGCCATCCCTCCTCGCCCTCGCTCGCCATGCCGAGAAGCTCGACGTCGTGGATGCCCATCAGACCGGTCTCCTCCCTTACCGCGAGCTCTGCCGCCTGGACGGCGAAGGTGTAGGCCGAGCGTCCACGGTAGCGCTCGGGGTTGATGCGGCGGGCGAAGTAGTCGTCGAGGATCGGGTCGAGGTCCTCCTCGCCGACGCGCCCGTAGAAGAGCCCCTCCGGAAGGAGGACGACGTTCCCGGCGAAGCGGTCGCCGCCGACGTGGGTCGATTGCCAGACCCAGTCGGGATCGACCTTCTTCTTGAGGCCGTCGTAGAGTGGGCGCCCGTACTTGGCACAGCAGCGGTCGCGCTTTCCGTGCGTGCAGACGACGAGGAGCGGGTGCTCGACGGGAACGCCGGGCGTCCCTCCGTCGCGCAGGGCGGCCGCGAAGTCGTAGTCGACGAGATCGTCGTGGTGGTCGAACTCGAGCCCGTAGAAGCGCTCCTCGCCGGGCCGGCTGCTGCCGAAGTAGAGCATGCGCCGCTTTTGCGAGCGCCGCTCCGGACGTTTGACGAAGAGGAGGCGCGAATGGCCCAGCCGGGCGAGCTGGTCCCGCAGGTGCTCCTTGAGCGCGGCCGAAAGGATGCTTCCTCCGAGCACGTCCCGGTCCCACAGGCCGCGGTACTCGACGAGCACCCAGCGGTCGATGCGGCTCGCCGTGGCGGCGAGCCCTTCGCTCGAGGCGCCGGAGATATCGGCGCAGAGCTCTTTCTTCGCCCTGACGGCCACTGAGGAGAGGCTACCCACTGTAAGGCAAACCTTACACGGCGTCCTCGGTCCCACCCTCCTGAACGACGACGCAGATCACCTGGCCCGTCTTGACCGGCTCGCCGACGGCGACCGAGAGCGCGTCGACCCGCCCCTCGCGGTGGGCGACGATCTCGTTCTCCATCTTCATCGCCTCGACGACGCAGATGACCTGCCCGGCGCGCACGTCGTCGCCCTCCGCCACCTCGACGGCGAGCACGGTGCCCTGCATGGGGCTGACGACGGCATGCTTCGCGGCGGCCTGGCCGCGGCCGCCCGGACCCCGCTCTCGTCGCCGCCGTGCCAGCTCGGCGAAGGGCGGCTCGGGCGCGAGCACCCTCACCTCGAAGCGCCTGTCGTCGACCTCGACCGAGAGCACCCGATCACGCAGCTGTCCGTCCGCCGCCCGCGGTACAGTCGTTGTCTCATGAGACAACTGCTCCGCTTCCTCCGCAAGCTCGTCCGACTCCACCACGCCGTGACACGTCTCGCCGGCGGCGAAGCACGGGCGGCGCAGCAGCGCCTTGTGAAAGCCGACGAGCGTCTTCACGCCCTCGATCTCGAACTCGTCGAGCGCCCTCAGCATGCGCGCGCGGGCCCGTTCGCGGTCGCTGTCCCAGACGCAGAGCTTCGCGACGAGCGGGTCGTAGAGGCCGGAGATCTCGCTGCCCTCGACGACGCCCGAGTCGACACGGACGCCGGGACCGGCCGGCTCGCGGTAGCGCGTCAACATGCCCGGCGCCGGGAGAAAGCCGTTCGCCGGATCCTCGGCGTTGATCCGGCACTCGATCGCGTGCCCGCGAAAGCGAAGCTCCTCCTGCTTCACGCCTGTGGGCTCCCCGGCCGCGATCAGGACCTGTTCGCGGACGAGGTCGACGCCCGTCACGAGCTCCGTGACGGTGTGCTCGACCTGGATCCTCGTGTTCATCTCGAGGAACCAGTAGTTACCCGCGCGGTCGAGGAGGCCTTCGATCGTGCCCGCGCTGCGGTAGCCGACCGCCCGGGCGGCGTCGACGGCGATCCGCCCGATCCGATCCCGCAGCTCGGCCGTCACCGCCGGAGACGGAGTCTCCTCGACGAGCTTCTGATGGCGCCGCTGGATCGTGCAGTCCCGCTCCCCGAGGTGGAGGACCGTGCCGTGGTCGTCCGCGAGCACCTGCACCTCGACGTGGCGCGGGTCGTGGATGAACTTCTCGACGTAGACGGTCGCGTCCGCGAAGTACGCCTCCCCTTCCCGCCTCGCCGCCGCGAGAGCGCGCTCGACCTCATCGGGCCCTTCGACCACCTTGAGGCCCTTGCCGCCTCCTCCGGCCGACGCCTTGATCGCCAGGGGCCAGCCGAACTCCTCGCCGAGGCGAGCGACCTCGGCCGCCGACGCGACCGGCTCCGTCGTCCCGGGGACGACGGGAACTCCGGCGTTTCGCATCAGCTCCCGGGCGGCCACCTTGGAACCCATCACCTCGATCGCCTCGGGGGGCGGACCGATCCAGACGAGCCCCGCATCCGTGCAGGCCCGCGCGAAGGAGGCGTTCTCTGCGAGGAACCCGTAGCCGGGGTGGACCGCCTCTGCCCGCGCGCGCAGCGCGACCTCGATCACGCGTTCCTGGTCGAGATAGCTCTCCGCCGCCGGGCCGGGCCCGACGAGGTAGGCCTCGTCGGCGAGCGCAGCGTGGACCGAAGCCCGATCTGCCTCCGAGTAGACCGCCACCGTCCCGATCCCGAGCTCGCGCAGGGTCCGGAAGACGCGGACCGCTATCTCGCCGCGATTCGCGACGAGAACCTTTCCGAAGGCAGGCATGGGCGCGCGTATTCTGTCGCTTCCGATGCACTTCGCAGATCAGCTGACGCTCGCGCGCGCGCTCTCCGTGCCCGCCGTCGTCCTTCTCTTCGCCTGGGATTTCCCCAACCACGACTACTGGGCGACCGGTCTCTTCGTCGTCGCGATGGCGACCGACTGGGTCGACGGCTGGTGGGCTCGGCGCACGGAACGCTCGTCGAACCTCGGCCGCCTCCTCGATCCGGTGGCGGACAAGCTCCTCGTCATGGCAGCACTCGTCATGCTCGTGGAGCGCGCCCTGCCGGCGTGGATGGTCGCCGCGATCGTCGCTCGGGAGTTCCTCATGTCCGGCCTGCGCCTGGCAGCACTCGAGCGCGGCGTCGTCATGGCGGCGCGCGACCTCGGCAAGTTGAAAACCGGGGCTCAGGCCGTCGCCGCGGCGCTCGCCGGCCTGGCTGCAGGCGGCGCGTTCAGCACCGACGTCGCCTGGTGGGCGGGGATCGTCGCGCTCGCGCTGACTTGGATCTCCGGGCTCGACTACTTCCTGAGCGCCCCGAGGGTCCTGCGTGGCCAGCAGCCTGCGTAGCTACGCCGCGCAGGACAGCCATGCGGTGCTCCAGCTCTCGCGACGGGCGCTCCAGCGACCGGAGGAGCAGGTCGGCAACCCGCTCTGGTCGAGCGCCGAGGAGCTCGCGAGCGAGCTCTCCGACTGGGCGGTGCCGCCCGAGGAAACGCTCGTCGTCGACGAGGTCGAGGGCGGCGAGGTCGTCGGGTTCGGGGGGGTTGAGGTTTCGCCCGGCTTCGAGCATGCCGACCTCTTCGGCCCTCTGGTCGCGCCCCGATACCGCGGCCAGAAGCGTGGGACGCACCTGCTCGAGGCCTCTCTCGAGCGGGCGCGCGAGCGCGGCGCGGCCCGCGTCGTCGCCGCCGTGGGGACGAGGAACGGGAGCGGCCGTCTGCTGCTCGAGCGCGCCGGGTTCCGGCCCCGGGGAAGCGCGAACGCGATCTTCCAGCTGCGCGACGCCGATCATCGGCCCGTCGCGACCGGGCCACCGGAGCTCGTCGTCCGCATGGGTCGAAGCGAAGATCTCCCTGCGACGCTCCGCCTCTACGAGGAGTGCTTCCCGGACGGCGCCTTCCCGGAAAGCGCCTGGCGCACCGCGCTCGAGCAGGGCGACGTCTCCATCGGCGAGCTGAACGGCGAGGCCCTAGCGTTCGTCTCGATCGACCCTGCCGACCGCTGGATCTACCACCTGGGCGTGACCGCGAGCGAGCGATCGCAGGGGATCGGCTCGCGCGTCCTCTCCGAGGCGCTCACCGCCTACTGGGCGAGCCATCCGAAAGAGAAGCTCGGCCTTTCCGTCCAGGCGGACAACGTCCCGGCTCTTCGCGTCTACAGGCGACAGGGATTCATGCCGCTCCTCATCCTCCAGTCCTTCGTGCTGCAGCTCTGAGCCGATGCTTCTGGGCATCGATCAGGGGACGAGCGGGACGACGTGCCTCGTCCTCGACGAGAATCTCGAGACGCGCGGGCGCGGCTACCGGGAGGTTGCGCAGCACCACCCGCGGCCGGGCTGGGTCGAGCAGGATCCGGAGGAGCTCTGGGAGTCGGTGCTCGCGTCTGCGGCGGAGGCGCTCGCCTCGGCCGGTGCGCGGGCGTCGGATCTCACCGGGCTCGGAATCGCGAACCAGCGCGAGACGACCATCGTCTGGGATCGCAGGAGCGGCCGCCCCGCCCACCGCGCCATCGTCTGGCAGGACCGTCGGACGGCCGAGCGCTGCAAGGAACTCCCCGCCGAGCTCATCCGCGACCGAACAGGCCTCGTCCCCGACCCCTATTTCTCGGCGACGAAGCTCGAGTGGATCCTCCGCGAGACCTCGGGCGACCTCGCGTTCGGCACCGTCGATGCGTGGCTCGTCTGGAAGCTGACCGGCGGCGCCGTCCACGCGACGGACGTCTCGAACGCTTCGCGAACGCTCCTCTTCGACCTCGGCAGGCTCGCCTGGGACGATGAGCTGCTCGGCCTCTTCGGCGTGCCTCGCTCCGTGCTGCCGGAGATCGTCGCCTCGAGCGGGACGATCGGCGAGGCGGACTTGCTCGGCGCCCGCATCCCGATCGCGGGCCTCGCCGGCGATCAGCAGGCTGCCCTCTTCGGCCAGGCCTGCTTCAGCCCGGGCCTCGCGAAGGCGACGCTCGGCACAGGCACGTTCCTCCTCGCGAACGCCGGACCGACGCGCCCCGGCCGGAGCGAAGGGCTCGTCGAGACAGTCGCCTGGCGGCTGCGCGAGGACGCGGCCGTCCATGCGGTCGAGGGCTCGATCTTCGTCACCGGCGGAGCGGTGCGCTGGCTCCGAGACGCCCTCGGCCTCCTCGCGGAGGCGGGCGAAAGCGAGGCACTTGCTCGCTCGGTCTCGGACAACGGTGGCGTCTACTTCGTCCCCGCTCTCGCCGGTCTCGGCTCCCCGCACTGGATCCCCGAGGCGCGCGGCCTCGTCACGGGCATCTCGGGTGGGACGCGCCGCGAGCACCTCGTCCGCGCGGCGCTCGAGGCGACCGCCTACCAGACGCGCGACGTCGTCGATGCCCTCCCGTTCCCGCTCGCCGAGCTCCGCGTCGACGGCGGGGGCGCGGCGAACGGCTTCGTGCTCCAGGCCCTTGCCGATCTGACGCGCCTGCCGGTCGAGGTTCCGGCCGAGCGCGAGACGACGGCGCTCGGAGCCGCCGCGCTGGCCGGCCTCGCGCTCGGCGTGTGGGGCGGACTCGAAGACATCGCCGGGCTCCGGCGCAGCGCGGCACGCTTCGAGCCGGAGCTGCCCGAGGAGGAGGCCGAGCGCCTGCTCGGCGAGTGGCGTCTCGCCGTCAGGCGGGCTCTTCTTCTTCGCTGACGTTCTCGGCGACGCCCGCGCGCCACCAGGCCGAGCGTGAATCGGAGGCCGGCCCGGCCAGGCGCGCGAGCGCCTCCTCGATCGCCTCGAGCTCGGCGGGCGACGGCTCGGGCCTGATCTCCGGCTCCACCCCCTGAGCCTAAAGGCTCCTCCGCGACGCGACGATAGGAGCGGCATGCGCCGGGCTCTCATGGCCTTCCTCGCCCTGCTCGCCGCCTTCGTCGCTGCGCATCCGGCGGCTGGCGCGAGCTGGGCGAAGCCGCAGATCCGCATCGTCGTCGAGCACGGCCTCATGGGGCCGAGCGTGAAGAGGTTCCATCCGCGCGCAAATGTGACGCACGGCGAGCTCGGAGCCGCCCTCGCTGCCTTCACCGGTAACCAGCAGGTGGTCGTCGACCCCGGCGCCGAGGTGTCGATCGCCGAGCTCGACGCGGCCGTCGTCGGCGCGCTCGGCCTGGGGCACGCCGCCCGGCTCTTCCGGCGCGAGGTCAAGGCCGCCGGCCTGAGGCCGCCACGCCGCCTCGGCACGGAGGTCGTCGCCCGCCTTCTCTGGCTGCGTTTGAACCACCCACTCGAGGACGACGCCCTCGAGCTGCGACCGCAGGATCCCGCCACGCGCGCCGAGACCGCCTACTCGCTCGCGCGCGCGCTCGCAGTCTCGGACTGGGAGCGCGACTCGGTCCGGTCGCTCGCCGACTCCTTCTCGCTCCCGTCCTACGGCGACTGGCGCCGCCGCGTCCTCCGGCGCGCGGTCCACTTCATCGGCTACCCGTACGTGTGGGGCGGTCTGTGGGAGCACGAGCAGGTGACCTTCGGCGTCACCTCGCGCGGCGGCTTCGACTGCTCCGGCTTCGCTTGGCGCGTCTACAAGCTGCGCCCCTTCTCGGGCGGAGGCTCGCTCTCGTCGGTGCTCCAGGGCCGCACGACCTACGAGATGAGCGGCGAGGTGCCGAAGGCAAAGCGTATTCCCTTCCACCGCGTCAAGCCGGCCGATCTGCTCTTCTTCGGCGCGGACGGGCCGCGCTCGCGCCCCTCCGAGGTCGACCACATGGGCATCGGGCTCGGCAACGGCTGGATGATCCACTCCTCGAGCCAGGGCGTCGCGTTCGTGCCTCTGACCGGGTGGTACCGCGACCGCTTCGCCTGGGCCCGGCGCCCCCTCCGCGAAGCCGGCCTCCTCTGAGTCGCTTAATCCACGTTTGAGCAGGCTTTTTCGGAATCCCTCGAAGGGGGGATGTTGCAAGCTCCGAGGTCCGCTGATACTTCGGCTCGTTCACGGCGTCCGAACATGGGAGATGATCGGAATGCTTCATTGGAAGGTAAAGCTGACGCACGTTGCAGTTGTCGCCGCTCTTCTGGCCGCTTTTCTGAGCGACCTTGAAGGGTGGGCGTGGTAGCACGGCGAACGGTTAAGCCATAACCGTGAGCCTCCGCCCCGTTCGCTCGACCGCGAGCGCACCGGGTCGAGCGAAGCCGGGTCGTCTCGTCTCGCGCGAGACGGCGCGGCTTCTGCCTATCGTCGTCCCGGTAGCGCTCCTGGGCTTCGCCCTGCTCGGATTCGCGATCGGGACGTTCGCGCTCTCGGACCCCGAGCCCGCCGTCCTCGCAGGGGTGTTCGCGCTCCTGATGGCGGCGACGTTCGTCGAGGCCCATCCGGTTCCCATCGAGGGGATCTCCTCCGAGGGCATCTCGCTCTCGGCCGTGTTCATCGTCGGGACGGCGGTGATCTACGGCTGGGCGCCCGCGGTCGTGATGGGCTTCCTCACCCGCGCGGTGATCGAAGTCTTCCAGCGGCGGCCCGGCATCCGCCTCTCGTACAACAGCGCGGTCTACGCGCTGGGCGGGGGAGCGGCCGGGATCGCGGCATCCGTCGGGGCGAAGGAGACCGGTGTGGCCTCGCTCCTGCTCCAGGTGCTGCTCGCAGCCGCGGCGTTCTACGCGGTCAACATCCCGCTGACCGCGACGATTATCTCGCGCTGGTCGCGGGAGCCGTTCCTGCCGCTCCTCCAGAAGTCGGTCTACTGGACGGCGGTGCCGTTCTCGATCATGGCATCGGTCAGCCTCATGCTGGCCGTCCTCTGGGAGCGCTCGCCGCTCCTCGCGATTGCCCTCGTCGGCCCGCTCGTCGCGATCGCGCTCTACCAGCGCTCCGTGCACAGCGCGCTCAAGGCAATGCGCCTCGCGCTCACCGACCCGCTCACAGGACTCGGCAACCATCGTCACTTTCACGAGCGGCTCCAGCGTGATCTCGACGAGTCGCAGCTCAGGGGCGTCTCGCTGACGCTCTGCCTGCTCGACATCGACAACTTCAAGCAGATCAACGACCGCTTCGGCCACCCGGTCGGCGATCGCGTGCTGGCGCAGGTCGCCGCGCGCCTTCGCCAGGGGGGCGAGGCCTTCCGGCTCGGCGGCGACGAGTTCGCGCTGCTCTTGCCGCGACGCGACGAGCACGAGGGTTACTCGATCGCGAAGTCGATCATCGAGCGCGTGGCCGACGCAGTGTGCGAGCACGGCGGTCATGTCTCGATCTCGGCCGGAATCGCGACCTATCCGCAGCACGGCGTCGAGCGTGCGGAGTTGGTGCGGGTGGCCGACTCGGCGCTCTACCTCGCCAAGGAGCACGGCAAAAACCGGGTGCGCGTCTACCGGCCCGACCTGCTCGAGCTCGCCGAGCTCAGACGCCTCGCCGAAGGCCCCGACCGCGCCGCCCGCCTCAGAGCCGCCGCCTCCCTCGCCCACGCCGTCGACGCCAGAGACGCCTACACCGGCTCCCACTCCTAC
>DASUJY010000035.1:0-8491 GCA_036279015.1 Gaiellaceae bacterium | reverse complement strand
CTGCTGCGGCCCGAGGTCGGGACGCAGGCGCAGTTCCGGAAGCGCAAGCAGCCGAAGTCCTACCGGTACGACTCGTCTCTCTCGCCGGCGCTCGATTGGGACGGGCAGAACGCGGCGCGCGAGCTTGGCGAGTGGCTGCTCGCGCAGATCGAGGAGGCCTCGGCGCTCGACCCGCCGTTCGCGTTCCCGGAGCCGCGGCGCTTCGGCGACGTCGAGGTCTGCGGGCTCCACGACGCGGTCGCGCGGCTGAAGGCGCTCTCTCGGCCGTTCCTCGACTGGTCAGGCAAGGCCGAGCGACTCTCGTTCGACGTGCCGACGCTGCCGCTGTTCGTCCATGAGCGGCTCTCGACGAAGGCCATCCTTGAAACGCTCTCCGGCCACAAGCGCGACCGGCAGATGGAGCTCCAGCTCTTCGCCGACCCGCAGCTCTCGCTCGCCCAGCAGCTCGAGGCCTACGAGCACCGCGGCGGCTGGGTCAACCGGATGATCCTCGGCGACTCGCTCGTCGTGATGAACTCGCTACTCGAGTACGAGGGTCTCGGCGGACAGGTTCAGATGATCTACATCGACCCACCGTACGGCGTGAAGTTCGGCTCGAACTTCCAGCCGTTCGTCCGCCGCCGCGACGTCAAGGACGGCGACGACGGATCGCTGACGCGCGAGCCCGAGATGGTGAAGGCCTACCGCGACACCTGGGAGCTCGGGCTGCACTCGTACCTGAGCTACCTCCGCGACCGGCTGCTCGTGGCGCGGGAGCTGCTTACGCCGAGCGGATCCGTGTTTGTCCAGATCTCGGACGACAACATCAGCCAGGTGCGCGATGTAGCCGCCGAGGTCTTTGGAGGTGAGAACTTCTGTGGCCTGATCTCGTTCCGCACCACAGGGGGCCAGAGTGCCGCCCTCTTATCGTCATCCGTCGACTACCTGCTGTGGTTCGCTCGGGACAAGGGCCTGGCTCGGGCCCGGTTCCAGAACCCCACGGTCCCAAAGACAGGTGGGAGAGAGGCATCAGGTCAATACACACTGGTGGAACCCATCGACGGCTCAGAGCCGCCGCGTTCGATGACTGAGGATGAACTCAGCGGACGAGATGAGATACCCGTCGGCTGGCGCATTCTTGCTCACGACACTCTGTTCTCCCAGGGCGACCCCAGTGATCCGCGAGACCGGACCTTTCGGTTCGAGGGCAAGGACTATTCGTGTCCGCCCAACACTCACTGGAAGCCGGGCGTGCTTAGTGGAGGGATGGATGCTCTTGCGGGAGCGGGACGTCTGATGCTGTTGGGCAACACACTTCGCTACAAGCGCTACGTCGAGGACTTTCCCGCATACCTCATAGATAACGTCTGGAACGACACGACGCGGAGCGGCTTCAGTCGGAAGAAGCAGTACGTCGTCGAAACCTCGCCCAAAGTGGTCGAGCGTTGCGTGCTCATGACCACACAACCGGGTGACCTCGTCCTTGACCCAACGTGCGGCTCCGGCACGACAGCCTTTGTCGTGGAGCAGTGGGGCCGTCGCTGGATCACGATCGACACCTCGCGCGTGCCGCTCGCGCTCGCCCGCCAGCGCCTCCTCACCGCGACGTTCCCGTACTACGAGCTCCAGGACACGACTCGCGGCCCGGCCGGCGGCTTTGTCTACAAGCGGAAGCAGAACGCGAAGGGCGAGGAGGTCGGCGGGATCGTGCCGCACGTCACGTTGAAGTCGATCGCGAACGACGAGCCGCCGAAGGAAGAGGTGCTCGTCGACCGGCCGGAAGTCGAGACCAAGATCACGCGCGTCACCGGCCCGTTCGTTGTCGAGGCGACGATCCCGACGCCACTGGACGTGGACGAGGCAGACGAGGACGAGGCACAGGCGCCGCCCGAGGGGTCCTACGCCGACCGGATGCTCGAAGCGCTCCGCAGAAGCCCGGTGATCCAGCTTCCCGGCAACCGGTCGATCGCGATGAAGAACATCCGCCCGCCGGCGCGGTCGCTCTCGTTCAGCGCCGAGGCGGCGCTCGAGCCTGACGGCCAGCCGATCGCGATCGTCTTCGGGCCGGAGAACGGCGCCGTCGGGGAGCGACTCGTCAACGAGGCCGTTCGCGAGGCCTACGCCAAGAGCTATGAGCAGCTCCTCGTGGTCGGATTCGCGATCGAGCCATACGCACGGGAGTTCGTCGACAAGGCGGAGCAGCTCGTGGGCATCCCGGTCACGTACGTCCAGGCCACACCCGACCTCGTCATGGGCGACCTCTTGAAGACGATGCGGTCGAGCCAGATCTTCAGCGTCACCGGCCTTCCCGACGTCGCGGTGCGGGAGGTCCCGCCGGCCGAGAAGGGCGAGCCCGATCGTTACCAGGTGGAGCTGCGCGGGCTCGACGTGTTCGACCCGTCGGACATGAGCGTCGACCACCGCACCGGGGACGACGTGCCGGCGTGGTTCCTCGACACGGACTACAACGGGATGGTCTTCCACGTCTCGCAGGCGTTCTTCCCGCGCACGGGCGCCTGGGACAGCGTGAAGAAGTCCCTCAAGGGCGAGCTAGAGGACTCGGTGTGGGACCACCTTGCCGGCACGACGAGCGCGCCGTTCGAGGCGGGCGACTCGGATGAGATCGCGGTGAAGGTGATCGACGACCGCGGCAACGAGCTCCTCGTCGTCAAGAAGCTCTCCGAGGCCTCGTGAGCTCGGTCGAAGTCGGCGAGCCGATCCTCAGCTCGCCGTTCGTCGAGCCCGGCGAGCACTGGTGGATCGAGGAAGGCCGGATGCCCGAGCGCCGTCCGGGCCGCCGGCCCGCCGGCTACTGGTACCGCGATCCGCGAGCGCCCGAGCCCGAGGAGGGGTTCACGCGCGGCGAGTGGCAGCCCCTCGACCACGTCAACCTGATCCGCGAGCGGCTCGCAGCATGGCGCGAGCAGGGCTATCCGGGCATAACGCGCACGACCCTCGAGCTCCTGGAGTGGTGGCGACGCGACGACATGCGCCAGCCGCTCTTCTTCGCCCAGCGCGAGGCGGCCGAGACGGTGATCTTCCTGACGGAGGCCCGGAGCGATCTCCTGCAGGGGATCGACGTCCCGCCCGAGCCGGGCGGGACCTTCCGACGCGTCGCCCTCAAGATGGCCACCGGCTCGGGGAAAACGACCGTGATGGCGCTCCTGTCCGCCTGGTCGATCCTCAACAAGGTGCAGGCCAAGGGCGACGCGCGGTTTTCGGACGTCGTGCTCGTCGTTTGCCCGAACGTGACGATCCGCAACCGCTTACGCGAGCTCGATCCGAACGGCGGCGATGCGTCGATCTACGTCACGCGCGACCTCGTCCCGCGCCACCTGATGCCGGTCTTGCGGCGCGGCCGCGTTCTGGTCAAGAACTGGCACGAGTTCGAACGCAAGGGGATGAGCGCCGGCGCGAAGGTGCAGAAGCGCGGCGTCGAGGAGGCGTTCCGCGTCACGTACCAGCTCGGCGTGAAGGCGACGTCCGGGCGCGGGCGGCGCGTGATCACGATAGAGGGCCTCGACATCGCCGTGAGCGAGGGCCGGATGCGCATCGTCGAGGACAGGCGGCCGGCGAAGGCCGAGGTCGTCGTCGAGGAGACGCGCTGGGTCGAGAGCGACACCGCTCTCATCAACCGCCTCCTCGGTCGTGAGGTGGGAGGGAAACAGAACATCCTCGTCCTGAACGACGAGGCCCATCACGCCTACCGGATTGCGCCAGACGAACCTGAGGGGGACGAGGTCGAGGACGCGGAGGCGCTCGACGAGGACGCGGTTCCCGAGTTCGTCGAAGAGGCGACGGTATGGGTCGACGGGCTTGACCGCATCCATCGGCTGCGCGGCATCAACCTGGCGGTCGACCTCTCGGCGACTCCGTTCTACCTTGCCCGCGCCGGACGCGACACGAACCGCGTCTTTCCATGGGTTGTCAGCGACTTCGGCCTCACCGACGCGATCGAGTCGGGTCTCGTGAAGATCCCGCAGCTCGCGGTCTCCGACCCGAGCGGAGAGGAGCGCGCGCAGTGGTTCAACCTCTGGCGCACGATCATGGGGAAGCTCACGGCGCGCGAGCGAGGCGGTCGGCGTGCAAACCCGAAGCCGGAGGCGGTCCTCAAGCATGCGGAGATCCCGATCACCGTGCTCGGCAAGCTCCGCGCCGATCTCGCTGCGGAGTGGGCTGAGGCGGGCGAGTCGCGGCCCCCCGTTTTCATCCTCGTGTGCAAGAACACGCGGCTGGCGAAGGTGCTCTACGAGTGGCTCGCCGAGGGCGCGGTGTTCGACGGCGTTCCTCCGGCGAAGCTCCCGCAGCTTCGGAATGTCGAGGGCGCGCTGAACACGATCCGGGTCGACTCCAAGGTCGTCGAGGAGAGCGAAGGTGGAGGGGCGAAGGCCGACCAGCAAACCTGGATGCGCCACACGCTCGACACAGTGGGGAAGACGTCTTGGCCGCTCGATCCGCAAGGGCGACCGATCTACCCGGATGGCTTCGAGGAGCTCGCGCAGAAGCTCGAACGGCCGCTTCATCCACCCGGCCGCGACGTCCGCTGCATCGTCTCTGTGGGGATGCTAACCGAGGGGTGGGACTGCAACACGGTCACCCATATCGTCGGTCTCCGCCCGTTCATGTCCCAGCTCCTCTGCGAGCAGGTTGTCGGGCGAGGGTTGCGTCGCCAGAGCTACGAGGTCGGGGAGGACGGCAAGCTCTCCGAAGAGATTGCGAAGGTACTCGGCGTCCCGTTCGAGGTCGTGCCGTTCAAGCAGTCCGGCAAGGCGCCGCCGCCGAAGCCGAAGCAGTGGCACGTGCAGGCGATCCCCGAGAAGGCGTCGTACGAGATCGTATTTCCGCGCGTCGAGGGGTACCAGCAAGCGGTTCGCAACCGCGTCGTCGTCGACTGGGATTCGGTGGCTTCGGTGCGCGTCGATCCGACCGAGATCGCCGACGAAGCGATGATGAAGGCGGCGATTCCCTCGAACGCGGGTCGTCCGTCACTCCACGGCCCTGGAGCGCTCGAAAAGGTCGGGCTTGCGAAGTGGCGGGGCGAGGCGCGTCTGCAGGAGCGTGAGTTCGCGCTCGCTGCCTCGCTGACGAAACGCTATGTGGAGTCGGACACGTGTGAAGCGCCGGCACACGTCCTCTTTCCCCAGATGCTCGAGATCGTGCAGCGGTTCGTGCGCGAGAAGGTCGCCGTGTCGGGCGGCGCGGAGCCGGTCGACGTGTTTCTCGCGCCGTACTACGGGTGGGTGGTCGAGCGAGTCGTCGAGGCGCTCAGGCCGGACGACTCACAGGGCGAGGCACCCGAGATTCCGCGCTACGAGAGCGCGCGAGGCCCTGGGACGACCGCGGACGTCGACTTCTGGACCGCGAAGCCGGTCTTCGAGGTGTCGCGCTCGCATCTCAACTACGTCGTGGCGGACACGAAGACGTGGGAGCAATCCGCGGCGTACTACATCGACACGCATGACGCGGTCGCCGCGTTCGTCAAGAACCAGGGTCTCGGCCTCGGGATCCCCTATCTCCACAACGGGGAGTCGCACGAGTACATCCCCGACTTCGTCGTCCGTCTGACGAACGGCGTCCACTTGATCCTCGAGACGAAGGGTCACGACCCGCTCGAGGAGGTCAAGGCTCAGGCCGCGGAGCGGTGGGTCGCCGCTGTCAATGCGGATGGGCAGTTCGGGGAGTGGCGGTACATGGTCGTGCACGACATGGCCGAGGCCGGTCCGGCCCTTGACAACGTCACGTCGGCCGTCGCGGTCGAGGGGTAGAACGGGGGCGCCTCATGCCGTGGCTCAAGCTCGTAGGCGCCGTCGACGCGCCGATGCCTGATCGCTGGCTCGACGGCCGGCCCGATCTGGCCGACGAGGTCGGATTCAGCTCGCGTGCCGGCGTAGACATCGCCGATGACCTCGTCATGTACGCGATCCCACAACGGCGGATCATCGGCATCGCCGAAGTCCTTTCGCACCCCATCATGAATCCGAAGGACGGTGAAGAGCGTTGGCCTTGGCGAAGCGTCATTCGGTGGAAGATTGCGATCGCCGACTACGACCGCTGTCCCGGTCTTGCCGACATCGAGGAACCCGGCGGAAGGATTCTCAGAAAATCCGTCCAGCGGCAGTCGCATATTGGTCTCCATTGGAAGGAGTACGTCCTGGCACGTGACGCGCTAAACGAGGCGTTCGATCCTTCGCGGGGAGATCGCGGACAACGCGTTGGCTAGCGCCGATCGAGAATCTCGAGAGCGGTAACGAGCCGGTAGTGCCTATCACGGCTGAGCTGTGCGTCCCGAGACTCGAGCCATCCGCGCAGGCGGTCGGCTTCGATGTACACCACCTGCTGCTCCTCGACGTGTCCCTGCGGGAACTCGCCCCAGATCGCGACAACCGCCTGTACCCAGGTCGTGACCCCGGTTTCACGCTCCAGCGTCTCCTTCAGGCGGACTGCGGAGCCACGGAATGCGACGCCCGGGGTATGGATGCCCCCCGACCGCAAGACGTCGTTCTCGACCTTCGCGGAGGCGCTGTACGTCTTCGTGTCGATCGCGAAGACGCCACCTGGCCCGATCGCGACGTGATCCAAGTTGCCTCGGCCATCGGGAAGATCGTGGAAGACCCGCCACCCGCCGGGTAGCTCGCCGAGCGCCTCCTCGGTCTGCCGCTCGCCGACCGCGCCGCGAACCCATGTCAGGGACGTGATGTCGCCCCCGATCAGCCAGAAGACGATCAGCGTCGCGAGGAGCATCCCGAGCACAAGCGCCCAGGCCACCCTGCTCCACCCATCGAAGAAGATGACGCCGGCGCTGAACACAACGATCAGGCCGCCGAGCATCGCCCAATCGCGCCACTCGCGCTTCATCGTCGCCCGCCGTCTGCTACGGAACTCCGCCATTGCGGTGCGCCCCGCACGCGGTTTGTTCTTTCGGAACATCGATCCTGCTTTCCGGGCGGTTAGCCGCGATCCTCGTCGTCACACGCTGGCGAGCCGCGACATCGCCTTCTGCGACGCGAAGAGCGATAGGAACACGCTGGGCCGCGACAAGCCGACGTAGAGGGCCTGCTCCCTAACGCCGTCGAGCTCGCAGAGGCCGACGACCATCCGCTCCAGGCCCTTGAAGCGGAAGACGGAGCAGCGGAAGATCGCGTTCGGCTCCCAGGGGTCATCGGTGAGGCGGATCCCGCCCAGCGCGTCGACCTTCCAGAGCGCACTGCGGTGCGCCGCGTACCCGCTGAGGAGGGCGACGTCGGCCGGCGCGACCTCCGCCTGGCCGACCCAGTCCGCGACTGCCTCGTCGAGCTGCTCGAGCAGCTCCTTCTCGGTCGCGCAGACGTGGCGGTCGATCGGAGGGCCGTCTGGGCCGGACGCGTTCTGTGTCCCGCCCTTGTAGAAGCGCATCACGAGCTCGTTGATCCGCTTCGTGTTGCGGCAGTTGACCGTGAGCTGGAACGCGTGGTCGAGCATCGGCAGCCCGGTCGGGACCGCGAAGAGCTTCTGGTTGTCGTCGAAGAAGACGTACAGCGGGCTCTCGTCCGGCATGGGAAGGAGAAGCTGGAGCGGAAGCCACCAGTCGGCCGACACGTCCTGCCCCTCGTCGACGATTAGCGCATCCCACCGGCCCTCGAGCGCGGTCGAGTGCTCAGCGAAGATCGCGGCGAGCTCGTGGTAGTAGGCACCCTCGCCATCCGGCTCCGGCTCGTCCGGGACCTCGATCCGCGCTGCGTCGGCGACGTCGCGGCACAGGCCGTAGAAGGCGCGGACGTCGATCTCGGGGACGTCGCGCAGCCCGCGACGCAGGTGATCGGCGAGCAGGACGTTGAAGACGACGATCAGCGGGCGGAACCCCTGGGCGGCGAGCCGGCGCGCCTTCTCGACGGCGAGGAACGTCTTCCCCGAGCCGGCGCAGCCCGCGATCGCGGCGCGCTGGTTCCTGGAGAGCATGTCGAGCACCGAGAATTGCTGCTCCGTCAAGCGGAACAGGTGTTGCTCCTCGTCGCGAAGCTCGAACACGAGCGGTGAAGGCAGGTCGAAGGAGCGCGCGAGGACGGAGTCCACGAGCTCGAGACCCGCCTTCTCGAGGGGCTGCTTCGAGTGCTGGTCGAACCAGTACCGGAACAGCCCGTCGACCCTCTCGTCGAGCTGCGCGAGGTCGCCGTGGTCGAGCACGAGGTCGCGCGGCAGGTCGGTCTTGAGCGTCTTTCGCTCGACCCGGCAGTCGGGGAAGGCGACAGCGTGCCCGAAGCTCACCGTCTCCCCGCCTGATCGCTTCGCGCGGGCGAGTGTCCGTTCGAGGAGATGGGATGCGCGTCGTGCCTGCGCCACGGGATCCTTGATCCGCTGCTCGCCGGCCTTGCCGGTCGAAGTCCACGCGCCTGTCGCGGCGTCGAACCGGATATTGCCGCCCTTGACCTCGAGCGTCAGCACGCCGTAGCGCGGGTGCGCGAGCACGAAGTCGGACTCGCCCTGCTCGGGCCGGCCGCCCCTGCCGGGCGTCTGCCAGGCGACGCCGTGGTAGGCG
>DASUJY010000034.1:0-22116 GCA_036279015.1 Gaiellaceae bacterium | reverse complement strand
CTCGACGGCTTCGACGAGCTCGTCGAGACTCACAGGCGGCCGCCTCTCCGGCTCGACGCCGGCCGGGAGCTCGCCTCGGTCGCGCACGCTCTCGTCGACCTCTCCGACGGGATCGCGGGCGACGCGGCGCGAATCGCAGAGCGCTCGGGCTGCAAGGTCGTCCTCGAGGTGGAGGCGATTCCCCGTGCGCCGCGCATCGAAGAGGTCGCCGACCTCCCGTTCTGGACGCTCGGGGAGGACTACGAGCTCTTAGCTGCTCTCGCGTCTGACGACGCGAGAGCAAGCGGTTTTCCCGTTGTCGGGCACGTCGAGAAGGGAAAGGGAGTCGAGCCCTCGGGCCTCGGCGGCTGGGACTCGTTCCGCGCCTAAGCGGCTTTGCCGAGCCAGCGTTCCCAGGCCGACTCGTAGTGGCTCTTCGAGCGCGCTCCGATCACGATCTCCTGGGGCTCGCCGTGCTCGAAGAGGATCACGGTCGGGATGGAGAGCACGTTGTAGCGCCCCTGGGTCTGAAGGTTCTCGTCCACGTTCATCTTCAGGAACTTGACGCGCTCGCCGTGCTGCTCGGCCAGGTCGTCGATGATCGGGCTGACGACGCGGCATGGGCCACACCACGGCGCCCAGAAGTCGACGATGACCGGGCGTTCTGCCTCGAGCACCTCGGTTTGGAAGTCGGAGTCGTTGACCTCGGCTACCACGCCCGCACTATAGCCCGCGCTACAGACGCCGAAGCGCTGCGCGGAGACGCAGCTCGGGCACCTTCGCCATCGCCTCGACGACGATCCCGCGCGTCATCTTCGACCCCCCGGCTCTCCGCTCGGCGAAGACGATCGGGACCTCGACGACGGAGAGGCCGGCTGCGAGCGCGCGGTACGTCGTTTCGATCTGAAAGGCGTAGCCGCGGGTGCGGATCCGCTCGAGCGGAAGAGCGGCGAGCGCCTCCCGGCGCCAGCACTTGAAGCCACCGGTCAGGTCGCGCAGCGGGAGGCCGAGGATCGCCCGCGCATACAGGGAGCCGAAGCGGCTGATCGCCTGTCTTCCGGGCCCCCAGTTCTCGGTGCCTCCCCACGCCACGTAGCGCGACCCGAGCACGAGATCGGCGTCCTCGGCCGCGGCGACGAGCCGCGGCACGTCTGCGGGATCGTGCGAGAAGTCTGCATCCATCTGGACGATGCGGTCGGCGCCGTCGGCGAGCGCGCGCCGGAACCCGGCCAGATACGCCGGCCCGAGCCCCTCTTTCCGGCTCCGGTGGAGCACCGAGAGGAAGGGGAGCTCGACGGAGAGCCGTTCGGCCAACTCGCCGGTGCCGTCAGGGGAGGAGTCGTCGACGACGAGCAGGCGCGCGTCGAGCGACGCGTCGGCCAGCACCCCGCCGAGCGTCCGGAGGAGAGGCTCGAGGTTCGCCCGCTCGTTGTAGGTCGGCAGGCAGACGACGACGTGCACCCGCGTATCATCGCCCGCGTGGTCAAGAGCCTGCCTTCGAACGCCGAGCTGGCCGAGCGCTTCGAGCTCCTCGCCGACATGCTCGAGCTCGACGGCGCCGACGCGTTTCGGCTGACCGCGTACCGGCGGGCGGCGACCCGCATTCGGGAGTCCGCGGTGCCGGTGGCCCAGCTGGCCCTCGACAAGAAGGCGACGCGGCTCTCCGGGATCGGCGCGACGATCGAGGGCAAGATCGTCGAGTACACCGAAACGGGAGATCTCGCCGCGCTCGCGAAGCTCCGCGACCGGCTTCCGACCGGGCTCGTGGACGTCATGCACGTCCCGGGCCTCGGCCCCAAGACCGCGCGCAAGCTCTGGACCGAGCTCGGCGTCCAGTCCGAGGCCGACCTGCGCGCTGCCGCAGAGCAGGGTCGGTTGGCCGCCCTCCCCGGGCTCGGCCCGAAGACCCAGGAGAAGATCCTCGCGTCGCTTGCCAAGCCGCGGAAGGCAATCGAGCAGAAGACGCTTCTGGGACGTGTGCTTCCCTCCGTCGAGCAGGCGGTCGAGGAGCTCCGCTCGCATCCGGCCGCGGTGCAGGTGTCCGAGGCGGGAAGCGCCCGCCGCCGTCGCGAGACGGTGCGCGATCTCGACATCATCGCGACGGCCGACGATCCGGCCGCGCTGACCGCCCACTTCGTGGGACTTCCGTGGGTGGCCGAGGTCGTCGCGCACGGATCGACGAAGGCGACGGTGGTCTCGCACGACGGCCTTCGGTTCGACCTGCGGGTCGTTCCACCCGAGAGCTACGGCAACCTGCTCCAGCACTTCACGGGCTCGAAAGCCCACAACGTCGCCCTCCGCGAGGATGCCGTCGGCCGAGGGCTCTCGATCTCCGAGTACGGCGTCAAGGACGTCGAGACGGGCGAGATCTTCACCGCGAGCGACGAGGAGGAGCTCTATGCCTTCCTCGGCTACACCTGGATCCCGCCGGAGCTGCGAGAGAACCGCGGCGAGCTGGCCGCGGCCCGGGACGGGCACCTGCCCGAGCTCGTCGGGCTCGACGACGTCAGGGGCGATCTGCACTCGCACACGACGTGGTCGGACGGGCGTGCGACGCTCGCGGAGATGGCTGCGGCAGCGAAGGGCCTCGGGCGCAGCTATCTCGCCGTCTGCGACCATGCCAGGCGGCTCCGCGACGGCCGGCTCGAGCAGCAGGCCGAGGAGATCGCCGGGGTGGGCGCGGGAACGAAGGGCCTCCAGATCCTGCGCGGGATCGAGGTCGACATCCGCGCCGACGGGTCGCTCGACACCGACGACGAGACGCTCGCCGGCCTCGACTGGGTGATGGCCTCCATCCACTCCGGCTTCGACCGCTCCCGCGACGACCTCACCCGCCGCCTCCAGGAAGCGATGCGAAACCCGCACGTCGACTGCATCGGCCACCCGACCGGGAGGAAGATCAACCGCCGCGATCCCTACGACGTCGACTTCGAGGCGCTGCTCGAGACGGCGCTCGAGACGGGCACCTTCCTGGAGGTCAACTCGCAGCCCGACCGGCTCGACCTCGACGACAACCACGCCCGCGCTGCCGCGGAGGCCGGCGTCCGGGTCGTCATCTCGACCGACGCCCACCGTGTGCACGAGCTCGCCAATCTCCGCCTCGGCGTCGCGATGGCAAGGCGCGGCTGGGTCTCCGCAGCGCAGGTCGTGAACGCGCGCCCCTGGCGGGAGGTCAAGAAGCTCATGAAGGCGTCGTGAGCGACTTTCGTACCGACGGGCGGGCGGCGCTCGAGTGGGTGGCCGACTACCTCGAGCGGGTCGGGGAGCTGCCCGTCCAGGCTCGGGTTTCGCCCGGCGAGGTGCGCGGACGGCTGCCCGCCTCGCCCCCGGAGCGGGCTGAGCCCTTCGCACACGTCCTCCGCGACATCGACGAGACGATCCTGCCGGGGATCACCCACTGGAACCACCCACGCTTCCTCGGCTACTTCGGGATCTCGGGCTCCGAGCCCGGGATCCTCGCCGAGATGATCGTGGCGGCGCTGAACGTGAACGCCATGCTGTGGAGTACCTCGCCGGCCGCGACCGAGCTCGAGGAGCTCGCCCTCGACTGGCTCGCCCAGCTGCTCGGGCTGCCTGCCGGACTGCACGGCCACATCGAGGACACGGCCTCGACGGCCACGATCGCCGCGCTCGCCGCGGCCAGGGAGCTTCGGCCGGGCGGGACGGTGCTCACCTCGGAGCACGCGAACTTCTCCGTCGCCAAGGCCGCGCGCCTCGTGGGGCTCGAGTGCAGGCTTCTCCCCGTCGACGAGGCGTTCCGCATGCGCACGGACGCGCTCGCCTCGGAGATCGACGACGCGACGGCCGTCGTCGCGACGGCGGGGACGACGTCGACGACCTCGGTCGACCCGATCCCCGCGATCGCCGACCTCTGCGAGCGCGCTGGAGCCTGGCTCCACGTCGACGCCGCCTACGCGGGCTCGGCCGCCGTCTGCGAGGAGCATCGGTGGGCACTCGCGGGCGCCGAGCGCGCCGACTCCCTGGTCGTGAATCCACACAAGTGGCTCTTCGTTCCGATCGACTGCTCGTGCCTCTGGACGCGGCGCCCCGAGGCGTTCTTCAGCGCTTTCAGCGCCGCTCCCGAATACATGCCGGACCGTGACGCGGGCGTCACCGACCTGAAGGACTACGGGCCGGCGCTGGGACGGCGCTTCCGCGGGCTCAAGCTCTGGACGGTGCTTCGCTGTTACGGGCGCGAAGGCCTCCAGGCGCTCGTCCGCGAGCACGTGCGCCTCGCCCAGCTCTTCGCCTCCTGGGTCGAGGAGGAGCCGGGCTGGGAGGTCGCCGCGCCGCACCCCTTCTCCGTCGTCTGCTTCCGCCACGACGGCTCCGACGAGGACAACGCAGCCATCCTCGAGCGGGTGAACCGAAGCGGCGAGGCGTTTCTCACCCACACGCGGCTGGACGGCCGCCTCGTCCTCCACCTCGCCGTCGGCAATCTGCGGACGACCGAGGACGACGTGCGCCGCGCCTGGGGCGCGCTCCACGAAGCGGCGAACGCCTCCTAGATCGACCCCGTGAAGGTGTCGCAGACGGCCGGGCGGCCCTCCTCGAGCCCCTGCGAGAACCAGCGTCTGCGCTGCTCGGAGGATCCGTGCGTCCAGGTCTCCGGATTGACCTGGCCCTGGGCCTTCTCCTGTATGCGGTCGTCCCCGATTGCGGCCGCCGCGTCAAGGCCGTCGTTGATGTCCGCCTGCGTCAGGTCGACGACGAACCCGGTCTGGACGGCGTGGGCGGCCCAGACGCCCGCGTAGCAGTCCGCCTGCAGCTCGGAGCGGACGGCGCGGCTCTCGGGGCCCTGCGTGTCGTTTCCGATCCGGTCGAGGACGCCCAGCATGTCCTGGACGTGGTGGCCGTACTCGTGGGCGAGCACGTAGGACTCGACGAACACCGTGTCCCTCGCGCCGAGCTGCTCGAGCTGGTCGAAGAAGCCCAGGTCGATGTAGACGAGCTTGTCGCGCGGGCAGTAGAACGGGCCCACCTGCGAGCTTGCGAGGCCGCAGCCCGTGTTCACCTGGTCGGTGAAGAAGACGGTGTCGACGTAGGCGTACTGCTCGTTGCTCCGCTCGAAGACTCCGTTCCAGAACTCCTGCACGCTGTTGACGACGGCGACGATGCGGCAGTCCTGGCGCCGGTTCGCGTCCGCGCCCGTCTTGCACTCCTGCGAGATCTGGCTCGGGGTGTCGCCCTGGCCGATCCGCTGACCCTCGAGCGGCGCCAGCTGGTCGCTCAGGCCTCCGCCGCCCGAGAGGAACGTGATGAGCAGGTAGATGATCAGGCCGACGATTCCGAGCCCGCCCCCGCCGACCGCGAGGCCGCCGCCTCCCACCCGGCGACCGCGGACGTCCGTGACCTGGCCCGGATCGAGCCGGGCGCCTCGCCGAAAGCGCACGACCCATCTTTTCCCTTCTCGGGCCTCGCGGCAAACGCCGGCTAGAGGGTCGCCAGGAGCCCGGCCAGCTCGTCCGGCCCCGCGAGGACGAGATCGGCGGCGGCGACGAGCTCGGGCGGGCCCTCCACCGAGGAGATCGCGACGCGGACGAACCGGTCGAGGCCAGCCTCCGCGAGGGCGGCGAACGCGTCGAGATCGGTGGTGTCGTCGCCTGCATAGAGGCCGCGCCGGGCGCCGGCCTCGGCGAGGAGCGCGCTCACCGCCGTCCCCTTGTTCGCAGCGGCCCGGGGTCGGATCTCGAGCACCTTGCGACCCCAGCGCGCCTCGAGCCCCTCGGCGCGGGCCCGCTCGGCCACGGCCTCGAGGGTCGTCCGCGCCGCCTCCTCGTCGTCCGCCTCGCGGTAGTGGTAGGAGAGCGAGAGGCCCTTGTCCTCGACCGGGAGGCCGATGCCTTCCCTGAAGGCCGCGATCGCGCCGCTCAGACCGGCCGCGCGCGGATCGAGCTCGAGACCGTGGTTTCCGACGTAGCGGATGCCCTCCACGCCGACGAGGGCCGCCGCCTCCTCGCCGGCCCTGCCGCTGATGCACGCCACGAGCAGGTAGGCGGCGGCGAGCCGCTCGAGCTCGGCGCGTGTCGCCTGCGGGACGACGGCGAGCTCCGGGCGGGCGACAATGGGGGCAAGCGTTCCGTCCACGTCGAAGAGGAGCGCCGTCTCCGGTCGGGCTTCGCGCAGGCCGGCCAGCGAGTCCACCAGACTAGGATACGGCCGTGGCAGTGGCTGGCCGGCCGTTCTGGACCTTAGCCGGCATCGGTCTTGCCACCGGCTTCTTCAGCGCCCTCTTCGGCGTCGGAGGGGGGATCGTCGTCGTCCCGCTCCTCGTCCTCCTCGCCGGCTTCACGACCACCCAGGCGACGGGAACCTCTCTCGCTGCGATCGGGCTCACCGCCCTCTTCGGCATGGCCGCCTACGGCGCGCTCGGCGAGGTGAGCTGGGGCGACGCGGCGCTCGTCGGGTTCCCGGCGATGGCCGGCACGTTTCTCGGCACCTGGCTCCAGCGGCGTGTCGCCGTCACGCGGCTGACGCTCCTCTTCGCCCTCCTGCTCGTCGTCGTGGCCCTCAGGCTCTACCTCGAATGACGGTCGTCTATGCCCTTCTCCTCGGCTTCGCGGCCGGCGTCGTGTCCGGGATGTTCGGCGTGGGCGGCGGCATCCTCTTCGTGCCGACTCTCTCGCTCGTCGTCGGGCTCTCCCACCTCTCGGCGGAAGCGACCTCGCTCGCCGCCATCATCCCGGTGGTCGCCGTCGCCGCAGCCCAGCAGCACCGCTACGGAAACGTGCGCTGGCGGCCCGCGATCGTGATCGGGCTCGTGTCGTCTGCCGGCGTCGCGGGCGGCGTCGCCCTTGCCGACGCCCTCTCGGACGACCTCCTGCGGAAGCTCTTCGCCGTGCTCCTCCTGGTCGTCGCGGCCCGGCTAGCCTGGTCGGCGCGGGGCTAGCCCGGACTACACTGCGCGCATGGCGGAGGAGGATCTCTGGTTTCCCCTCGTCGACGAGCCGATCGGAGAGCTCGTCGCCCGCATGCAGGCCGAGGATCCGGAGATCGGCGCACTCGTCGCGACGCCTCGGCGCCAGCTCGCGTTCAGGACCTTTGCGTACGTGCGTGCCGGAATTCTGCTCGGCTCGCTCCTCGTCGAGCACGACGTCGACAACGAAGGCACCCGCACCTGGGTCGACGAGCTGCTCGCAGACCCGGCTCACCGCGCGGCCGTGGAGGAGGAGGTCCGGGCCGTCGCGCGTGAGGTCGGCGCCGACCCCGGCCTCGCCGACGACGAGCCGCTCGGGCCCGACGAGGCGGCGCGCGAGCGCTTCCGGGCCTTCGCACGCGGGCTCGACGGGTAGATCGCCCGGCGCGCCGGAGAGCCGCGCGCGGCGCTAACCTCTGCCCCGTGCGCCTGCGGGTCGCTCTCGGGGTCCTCGTGCTCCTCGCGTTTGTCCTCGCCGCCTCCTCGGGAGCCGGCGCCTCCTCGCCCGCGGCCTCGGCGAGCGCCTTCGGGGTTCGGGTCGTGGTGCCGGGGAAGGCAGCGGTCTCGGCCGGCGCAATCTCCTCGCCGCCGCAGTCGGCCGCGTCGGTCGTCCGCTGGAGCTATGGGGACGGCGTCGTCTCGACGGGCGCGATCACGGACGGCACGAACGGGACGGCCGAGGACGACCGTGCAGCAGGGCGCGCCGTCGTCCGCGTCGCGTCGGTGTCCCTCTTCGACGGCGAGGTGACCGCGGACGCGATCGCCTCGAAGGCGGTGGCACATGCCTCTCCGAGCAAGGCGCGCGGCGGCCTGGACGGCTCCGCCGTCTCCGATCTCGTCGTGCTCGGGACGAGCGTGACGCCCCGGCCGAACGCCCGCGTGGCCCTCGGAGACTGGGGCTACGCCGTCGTGCTCGAGCAGGCGGTGACGAAGCAGGACGGCGACCGCCGCAACGGGTATCGGGGCTTCGTCGCCGGCCTCCACGTCCACCTGACCGATGCGCACGGCGGCCTGCCGCCTGGCAGCGAGATCCTGGTGGGCTATGCCGAGGCCGCCGCCGCAGCGCCGAAGGCGTCCCCGGCATCGCCTCCGTCCTCTCCGCCACCCGCGAGCCCGCCCCAGCACGAGCACGACCCGCTTCCCCCGCCGGCGGATAATCCTCCCTCGCCTCCACCGGTCCACCCCACGCCGCCCGGAGTCGAGCCCCAGCTGACCGCCGGCGGCTACGTCTTCCCCGTCTACGGGCCGACGTCGTTCTCCGACGACTTCCGCGCCGGGCGAGCCGACACCGGGTGGCACCACGGGAACGACGTTTTCGCATCGCTCGGAGCTCCGGTGCTCGCGGTCGGCGACGGCACGCTCTTCCTCGTCGGCTGGAACACGATCGGCGGCAACCGCGTCTGGCTGCGCGACCTCCAGGGGAACGAGTTCTACTACGCCCATCTCTCCGCCTTCTCGCCGCTCGCCCGCAATGGCGCGCATGTCCAGGCCGGGGACGTGATCGGCTTCGTGGGGGCGACCGGGGACGCCGCCGGGACGCCCTCGCACCTCCACTTCGAGATCCACCCCGCCGCCCTTCTCGGCCTGGGCTACGACGGGGTCATCGACCCCTATCCCTTCCTGCTCGCCTGGCAGCGGCTCGAGGATGCGAGCTTCGAGGTGACGGGCTGGACGCCCTCGGGACGCAAGGCTCCGCCGCCGGCCGCCGTTCTCCTCCAGGCCGACGACATCTCGTCCTTCTCCGGCCTCGATCCGGCCGGGTTCGACTCGCTCCTCTCGGGCGGACCGCTCTTCGGCGAGGCCCCGCCGGGCCCGAAGATCGTCTACGCCTCGCCCGGGTTCGGCGGCTAGCTTCCGCTAGCTCGTGCTGTTGGTCTCGGTCGGGTAGGACTCGAAGGGCTGCTCGGGCCCGAAGAGCTTGTCCTTGAGCCAGCGGCGCGTATCCGGCCCCGTGGCCGGGTTGAAGAGCACGCCGAGGGCGATTCCGGCGACGAGCAGCGTGGCGTTTCGACCGGCGTGCGAGGGCTGCCCCTGCGCGCGCTCGCCCGCCTTGCGAAGCTCCTCGACCGCGCGCCTGAGCTCACCCTGGAGATCCTTGTCGCGCGCGACCTTGAGCGCCATCCCGGTCGTCCCGCGATCGCCGAGCAGGTCGTCGTAGATCTTGCGGGCCGAGTCGTACGCCTTCTTGACGTGCTCGTGCAGCTCGTCGTCGCGCGCCAGGCGCTCCACGTAGGGGCGGGCGGTGTCGACCGCGTCTCCAACCATGTCCTTGGCCTTCGCCATCAAATCGTTCCTTTCGTCTCTTGCAGCGTCGTCGGCGAGAATCTACTACCCGCGGGCGGCCGAGGAAAACTCCAGCACGTCGGCGCCGGGGAAAGCGGCCTCCAGCACCTCGTCGACGTGGTCGGCCAACACGAAGGTCATCTGCTTGCGGACGTCGCGCGGCAGCTCGTCGAGATCGGCCTCGTTCTCCTTCGGGAGGATGACCGTGCTGATTCCCGCCCGCTGGGCCGCGAGCGCCTTGTCGCGGACGCCGCCGATCGGGAGCACCTGGCCCGTGAGCGTGATCTCGCCGGTCATCGCGACGTCTTCCGAGACCGGCCTGCCCATGGCCAGCGAGGAGAGCGCGGTCGCCATCGCGACCCCGGCCGAAGGGCCGTCCTTCGGGACCGCGCCGGCCGGGACGTGGATGTGGACGTCCTTGCCCTCGAACCAGTCCTCCTCGAGCCCGAGGTCGCGCGCGTGGCCGCGCACCCAGGAGAGCGCGGCCTGCGCCGACTCCCGCATGACGTCGCCGAGCTGACCGGTGACGAGGAGACGTCCCTCGCCAGGGGTGGCCGTCGCCTCGATGAAGAGGATGTCCCCGCCGACGGGCGTGACGGCGAGCCCGGTGGCGACGCCGGGGTCGGAGGTCCGCTTGCGGGACTCGGGCCGGAACCGCGCCCGGCCGAGCCACGAGCGGACGCGCCGCTCGTCGGCTCGCGCCGTCTTGCGCTTGCCGGTTGCGATCTCCGAGGCGATCTTGCGGCAGAGCGCGGCGATCTCGCGGTCGAGGTTGCGGACGCCGGCCTCCCGGGTGTATTCGGCGATGAGAAGGCGCAGCGCCTTGTCGCCGATCTTCACCTTCTCGGGGTCGAGGCCGTGCGCGTCGAGCTGCTTCGGGACGAGGTAGCGCTTCGCGATCCCGAGCTTCTCCTCCTCGGTGTAGCCGGAGAGGCGGATGATCTCCATGCGGTCCTGGAGCGGCGGCGGAATCGGCTCGAGCTGGTTCGCGGTGCAGATGAAGAGGACCTTCGAGAGATCGAAGGGGAGATCGAGATAGTGGTCGCGGAAGGTCGAGTTCTGCGCCGGGTCGAGCACCTCGAGCATCGCGCTCGAGGGGTCGCCGCGCCAGTCGGCGCCCATCTTGTCGATCTCGTCGATCATGAAGACCGGGTTCTTCGAGCCGGCGTCGCGGAGGGCGCGGATGACCGTGCCGGGCAGCGCGCCGATATAGGTGCGCCGGTGCCCGCGGATCTCCGCCTCGTCGCGGACGCCACCCACCGAGATGCGGACGAACTTGCGCCCGAGCGAGCGCGCGATCGACTGCCCGAGCGACGTCTTCCCGACCCCGGGTGGGCCGACGAAGCAGAGGATCGGCCCCGCGAGGTCCTCCTTGAGCTTCGAGACGGCCAGCTGCTCGATGATCCGCTCCTTGACCTTCTCGAGGTCGTAGTGGTCCTCGTCGAGGACGGCGCGCGCGTGCTCGAGGTCGAGGTCGTCCTCCGTCGTCTCGTTCCAGGGGAGGGACAGGATCCACTCCAGGTAGCCGCGGATGACGCCGTACTCGGCGGCGGCGGGAGGGAGCTTCGCCAGCCGGTCGAGCTCGCGGCGAGCCGCCCGGTCTGCGTCCTCGGGTAGGTGCGCCTCCTCGAGCTGGCCCCGGAGCTCCGCGATCTCGGCCTGCTGCTCGTCGCCCTCCCCGAGCTCCTCCTGGATCGCCTTCAGCTGCTGGCGAAGAAAGTACTCGCGCTGCGAGTGCTCCATCTCCGACTGCACCTGCGATTGGATCTTCGTGCCGAGCTCGAGCACCTCGAGCTCACGGTTCAGGACGACCGTCAGCCGGCGCAGGCGCGCTTCGATGTCGGCCTCCTCGAGCAGCTCCTGCTTCTCGGGCGTCTTCAAACGCATGGTGGTCGCGATGAGGTTTGCGAGCGTGCTCGGGTCCTCCGCGTTGGCAGCGGCAAGCTGAAGCTCGTCGGGCAGGTAGGGGACGAGCCCGATGATGCGGCTGAAGAGCGCCTCGACGTTGCGGGCGAGCGCCTCCACCTCGGTCTCCGGGCCTTCCACGTCGGGCAGGTCGCTGAACTCGCCGACGAGGTAGGGCTCCGACTGCACGACGCGCTCGAGATGGACGCGCCGCACGCCCTGGACGAGGACGCGGAGGGTGCCGTCGGGGACGCGGATCATCTTGTGGATGAGGGCCGCAGTTCCGACCGAGTACACGTCCTCGGCGGTTCGCGCCTCTTCCTCTTCGGCGCTTCGCGTCGCGATGAGGGCGATCGTCGAGTCGTTCGCGACCGCCTCGTCGACGAGCTGGATCGAGCGCTCCTGCCCGATCGCGAGCGGCGTCATCGAATCGGGGAAGACGACCGTGTCCTTGAGCGGCAAAATCGGGAGGACCTCGGCGACCGCGTCCTCGCCCGGGTTCACGGTCTCAGCGACCGCGTTCACGCTTCCTCCGTCGAGCGGATCGTCACCCTGACGGGACCGGGAGCGGCCTGCCGGAGCGGGAGGCTGATCGAGAGCATGCCGTTCTCGTAGTTCGCGCTCGCCGCCTCCGAGTCGACCGCCTCGTTCAGCTGCACGCGGCGCTCGAAGATGCCGTGGTCGATCTCCATGTGTTGGTAGAGGCGCCGGTCGCGGGCACTGCGCGCGCGCCGCCCGCGCACGACCAGCACTCCGTCCGCGACCGCGGCTTCGACCTCGGATGGATCGACGCCGGCCAGCTCGACCACCACCGTGATCGTCGGCGGATCCTCGGTCCGGTAGACGTCGAGGGCAGGCCGAAAGCCTGCCCGGCGGGCGACGAGCCTCGGCACCTGGCAGAGGTCGGCGAAGAGCTCTTCCATCTCGCTCTTCATGCGGTCGATATCCCGGCGAGCGGTCATGAGACAATCGTACCGATGGCTCGCATTCTCAAATCGGCCGGGCTCGCACTCGGCCTCGCCGGCTATCTCTGGTTCGCCGGAGTGCGGAATGTCGAGCGCGTCAAGGAGCGGAAACGGGCGCGCAGAGCCCTCCGCTCGGCGTCCCGCGATTGGTAGCTTGATCCGCGCCGACGAGCACGAGGGAGCCGGGCTCTTGGAACGCTGGACACGCGCGATAATTCGTTACCGCTGGTGGGTCGTCGCCCTCTGGGCGGTCCTCTTCCTGGCGGGCGCGTACGCGACGTCCGGCCTCAGCGACCTCCTGACCAACCGCTTCACGCTGCCCGGAACGGACACCGCCCGGGCGGAGAAGATCCTCCACGACCACTTCGGCCAGAAGACGGTCGGCTCCTTCTCGATCGTCGTCAGGGGGCAGCCCGGAAGCGCGGAGCGGCTCCTGCCCACGGTCCGGGAACGAGCGCTCGCGGCGGCGAAGGAGCTTCCGACCGGACGCCTGGCCAACGTCCAGCCGGTGTCGGGCTCCGTCGTCAGCGCGACCATCGTCTCGAATCTCGAGCCTGCCGACGCCAAGGGCTACACGGACGACATGCGCGCAGCGGCGGGCGAGATCCCGGGCGCGCAGCTCTTCGTCTCCGGGCAGGCGGCGATCGAGCACGACCTCGACCCCGTCTTCGCCCGCGACCTCCAGGTCGGCGAGCTCTACATCGCGATCCCGATCGCCGCTCTCATCCTCGCGTTCGTCTTCGGGACGACGGCGTTCGTCCTGCCGCTCCTCTTCGCCGCGGCCGCGATTCCGACCACGCTTGGGATCGTCTGGCTCTTCGCGCACGTGATGGAGCTGACGACGTACCTCCAAAACCTCGTCATGCTGATCGGGCTCGGGATCGCGATCGACTACTCGCTCCTGATCGTCTACCGCTACCGCGAGGAGATTCGCAGCGGCCGCTCGAAGGAGGATGCGATCGTCCGGACGATGCAGACGGCCGGCCGGGCCGTCGTCTTCAGCGGCTCCGCAGTCGGGATCGGGCTCGCGCTCATGCTCTTCATGCCGCTCCCGTTCATGCGCGGCTTCGGGATCGGCGGGCTCGTGATCCCGCTCGTCTCCGTCGCCTGCGCGCTCACGCTCCTGCCGGTGCTTCTCTACTTCCTGGTCGACGGGCTCGACCGGGCGCGAATCGTGCCCCGGGCGGTCCTCGACCGCCGCAACTCGGAGTTCGACTTCTGGGTGCGGCTCTCCAGTTGGGTGATGCGGCGGCCCGTCGCGATCGCCGCAGGGACGACGGCGCTCCTCATCGCCCTCGCAGCGCCGGTCTTCTGGCTCGAGGTGGGGCCGGGCTCGAACAAGGGCATTCCGCAGAACCTCGAGGGCGTCGAGGGCCTGAACGTGATCTCCGACGCGGTCGGCGAGGGCGCCCTGGCGCCGACTGCGATCGCCGGCGACACCGGGCGCGCAGGGGGCGTCGACTCGACCGCCGTCCGCGCGGCCATCGGGGAGCTGGAGACGGGGCTCAGGGCCGATCCCGAGGTTGCGGCCGTTCGGTTCGGGTCGGGGCCGCAGTACGTCGACCCGACCGGCCGCTACTTCCACGTCGAGGCGATCGGGCGGAGCGAGTACGGCTCACCGCCGGCGCTCGACTTCGTCGACCGGCTCCGCGGCGACATCGTTCCGGCGGCCGGGTTCCCACGTGACGTGGACGTGTACGCGGGCGGTGGCCCGCCGAGCGGCGTCGACTTCCTCGCGAAGACCTACGGCGCCTTCCCATACCTGGTTCTCGGCGTCCTGCTTCTCACCTACGTCCTGCTTCTCCGCGCGTTTCGCTCGGTCGTCCTGCCGCTCAAGGCGATCATCCTCAACCTGCTCTCGATCGGAGCCGCGTACGGCCTCCTCGTCATCTTCTTCAAGTGGGGCGGGGCGGACGCGTTCGGGCTGATCGGCTTCGACCAGATCGAGGGCTGGATCCCGGTCTTCGTCTTCGCGATGGTGTTCGGCCTCTCGATGGACTACGAGGTCTTCCTCGTCAGCCGGATGCGCGAGGAGTGGGACTCGGGCCGCCCGAACGAGGAGTCGGTCGCCTTCGGGCTCGCCAAGACTGGCCGGATCGTGACCGCCGCCGGGCTCGTCATGTTCGCGGCGTTCGTCGGCTTCGTCGCCGGCTCGATCGTCGGCCTCCAGCAGTTCGGGTTCGGGCTCGCGGCGGCGATCCTGATCGACGTGACGGTCGTGCGCTCGCTGCTCGTGCCGAGCGCGATGAAGCTCTTCGGCCGCTGGAACTGGTGGCTGCCGACCAACGTGGCGCGCGTCTTCCGCGTCCGGCCGTCTCCGCTCCGCCGCGACCCCGTGGCGAGCCCGAGCGGCCGCTAGCGACGGTCACGGGTGCTCGTTCCGTCGGGGCTCGAAGGGTGGCGCGAGGAGCCGGGCGGCGCCGAGTGGCTCGCACGGCTTCCGGCGCTCGCGGAGGAGCTCGCGGCGGCGTGGTCGCTCGAGCTCGGGTCTCCGTTCGAGCCGGCGCTCGTCTCGCTCGCCGTCCCCGCGCGCACGGCGGATGGGGGCGAGGCGGTCCTCAAGCTGAACTTCCCGGAGGCCGAGAGCGAGCACGAGGCGGACGCGCTCGCCCACTGGGACGGAGCCGGCGCCGTCCGTCTCAACGCGCGCGACGACGAACGGCGGGCGCTCCTGGTCGAGCGCTGCGTTCCCGGCGATCAACTCTGGACGCTTCCCGACGAGGAGGCGACCGGGATCGCGGCCGGCGTGCTGCGGCAGCTCTGGCGGGCTCCGCCCGCGGGTCACTCGTTCCGCCCCCTCGCGGGCGAGGCCGCGCGGTGGGCCGAGGAGCTTCCGCTGCGCTGGCGCCGGCACGGCCGACCGTTCGAGCGCGAGCTGCTCGAGCGGGCGGTCGGGTTCCTCCGCGAGGCGGGGCCTGCGCAGGGCGAGGCCGTCGTCCTCCACCAGGACTTCCACGGCGGGAACGTCCTGCGCGCGGGGCCGGATCGCTGGCTCGCCATCGATCCCAAGCCGCTCGTCGGCGAGCGAGAGTTCGACACGGCGTCGTTCCTGCGCGACCGCCGCCCTGAGCTCGCTCGTGACCCTGACGCGCCCGGGACGGTCGGGCGGCGGCTCGACCTGCTCGCCGGCGAGCTCGGTCTCGACCGGGAGCGAATGGTCGGTTGGGGCATCGCGCACGCGCTCGCATGGGGACTCGAGGAGCAGCGCATCGAGCCTGCGCACGTCGAGTGCGCCCGCATCCTTCGGGTCTTCGCTGAGCGGTAGGGTCGAGGCGTGCGCGTGCTCGTGACCGGTGGCTGCGGCTTTCTCGGCAGCCACTTCGTGCGTTGCCTCGCGGCCGCCGGCGATGACGTCGTGGTCCTCGACCGGCTAGCCGACTTCGGGAACCTGGCCAAGCTGGAAGGGGTCCCGCACGAATTCGTGCAGGGAGACGTGGCCGATGCCGTGACCGCGACCGGGGCGGCCGACGGCTGCGGCGCGATCGTCAACTTCGCGGCCGAGACGAACCTGGACGCCTCCGGGCTCGCATCCGGCGGCTTCGTCGTCACCGACGGGTTCGGTGCCCACGTCTTGCTCGAGTTCGCGCGGGTCGCCCGCATCCGCTACGTGCAGATCTCGACCGCCGAGGCGGCCGATCCGGCCGACCCCTGGGCCGCGTCGAGAGCCGGCGCCGACCTTCAGGTGCTCGCCTACGCGAGGACCCACGGGTTGCACGCCTCGGTCGTTCGTGGCGAGACGTCCTACGGGCCCTTCCAGCACCCGCTCGAGCCACTGCCGCGCCTCGTCACCGGCGCGCTCGACCGGCGGCCGCTCGCGGTCGGCGGCACACGGTCCTGGCTGCACGCCGACGACCACGCCGCTGCGGTGAAGGCCGTGCTGAGAAGCGGCGCGGCGGGCGCCGTCTACGGGGTGCCGGGCGAAGTCGTCGCGGAGACCGACGTCGCCGGCCGGGCGGCCGAGCTCGTCGGCGCGAAGATCGAGATCGCCCCGGCCGGCGAGCCGAGCGCCGCCGCGCAAGAGCTCGACGCGGAGCCGCTGCGCGCGCTCGGCTGGGAGGCCGAGCGTCGCCTCGACGACGCCCTGCCGGCGATCGTGGAGTGGTACGCGACCCATCGCCGCTGGTGGGAGCCTCTGCTCGAGGAGGCGGAGCTTCCGAGCCCCGAGAGCCAGTACGCACGCCGCGATCCCGCCTGATTCACGCATTCCTTACGAGATCCGGCTACTTTTGTGCCGAAGGGGTCTTCAGAAGCTCGATGCGCCGACTCACCCTCCCGGTCGCGATCCTCGTCGCGCTCGCCTTTGCGGCGGGTGCTGCCGCGTCCCCGATCTTCGTGCTGAAGGGCTCGGGCTGGGGCCACGGCGTCGGGATGAGCCAGTACGGCGCGCTCGGGCGAGCGCTCGACGGCCAGAGCTACAAGCAGATTCTCGGCTTCTACTACGACGGGACGACAGTCGGGCCCGGCGGGCAGAAGAAGGTGCGCGTCCTCCTGACGGCCGGCCGCTCCGCGCTGAGGATCTCCTCGGACGCCGCCTTCAAGGTCGGCGGCAAGAAGCTCGCCGCGAACACCGCCTTCCGGGTCGTGCCGACGAAGGACGGACGAGTGCGCGTCGTCGGCAAGGGGAAGTTCGGGAGCCCGGTTACCGCCTCGCCGAAGGGGGAGCTCCTCCGGCTCGACGGAGCGCGCTACCGCGGCTCCTTCCGGATCCACAACCATTCCGGCAAGCTCGACCTCGTCAACGTCGTCGGGCTCCAGGGCTACCTCTTCTCGGTCGTGCCCCGCGAGATGCCGGCCTCCTTCGCCGCGGAGGCGCTGAGGGCGCAGGCCGTCGCCGCCCGCTCCTACGCGGTGCGCACGGAACGCGCCGGCTGGTACGACCTCTACGACGACACGCGCGACCAGGTCTACGGCGGCTACGAGAGCGGCGAGCCGGCCGCCGCCGTGGCAGCGGTGAAGGCGACCGCCGGCGAGGTCGTGCTCTACAACGGCGCCGTCGCGAGCACGTTCTTCTCCTCCTCGAACGGTGGGCGGACGGCGGCCTCCGCCGACACCTGGGGCGGAGTTGTCCCCTACCTGCGCTCCAGGAAGGACCCGGCCGACCTCAACCCGGCGAACCCGAATCGCTCCTGGACGGTCACGCTCTCGGCGCGCGCGCTTCGCAGCCGGCTCGGAGCCGGGAAGGCACCGCTCGACGCCGTCGTCTCCTCACGGGTCTCGGGACGCGTGAATCGCATCCGGTTCGAACGGGGAGCCTGGTCGCAGACGCTCACAGGCGGCCCCGAGCACTTCCGGAGCGCGCTCGGCCTTCGGTCGAGCCGCTTCACGCTCGGCGTCCTTCGGTTGACGGCGAGCCGGACGAAGGTCGCCTGCAACGGCCGAGTCCGCCTGAATCTGCTCGTGCGGAACGTGGGGAGCGTCACCCTCCAGCGGCGCACGACCGGCTCATCGGCCTGGAAGAACATGGCCGTGAAGAAGGTCGACTCCGACGAGTACACCGCGACGGCGAGGCCGTGCCGGGGGACGACGTTCCGGCTCCACTCGCCCGATGCGAGCGGGTCGAGCGTCTTCGTTAAGGTGACGCCGCGGATCGTCTTCCGCGACACGCAGCCCGCCGGCGGCCTGCGCGGCCTCGTCTCGCCGCTCTCGCTGGCGGGGCGCACGGTCCACGTCACGCGCGAGCGCAAGGACGGCACCTGGAAGGGAGTGGCAGCCGCGGTCGTGCGGCAGGACGGGAAGTGGCGGGCCGACTTCAACGTCGTCGAGGGCGTCTACCGCGCGCGGATCAACCCGCCCGACTCGTCCGGCCTCGTGACCGGCTACTCGCCGAAGCTCACCGTCAAGCTCAGCTGAGCAGCTCCTCATCGGGCACGTCGCGGATCCGGCGTGCCGGGTTGCCGACGACCACCGTCCTCGCGGGCACGTCCGCGAGGACGACGGCGCCCGCGCCGACGAAGGCCTCCTCGCCGATCTCGATCCCGGGAAGGAGGACGGCGCCACCGCCGATCCGGCCGCCGCGCCGGATCGTCGGGCCCCGCATGGCGGCGAGGCGCGCCTCGGTCCTGCCCATGTAGTTGTCGTTCGTCGTCACGACGCACGGCCCGACGAAGACGTCCTCTTCGAGGGTCGAATAGGCCGTGATGTAGGCGTTCGCCTGCACGCGTGTGCGCGTGCCGATCGTCGTGTCGTTCTCGACAAGCGAGCCGCGGCCGACGACGACCTCGTCGCCGAGCGCGCAGCGCTCCCGCACGCAGGCCTGGTCGCCGACGATGACTCCGGCGCCGAGCCGGGAGCCGGCGAAGACGACGGCCCCGGCGAGGATCGCCGACCCGTCTCCGACGACCAGCGGAGCGAGCTCTTCCCGCGCCGCGGTCGAGCGGCGTCCGAGCACCGGCTGCTTGCCGACGACGGCGTAGTCCCCGATAACGACGTCCTCGCCGAGCTCGACGCCCGGGTAGACGACCGCCGTCTCGGCGATCCGGCTCACACGTGTTCCCGCTCGAGTGAGATCTGAAGTTGCTCGAGCGCCCGCACGACGGCGAGTCCCTCGCGCGCGGCCGCCACGCGGTCGCCCTCGCCGTTCAGGAGCGCGAGGAAGTGCTCGCACTCGAGGCGGAGCGGCTCGTCGTTCGCCACCCTGGGGATCGTGATGTCGCCCGAGCGGGTCTGCCACGCGTCCCAGGTCTCGGCCGGCTCCTGGCCGCCCTTGTCGTAGACCGTCACCTTGCGCTCCGGCTCCATGTCGTCGAAGACGGCCATCTTCCGGTTCCCGACTACCGTCATCCGGCGCATCTTGTGCGGGTCGAGCCAGGAAAGGTGCATGTGGGCGACGACGCCGGAGGGGAAGCGCAGGTAGCAGAAGACGACGTCCTCGACGCCCGGGTTGAGGAACGACTCGCCGCGTGCCCACGCCTCCGCCGGCTCCTCTCCGACGAGGTGCAGGATGACGGAGAGGTCGTGCGCGCCGAGGCTCCAGAGGGCGTTCTCGTCCTTGCGGATCTGTCCGAGGTTCTGGCGGTTCCCGTACACGTAGAGCAGGCGCCCGAGCTCTTCGGAGTCGACGAGCTCCTTCAGTTTCGCCACGCCCGGGTGGTAGAGGAGCAGGTGGCCGGGCATGAGCACGAGCGCGCGCTCCTCCGCGAGGGCGACGAGCTGCTCGCCGAGCGCGGACGAGAGCGCGAGCGGCTTCTCGACGAAGATGTGCTTGCCGGCGAGGAGCGCCTCGCGGGCGAGCTCGAAGTGCGTCACGACGGGCGTCGCGATGGCGATCCCATCGAGCGAATCGTCCGCCAGCAGATCGTCGAAGCTCGTCGTCTTGCGCGCATCGGGGAAGCGGGCGCCGTAGCGCGCGAGCCGTCCCTCGTCCCGGTCGCAGATCCACGTGAGCGCAGCCCCGTCCAGGTCGTCCAGGTTGCGCGCGAGGTTGGGGCCCCAGTAGCCGAGGCCGACGGCCGCGAGCTCGAGCGGCCGGCTCAGAGCTTCCACACCCGTCCGTTCGCCGAGCCGTCCCGGCCGGTTGCGTTCCGGAAGTCGACGACGAGCTGCGCTCTGGCGGCGAGCTCCTCGTAGTCGATCCCCGAGTGGGCGGTCACGATCGCGATGCAGTCCGCCTCGTTGAGCGAGCCGTCGAGGTCGACGGAGGCCAGGCCGTGGTCGGGAAGCTCGGCGACGTGCGGGTCGTGGTAGGAGACGTTTGCCCCCTCCTCGCGCAGCAGCTCGATCAGCTTGAGCGCGGGCGACTCGCGCAGGTCGCCGACGTCGGCCTTGTAGGAGACCCCGACGATGTGCACGCGGCTTCCCTTGAGGGCCTTCTCATGCGAGTTGAGGGCGCGCGTGATCTTCTCGAGGCAGAAGTAGGGCATGTTCTCGTTCACCTTGCCGGCGAGCTCGATGAACTCGGTGTAGAAGTCGAACTCGCGCGCTTTCCAGGAGAGGTAGAAGGGATCGACGGGCAGACAGTGGCCGCCGAGCCCGGGGCCCGGCTTGAAGCTCATGAAGCCGAACGGCTTCGTCGCGGCCGCCTCGACGACCTCCCACACGTCCACCCGCATGCGGTCGCAGAGCTGCGCGAGCTCGTTGACGAGCGCGATGTTGACCGAGCGGAAGATGTTCTCGAGCAGCTTCGTGAGCTCGGCCGCCTCGGGGGAGGTGACGCTGAAGACCGTGTCGATCGCCTGCTCGTAGAAGGCGCAGGCTCGGGCGGTGCACGGTTCCGTCATGCCGCCGACCACCTTCGGCGTCGTCTTCACCGTCCAGTCCTCCCGCCCCGGATCGATCCGCTCCGGCGAGAAGGCGAGGAAGAAGTCCTTGCCGACCTCGAGCCCGCTCTCCGCCAGGATCGGCAGGATTTCCTCCCGGGTCGTGCCCGGGTACGTGGTGGACTCGAGCGAGACGAGCTGCCCCGGGCGGAGGCGCTTACCGAGCTCGCGCGCTGCGCCGAGGACGATCGAGAGGTCGGGCTCGCGGTTGGCGGAGAGTGGGGTCGGCAGCGCGACCACGATCGCCTCCGCGTCTCGAACGGCGTCGTAGTCCGTCGCGGCGCGGAGAATGCCCGCCTCGACGAGGGGCGCGAGCGCCGAGGCCGGCACGTCCTCGACATAGCTCTCACCGCGGTTGATCGCCGCGACCCGCTCTGCGTCGACGTCGACGAGGATCACCGGGATGTCGGCCTCGGCGAAGCAGCGGCCGAGCGGCAGGCCGACGTAGCCCGCGCCGACGATGGCCACCTGTGGCTTCGGGCTTTCAGTCACGCGGGCTCAATCGTACAAATCACGTCTGCGATCAAATCGGCGGCATGCCCGTCTCCGTAAAGCGGTGGATGCTCGTCGGCGGGGGCGGCTTCGCCAACCGCGGCGGCGATTGCGCTCGGATCGGTGCCGGCGAGGCGGTTCCAGCCCGCCTCGACGGTCTCCACCCACTCGGTGTTCTCGCGCAGCGTGACGCAGGGCACCGCGTACCAGTACGCCTCTTTCTGGACTCCGCCCGAGTCGGTGAGCACGACCCGCGCCTGGGAGGCGAGCGCGGCGAAGTCGAGGTAGCCGGCCGGCGGACGCGGATGGACGTGGCCGCCCAGGCTGAGCCCGTGCTCGTCGATCGCGGCGGCCGTGCGCGGATGGAGCGGGAAGACGACCGGCTCCTCGAGCGCGTTCAGGGCCTCGACGATGCGGCCGAGCGCCGCCGCTCTCGTGTTCGCCTCACGGTGCACGGTGACGAGCACGTAGCCGCCCGGCTCGACGCCGACGATCTCGAGCGCGCGCGAGCGGCGGCGCGCAACCGGGGCCAGGCGCAGGTTCGCGTCCAGCATGACGTCGCCCACCTCGTGGACGCCGCTCGTGATTCCTTCCGCCTCGAGATTTGCCACCGCGATCCCAGAAGGCGCGAAGAGGAGATCGGAGATTCGGTCGACGAGGGCGCGGTTGACCTCTTCCGGCATGGTCCGGTCGAAGGAGCGCAGGCCGGCCTCGACGTGTGCCAGCGGGACGCGCAGCTTGGCGGCCGCGAGGGCGCCGGCGAGCGTCGAGTTCGTGTCTCCGTAGACGAGCACGAGGTCGGGCTGCTCCTCCACGACGGCGTCCTCGATCCCGGGCAGCATCCTGGCTGTCTGCTGGCCGTGGCTTCCGGAGCCGGCTTCGAGCCGATGTTTCGGCGGCGCGAGGCCGAGCTCGTCGAAGAAGACCTGCGAGAGCTCGTGGTCGTAGTGCTGCCCGGTGTGCAGCACGATCTCCTCTGCGCGGTTTCGTAGCGCGAGCGAGAGGGGAGCCGACTTTATGAACTGCGGCCTGTTTCCGACCACTGAAAGGATTCGCATGCCGACCGCGAATCTAGTTGACCCATGCCTGTGAAGCTCCTCTTCGCCGGAGCCCCGCTCCTCGCCCGCGGCGTCTCGAAGGGCAAGACGCTCGTCTGGTATCTGCACTGGCGCCTCGAGCGGGTCTGAGCGCGCGAGACCCTCGCTACAATGCCCGCTCGGGCGAGCTCAGCCGCGCCCGAGCCCCGGGCCGTTAGCTCAGCTGGTAGAGCAGGGGACTCTTAATCCCAAGGTCGCAGGTTCGATCCCTGCACGGCCCATTT
>DASUJY010000033.1:0-65962 GCA_036279015.1 Gaiellaceae bacterium | reverse complement strand
GCCGTTCGAGCTCGTGCGGCTCCACCTGCCGGAGCCCGAGGTCGGATCGGGGCGCCTGCTCGCGACCGTGCTCACGGTCGACCGGTTCGGGAACATGGCGCTCAACGTCTCGCGTGATCACGTGGACTCGCTCGGTCTCGGGCTCGGCGACTGGGTCGAGCTGCAGTTCGCGCTCGACTCGTACTACGCGAAGGTGGCCGAGACGTACGCCGACGCCGATCCCGGCGAGCTGATCCTGTACGAGGACTCCTACGGCGCCGTGTCCGTCGCGATCCGCGACGGCAACGCCGCCAGGCTCACGGGCGCGACCGCCGGCGACCGGGTGCGCATCCACACGCGCCGCGGCCCCGACTGACGAGTGGCGAGGGCCGGATTTGAACCGGCGACACCACGGTTTTCAGCCGTGTGCTCTACCAACTGAGCTACCTCGCCTCGGCCGCAACAGTCTAGCCTTCGACTCGCCTTGACCGGACGAAAGCTCGCAGTGATCGGAGGCGCCCTCGACCTGGGCGCGGGGCGCCGCGGCGTCGACATGGGCCCGTCGGCCATCCGCTACGCCGGGCTCGACGAGCGGCTGGCACGGCTCGGGCTCGAGTGCTCCGACTGGGGGAACGTCGAAACGGCGATCCCGGAAGCGTCGCCCGCGGGAGATCCCAGGGCGCGCTTCCTCACCGAGATCAAGGAGGCGTGCGAGCGCATCGCGCGGCGGGTGGCCGCGACCGCCGGCGACCGGTACGTGCCGATCGTGCTCGGCGGCGACCACTCGATCGCCCTCGGAACGCTCGGCGGGCTCGCCGCCGCCCACGGGCCCGGCGGCGTCCTCTGGTTCGACGCCCACGGCGACCTGAACACACCCGAGACATCTCCGAGCGGGAACGTGCACGGCATGCCGCTCGCCGCCGCTCTCGGCCACGCCGGCGAGGACTTCGAGAGCGAGGCCTGGCCGCTCCCCGCCGTCGAGGCCGGCCGCGTCGCCCTCATCGGCGTGCGCTCGCTGGACGACGCGGAACGGGAGCTCGTCCGCGAGCTCGACATCGCCGTCTACACGATGAGCGACCTCGACCGCCGCGGCGTCGAGCCAGTCGTCCGCGAGGCCCTCGAGCGGGTCGCCGGTGCCGCCTTCGTCCACGTGTCGCTCGACCTGGACGTCGTCGACCCCGAGGTCGCCCCCGGAGTCGGCACCCCGGTGCGCGGCGGTCTCTCCTACCGCGAGGCTCATCTCGCCATGGAGCTCGTCGCCGAGTCGGGGCTCCTCGGCTCGATGGACGTCGTCGAGGTGAACCCGATCCTCGACCGCGAGAACGTAACCGCAGCGCTCGCCGTTGAGCTCGTCGCGAGCGCTCTCGGCGAGACGATCCTCTAGAGGAACCCGTCGACCAGGTCCGCCGTCTCGGCGAAGGCCTCCCAGAGGACGTTGTGCCCGCCGGGGACGACCTCGACCGACACCAGCTCGCCGAGGGCGGCGCGCATGAGCTCCACCTCGGCGCCGCTGACGATCTTCGAGAGCTCGCCGACGACGAGCAGGGTCGGGACGCCCAGGTCCCCGAACGGCGGGGGACGCCTCGCCATCTCCGTGTACGCCGCCGCGACCGCCGGGCCGGAATAGGCGTAGCGGACACGGCCGTCCTCACTCGTAACCGCCTGGGCGGCCAACTCCTCGACGAGGACGCCGCGGGGGGTCCGCGCGAGCCCGCTCGCCACCATGCGTGTCTCGACGAGCTCGTCGAGCGATGCGAACGACTGCTCCGCGAGATACTGGCGCCCCAGCTCGGCCGCGATCGACGGAGGCACCCACATGGCCGGGTCGAGGAGCACGGTGCGGGCGACGCGGTCCGGATCCCGCGCCGTCAGCTCCATGACGAGCCGGCCGCCAAAGCTGTGCCCGATCCAGGTCGAGCTCTCGATTCCGAGGGCGGAGACCGTCTGGCGGACGTCGTCGAGGTGGCGCTCGAGCGTCCAGGGCTGCTCCCAGGAGGATTCGCCGTGGCCGCCGAGGTCGAGCGCGACGACGCGGAAACGGGCCGCGAGTCGCTCCTCCGCCAGCCTCCGGAACCGGCCGCCGTGGCCCGTCACTCCGTGCAGGCAGACGATGGGCGGGGCGTCCGCGTCGCCCCATTCGTGGACGTACAGGCGCGTCAGCTCTCGCCTTCCGGCTCGTAGTACTTGCGGCCCTTGAGCCCCTCCGGAAGGTAGTCGACGTCGTAGCCGGTCGGGTCGTTCGGCGGGTAGACGTACCCGCTTCCGTGGCCGAGCTTCTTCGCTCCCGGGTAGTGCGCGTCTCGAAGCGGCTTCGGCGGCTGCAAGGCACCGTGCTCGCGCACGTCACGCGACGCCGCGCCGAGCGCCTCGAGGACGGCGTTCGACTTCGGCGCGCTCGCCAGGTAGATCGTTGCGTGGGCGAGGTTGAGGCGCGCCTCGGGGAGGCCGACGTGCTCGACCGCCTGCGCGGCGGCCGCGGCGACGACGAGCGCCTGTGAGTCGGCCATGCCGATGTCCTCGGACGCGTGCACGATCAGGCGGCGCGCGATGTAGCGGGGATCCTCGCCGCCCGCGAGCATCGACGCGAGGTAGTAGAGCGCCGCGTCCGGGTCGGAGCCACGGATCGACTTGATGAAGGCGGATGTGAAGTCGTAGTGGGCGTCGCCGCGCTTGTCGTAGACGACGGGGCGCCGGCGGGCGGCGTCCTCGACGTGCCCCTCGGCGACCGGCACTCCCTCGGCCGCCGCGGTCTGCGCGGCGAGCTCGAGGGTATTGAGGGCGGCGCGCGCATCCCCTCCGGCCCTCCGAGCCACGAGGGCGACCACGTCCTCCGAGACCTCGACCGCGAGGTGTTCGGCTCCCCTGCGGACGATCAGGGCGAGGTCATCGTCCGACAAGGGCGAGAGCTCGTAGATCTGCGAGCGCGAGAGGAGCGCCGAGTTGACCTCGAAGTACGGGTTCTCCGTCGTCGCGCCGATGAGCGTGACGAGCCCGGACTCGACGGCCGGCAGGAGGGCGTCCTGCTGCGCCTTGTTGAAGCGATGGATCTCGTCGAGGAAGAGGATCGTCCGCGTCCCGCCCGTACCGAGCCGCTCGGTCGCCCGCTGAAGGACCGCGCGCACGTCGGCGACCGAGGCCGAGACGGCGGAGAGCTCCTCGAACTCGGCGCCGGTCGTCTCGGCGACGATGCGGGCGAGCGTCGTCTTCCCGCTGCCCGGCGGGCCGTAGAAGACCGCCGACCCGAGGCGGTCCTCCGTGATGGCGAGCGCGAGCGCCGAGCCCGCGCCCACGACGTGCTCCTGGCCGACGAAGTCGGCGAGCCTTCGGGGGCGCAGCCGCGTCGCGAGCGGCGCCACCTCGTCGAGCCGGCCCCGCGCCGCTTCGGAGAAGAGATCGCCCACGCAGGGAAGTATGCTCACGCGGTGGCCACCGTCTCCGTCCGTGAGGAGGCAACGGAGCTCCTCCAGGAGCTTCTGCGCGCCGACACGGTCAACCCGCCCGGAAACGAGACGAAGGCCGCCCACATCCTGCGCGCCTACCTCGAGGACGCGGGCGTCGAGTGTGAGCTCCTCGCACGCGTGCCCGAGCGGGCGAACATCGTCGCGCGGCTGCCGGGCGGGCACGGCCCGACCCTCGCCCTCATCTCGCACACGGACACCGTCCGGGCGGACGCCGAGGAGTGGACGGTGGATCCATGGTCGGGCGAGCTCAGCGACGGCCAGATCTGGGGCCGCGGGGCGCTCGATATGAAGAGCCAGGTGGCGGCGAGCGCCGTCGCGATCGCGAAGCTCGCGCGCGAAGGCTTCGTCCCGGCGGGCGACCTCGTCTTCGTTGCCTCGGCCGACGAGGAGGTCGGCGAGAACTTCGGGCTCTCCTGGCTCTGCGCCAACCATCCGGACGCGGTCCGTGCGGATTACTGCATCAACGAGGGCGGGGGAGACCGCGTGATGATCGGCGGGCGGCCGGTCTACCTGTGCTCGAGCGCAGAGAAGATGAGCTCGCCGTTTCTCCTGCGCGTGCGCGGTCGCAGCGGCCACGCCTCGATGCCAGGGATTGCCGACAACGCGCTCGTCCGCGCCGCGCGCCTGATCGAGCGACTCGCCGCGTACCGACCGAAGCCGCGCATCCTGCCCGAGGCGCAGGCGTTTCTCGACCTGGTCGGAACGACGGATCCCCGCGAGCTCGAGCCAACTCTCCGCGCGATCGCCGAGCCGATGCTCTCGCACTCGATCTCGCCCACGATCATCGAGGCGTCCCGGCAGCGAAACGTCATTCCGGCGCTCTGCAACCTGATCTGCGACTGCCGCCTGCTCCCCGGCGAGACGCAGGAGGAGGCCGAGGCGGAGATCAGGGCGGCGCTCGGGGAGGACGCCTACGACTTCGTCTGGATCGAGGGCGTCGGCGGGACGGCGTCCCCGCTCGAGACGCCGCTCTGGAATGCGATCGAGGCGTTCGTCGAGCTCGAGGAGCCGGGGGCCGCCCTCGCCCCCGTCGTCCTCGCCGGCTTCACCGACAGCCACTTCATGCGCGAGGCTTTCGGAACCGTCTGCTACGGATTCTTCCCGATGCGCGCCATGGAGCCCGAGGTCGCGGCCGCGCTCATCCACTCGGCCGACGAGCGCATCCCGGTCGACGACCTCGAGCTCGGGACCCGCTTCCTCCTCCACGTCGCGCGTACACTCGAAGCATGAACGCGCAACCGGTCCGCCTCGGCGGCATGGCCCTCGTCAACGGCGTGCTCGTGCACGGGCCGCGCTACTGGTCCTGCGCGATCCGCCATGAGGACGGGACGCTCGAGCTCGCGTCCGGGCTGAAGCCCCTTCGCGCAGCCGAGATCGGAAACCGTCTCGTGCGCGCGCCCGCCCGTCTGGCCGAGATCTTCGCTCTCCTCCCCGAGGTCCGGCGCCGGCTGCCAGCCGCGCAGCTCCCGTTTCAGCGCCCTGCGGTCGCGGCGGCCATGGTCGGGAGCGCTGCCGCCGTCAGGCTCGTGCGCGGCAGCCGCCTCTCGAACGGGGCGCAGGAAGCTCTCGCCGCCGTCCTGGCGGTCGGGCCTGCCGCAGTCGCCCTCCGCGGCTCGAACCTGGCCGAGTACCACGGCGCGGAGCACATCTCGATCGGGACCTACGAGCACGGCGAGGAGCGCGCGAAGGAGCACGAGCGCTGCGGCTCCCACATGCTCGGGCCGCTCCTTCTCACGAGCGCCGTCGGGAACGCGATCGCCTCGCGTGCGCCCTCGACGGTGCGGCCGCTCGCCCGAGCGGCGGCCGGCGTCGGCGCGATCGCGGCCTCGGTCGAGCTCTTCTCCTGGATGGTGCAGAACGAGCGCAATCCCATCGCCCGCGCGCTCGCGGTCCCCGGCCACGAGCTCCAGCACCGGTTCGTGACAGCCGAACCGACGCCGGACCAGCTCGAGGTCGCGAACGCCGCTCTCGAGGAGTGCCTCCGCCTAGAATCGCGCGCGAATGGCGACCACGGAGCAGCGGGGGAAACGCCTCCCGCCTGAGATCTTCGACCTCCCGGTCGAGAAGATGAGGGAGGGCTACTACACCGACGCCTACTTCAACCACGCCCGCGAGACTCTGCTCGCCGACGGGCGCCGGCCCCGGGTCGTCATGCAGGTCTTCCAGAAGCACGACGCCGTGCTCGGGGGAATGGACGAGGCGATCGCCGTCCTCAAGCTCTGCTCGCACGACTGGGAGGCGCTGACCGTTCACGCGCTCTATGACGGGGACGACCTCGCTCCGCGCGAGACGGTGATGACGATCGAGGGCGACTACACCCTCTTCGCCCACCTCGAGACCGTCTATCTGGGTGTCCTCGCTCGCCGCACGCTCGTGTCGACCAACACGCGGCGCGTCGTCGAGGCGGCGCACCGCAAGCCGATCATCTTCATGCCGGCGCGCCACGACCACCACCGCATCCAGACCGGCGACGGCTACGCGGCGCACGTCGCGGGCGCGACGATGGGGTTCCCGATCGGCGTGACGACCGAAGCCCAGGCCTCCTGGTGGGGCGGCAAGGGAGTCGGGACCGTCCCGCACTCGCTCATCGCGTCCTACGGCGGGAACACCGTCCTCGCGGCGACGAAGTTCGCCGAGTGGGCCGAGCGCGAGGCGATGGACATCAACGTGACGGTGCTCGTCGACTTCGAGAACAACTCGGTCGAGACCGCGCTCGAAGTCGCGCGGGCCCTCGGTGACCGCCTCTGGGGCGTTCGCCTCGACACCTCGGAGACGCTGGTCGACCGCTCGCTCTGGGACGAGCTCGGCGATTTCCGGCCGACCGGGGTGAACGAGCGCCTCGTCTGGAAGGTCCGTGACGCGCTCGACCAGGCGGGCTTCGAGCGCGTGAAGATCGTCGCCTCCGGCGGCTTCGACGCGGACAAGATCCGCGCGTTCGAGCAGCGCGGCGTCCCGGTTGACTCCTACGGGGTCGGCTCCGCGCTCATCCGCGGAGAGAACGATTTCACCGCCGACATCGTCCTCACGGACGGGTTGCCCTCGGCCAAGGTCGGCCGCCGCTATCGCCCCAGCGAGCGGCTGGAGCTCGTCGTCTGAGAGCGCCGCCGGCGCCGCTTTAGGTTTTCAGGCCGCCGGCCGATGAGAGCCGGGGTGGAGCTGATCGTCGACTTCCTGAACTACGTCAAGGAGCAGGTGTTCACCTGGCTCCCGCTGGTCTTCCTCGGCCTGCTTGTCTACTTCTTCTGGCGCATGCTCGCCTTCATGCCGCGCGTGAAGCCGACGGAGGTGGAGCCCGACTCGAAGTCCGCCGTCGGCTGGGAGGACATCGCCGGCGTCGACGAGGCAGCCGCCGAGCTCCAGGAGGTCGTCGACTTCCTCCAGCATCCGAAGCGCTTCTCGGTCCTGGGCGCCCGCGTCCCGAAGGGGATCCTGATCTACGGCCCTCCGGGAACGGGCAAGACGCTCCTCGCCAAGGCCGTCGCCCACGCCTCCGGGGCGACCTTCTACTCGCAGAGCGCCTCGGCCTTCGTCGAGATGTTCGCCGGTCTCGGCGCGGCCCGCATCCGCAAGCTCTTCGACAAGGCGCGGAAGAACGCGCCCGCGATCGTCTTCATCGACGAGCTCGACGCGGTCGGGATGCGGCGGAGCGGAACGAGCTTCAACCGCGAGCACGACCAGACGCTGAACCAGCTCCTCGTCGAGCTGGACGGCTTCCGCGGTCCGGACGGCGTCGTCATCATCGGCGCCTCGAACCGGCTCGAGGACCTCGATCCCGCTCTCCTGCGTCCGGGTCGCTTCGATCGCCAGGTGCTCGTCGCTCCACCCGACCTCGCCGGGCGCGAGGCCATCTTGAAGGTTCACACGCGCGGGAAGCCGCTCGCTTCCGACGTCGACCTCGAGGCGATCGCGCGGCAGACCGCCGGCCTGACCGGCGCCGACCTCGCCAACATCTGCAACGAAGCGGCGATCTTCGCAGGGCGCGCCGAGATGGGGCATTTGCGTCAGCTCGACTTCGAGAACGCGATGGAGCGCGTCGTCGCAGGGCTCCAGCAGGCGCGCGTCGTCACGGAGAAGGAGAAGCGCATCCTCGCCTACCACGAGGGTGGGCACGCGCTCATGTCTCACCTCGTCGGAAGCCCGCAGCCGGTGCAGAAGGTGACGATCGTCTCCCGTGGCCGCGCGCTCGGCTACACGCTCAACACCCCGCAGGAGGATCGCTACCTGCACACGAAGGAGGAGCTCCTCGACCTGATGAAGGTTCTCCTCGCCGGCCGGGCGGCCGAGCAGATCGTCTTCGGCGCGGTTACGAACGGCGCGGCCAACGACCTCGAGCGCGTCACCGACCTCGCGCGCGAGATGATCTTCGAGTTCGGGATGGGCGACGAGGTCTCCTCGCGCACGGTGCGCGCCGACAACTACGCGCTCTCGGAGCACACGAAGCGGGTTCGAGACGAGGAGCAGTCCCGGCTCTGCGACCACGCGTTCGAGGAGGCGGTCCGCCTTTTGACGAAGCATCGCCGGACGCTCGACGTGGTCGCCGCCGCGCTCCTCGAGAAGGAGACGCTCATGCGGCCGGAGCTCGAGGCGCTGCTCGCCGACGTCGAGGCGGAGTCAGACGCCTCGGAGCGCGTCGGCACCCCGCAGGTGCTCTCCGTGCCCGAGTCCCGGTAGCTTCCGCTGACGCTAGGATCGGGGCGTGGACGTCCGCTCCGTCCATCACGTCGCCTTCGCGGTCGAGGATCTCGACGAGGCCGTCGGCACCTACGAGCGCCTCTTCGGCGCGCGCGTCGAGCTGCGCGGCCGCATGGAGGATCAAGGCGTCGAGGCGGTTTACCTCCGGGTCGGCTCGGGGCGCGTCGAGCTCATGAGCGCACTCGGGGCGGACACGCCGGTCGGGCGCTTCCTTGCCAAGCGCGGCCCGGGCATGCACCACGTCGCTTACGAGGTCGCGGATGTCGCGGCCGCTGTCGGGCAGCTCGCCCAGCTCGGCGCAGACGTGATCGACTCGAAACCCCGCACGGGGCTCGACGGCCAGGCCGTCTCGTTCGTTCATCCAGACTCCGTGCACGGAGTCCTCGTGGAGGTGATCGGTGGCTGAAAAGGAGCAGGTCAGGCTCGAGATCGCCTTCGAGGGCGGCCAGATCATCGGCGGAACGGTGACGAGCGCCGTCTCGGAGGCTCTCCAGGCGGCGATGGCGGGGGACGGGCCCGTCTTCGAGCTCGAGGCGATGGAGGGCAATTTCCTCGTCGCGCTCGAGAAGGTCGTCTACGTCAAGCGCAGCTCGCGCGAGACGCAGATCGGCTTCGGCTCGGCACCCTAGATTGTCCGGCAGCGACGACGGGAAGAGTCCCGAGGTGAACGAGACCGCGGCTTCGACCGCCGATGTCCGAGCCCTCGTCGACCGGGCCAAGACCGGCGACCGCGAGGCGTTCGAGGAGCTCTACCTCCTGCACTTCGATCGCATCTACGGGTACCTCCAGATGAGCGTCGGCAACCGCCACGATGCCGAGGACCTCACGAATCAGACGTTCGTGAAGATGATCGAGTCGATCGAGGGGTTCGAGTGGCGCAAGGTGCCGCTCTCCGCCTGGCTCTTCCGGATCGCGCACAACCTCGCCATGGACCATTTCCGAGCGCGCCGGCGCTGGCAGCCCGAGGAGGAGCCGCCCGAGCCGCCCGAGAGGCTGGAGCCCTCGGCCGAGGAGGAGGCGATGCAGTCGATCGGCCGGAGGAGCATGCTCGACATGATCGAGGGCCTCTCCTCGGACCAGCAGCAGGTGCTCACACTCAAGTTCGTCTTCGACTTCTCCAACGCCGAGATCGGGACGGTCCTCGGCAAGAGCGAGGGCGCCGTGAAGTCCTTGCAGCACCGGGCGCTCGGCTCGCTGCAGCGGCAACTGGCCGGCGCTTCGTAGTGCCGGTGGACGTGGGCATCGTCGGCCTGCCGAACGCGGGCAAGACGACGCTCTTCCACGCGCTCACGCATGCGGGAGGCGGCGTCCCCGGCAAGGAACGCGTCGGGATGGCGCCGATCGCCGACGACCGTCTCGCCCGGCTCGCCGAGGTCGTCGCCGCCCGGAAGGTGACGCCGGCGGCGATCCGCGTCGTCGACGTCCCCGGAACCGGCGCGCAGCTCCTCGGCAACCTGCGGCAGGTCGACGCTCTCCTCGCGGTCCTCGACGACTGGTCGGGGACGCGGGATTCCGGGGACGATCGCGAGACGCTCGGGCTCGAGCTCCTCGTCGCCGACCGCGACCACGTCGAGCGGCGCCTCGAACGGGTCCAGAAGCAGGCGAAGTCGGGCGATCCAGCCCTTCGCGCCGAGGTGGCGGCGCTCGAGGCGGTGCTCGCCCACATCGAGGGAGGCCTCCCCCTCTCGGAGTACGAGGGGGAGCTGCCCGTCGAGCTCGAGCCGTTGACGACGAAGCCCCTCGTCGAGATCAGGAACGGGCTCGGAGTCGACCTGAAGCTCGAAGCCGAGCTGGCCGAGCTCCCCGAGGAGGAGGCGGCCGAGTTCCGGGACGGCCCCTCGGCGCTCGAGGACGTCGTCAGGCGGGTCTTCGAAGCGGTCGGGCTCCTGACCTTCTTCACCGCGGGCGAGAACGAGACGCGCGCGTGGACATTGCGCCGCGGGCGAAGCGCGCTCGAGGCGGCGGAGACGATCCACTCGGACATCGCGCGCGGCTTCATCCGCGCCGAGGTGATCCGGTGGGACGACCTCGTCGCCGCCGGCTCGCACGCCGAGGCCGCGAAGCGCGGCGTCCAGCGGCTCGAGGGCAAGGCCTACGTGGTCGAGGACGGGGACGTCCTCAACATCCGTTTCAGCCCCTGAGCATGAGCGTTCCGTCGGGTGAGGTCGCTGTCGTCGGCGCCGGCATCGTCGGCCTCGCCGTCGCGGACGCCCTTGCGCGGGCCGGAGCCGACGTGCGCTGCTTCGAGGCGATCGAGCCGGGAAGCGGCCAGTCGGCCGGGCACATGCGCGTCTTCCGGCATGTCCACGACCGCACCGACCTGGCCGAGCTCGCGGCGCGCGCGCGCGGCGAGTGGGAAGACTGGAGTGAGCGGGCTCGGACCACGCTGATCGGCGAGGAGGGCGTCCTCTTCGCCTCGCCCGGGGCCTCAACGTACGCGCGCGTGCTCGCCGACGCGGGCATCGAGCACCGCCTCGTCGAGGAGGACGAGCAGCGCCGGCTCCTGCCGATCCTCGCTCCGCCCGGCGGGCCGGCGCTCTTCGACGTCCGGGGCGGCGCGATCCGGGCCGCGACGGCCGTCGCTGCGCTCGTCGAGTGGCTCGGGGACCGGCTTGTCCGCGAGGAGGTGCTCGGGATCGACGGCGGGGGCGACGTCGAGACGGCCTCCGGCACGCAGCGCTTCGAGCGTGTGCTCGTCTGCGCAGGCGCCGGCACCCCGAGGCTTGCGGCGAAGGTCGGCGTCGAGCTACCGCTCGAGGTACGCGACCACACGCGCGCCACCTTCCGCGCGCGCAGGCGAGACGAGCGCCTCGCGTGCTGGCTCGACCGCACGGATGTGTTCGGCGCCACCGTCTATTCGGGCCCGATTCGGGCGCGCGGGGGCTTCGCGGTCGGTCTCGCGACCGAGGATTCGGATCCGGCCGGCTCCGTCGAGCGCGTCCGCCGCTACGTCGAGCAGGCGCTTCCCGGCCTCGTTCCGGAGCCGGTCGAGACGATCACGAGGCCGCTGACGATCCTCCCGTGGCATCCCGACGCCTTCGCGGTCTGGGAGGCGGGCGCAGCGCTCGTCTTCGCGGGCCACAACCTCTTCAAGTTCGCGCCGACGCTCGGCCGCCTCCTGGCGGACGTCTGCCGCGGCGGGGCGACTCCGCCCCTGCTCACTCCTCCGGGTTGACGGAACGGGTCGCGGCGACCGCGTCGAGCTGGTTCGCGTGGTAGAGAACGGCGGCCTCGGCCGTGCGGGCGGCGCGGGCGTCATGGTGCGAGCCGACCGCGTGCAGGACCTCGGCGAGCGCGGAACGGTCGAGGTCGCCCGCGCGGTCCTCGATCAGCCGCAGCCCGAGATGGACGTGTCCGAGAAGCTTGCCCTCCGGTGTCGGGAGGAAGAGCGGGCCGCGGTCGAACTCGCGCACTCGTCCGCAATCGTGGAGGAGCGCTGCGGCGACGAGCAGGTCTCCCCGCAGACGCGGGTGCAGCTGCGCCGACTCGCGGCAGAGCGTCGCGACGGCGACGGTGTGCTCGAGGAGCCCGCCGGAATAGGAGTGATGGCCGTCCGGCGTCGCCGGCAGCGTCCGTAGGCGCTCGCGCAAGACCGCGTCGGCGACGAACCGCCCGACGAGTGCCCGCAGGCCGGGGTGTGAAAGCTCGGCGGCGAGGAACTCGAAGAAGCCGTCGAGCTCTTCGACGTCGCGCCTCGCCTCCGGGACGAGCGTCGCAGGATCTGCCTCCGCAGCCTCGAGCGAGCGGACCTCGAGCTGGAGGCGGTCGCGAAAGCGCTCGACGCGTCCGAGCACGCGCACCGCGTCCCCCTCGCGGAAGCGCTTGTCGAGCAGGTCGACGTCGTTCCAGACCCGGGCGTCGATTCGGCCGCTCGCGTCGACGAGCTCCAGTGCCAGGTAAGGGTTGCCTCCCCGCGTGCGGAGGCGCTGCTTGCGTGCTACGGCGAAGAGGCCGTCGACCACGCGATCCTCTGCGAGCTCCGCGATCACGGAGCGATTCTAGGTCCGGGGACGGATGGTAACCTGGCTCGTCGTGCCGCATCTGAAGCCGTTTCGGGCGCTTCGTTACGACCCTGGAACGGTGGGCCCGCTCGACGCCGTCGTCTCGCCGCCGCACGACGTCGTCTCGCCCGAGCGCCGCGAGGCGCTCGTGACCGCGAGCCCCTACAACGCCGTGCGGCTGCTCAACCCCGAGAGCCCGGCAGAGGCCGCGCGGATGCTCGACGCGTGGCGGGCCGAGGGCGTGCTCGTCCGCGAGGAGGAGCCCGCCGTCTGGATCCTCGAGGAGACCTTCCCAGGCGTCGACGGAGGCACCCGGACGCGCACGGGCCTCGTCGCGAGGGTCGAGCTGACGCCCTATTCGACCGGCGACGTCCTCCCGCACGAGCGCACCTTCGAGCGGCAGAAGGATGCTCGCCTCGAGCTCCTGCGGGCGACCCGCGCGAAGCTCTCGCCCATCTTCCTCGTCCACGACGGCGCCTCGCCCGCGATTCCGGCCGGCGAGGCCGATCTCGAGGCGACGCTCGACGGCGTTCGCAGCCGTCTCTGGCGCGTGACCGGCACCGAGGCGATCGACTCCGCTCTCGGGTCGGTGCAGGGACGGCTCCTGATCGCCGACGGCCATCATCGCTACGAGACGGCGCTCGCCTTCCACGAGGAGGATGGCAGCGAGGAGACTGCGTACGTCCTGGCGGTGCTCGTGGGGCGCCGCGACGAGGGGCTGGAGATCCTGCCCACGCACCGTCTGGTCTCGGGGGCCGTGCCGGCTCCGGACGGATCCTTTCGGCTCACGGAGGTCGAGCCGACCGGCGAGGCGGCCAGCGCCGCACTGGCCGGCCTGCGGCGCGACCACCCGGCGTTCGTCCTCCTCCGGCGGGGATCCGCGGTGCTCGCGGAGGGCGAGGGCTCCGAGCTCGACACCGCCGTGATCGACCGCCTCCCCCTCGAGGGCGTCCGTTACACGCCGAGCGCCGTCGCCGCCGAGGAGGCCGTCCGAACCGGGCGCGCACACGCCGCCTTCCTCGTCCGCGCCCCGACCCTCGAGCAGGTCGAGGACGTCGCCCGCGCCGGCGAGCGGTTGCCCGAGAAGTCGACCTACTTCTTCCCGAAGCTGACGAGCGGTCTCGTCTTCTCGCCCTTCGACGAGTGACGGACTGGCTCGCAGTCGCGAGGCTCGTCGCCGCGGACGTACGCCGCGTGGTCGGGAGCCTCCCCACCCGGATCGAGCGGGAGCCGGTCGTCGGCGCGGGCGAGGGCGGCGACGAGACGACGGCGATCGACGAGGCGGCCGAGCGCGCCGTCGTGGCGAGGCTCGAAGACCTGCACCGGTCCGGGGTCTCGTTCACGCTCGTCTCCGAGGAGCTCGGCGTGCGCGACTTCGGCGCCGAGACGCCGGTGCTCGTGCTGGACCCGATCGACGGGAGCATGAATGCCAAGCGCGGCATTCCGTTCTTCTCCGTCTCGCTGGCAGTCGCGGACGGTCCGGCGATGGCCGACGTCTTCTTCGGCTATGTCTGCGACCTTGGCACGGGCGAAGAATGGGTCGCGGTCGGAGGCGATGGTGCGTTCCTCGACGGCGCCCCGCTCGCCGGCCCGGGCCCGAAGGAGGACGTCGAGATCCTCTCGTTCGAGGCGACGCGCACGGATCTCGTCGCGGAGCAGGTCGGCGACATGGTCGGCTTCGCGCCGCGCACGAGGGTGATGGGCTCCCTGGCGCTCACGCTCTGTCATCTCGCCGCCGGACGCGTCGACGCCGTGTGCTCCCTGAAGCCCGCCCGAAGCGTCGACATCGCCGCCGCCCAGCTGCTCGTCCGGGAGCGGGGATTCGCCATCGACCTGCCAGACCGGCCTCCCTTCGCGAGGGCTCCCCTCGACCTCAGCCCGCACTCCCGGGTCGTCGCCGCGGCGACGCCGCAGATCTGCTCCGAGCTTTACCGGCGCCTCACGATCTCCTCGCCGCCTTCGCGTTGACCCTGCGTTCGAGGCTGGCGTGCACCGCTGCCCACTCGTCGTCCGTGATCGCGTACCAGGCCGAGTCGCGGACCGTGCCGCCGCGCACGAGCATGTGTTTGCGGAAGATGCCCTCGAAGCGGGCGGGCAGCGCCTCCAGGGCCGCGCGTGCCTTCTCGTTCAGCGCGTCGGTCTTGAACTCGACGCGCATGCAGCCGAGCTCGTCGAAGGCATGGCCGAGAAGGAGGAGCTTCGCCTCGGCGTTCGCTCCGGTGCGCCACGCTCCAGGTCCGAGCCACGTCCAGCCGATCTCGACGACGCGGTGCTCGGGACGCATCGCCAGGTAGCGGGTGCTACCGAGCGGATCGCCGCTCTCGGCGTCGAGAACTACGAAGGCGCAGTCGAGCCCGTCTGCGCTGCGCTCGAGCGCATCCTCCATCCAGCGGTGGAACGTCTGCTCGGACTCGCCGCCGTTCCACGGCAGCCAGCGCCAGACCTCCGGGTCGGAGGCAGCGCGTCGGAGGCCTGCCTCGTGCTCGGGCGCGAGCGGCTCGACCGTCACGATCCGGCCCTCGAGGCGCCGCGCCATTCCTTCCCACACCGGGGTGAGCCTACGCGGGAACGATGAAGACCGTGGTACCGACCGAGACGTGGTCGAAGACCCGCTCGGCGTCAGGGATGCGCATGCGGATGCAGCCGTGCGAAGCCGAGTAGCCGATCGACGCGGCGTCGGGCGTGCCGTGGATCCCGACCCCGGGCGCGGAAATGCCCATCCAGCGGGTCCCGAGCGGATTGCCCGGTCCCGGCGGAACCGGCTGGAGGCCCTGTGCCCACGGCGAGTCAGGCGGATACCACCACGGGTTCTCCTGCTTCGTGACGATCGTGAAGCGGCCGAGTGGAGTCGGGTAGATGGGCTGCCCGGTCGCGACTCCGAACGTGCCCCAGCGGTGCTTTCCGTCCCAGACGACGAGGCGGTTGGAGCTCCGCTGGATCACGATCACGGACGCGAAGCTCTCGGTCGTCACCGCCGGCTTCGTGTGCTTGAACGGAATCCGGACGAGCGTGCGGTCGCCTGCCGTAAGGGCAGCCTCGAGCTGCCGGTAGAGCGCGCCGCGCCGCACGGCGAGGCCCTCGCGCCCGTCCTTCACGACCGGGCGAAGGCCGACGAGGACGACCCGTGCATCCCGCGGCTCGCGCGAGTAGAGGCGGTCGAGGGAGGAGACGAAACGCTTCAGGCGGGCAGCGTCGAGGGCCACGGCGAGGCGGACGTTCTCTCCGGGATGCGCCCTGAGCGCGCCGGCGACCGCGTCGCGTACGAGCGCGTGGCCGCCCAGGCTCTCCGGCGCGGCGCGCCGGATGTGGCTCGCGGTCGTGAGGACGAACGGCTCCGAGAAGGCGCCCTCGACTGCGGAGGTCGCCTGGGCGGCGGTGTAGCCCCCGACGGGAACGCCGCCGACCGTGACGCCTTCGGCGACGAGCGGCTCGACGTCTCCCTGCCCACTGGAACCGAGCGGGTCGCCGGCGCGAGCGACCGCGACCGCCGTGACGAGACCGACGAGGACGAGCACGAGCGGCGCACCCGCTCGCAGCCAGGAGCGCCGGCCGCGGTACTTTCGGTAGCTCATCCCCGTCATGTCAGGAGGAAGGTGTCAGCACGACCGGAATCCGGACCTCGTGGGGCGGGCTGCCGGTTCCTGCCGCGTCGTCGTCGTGCACGATGATCAGACCGTGAGTCGCGGCCGAAACTTCATACGGGACGGCGACGGAAAAGGTTCCGCGGCAGCCGGTGCCGCATGTCGCGGTCGTGAAGGTGCTGCCCACGACCTTCCCGTTCGCGTCCTGGATCTCGACGGTCACGTTGGCCTCGAAGACGTTCGCGCTCCCCGACACGGTGACGGGATTCGACACCCGCTCGCCGATTCCCGGCCCCTTGACGAGGATGGCCGGAAGGAGCTCGCGGTAGTCCTTGCGGGCGATCGGCTGGTCGACGACGACCCCCTCGCCGCCGAGCACGTCCACCCTGCGACCGTCGAGCTCGAAGAGGACGCCCTTCACGGTCGGGAACTGGGTAAGGGTGTAGACGATCTGCGCGATTCGCATGTTCATGGACGCCGAGCCGCCTCCGGACTCGTACTCGGAGGTGAGGTCGACCGTGGCGACCCCGTTCGCAACCGTGAGGCCGAGGAGCTTCGTTCCCGCGGGGACCTGTGAGCCGACCGCGGCCGCCTGCTCCTGGCGATCCGGGCCGGCAAGGAGAGCCTCCACCGCAGCGGTGCCGACCCGCGCCGTGGCCGCCTGCGTCCGCTCGACCACGAAGAGCGACTCGCCGCGGGTGAACCAGACCTGGTAGGTGATGCGACCCGCGCCGTCGTCCGGGGTGGTCGAGCCGCCCGATCCCGTGGGCGCGGTTCCCGACCCCGTCGTCGTCCCGGCGACTTCGCCCGGCTCGGAGGTCGGGACCGGGCCGGCGGACTCGGCGCCGCGTCCGACACCGCAGCTCGCGGCGACGATGCCGAGCAGCGCGGCGAGGATGAGTGCGAGGGTTGCGATGACGTACTTCATGGCGTCTCCTCCGTGGGTACGCCTTCGATCCTCGTCGTCCTGCGCAACCGGCCGCTTGCCGCCGGGTAACGATCAGGTCACGGGCAGGCGTTACGGCAGCCGAAGCGTGAAGCGCGTGCCGCGGCCGACCTCGCTCCAGACCTCGATGTCCCCGCCGAGCAGGCGGGCGTTCTCGAGGGCGATCGCAAGTCCGAGGCCGCTGCCGGGACCGGCCCGCGCGGTGTCGGCCTTGTAGAAGCGGTCGAAGACGTGCGGAAGCCGGTCAGGCGGGATCCCGGCTCCGCGGTCGCTCACCTCGAGGAAGGCGCCGACCCCGTCGCGTGCGACCCGGACGAGGACCTCGCGGCCGCCGTGCTCGAGCGCGTTGCCGATCAGGTTCGACGCGATCCGCTCCAAGCGGCGGTGGTCGGACTGGACGACGACGCCGTCTCCGTCGACTTGCACCCGATCCTCCCAGGCCCGCGAGCGCACCGCAGCCCGGACGAGCGAGCCGAGGTCGACACGTTCCTCGCGCACGCGGGCCTGGCCGGCGTCGAGACGGGAGATCTCCATCAGGTCCTCGACCAGGTCGCGAAGCCGGGCGACGTCGTCGACGAGGAGCTCCGCCGGTCGGCGGGCGTCGGGCGGCATGCGGTCGAGCTGCTCGGCCAGGAGCGAGGCCTCGGCGACGATCGCGGTCAGCGGTGTACGCAGCTCGTGCGAGACGTCCGAGGTGAAGCGCCGCTCGCGGGCCTGCGCATCTGAGAGGGCCCTGATCTTCGCCTCGAGCGCCTCGGCCATCTCGTTGAAGGAGGCGGCCCACGCGCCGAATTCGTCGCGCGACTCGACCGGCAGCCTCGTCTCGAGGAGCCCTTCGGCCAGCGAGTGTGCGGCCTGGCTCGCCCGGCCCACGGGGGCGAGGATTCGCCTCGCGAGGAAGGCGCCGACGAGCGCTCCGAGCACGGCCAGCACGCCGAGACCGGCCAGGAGGACGTTGCGGAGCTGCCCGAGCTCGTCCCAGAGCCGTTCCTCGGGGTAGAAGAAGTAGAGCTCGGCGTCGGCCCGCCGCACCATCCCGCCGACGAGCAGGTAGCGCGTCCCGGCAACGTCCTCGCGCTCGTAGGCGAGCTTGCCGTCCGCGACCAGCTCCCTGAGGGAGGTGGGAACCTCCTGGATCCCGACCGAGACGCTCGAGGAGAACCGCCGCGGTCCGGCTGCGCCGACGGTCTCGAAGCCGCCGCGGCGCTCGTACGCGGCGAGCAGCTGGTCGACCTCGTGTGTGCTCGGGTTGCGCGTCAGCGTCTCGTTCGCGAAGACGAGGTTGAAGCGGCTCTGCTCGAGCGCGCGGTCGACGGAGTCCGAGAGGCGTGCCTCGCGCACGATCGCATACGAGGCGACGGCGAGGGCGGCGGCGGACAGACCGGCGACGAGGAGGAAGGCGATCGTGAGACGCCGCCGAAGACGACCCGGCCGGATCGCAGGTCGATCGGGCACCGGCTACTCCACGTCGAAGCGGTAGCCGACTCCGCGGACCGTCTTTACGTGGCGCGGCTCCTTGGGGTCGTCCTCGACCTTGGCCCGCAGTCGCTGGACGGCGACGTCGACGAGCCGGGAGTCGCCGAGGTACTCGTAGTTCCAGACTCGCTCCAGCAGGAGCTCGCGCGTGAAGACCTGGCCCGGCCGGCGCGCGAGCTCGAAGAGGAGCCTGAACTCGGTCGCGGTCAGGTTGACCTCCTCGCCCCCCTTGCGCGCGACGAAGGCCCCCGGATCGATCTCGAGGTCGCCCCGGGAGAGCACCGGGTCCTCGGGTAGTGCGGCGGCCCGGCGAACGGCGGCTCGAGCGCGCGCGACGAGCTCTGGGAGCTCGAATGGCTTCGTGACGTAGTCGTCGGCGCCGAGCTCGAGCCCGACGACGACGTCGACGGTGTCGCTCTTCGCCGAGAGCATGATGATCGGCACCTGGCTCTCGCTCCGGATCTGGCGGCAGACCTCGTACCCGTCGAGCTCGGGGAGCATGATGTCGAGGACGACGAGGTCGAAGCTCTGGTTGTGAAACTGGACGAGCCCGTTGCGTCCGTCGCCCGACGTCGTGACTCGAAAGCCCGCCTGCGTGAGGCCGAGGCCGGCCACCTCGCGGATCGAGGCGTCGTCCTCGACGAGCAGTACGCGTTCGTCCATGCCCGTATCGTGACTGACGGAAGGGTCGGATTCCTCCGGGGTGGCGCTGGTAGCCTTGCTCCCGTGGGGGTTTCGCAGGAAGAAGTCCTGAAGGCGCTCGAGGGCGTCATCGACCCGGAGCTCGGCCGCTCCGTCGTCGAGCTCGACATGGTTCGCGGCGTCGAGATCGACGGTGGCCGGGTCGACGTGACGATCGCGCTCACGGTTCCCGGCTGTCCGCTCCGCTCGAGCTTCGAGGAGCAGGTGCAGCGTGCGCTCGCACCGGTCGAAGGCGTCGAGTCGATCGGCCTCGGCTTCGACGTCATGACTCCCGAGGAGAAAACGGCGCTGACCTCGCGCCTGCGGGGCGGAGTCGCCGAGCGCACGCCGGGGATCTCGGTCGGGTCCTCGACTCGGATCGTCGCCGTTGCAAGCGGCAAGGGCGGCGTCGGGAAGTCGTCGTTGACCGCGAACCTCGCTGCGGCGTTCGCCGGCCTGGGGCAGAAGACGGGAGTCCTCGACGCGGACGTCTACGGGTACTCGATCCCGACGATGCTCGGCATCAACCAGCGTCCGGTCGCCGTCGACAAGATGATCGTCCCGCCGGTGCGCGGCGAGCTCAAGGTCATGTCGATCGGCTTCTTCCTCGACGAGAACACGCCGATCATGTGGCGCGGGCCGATGCTGCACCGCGCGCTCGAGCAGTTCCTCTCGGACGTGCACTGGGGCGACCTCGACACGCTGGTCGTCGACATGCCGCCCGGAACCGGCGACGTCGCCATCTCGCTCGGGCAGCTTCTGCCGCGCGCAGAGGCGGTCGTCGTGACGACGCCTCACCGGGCCGCGCAGCAGGTGGCCGTGCGCGCCGCGCAGATGGCGAGGAAGACGAATATGCGCCTGCTCGGCGTCGTCGAGAACATGGCCTACATGACCGGGACCGGCGAGGAGCTCTTCGGAGCAGGAGGCGGCGAGGCGCTCGCGCGAGAGGTCGAGGCGCCGCTGCTCGGCAGGATTCCGTTCGATCCCCGTCTCGGCGCGTTTGCCGACGAGGGGGAGCCGATCGTGGACGCCGAGCCGGAGGCCGAGGTCTCGCAGGCGATCCTCGCGCTCGCCCGGTCGATCGCGGCGGCGAAGCGGGAGGAGGGGGTCGGCATCGTGAAGCCCCTCCCGCTCGTCTCGGCCTGACCGCGTTCGACGAGCTCCGCGGGCTCGGCTTCGGCGAGGCCGATGCGCGAACGCTCGCCGACCACTTCGAGGAGGCCGATCGCCGGGGGCGCCCGGGCCACGGAGTCTCGCGGATCGAGTTCCTGCGCTCGTTGCCCGACCTCGATCCCCGCGCGCGTCCGGAGCGCGTGGTCGTCGAGCACGGCTACGAGCGCTGGGACGGCAGGGGCGCGCTCGGCTACCTCGTGCTCGCGCGCATCGTCGAGGCGCAGCTCTTCGATCCGCCCGAGCGCTCGAGGCTCGTCGTCGCTTCGCGCTGTTTTCCGACCGGCTTCCTCGGCTACTGGGTGCGGAGGCTCGCCGACCACGGGCTCGTTGCGGCGCTCACGGCCACCTCTCCTGCGCGCCTCGGCCATCCGGACGGCGGCAGCCCGCTCGCCGGCACGAACCCGCTCGCGACCGCGATCCCGAGCTCGGACGGCCGACCGCTTGTCGCCGACGTGTCGATGGGCAAGGTGACGCATGGAGACGTCCTTCGCGGCAGCGCCTCGCCCGAGGACCTCGTCCCCTTCGGGGGCGAACAGGCGCACAAGGCATTCGCGCTCGCCGTCGGCCTGGAGATGTTCGTCTCGGCCCTCGCCGGCGAGGAGCACGGTGCCGTCCTCCTCGTCGCGCGTCCCGAGCACGACCCCGTCCCGGGCCTGCGCGCGCGGGCCGAGGGGATCAGACTGCCAGGCGATGGCTAGCGCTATCGGTCCCGTCCTCGAGGCGCTCTACGCCGGCGAGCGCGAGCGCGCCGAAGAGCTGGGGGCGGGTACGGAGCTCGACGTCTTCGAGGCGGCGGCCCTCGGCGCGGCGCCGCGGCTCGAGGAGCTCCTAGCCGCCGACCCGGCGCTTGCGCGGTCCTGGTCGCCCGACGGGTTCACCGCGCTCCACTACGCGGCTTTCTTCGGCTCGCCGGAGGCGGTGCGCCTCCTGCTCGACGCGGGCGCCGATCTCGAGGCCCCGGCACGAAACGGGCAGTTCGCCCCGGAGGCGAGGCCACTCCACAGCGCCGTCGCGGCGGGGCGAGCCGACAACGCCGAGGCCCTTCTCGAGGCTGGCGCCGATCCGAACGCACGCCAGCACGAAGGTTTCACGCCCCTGATGGCGGCCGAGCGGGGCGGCGACCTCGAGCTTGCCGAGCTCCTCATCCGCCACGGCGCCCAGGCGGGCGGCGGTGCGTAACCGCGGCGCCAAGTAACAGCGTGTCAACCGTCGCCGCCGCGCTCCCCGAGGCCGGCGCGCCGAATTTTCACAAACTCGGCACAGTCGGCCCTTGACGAAAATCGGTGTCGGACACCGTTCGGTGTCAAGGGCGACGTGTGTCGAGATGGTGAAAACGTTTCGGGTCTAGTCGAGCGGCGTGCGGGTGCTCGGTAGGCCTGCCTGAGTGAGAGAGATCTGTGATCTGGCCATCGCCTCTGACTCCGATGGACGAAGACCTCTGCCATCGCTGCGTGGGCCGGTCGGTCAGGCCTTGCGGAGCTCGGCGAGGACGACCGGGTCGACGCGGTCGACGCCGGTGACCCGCTCCTCCAGGTTCTCCGTGCCGGCCCAGTCGAGGAAGGCCTGCTCGAGATCGTCGCCGGCGTAGCCGAGCGCGTCGAGGCGCTCGCGGAGCTCGAGCGCGAGCTGCTCGTCGACCTCGAGCCAGTCCTGGGCGGGCGTCTCGCCGAAGAGGAGGTCGTGGAGCGCGTAGATCCGGCGGAGCTCCTCGATCGGCGCGGGGTGGTCGTCGACGCGCAGGTCGACGGCCGCGTCGGTCGTCCCCATGTAGCCGCCGTCCTTGCGGACGACGAGGAGCGCTGCGGCCTGCTGGCCGCGGCGATCGCCTCCCGCCGCCTGGGCGACGGCCAGCGCTTCGAGCAGGCGCTCGGCGAGCGGTCGGCCCGCAGTCGCCTCGAACGTGCGCCCGAGGGCTGTCACGGTCTCCTCCGAGACGAGGATGTTCCCCTGGGCGGCGTAGCCCTCCCCCGTGATTCCGCCGGCCCAGTCGTGGCACGCGGAGCCCGTGTAGGAGGCGGCGCCTCCACGTGCGTCGACGACGCCGAGCTGGCGGTCGTCGCGGCCCGCGTCCGCGTCGGTCAGGCGGCGAACGACCTCCTCCGCCGAGAGCCCCTCGCGCAGGAGCGCGAGGCCCTCCGGTCCGTAGCGCATGTTGGCGAGCGCCTGCGTGGCGAGCGCGCCGACATGCGGCTCCGCCGCCGGGACGCCCGCCCCGACCGCGAGGAACCGAGACTGCACCGCGACCCCCCACTCGCCCGCCTGGAGATCGCAGGCGACGATCGAGTAGGTGGAAGGCCTAGCCATACTTCAGGCGTCTGAAGTCCAAGTCGCGGAGCTCCCGTCGCTCGGGCGGGACGAGCACGCATGCGACCTCGGGGCGCTCGAGCGCAGCGCGGACGGCGTCGGCGTCGGCAGCGCGCACGACGACCGGGATGCCCTGCTCGTGCGCCTGCTCGAGCCGTCGCACGTCGACGACGTCCTCGAGGACGAGGGCGCCCTCGAGGGGAATGTCGTCCTCCCCCGCGACGGCCACCTCCGGCACTCGCCGACCGGTGGCCCCGAACCAGCGCTCCCTCACAGCTCCACCGAGTCTCCAGGCTCCGCCTTCACGATCTCGACGCCCTGAGCGAGCTGCTCGAGCTCCTCGGGAGTCCCTCGGAGGAGCGAGAAGGTGCCCCAGTGGCACGGGAAACAGCGCTTCGTGCCGAGCAGCTCGAGCGCCACGGAGGCCTCCTTCGGCCCCATCGTGAAGTGGTCGCCGATCGGGAGCACCGCCAGGTCGGGCTCGTAGATGCGCCCGATCAGCTCCATGCCGGAGAAGACGCACGTGTCGCCGGCGAAGTAGACCTTCTTGCCGTCCTCGAGCTCGATCACGAGGCCCGCCGCTTCGCCGGCGTACGTCCCGTCCGGGCAGCTGCTCGAGTGCTTCGCGTCGGTCATGGTGATCCGGATCCCGTCGGCCTCGACGGTTCCGCCCTTGTTCGGCCCCTCGGCGACCTCCGGGTGCTCGGGGGCGCCCTGCTTTCCGAGCCAATCCCGGAGCTCGATCTGGGCGATGACCGGGCAGCCGAACTTCTTCGCGAGCTCGACGGTCTCGCCGACGTGGTCGCTGTGCCCGTGGGTGAGCGCGATCAGATCGACCCGCTCGGGCTCCTTCTCGTCATCTGGACACTTCGGGTTCCCGAGCCACGGGTCGACGTAGATGCGCTTGCCGCCGGGGCTGTCGAGCCTGAAGGTCGCGTGTCCGAGCCAGGTCAGGGAACCGTTTGCCATCTCTATCCTCCGGGGTCGCTGAATCGAGCGTAACGCAGGACTGTCTGCCGCAGGCGCGAACCTGGGAAACATGTGGCAGTCGCGAACGGGCGCCTCCGCCATGGCCGTCGAGCTGGCCGCGGTGCTCATTCTCGCCACCGCCGTCTCCGACGGGCTCGGCTTCGCCTCGGCTTCCTTCTACCTCCTCGTCGTGGGCGTTCCCGTCACGGCCGCCGCCGGGCTCGTCTGCTTCGGGCGCGTCGTGGACACCGTCAACGGCGGGCGAATGGATGCTCTCGGACGCCTCCAGGCGGCGCTCTCCGCCGTCCTCGTCGGCGGGATCGTGATCGGCGCCGCCATGCGGGAACCGTCCCTTGCAACCGGCTCGATCCCGTCCGGCGCGAGCGGTGTTCTCGGCTTCTGCTTCGTCGTGCTCGTCCTCCAGGCCGTGATCGCGCTCGTACCGTCCAGGGAGGCTCTCAGGCGTCGAGATCGTGGAGGACGAACGCACGCACGGGCGCCCTCTTCCCTTTCACGCTGAGCGGCTCGAGCTCCTCGGCCCGCGCGCGGCCACGAAGACCCGCGTGAGTCGGCTCGGAGACGACGACCTCGCCCGCGCGAGCATGTCCTTCGAGGCGCGACGCGACGTTGACGGTGTCGCCGGTCGCCGTGTAGCCGCGACTGCCTGGGGCGTCGACCACGCCGAGGACAGCTTCGCCCGAGTTGATGCCGGCGCGAAAGCGAGGCCAGCCGGGGTGCTCGCCGGCGATGCGGCTCATCTCCCGCTGGAACTCGAGCCCGGTCCGGGCGGCGCGGAGCTCGTGGCCCGGCCCGCGGAATACGACCATGAAGGCGTCGCCGATCGTCGAGTAGATCTCGCCGTCGTGCGCCTGGAGGGCGGGCGCCGCGGCGGGAAAGTATGTGTCCAGCATCGCCTTGACCTCAGGCTCCGGCGTCCGCTCGGCGTAGGCGGTGTAGCCCTGGAGATCGGCGAAGAGGACGCTCACTTCCTCGAGGTGGCCGCGTGTCTGCTCCTCGTAGATGTCGCTGAAGATCTCGGCCGACGAGCCCTCGAGCCGCCACTCGCGCCGCGCGGCAAGCGCGACGAGGACAAACGCGGACAGCATGAGCAGGTGCCATTCCCACCAGGTCGTTCGCCAGTTGCGCGCGAAGGCGACGGTGAACATCGCCTCGGTCAGGAGGATGAGGGCGATCAGGACGGCCAGCGGGAGCGGGCGCGGGCGCTGCCGGTAGAGCCGGCCGTAGCGCCAGGCGCCGAAGGCATACGCAAGGAGGCCGGCAAACGCGAGCGCGGCGAGCGGCCAGCGCGTGTCCTCCGGCGTGACCGGGTCGTCGAGCGGAGGAAGCGTGGTCAGCGAGACGGCGGCCCAGGCTCCCATGTGGAGGGCGAGGAGCAGGTAGAGGATTCCGCGGTAGCGGACGATGAGCGCCGCGGTCTCCGGATGGAAGCGGACCGCCGAGGTGGCCATGAGCAGCCCGGCTTCGAAGAGCCCGATCGCCGAGGCGACCTGGAAGCCCGCGTTCTTCCCGGCGAGGAGCACCCCCGGAGTGGCGAACGCATGGAGGACGAGGAAGCCGGACGTGGCCAGGAACGCCATCGCAACGAGGACGAGCCGCGCGTCCGCGCGTCTCGCGGCAGCCTCCGCGAGCAGGAACCCGAGAGCGAACGCGATCGCGCCGACGAGCACGACGAGCCAGAAGTGGGCGGGGTGGTTCTCCCAGGTGAGGTCGTAGCTCGGGTGGGCGAGCAGGAGGGTGAGCCCGGCGAGCGGCAGGCAGACGACCGCTGCCCAGCCCGCCGTACGGCTCAGGCGAGAGCCTCCAGCGCGCGGCGGTACTCGGGGCCGCCGAAGTCGTTCAGGTGCTGGGACGGCAGCTCCCGCTCGTCGATCTCCGCGCCGGCGCGCACGTAGGCGACCGGGTAGATCTCGCCCTCGGCGTTCATCTCGATCGTGAGGGCGAGCGACCCCTGCTCGCAGTGGTCGAGGAAGTATGCGAGCGGAACGATGCCGGTCGTTCCGTTGGGATAGACGGCGCGGGCGAGATAGCCCTTCTGCGTCCAGATCTCTGGGCCCGAGCGGAGCTCCGAGAGGAGAAACGGGACGACCTCGTCGCGCCCGAGCTCGCGCCATGCGGGCCGCGTCCCGAGCCGCTGCGCGATCCTGCGGGCGAGAAGGCGCGCGTTGTAGCGAAAGCCGCTCACCGTCCCCGAGGCGCTTCCGACACCGTTCTTGCGCAGGCCTGCCGCCCCCTGCATCGCATTTCCGGCGAAGTACATGCCAGGGTGCGTCGTGCTCTCCCAGTATGGGGTGAGCGCCGGGATCCGGCCGTCCGACACGGTTGCGATCCCGTGGACGTCGTGCAGGTCCTGGAGCGGCGTTCGAAAGCCGGTCGCCGCGATCGCAGCGTCCGCCTCGAGCTCGAGCTCGCCCGGTCGAGTCGTGCCGCGGGCGTGGAGCCGGAAGCCGCCATCGGGCGTGCGGTCGATCCGTTCGACGGCCGCGTCGAGGGCGAACGTGCCCCCTCCCCAGGAGGCGTCCTCGAGCGGCTCGTAGTAACGAACGCGCACGGTCGAGAGCGCGATCACGCTGGTCTGGACCGGCCGCGGGGAGACGAGGTAGATCTGGCGCGCCCACGGCTCGAGCCCGTCCGCGAGCTCGAAGCCGGAGTTCCGCTTCCCGATCACGAGAACGCGCTTGCCCTCGAACGCGCGGGCGGGCGGCGTCTCCGCGTAGTGCGGGACGTCCTCGATGCCCGGGATCGGGGACTTCCAGGGCTCCGTGACGCCGATCGCGAAGACAACGGCCCTGCAGCGGTACTCGCCGTCCGAGGTGACGAGGACGTAGCCCTCCTCCTCGGGACGGGTCGACTCCCAGCGGCAGCCGTAGCGAACCCGGACGGCGCCCCGATTCGCGAAGGCTGCGAGGCCCCGCTCCATCTCCTCACGCGACGGCACCATGTGCGAGCGGTCCATCTCGGATGCGACGGTCGCGCGGAGCTCGGGCTCCTCCGCGATCAGGCTGTTGTGGTCGTACCACTCGTACGCCCTGCTCGAGCGCTCGTGCGGGGCGTCGGGCTTCGTCCAGGAGAGGAGCCGCTGGTAGATCGGCCACTTCTGGAACATCCCGCCCGGCGAGGAGTCCTGGGAGATGACGGCGTGCTCGATGCCGAGCCGGGAGAGGGCGTAGGAGGTCTGGAGCCCGCCGGGACCGCTTCCGACGACCAGCACGGGATACTCGCCGGGGGGGAACGGCCGCTCAGGGGGCACTACGACCGCCAGGCCAGGACTTCCTGGAGCCTCCGCGCCTCCGTGACCAGCATCCGCAGCATCACCTTCGGGTAGCTGAGGAGAAAGGCCTCGAGCTTCGGCCCGGGGATCTCGAGCACCCGCATCGGCGATTCCGCGGTCACGTCGGCGGTCAGCTTCTCCTCCAGGAGCGTCGAGATCTCTCCGAAGAAGTCGCCCGGTCGGAGCCGGTTCAGCTCCTCGTCGCCGAGCTTGACCGTGGCCTCGCCCTCCAGGATGACGTAGAAGCCGCTCCCGCTCATGCCCCGCCGCAGGATGCGCTCGCCGCCCGCGAAGCTGCGCTCGCGGTCGGGGTCGGCGATCGCTTCGAGCTGGGCCCGGTCGAGGTCCGCGAACAGGTTGAACCGACGGAGAGTGTCGACGAGGTCTTCGCCGTGCGCCATGCCGTTGCCGACTCTACAAGTCGAGTTCGCGGGCGGCGAAGTGAATCGTCTCGGAGAAGGTCGGAAACGGCTGGATCGTGTCGCGGAGGGTCTCGACCGGAACCTGGGCCCGGATCGCGATCGTGAGCTGCCCCAGCCACTCCCCCGCCTCCGGACCGACCGCGACGGCGCCTACGAGGACGCGCCGCTTCGGGTCGGCGAAGAGCTTGACGAAGCCGCGCGCCTTCGGATCCTGGAAGGTCGAGGCGCGCGAGACCTTCTCGATGCTCCAGCTCGCGGAGACGATGCCGTCGCCCTGGGTCTCGCCGACCGCCGCGACCTGGGGGTCGGTGAAGATCGCGGCCGGCACGGCGGTGTAGTCGGCGCTCTTCGTCTGGCCCGCGATGTTCGCCGCCGCGATCCGGCCCTGGTACTTGCCCAGATGCGTGAAGAGGGCGATGCCGGTCACGTCGCCGACCGCCCAGACGTGCTCGCCCGCCGAGCACCGCTCGTCGACCTCGATTCCCTGCCGGCCAATCGTGAGGCCGAGGTGCTCGAGCCCGAAGCCCTCGACGTTCGGTCGCCGTCCCGTTGCGATCATGAGGTGGCTCGACTCGAGCGGCTCCCGGCCTTCGAGCTCGAGGCGGTAGCCGGAGCGGGGCCCGCCCTCGACCTTCGTCGCGCGGGCGTCCAGGCAGAGCCGGATCCCCTCGCCTTCGAAGACCTCACCGAGCAGGTCGCCGGCTGAGCGGTCGACGCGCGGCAGGAGGTGGTCGCCGCTCTGCACGATGGTGACGTGCGTGCCGATGCGCGCGTAGAACTGCGCCAGTTCGCAGCCGACCGCGCCTCCGCCGACGACGACGAGGCTCTCCGGAACGTCGCTCGCGCTCGTTCCCTCGCGGCTCGTCCAGGTCTCCGCCTCAGCCAGGCCCTGGATGGGCGGCATCGTCGGCAGCGACCCCGTCGCGAGCACGAGCTCGTCGTAGGCGATCTCGCGCTCGTCCACCTGCAGCCTGCCGGGCTCGGTCACGACGCCGGTTCCGCGGGCGACCTCCGCGTCGAGCCCCTCGATCCACTTGACCTGGCTCGTGTCGTCCTTGCCGGCGTTCTGGTCGCGCCACCAGAAGATCCCGGCCGGATCGAGCGTGGCCTCGAGCCCATGCGCCCCCTCCGCCCGGTGGGCGAGCTCGACCGGTCTGAGAAGCGTCTTCGAGGGAATGCACGCCCAGTAGGAGCACTCGCCGCCCACGAGCTCCGACTCGACGAGCGTGATGCGGACGTCGGTGTCCAGGCGGCGAAGGGCGGCGACGAAGGCCTCGCCGCTCACGCCTCCGCCCAGGACAACGACATGTCTCGCCATCAGTGCGGGAAGGGGAGGAAGGCGACCGCGTCGTTCGCGATGTCGAGGAGGGGCTGCGCGGCGATGAAGCTCCCGATCGTCACGACGACGGCCAGGAGGACGGCGCCGCCGAGCGGGACGTCACGCGGCGGCGAGCCACCCGCCGGCGCCACTCTCACCTCGCCGGGCTGGAAGTACATCGCGCGGACGATGCCGAGGTAGTAGTAGATCGAGACCGCGGTCGCGACGGCGCCCACGATCGCGAGCCACGCCCACCCGCGGTCGACCGCCGCCGAGAACGCGTAGAACTTCCCGATGAAGAGGCCGGCAGGCGGCAGGCCGATGAACCCGAACATGAAGAGGGTCATGGCCGCGCCGAGGCCGGGCCGCTCCCAGCCCAGGCCCGCCATGCCCTCGAACGTCACGGGCCGGGCAAGCTCGCGCTCGCGGGCGGCGACGACCGCGAACGAGCCGATGCTCATCGCCGCGTAGGCGATCAGGTAGTACATGAGGGCGCGGCCGCCGAGCGGGCTTCCGACGGCAACCGGCATGAGGAGGAAGCCGGCATGCGAGACGCTCGAGTAGGCGAGCATCCGCTTGACGTCCGTCTGGACGAGCGCGGCGACGTTTCCCCACACGAGCGAGACGCACACGATCACTGCGAGCGCGATCGTCCAGAGCTCTTCCTCCGAGGGGAACGCGGTCACGAGGATGCGCATCGTGAGGACGAGCGCGGCCACCTTCGTGGCGGCGGACATGAAGGCCGTCACCGGCGTCGGCGCGCCTTGGTAGACGTCGGGCGTCCACATGTGGAACGGAGCGGCGGAGGCCTTGAAGCCGAGGCCGACGATGATCATGGCGAGTCCCGTGACGAGGAAGAGGTGCTCGTCGCCGGGCGCCGCGGCGGCGATCTCCTCGAAGCCGATCGAGCCGGTCGCTCCGTAGACGAAGGCGCTTCCGAACAGGAGGATCGCCGAGCCGAAGCTCCCCACGATCAGGTACTTGAGCCCCGCCTCGAGTGAGACGAGCTCCTCGATCGCGAGCGCGCAGAGGACGTAGAGCGAGATCGAGAACCACTCGAGCCCGAGGAACATCGTCATCAGGTTCTGGGCGGCGACGAAGAAGCACATCCCGGCCGCGGCTGTCAGGAGGAGGGCGTAGTACTCGCCGACCCGCTCACGCAGCACGTAGGCCCAGGAGACGCCGACCGTGAGGAAGCCCGAGCCGACGACGAGGATCTGACCGAGCTCGGCGAGGCGGTCGCGGCGGATCGCATTCGAGACGATGCCGATTCCGGTGTCGTCGAGGTGGTAGAGGATCGCCGCGGCCGCGCCTGCGCCGACGAAGCAGGCTGCGGCGACGAAGGCGCAGAAGTACCTACGCCAGCCGTGCGGGAGGAAGAGCGGCACGAGGAGGCAGAGCGCGGCGCCTCCGAGCAGGACGAGCTCGGGCGAGAGCGCGGCCCAGTCGATCGTGGGCGTCTGGAACTTCGTCACGGCGCGGCCTCCGCGTGGACGACCGTCTCGAACCGGCCGCCGACCGTCGCTGTGGGCTGCTTGCCGAACGAGTGGTCGGTGATCGCCGCGGGCCAGAACGAGAGCGCGAGCAGGATGGCGACGAGCGGGACGATCACGGACAGCTCGGCCGGGCGGAGGTCGAGCGCCGTCTCGGTGACCGATGGCCCGGGGTCGCGATGGAGAACGGCCGAGATGAGGCGGAGCATGTACATGGCCGCGAGCACGATCGCGACGGCGCCCGCGACCGCCCAGCCCCACCCGCGCGTGAAGATCCCGTTCAGGATCAGGAACTCGCCCGCGAAGGCGCTCGAACCGGGCACCGCGAGCCCGATCACCCCCGTCGTGATGAGAACGGTGGCGAGCGCGGGGCGGCCGCGGGCCATCCCGCCGAGACGCCCGAGGTCGCCGGTGGCGGCGCGCCGCTCGACCGCGCCCGCCAGGAGGAAGAGCGCCGCCGAGATGAGGCCGTGGGTGATCATCTGGAGGAGCGCGCCCGAGAGCCCCGAGTCGTTGACGGCGAAGAGGCCGATCACGATCAGGTTCATCTGGGCGAGGCTCGAGTAGGCGACGACGCCGCGGATGTCCGGGGCCCGGAACGCGAGCAGCGAGCCGTAGACGAGCCCGATCGAGGCGAGGACGAGCACCGGCGTGCGCCAGTCTGCGACGACACCAGGGAAGAACGGCAGCGCGATGCGCAGGAAGCCGTACGTGGCCGCCTTCGAGATGACGCCCGAGAGGATCGCCGACACCTCCGCCGGCGACTCCCTGTAGGCGTCTGGGAGCCAGCCGTGGAACGGCCAGAGCGGCGCCTTGACGGCGAAGGCGGCTGCGAAGCCGAGGAAGAGCCAGACGCTCCCGTTCTCGCCGAGCGCGGCCATGTCGAAGGTGCCCGCCGAAAGCCCGAAGGCGATCACGGCGACGAGCATGAGGAGGGACCCCGCGAGCGTGTAGACGACGAACTTGATCGTCGCGCCCATCCGTCCGGGCCCGCCCCAGACGCCGATCAGGACGTAGAGCGGGATCATCATCGCTTCCCAGAAGACGTAGAAGAGAAGCAGGTCCTGGGCGCAGAAGACTCCGACCGTCGCGCCCTCGAGGAAGAGGAGTGCGCCGAGGTAGGCGCCCGAGCGCTCGCGTCCGACCCAGAAGCCGTACGCGATCGCCGCGGTCGAGACGACGACGGTCAGCCCGACGAGCCAGAGCGAGAAGTCGAAGAGGCCGACCCGGTAGGAGACGCCGAGGTCGGAGAACCAGGACTGGGTCGCCTCGAGCTGGAGCCCGTTTCGGTCGAAGTCGAAGTTGAACGCCGTCCCGACCCAGAGCGCGAGCTCCGCGAGCGCGACGAGGAGCGCCGAGCCGCCGGCCGCGCGCTGCGTCGGCCACGGTGTGAGCCAGACCCAGAAGGCGCCGGCGATCGGGAGGAAGATGAGGATCGTGGTGAGCACTAGTGCCTCTTCCAGTGATGCTGCCCCGCTTCTCGGTCGCGAGCACCAAGCGCTGCAAGGACGGAGGGAGTCCCGGTAATAGCCATTACCGGGGCGACCGAGGACGAAGCAGCGCGCCGCGTGATCGCGGGCGAGAAGCAGGCGTGTATTGCTGGATGGGGCACTTAGGTGACGAGGATGAAGACGACGGCGAGGACGGCGAGCCCGGCCGCGAGGGCGAGGGCGTACTCGCGCACGAAGCCCGACTGGACCGCCGAGAGCCGCCGCGAGGCCGAGCGGACGCCCGCGGCGAGCCCTCCGATCGAGCCGAGGAACAGAGGCTCCTCGACGTAGCGAGCGGCGACGAGAGCGCTCCGGTCGGCGGGGTCGTAGAAGACGCGGTCGTAGGCCTCGTCGAACCAGAACTTGTGCTCGAGGGTGCGCGCCGTTCGGGGCCAGCGGCGCCGCGCGCGCTCGGGAACCCGGCTCGGCTTCCCGTAGAGCCGCCAGGCGACCCAGATGCCGGCGAGCGCGAGCAGCGTCGAGGCGACGACGGAGAAGGTGAACGTGACGCCGGTCGCCTCCTCCGCCGACTCGGCCACCGGGCCGATCCAGTCGTCGACCGCCTTCCATCCCCAGGGCACCTGGAGCCAACCGCCGACGATCGACAGGACGGCGAGCACCGCCACGGGCCAGGCCATCGCGATGCCGCCCTCGAAGCGCCGCAGGTGCAGGTGCTCGCGTGACTCTAGACGCGGATGCGTATCCCCCCAGAAGACGATGAAGAGAAGTCGGAAGGTGTAGAGCGCGGTCAGGAAGGCGCCGATCGCACCCGCCGACCAGAGGATCCAGCCGAGCGTCCCGGCGTTGGCAGCGCCGCCAAGGATCGCGTCCTTGGAGAAGAAGCCTGCGAAGGGCGGGATCGCCGCGAGGGCGAGCGCGCCGACGACGAACGCCCGGTAGGTGAGCGGCAGTCTGCGCCCGAGGCCGCCCATGCGGCGGATGTCCTGCTCGTCGGAGAGCGCGTGGATGACGATGCCGGCCGCCATGAAGAGGAGCGCCTTGAAGAAGGCGTGCGTCATCAGGTGGAAGAGGCCGGAGCCGTAGGCGCCGAGGCCGACGCCGACGAACATGTAGCCGATCTGGCTCATCGTCGAGTAGGCGATCACGCGCTTGATGTCGGTTTGGACGAGCGCGACGAGCCCGGCGAGGAGGATCGTGATCCCGCCGAGGATCCCGGCCAGGTCCTGGATCGCCGGCGCGAGCTCGAAGAGGACGTGGGTGCGGACGATCAGGTAGACGCCCGCCGTCACCATCGTCGCCGCGTGGATGAGGGCGGACACCGGCGTCGGGCCCTCCATCGCGTCCGGAAGCCAGGTGTGGAGCGGCACCTGCGCCGACTTGGCCACGGCCCCGCCGAGCAGGCCGAGGGCGACGATGACGGCAACCGTGCTTCCATGCGGGACGACGTCGTCCCGGAAGACGGCGCGGAAGTCGACGGAGCCCGTGCGCTGGATCAGGAGGAAGAGGGCGAGCACGAAGGTCGCATCGCCGAAGGCGTTCATGATGAAGGCCTTCTTGCCGGCGGTGACCGCGCTCGCGCGAAAGTGCCAGAAGTTGATCAAAAGGTAGGAGGAGAGCCCGACGAGGCCCCAGCCGGCGAGCAAGAGGAGCAGGTTCCCGGCCTGCACGAGCAGGAGCATCGAGAAGACGAAGAGCGCCTTGTAGGCGTGGTAGCGCCGCTCCTCCTCGTCCCCCTCCATGTAGCCGATCGCGTAGGCGAGGATGAGGAAGCCGACCCCGGAGACGACGAGCATCATGAAGACGGAGAGCGGATCGACGACGATCTGCGCGCCGACCTCGAAGCGCCCCGCCGAGAGCCAGGTCCAGAGGGTCGAGAAGTGCGTGCGCTCCTCCGGGTTCTCGCCGAGGAGCACGACGAAGGCGATCGCCGAGCAGACGAGCGAGACGAGCGCCGAGCCCGCGGCGACGACGCCGGCCCAGAAGCGCGGGATCCGGTTGCCCGCGAGCGCGATCGCGACGACCGCAGCCCCGGGTGAGAACAGCGCGATCCAGGCGGCGGCGATCATCCGCGCAGGGTGGTGAGCTTGTCGACGTCGAGATCGACGCGCCTGCGCGAGATCGCGACGATGAGCCCGAGGCCGACGACCGCCTCCGCCGCGGCCACGACCATCACCGTGAGCGCGAAGATCTGACCGGACCCCGTGCCGCTCTGGCGCGCGAACGCGATCAGGGCGAGGTTGCCCGCGTTCAGCATGATCTCGAGCGCGAGCAGGACGATCAGGGGGCTGCGGCGGATGAGGACGCCGAAGGCACCCGTCGCGAAGAGGATCACGGAGATGATCAGGTAGGCGGCGACGCCGGGCCCGTCCATCAGTGCCCCTTCCGGTGATGCTGCCCCGAGAAGCAGGCGTGTGTTGCTGGATGGCGCACTTAGCTCCTCGACTCCTTCGGAATGGCGCTGCCGAGGATGACCCCGCCGACCGCTGCGACGAGGAGGACGATCGACGTCACCTCGAAGGCGAGCAGGTGGTCGCCCAGAAAGAGGCGTCCTATTCTGGACGGGGACCCGAAGCCGGCCTCGAGCTCGGCGGCGCTCGAGAGCTGGTCGCCCGCCTTGAGCGCGATCACGACGACGACCTCGACTGCGATCGCCGCGGCCGCGAGGATGGCGATGAGCGACTGCACGGTCGGCCTGCCGGCCCAGGGAGCATCCGCCCTCCCGCCGAGGTAGGCGATCACGAAGAGGAACATGACGACGACGGCGCCCGCGTACACGAGCACCTGCGCGGCCGCCACGAACTCTGCGGCCAGGAGCAGGTAGAGGACGGCGAGCGAGGCGAGGTTCCCGATCAGCGCGAGGGCGCTGTAGAACGGGTTCGAGAAGAGGACGACCGCGATCCCGGAGGTGAGGAGCGCGAGGGCGGCGACCACCCAGACGATCCAGACGAGGATGTTGCCGGCGTCCATTACGAGTCCGACTTCCAGACCGGCACAGGCGTGTCGTAGAAATCGCGGTCGGCGACGGGCATGCGCTTCACGGGCGGGGCGAGCAGCATGTCCTTCGTGTAGATGAGGTCGTCGCGGGAGTACTCGGAGAGCTCGTACTCCGCCTCGAGGGTGATCGCGTCGAAGGGGCAGGCGAGCTCGCAGTAGCCGCAGAAGATGCAGCGCGAGAGGTTGATCTCGTAGATCCGCGCGTAGCGCTCGCCGGGCGAGACGCGGTTGTCGGCGGTGTTCTCGGCGGCCACGACGCGGATGCAGTCCGCCGGGCAGGCGGCGGCGCAGAGGGAGCAGCCGACGCACTTCTCGAGCCCGTTCTCGTGACGCCAGAGCCTGTGCCGTCCCCGGAAACGCGGGTAGACGGGCCGCTTGTACTCCGGGTACTGCTGGGTGATCGGCTTCTTGAAGATCTGCCGAAACGTGACGGCGAAGCCCTTCAGGCTGTCATAGGGCTGGGGGCTCATACGAGGGCCACGAGGATCGCGGTGACGAGGGCGTTGACCGTCGCGACCGGCAGGAGCACTTTCCAGCCGAAGCGCATGAGCTGGTCGTAGCGCAGGCGCGGGAGTGTCGCACGCATCCAGATGAAGACGAAGAGGAAGGCGCCGAGCTTGATCAGGAACCAGATCGGTCCGGGCAGGAATGGCCCGCCCCAGCCTCCGAAGAAGAGCGTTACCGCCAGGCCGGAAAGCGTAATCATGTTGATGTACTCGGCCGTCGAGTAGAGCCCGAAGCGCATGCCGCTGTACTCGGTGTGGTAGCCGGCGACGAGCTCCTGCTCGGCCTCGGGCAGGTCGAACGGGGGCCGGTTCGTCTCGGCGATGCCGGCCACGAAGAAGCAGAGGAGCCCGACGAACTGCGGCCCGGCGAACCAGACCGTCTCCTGCTGCTTCTCGGCGATCTCGACGAGCGAGAGCGACTGACCCATGATCACGACCCCGAGCACGGAGAGGGCGAGCGAGACTTCGTAGGAGACGAGCTGCGCCGCCGTGCGCATCGAGCCGAGCAACGAGTACTTCGACTCGCTCGCCCAGCCGCCGACGAGAAACGCGTAGACCCCGATCGCTCCGAGGGCGAAGATGAGGAGGAGCCCGATCGAGACGTTCGCGACCCAGCCCGTCACGTCGTAGTCACCGATGTGCCAGACGGGCCCCCACGGGATGACGCTGAAGGCGGCGATCGCCGTGAAGCCCGCCACCGCGGGCGCGGCGATGTAGAGGAGGTCGACGGCGCTCGCCGGGAAGAAGCTCTCCTTGCGCAGGAGCTTGACGAGGTCGGCGATCGGCTGAAGCAGGCCGAAGGGCCCGGCGCGGTTGGGCCCGTAGCGAAGCTGCATGCGGCCGAGCAGCTTGCGCTCGAGCCAGGTCGAGTACGCGAAGGCGCCCATCACGAGGTTGACGATCACGAGCGCCTTGATCAGGTCGATCCACCAGGGCTGATTCAGTTGATTCACGACTGTCCGGCTTCGTCGGACATTCGGGCAAGGGAAACCTGGTCGTCCAGCCCTTCGGCATGCTCTGCGGCGATGCGAACCACGCCCTCGCGAAGCCTTCTGTTCACTCGGGCGCGCAGGGCTCGGCTGGTGCCGTTCGAGCTGACTGTCACCGTCTCGCCCGCGGCGATTCCCCTGGAGGTCGCGTCGGCATGCGAGAGCTCGATCTCCTCGGGCGGGCGCTGGAACTGGAGCTGGTCAACCCGCTCGACCGCCGCGCCGCTGAAGAGGCTGCGATAACGGACGAGCGCGAGGCCCGGGGCAGAGCCGATCGGAGCAGGAGTTGCGGGCGCGGCTGCCGGCTCGCCCCCCTCCGCCCGCTCGGGAAGGGCGGCATGGTCCTCCGGAAGCAGCCCCGGCCAGGGATCGACGTCGACGCCGAAACGGCGCGCGAGGTGGGCGAAGAAGACCAGCTCGTCGTCGTTCGGGGGAGCGACGGTGCGGCGCTGCCGCTGTCGCCTGCCCTCCAGGTTGACGGTCGTGCCGTCGCGCTCCAGGTAGCTCGTCCCCGGCACGACGAGGTGCGACCAGAGCGTCGCCTCGGACTCGAACATGGCCGTCGAGAGCACGAAGCGCGCGCGCTCGGCGACCTCGCGCAGCCGGGGATCGGCCGCCGCCTCGTCGCCCGAGACGATGAGCGCGCCGATCTCGCCTTCGGGCACCTCGCCTGGATCTCCCCACGCCTCGGCGACTCCTCGCCCATTCGGGGTGCGCGGGACGTGGTAGAGGGAGGCCTTGCCTCCGAGGGCCTCTGCGAGCGCGAGGGCGTGGGCCCCGCCGGTCTCATCGTCCTCCGACCAGACGATCGCGACGCGCTCCGCCTCGTCGAGGCTCCGCTTCACGTCCGCGAGCTCGGACGCCGGGCTCGCTGCGCGAAGCTCCGCGGCGGCCCAGGCGGCGCTCCCGGGCCGGAGCGCGACGCTGCCGGCCGGGTTGAGGGTGATCACCTCGGCACCGCCGCGCCGCGCGGCCCGGAGCCAGAGGTCGAGCACCGGCGCGCGCTCGACGACGGGCTCGTCCCCGAACACGAGGCAGACGCTGGCCTCCCGAATCGCGGAGATCGGCGCCCGGAAGCGGTCGAGCCCCGGGTGGAACGAGTCCGGCAGGAGTGCCGTGCCGCCGCCAAGACCTTCGCGGACGAGCCTGGCGATCGCGCCCGCCTGCTCGACGGTCTCGCCGCCCGAGAAGGCGACGACGACGGGGCCGCCCGCTTCACGGAGGCCGCGCTCTGCCTCGGCGAGCGCTTCCTCCGAGTCGACCGGCTCGAAGCCCCGGCGCCGCACCCGCTTCCGCGCGCGCGTGATGCGGTCGTCCGCGCGCAGGTGGGAGTACGAAAAGCGGCCCTTGTCGCAGAGCCAGCCCTCGTCCACCTCGGGATGGTTGCGCGAGAGGATCCGCGCCACCTTGCCCTCGCGGGTCGTCGCCCAGGTGTTGCAGCCGACCGGGCAGAGCCCGCAGACCGTGGGGACGTTCTGGATCTCCCAGGGACGCGCGCGGAAGCGGTACGTCGTCGAGGTCAGCGCTCCGACCGGGCAGAGCTCGACGACATTGCCGGAGAAGTGCGCGCGGTACGGCTCGTCCTCGAACGTGGCGATGATCGAGTTCGCGCCGCGCTCCATCGCGACGAGCTGGCCGTCCTCCGCGACGTTCTCCGAAAAGCGCGTGCAGCGGTAGCAGAGAATGCACCGCTCCCGGTCGAGGCCGATCAGGGGCGAGATCGGGATGGGCTTGTCGAAGGTGCGCTTCGGGAAGACCATCCGGGTCGATCCTGGGCCCCAGCGGAAGGTGAGATCCTGCAGGGGGCACTCGCCGCCCTTGTCGCAGTCGGGGCAGTCGAGCGGGTGGTTCACGAGCGTGAACTCGAGGATGGCGTTCTGGCCCTCCGCGGCCTTCGCGCTCGTCTGGGCGGTCGAGAGGACGAGGCCGTCCTGCGCGGTGAGGGTGCAGGCAGCCTGGAGCTTGGGCATTCCCTCGACCTCGCAGAGGCACATGCGGCAGGCTCCGAGCGGAGCGCCGAGGCGCGGCTCGTAGCAGAAGACCGGGATCTCGATCCCGGCCTCGAGCGCGGTCTCGATCATCCCCTGGCCTTTCGGGACCTGGAGCTCCCGGCCGTCGACGGTGACCGTGACGAGCTCGGCCGTGCTCACCGGCGCCCTTCCTTTCCAAACGGCGCGCCATCTGCGCGCTCGGGAGCGATACGCTCGGCGCGGGTGGTGGCTCGGGGTGGCCCCGGGGCGGGGAACGAGATTCGGGTCACGCCGGGACCTCGATCTCGCTGCGAATCAGGGCGTGGTGCTGGTCGACGGGCGCCAGCACCCGGTCGAGCGTCGACTCCCCGTGGAAGGGACAGCCGCCCTCGTCGATGTGCTGCTGGAACTCGCTCCGGAACTTGGCGACGTAGCTCGCCACCGGCATCGCCGCCGCGTCGCCGAGCGGGCACAGGCAGTTGCCGAGGATTCGGTCGCAGACGCTGAGGAGGAGGTCGAGCTCGCCCTGCGAGGCCTCGCCGTCCTCGATCTTGCGCAGGATCGACACCATCCAGCGCGTCCCCTCGCGGCACGGGGTGCACTTGCCGCACGATTCGTGCATGTAGAACTGCGCCACGCGCAGGCCGAGCTGCACCATGCAGCAGCGGTCGTCCATCACGATCACCGCGCCGGAGCCGAGCATCGTGCCACGCTCCGCCATCGAGTCGAAGTCGAGCCGCGTGTCGACCTCGTCGGCGGTCAGGACGGGCACAGACGATCCACCCGGGATGATCGCCTTCAGGGCTCGTCCATCGGGGATGCCGCCCCCGATGTCGTAGACGAGCTCCCGCAGGTTCGTACCGAGCTCGACCTCGTAGTTGCCGCCGTTCACGACGTTCCCCGAGAGCGAGAAGACGCGGGTGCCAGCCGAGTTCTCGACCCCGAACTTCGCGTACTTCGCTCCGCCGAGCTCGACGATCTTGGGGACCGTGGCGAGCGTCTCGACGTTGTTGATCAGCGTCGGTGACGCGTAGACGCCCGAGATTGCGGGGAACGGCGGCTTCGAGCGCGGCTGGCCGCGCTTGCCCTCGAGCGACTCGAGCAGCGCGGTCTCCTCGCCGCAGATGTAGGCGCCGGCGCCGCGGTGGACGACGATCGTCAGATCCCAGCCCGACCCGAGCACGTCGGTGCCGACGAGGCCCGCCGCGCGCGCCTCCTCGAGGGCGTCGCGCATGATCTCGAACTCGGTCAGGTACTCGCCGCGCAGATAGATGAAGGCGGCGTTCGCCCCGATCACGTACGAGGCGATCACGACTCCCTCGACGAACATGTGGGGCAGGCGCGCGAGGATCTCGCGGTCCTTGAACGTCCCGGGCTCCGACTCGTCGGCGTTGGCGACGAGATAGATCGGATTTGGAGTCTCGCCCGGCTTCGGGAGGAAGCTCGCCTTCCGTCCCATCGGGAAGCCGGCGCCGCCGCGCCCGCGCACGTTCGCGGCGAGAAGCTCCTCGAGGACCGCGGCGCGCTCCATGCCGAGCGCCTTTCTGAGCGAGGCGTAGCCGCCCACCTGCTCGTACTCGGCGAGTTTCGTGAGATCGCGGCCCTCCGCATCGGCGAAGAGGAGCTCCGTTCTCGCCTCGTTACTCGCCACCGCGCAGCTCCTCGACGATCGCAGTGACGTCCTCGGGGCGCACCGGCTCGCGATAGCGGTGGTCGACGGAGACGACCGTGCCCCAGCCACAGCCGCCCGCGCACTCGATCGTGCGCAGGGTGAACTCGCCGTCCTCGCTCGTCTCGCCCGCGTGGATCCCGAGCTCGCTCTCGAAGCCCTCGAGTACCTGCTGGGCGCCGACCAGGGCGCACGAGACGTTCGTGCAGACCTCGATCATGTGCCGGCCGACGGGCTCGAGATGGAACATGTCGTAGAAGCTGGCAACCGCTCTGCAATAGGCGGGCGTCACGTCGAGCGCCTCCGCCACCTCGCGGAGCGCATCCGGAGGAAGCCAGCCGTAGCGCTCCTGCGCGAGGCGCAGGGCGGGCATCACTGCCGAGAGGCGCTGCGGATATCGCGCCGCGATCGTCTGGATCTCGTCGTAGAGGGCGCTCGACATCAGCGGTCGCAGTCCCCCATGACCGTGTCGAGGGAGCCGAGGATGGCGATCAAGTCGGCGACGAGGCCGTCGCGGACCGTGGTCGCGGTCGCCTCGAGGGCGACGAACGACGGGGCGCGGAACTTCACCCGCCACGGCTTCGGCCCTCCGTCGGAGACGACGTAGCACCCGAGCTCCCCGCGGGCCGACTCGACGCCCACGTAGACCTCGCCGGCCGGAACCCGGTAGCCCTCGGTCACGAGCTTGAAGTGGTGGATGAGGCTCTCCATCGACGTGTGCAGCTCGTGGCGCGGTGGCAGGACGATCTTGCGGTCGTCCACGATCCACGGCCCTTCGGGCATGCCGTCGAGGCACTGCTGGACGATGCGCGTCGACTGGCGCATCTCGTCCATGCGCACCTTGTAGCGGTCGTAGACGTCGCCGTTCGTATAGACGGGTATGTCGAAGTCGATCTGGTCGTAGGCGAGGTAGGGCTGCGTCTTCCGCAGGTCCCAGTCGATGCCCGACGCGCGCAGCACCGGCCCCGACTGGCCGAGGGCGATCGCGTCCTCCGCGGAGAGGAGGCCGATGCCTTTCGTTCGCTCGAGCCAGATCGCCTGGCGGTCGAGGAGCGCCTCGTACTCGTCGACGCGCGCGGGGAACATGTCCGCGAACTTCCGGCACTCGGTGAAGAAGCCGGCCGGGATGTCCTCCGCGAGCCCGCCGGCCTGGAAGTAGCGCGTGTGCATCCGCACGCCGGTTACGAGCTCGAAGAGGTCGAGCACCGCGTCGCGCTCGCGGAAGCAGTACCAGAGGAGCGAGATCGCCCCGAGCTCGAGCGCGCCGGTGCCGAGCCAGATCAGGTGGGAGTGGATCCGGCTGAGCTCGCAGAGGAGCGTGCGCATCCAGGTCGCCTTCGGAGGAGGCTGGACGCCGAGCAGCTTCTCGATCGCGAGCACGAAGGCGAGCTCGTTGATCTGGAAGGAGAGGTAGTCGATGCGCTCGGGATAGGTGATCGCCTTCCACCAGGTCTTCTGCTCCATGTTCTTCTCGAAGCCGGTGTGGAGGTAGCCGATCACCGCCTCCACCCCCTCGACCCGCTCGCCGTTCAGCTCGACGATCAGACGCAGGACACCGTGGGTCGACGGGTGGTTGGGCCCGAAGTTGACCTCGAGGATGTCGCCGTCCTCGCGTACGGCCGGATCGACCTGGAGGACGGTCGGGATCGGCCCCGGGATCCGCGTGCCCTGGTAGATCGGAGCCTGCCTGCCTGCCGCGACGGTCATTCGGCGCCCGAAAAGCGGACCGGCTCGCCGCCGATCGGGTAGTCCTTGCGGAGGGGGTGGCCCTCCCAGTCGTCGTCCATGAGGATCCGCTTCAGGCTCGGGTGGCCTTCGAAGACGATTCCCATCAGGTCGAACGCCTCGCGCTCGTGCCAGTCGGCGGTCGGCCAGATCGAGACGACGCTCGGAACCGGCTCGCCGTCGTCGCACCAGGCCTGGAGCCGAAGCCGCGGCGCCTCCCGGGCTCCCGAGACGAGGACGAGCAGCTGGTAGGAGAGCGAGAATCGGTTCTCCTTCGGCGCGGGCTTCCGTGCGAGCCCCCACGAGCCGGGCAGATTGATGTCGCGTCCGCTCCGATGCCCCCAGTAGCCGGCGACCGTGCGCTCGTTCCAGCCGAGGTAGTCGGTGGCGGCGATGTCCGAGAGGAAGTTGAAGCCGCGCTCGTCACGCAGGTACGTCGCTGCCTCGCGCAGCTTCGCGGTCTCCACGACGACGGTGACCTCTCCGCGATCCTCGCGCGTCTCGATGAAGCCCGGCACGTCCTCCCAGCTCATGACGCCACTTCCCGGATCTCGTACGCCGGCGGGACGCCGGCGAGGATCTTCTCCTGGAGCCGGACGATGCCCTCGAGGAGTGCCTCGGGGCGGGGCGGGCAGCCGGGCACGTGTATGTCGACGGCGACGATCTTGTCCACGCCCTGGAGGACGGCGTAGTTCGAGAACATGCCGCCGGAGCTCGCGCAGGCGCCCATCGCGATCACCCACTTGGGCTCGAGCATCTGGTCGTAGATCTGGCGCAGCGGCCCCGCCATCTTGTGGGAGACGCGGCCCGACACGATCATGAGGTCGGCCTGCCGCGGCGAGGAGCGGAAGACCTCGGCCCCGAAGCGGGCGACGTCGTAGCGCGAGCCGACGATCGCGATCATCTCCATCGCGCAGCAGGCGAGGCCGAACGTGTCCGGCCAGATCGAATGGCCCTGGGCCCAGGCGACGGCCTTCTCGACCGTCGTCAGGCCGAGGCGGCGCTCGAGGTCGCCGAGCTCCTGCTCGAAGACGCCGGGGCCCTTGCGGCGCATCAGCGTGCGCTCGGAATGGAGCCCGTAGTCGACCAGGCGTTTCTTGCGCTCTACGTCCGCCATTCGAGCGCTCCCTTCTTCCAGACGTAGACGTAGGCGATGGCGAGGATCGCGATGAAGAACCCGAACTCGGCGAGCGCGAACGTCCCGAGCGCGTCGAGCCAGAGCGCGACCGGGTAGAGGAAGACGATCTCGATGTCGAAGACGATGAAGAGCATCGCCGTCAGGTAGAAGCTGATCGTAAACCGCTGCTTCCGCGGCGGGCCGGTCGAGACGCCCGACTCGAAGGGGATGACGCGTGCACGGGCGCTCGTCTTCGGCCGGGTGGCGAGCAGGAACGAGAACGCGATCAGCGACGCCGGAATCGCCAAGGCGAAGAAGCCGTAGACGAGGAAGGGAAACCAGTCGTCCAGGACCGCCAGCGGCACGCCCGCATACTAACCGGGCCGGCCTTCGCCGAGCCTTGTCACGAACTGCGCGTTCTTGCCTGCGTTTTCTGCTGCTTCTGTGTCACAAGGTCGAGGGGTGTTTGACCGGGGACGGCGTTGGTACACTGAGAATCAATGGTGACCGTCACCGAGTCCGCGGCGTCGAAGATCCGCTCGCTCATGGCCGAAGAGCCGGACGGCGAGGTTTCCGTCCTCCGCATCGCGATCCAGGGCGGCGGCTGCTCGGGGTTCCAGTACGCGCTCGGGTTCGACCGTGGACCCCAGGACGGCGACAACGAGATCGAGATGAACGGTGTCCGCGTCGTCATCGACCCGTTCAGCGCTCCGTACCTGACGGGGGCGGAGATCGACTACGTCGACGCGCTCATGGGCGCCGGCTTCGCCATCAACAACCCGAACGTGCAGGCGGCCTGCGGTTGCGGGTCCTCCTTCCAGGCGAAGGAGGGCGCCGTCGAGGGCCAGCCTGCGCCCGCGCATGCCGGCGGCGGTTGCGGCTCCGGCTGCTCCCACTAGCTTTTCCGCACCGCGGGTAGCATCGAGGCGGGCGTGAGCGAGACCGTCTGCGACATCACGATCATCGGAGCGGGCCCCGTGGGCCTGGCTGCGGCCTACTACGCGGGCCACCGCGACGCGAGCGTCCGCATCGTCGAGAGCCTCGGCCAGCTGGGCGGCCAGGTGGCCGCGGTCTATCCCGAGAAGCACGTCTACGACGTCGCCGGGCATCCAAAGATCCAGGGGCAGGCGCTCGTCGACCTCTGCGTCGAGCAGGGGCTCCAGTTCGGCGCCGACGTCCACCTCGACGAGGAGGTCGCCGACCTCGTGCGCGTCGATGAAGACGGCGAGGAGCTGCTCTCGCTGGCGACGAAGTCCGGCAAGCAGTTTCTCTCGCGGGCGCTCATCGTCACGGCCGGTCACGGCGCCTTCGAGCCGCGCAAGCTCGCGCTCGAGGGGATCGACGACTGGGAAGGCCGTGGGCTGCACTACTTCGTCAAGCGCAAGGACGTCTTCAAGGGCAAGAGCTGCGTGATCGTCGGCGGCGGCGATTCGGCGCTCGACTGGACGCTCGGGCTCCAGGACACGGCCGACCTCCCGATCACGCTCGTGCACCGGCGCGACCGCTTTCGCGCGCTCGAGACGTCCGTCAACGAGGCGCGCAGGCTCGAGAGCGAGGGCGGCGTTCGCATCTGCGCTCCCGCCGAGCTGCGGCGGATCCACGGCGACGGGTCGATCGAGGGGGTGACCGTCGAGGACACGGACACCGGGCAGACGGTCGACCTCGACTGCGACGCGCTCATCCTCCTGCTCGGATTCCACTCCCATCTCGGGTCGATCGCCGACTGGGGCCTCGAGCTGCACGGGAAGCGCCAGATCCTCGTCGACCCGATGACCATGGACACCTCGATCGCGGGGGTGTACGCCGCGGGCGACGTCGCGGGCTACGCCGGCAAGATCACGCTCATCTCGATCGGCTTCGGCGAGGCCGCGATCGCCGCGAACAATGCGATCGCCCGCATCCGCGGCGAGAAGGTCCAGCCCAAGTACTCGACGGACTAGCGCCGTCCCGGCAGCCTCGAGGCCCGGCTCTGCGGTTCCCTGCTTTGGGGGAGAGCCGGCGGGCCGCGGGTGCCGATGAAGAAGCCATGAGCGAGCGGCACGCTGTCGAATGCCTGCGGTGTGGCACCTTCCGCACCGTCGAACGCGATCGCACTCAGCGGCTCGATCCCGGCGAGTGCGCGCGCTGCGGGTACCTTGGCTGGGCGCTCGCCTCGGACCTCTCCGAAAGCGCCCGGCGAGATCTGCGCGGGCGGCCTCTCGCGCGGCGCAGGCTGCGCCTCGTCACGTAGATAGACTCGCCGGAAGTGCGCAGCATCTCCGGCGAAGAAGAGCTCTGGGGCGGGGAGACCCGCAAGGCGGTCGAGAACTTCCCCGTCTCCGGCGAGCCCATCCCCGTCTCCGTCGCGCGCTGGCTCGGCCGGATCAAGGCAGCCGCCGCGCGTGTGAACGCCGAGCTCGGCCTGCTCGACAGGGAGAAGGCCGAGCGGATCGCGACCGCCGCCGACCGGGTCGGCCGAGGGGAGTTCGACGACCAGTTTCCGATCGATGTCTTCCAGACCGGCTCCGGCACGTCGTCGAACATGAACGCGAACGAGGTGATCGCTACGCTCGCGGGCGAGGACGTGCATCCCAACGACGACGTCAACATGGGCCAGTCCTCCAACGACGTCTTCCCCTCGGCGGTCCATCTCGCCGCGCTCGACGAGCTCGTCTCGAGCCTCCTGCCCGCGCTCGCCCGCCTGGCGGAGGCGCTCGAGGGCAAGGCGGGCGAGTTCGAGGACGTCGTCAAGTCCGGGCGCACGCACCTCATGGACGCCGTGCCGGTGACGCTCGGCCAGGAGTTCGGCGGCTACGCCGCCCAGGTTCGCCAGGGTCGTGCCCGCATCGAGGCGGCGCTCGAGCGAGTCGGCCAGATCCCGCTCGGCGGCACCGCGACGGGCACGGGGCTGAACACGCATCCGGAGTTCGCCGCCCGCGTCCGCTCCCTGCTCGGGGAGGAAAGCGGCCTCTCGATCTCGGCGCCGGCCGATCCGTTCGAGGCCCAGGCGGCACGGGACGCGCTCGTCGAGGCTTCGGGTGCCCTCAAGACCGTCGCCGTCTCGCTGACGAAGATCGCGAACGACATCCGCCTCATGGGCTCGGGGCCGCGCGCAGGCCTCGCAGAGATCGCGCTGCCCGAATTGCAGAAGGGGAGCTCCATCATGCCCGGCAAGGTCAACCCGGTCCTGCCGGAGGTCGTCACCCAGGTGGCGGCCCAGGTGATCGGCAACGATGCCGCGATCACCGTCGGAGGGATGCAGGGGCACTTCGAGCTGAACGTCTTCGTCCCGATGCTCGCCCGGAACCTCCTCGAGTCCATCCACCTCCTGGCGAGCGCGTCGCGCCTCTTCGCCGACCGGTGCGTCGACGGGATTATCGCCAACCGCGAAACCTGCGAGCGCTACGCCGAGCTCACCCTCTCCGCCGCCACCGCCCTCAACCCTCATGTTGGCTACGACAAGGCGAGCGAGATCGTCAAGGAGGCGGCCGCTTCGGGGCGCTCGCTCCGCGAGGTGGCCCGCGCGGCCGGGGTCGGCGACGAGATCCTCGACCAGGTGCTCGACTATCGCGCCATGGCCAGGCCGCACCGCTAGCCGCCTGCCACCGGCGGCCGCTGGAAACGAATCGGCAAACGTTGTAAGGTCTCCCCGCTCAAATCAGGGCGAGCGGTGACGGGGGCGGCCGGCGGGACCTTCGGCGCGTGCCCCGCGTCCGCGGAGGTGACAGGCCGTCAACAGTCCGACAAGGGGGAGAGGGCAGATGAAGAACGACCCGAGGCGTCGGCTCGCGCGCAGCGGCAGGCTGCTCGTGATCCTGCTCGTCGCCATCGCTTCCTGCGTCATCATCACGGGAGCGGCGACGACCGCGTCCCAGACGCGGCAGAGCTACATCGTCGTGATGGCGGGTGATCCCGCGGTCGCCTACGACGGCGGCACGGCGGGGCTTTCGGCGACGAAGCCCACGCATGGCAAGAAGTTCAATCCGAAGAGCTCCGCGGTGCGGAAGTACCGGGCTCACCTCGTCGACGAGCACAACGCTTCGCTCGACCGGGTCGGCCTCTCCTCCGACCGCAAGTTGAACGACTACTCCGTCGCGCTGAACGGCTACTCGGCGCTCCTCACCAAGCACGAGGTCGCGGCGCTCCGGAGCCAGAAGAACGTCCTCAAGGTGATGAAGGACGAGCTCCGCCAGCCGCAGACCGACGCGAGCCCAGGCTTCCTCGGCCTCACGGGTCCGGGCGGCGCCTACGAGAGCGGTTACGACGGCCGCGGCGTCGTCGTCGGCGTCATCGACACCGGCATCTGGCCGGAGCACCCGAGCTTCGCCGACGACGGCAGCTATCCCGCCCCGCCGATCGGCCCGCTGCCATGCCAGTTCGGCGTCGACGTCTACGACGACCTCGGCGACGGAAGCCATGAGCCGGTCAATCCGAACGACGCTCCGTTCGAGTGCAACAACAAGCTCATCGGGGCGCGCGAGATGCTCGAGACGTACCGCACCGTCATCGGCGCAGACCCGGATGAGTACGACTCCGCGCGTGATGACGAGGGCCACGGCACGCACACCGCGTCGACCGCAGCGGGGAACGCCGGCGTCGAGGCGACCGTGCTCGGCATCCCGCGAGGCAAGGTCTCGGGGATCGCCCCGCGCGCTTACGTCGTCGCCTACAAGGCGCTCGGCAATCAAGGTGGCTTCACCTCCGACCTCGCCGCAGCGATCGACCAGGCCGTCGCTGACGGCGTCAACGTCATCAACTACTCGATCGGCGGCGGCGCGAGCCTCACGTCGGGCGACGACATCGCGTTCCTCTTCGCCGCCGACGCGGGCGTCTTCGTCGCATCCTCGGCCGGCAACGACGGCCCGGATCCCGGAACCGTCGGCGGGCCCGCCACGGTGCCGTGGCTGACCGCGGTCGGCGCCAGCACGCAGAGCCGCTTCTTCCAGGGCACCGTCGTCCTCGGGAACGGCGCGCGCTACACCGGCGCGTCCATCACCGACGGCGTCGGCACCTCGCCGCTCGTCGACGCGGCGAGCCTCGGCAACGAGCTCTGCGATCCCGACCAGAAGTTCAAGGGGAGCATCAAGGGCAAGATCGTCCTCTGCCTCCGCGGCGTCGTCGACCGGATCGCCAAGAGCCGTGCCGTCCTCGAGGGCGGTGGGGTCGGGATGATCATGTACGAGGAGGACGACGAGGGGAACCTGTTCTCGGACAGCCACTTCGTGCCGTCCGTGCACGTCGACAACACGCCTGGAGAGGCGATCAAGTCGTACATCGCCTCGGCCAGGAAGCCGACCGCGCGGATCATCGGCAAGCAGATCTCGAAGTGGCCCAACGCCCCGACGATGACCGACTTCAGCTCCCGCGGGCCCGACGCGGCCGCCGAGGACATCATCAAGCCGGACGTCACCGCTCCCGGCATCCAGATCCTGGCCGGCAACTCGCCGACCCCGGATCCGGGCCTCCCGGCGGGCGAGCTCTTCCAGGCGATCGCCGGAACCTCGATGTCGAGCCCGCATGTGGCGGGTCTCTTCGCGCTCCTCAAGCAGGCCCATCCGGACTGGTCTGCCGCGGAGGCGAAGTCGGCGCTCATGACGACGGCGCGTCAGGACGTCCTCAACAACGACCGCGAGAGCAAGGCGGGCCCCTTCGACATGGGCGCCGGCCACGTGAATCCCGGCCGTCCGGGTGACACGGGCTCCTCGTTCCAGCCCGGTCTCGCCTACGACGCCGGGTTCAACGAGTACCTCGGCTTCCTCTGCGACGCCGACCCGTCCGTCTTCGCGGATCCGGACGCCACTTGCACCTCGCTCGAGAACGCAGGGGTTCCGGTCAAGGCGACCGACCTCAACCTCGCGTCGATCGGCGTCTCGCAGCTCGCGGGCACGCAGACGGTCACCCGGACGGTGACGAGCGTCGCGAACCAGGCGGGCAACCTCAGGTACGACGCCCAGGTGTCCGCACCGGACGGCTACACGGTGACCGTGTCGCCGTCCTCGATCAGGCTGAACCGCGGTCAGTCCGCCACCTTCACGGTCACGATCGCGAACGTCTCGGCCCCGATCGACGAGTGGCGCTTCGGGTCTCTGACCTGGAAGGAGCAAGGCGGTGGGTACGCGGTGCGAAGCCCGATCGCCGTCAAGGCGACGCAGTTCAGCGCTCCGGCCGAGGTGACCGGAAGCGGAGTGGACGGATCGCTCGACTTCCAGGTGCAGTTCGGCTACACCGGCGACTACAACGCGACCGCGCACGGCCTCGTGCCGGCGACGCTCACGCAGGCCAACGTCCAGCAGGATCCGGATCAGACGTTCGACCCGGGCGACGTGGCCGCGGGCGGTGCCAACGCGCACACGTTCGACCTCTCGAACGTGGGCGTCTTCCGTGTCGCCATCCCGCCTGATGCCGTCAGCGACACCGACGCCGACCTCGACGTCTACGTCTACAACCCGGACGGCGAGCAGGTCGCGAGCAGCACCCAGGGCGGGACCGACGAAGAGGTCACGATCCAGGATCCGGCCGACGGTACGTGGACGGTCTACGTCCACGGCTGGCAGGCGCCCGGAGCTGACGGCACGGACTACACGCTCTACAGCTGGGCGATCTCGAACGAGCCCGGCGGCAACCTGAGCGTCGACTCGGCGCCGACGTCCGCCACGATCGGGGAGGTCGACACCATCTCCCTGAGCTGGTCGGGCGCCACCGACGGCGAGTGGCACCTCGGAGCGGTCTCGCACAACGAGGGCTCGACCGTCCTCGGCCGCACGCTGGTCGAGGTGGACAACCGCTAGGAGAACGGGACTCGATACGAGCCGACGGAGGGGCCGCTGCCCAGGCGGTCCCTCCGGAACGGCTCGTGCCGGTTGCCAGGAGGCCCCCGCTCCTGGCTTGCGGCAGGTGACAGGGAGCCTCCGACGGGGGGGAGGCAGGCAAAAGGAGGGGAAGACCTCGATGCTGAAACGCCAACACCGTGGCCGCTGGCTGCTTGCGGCCGTATTCCTCGTGGCGCTCCTGGCCTTGCCGGCCGCGGGGGTCGCAGGGCCGAGCGTGGGTGCCGGCCAACCCGCGGCCGACGGGCTGACACCCCGGTCGGACAACCTGGAGGGCCCGCTCGCGAAGAAGCAGGGCCTGCTGATGGAGAAGGCCATCCAGATGAAGCTGAACGGGCAGATTGGGCCGAACACGAAGATCGGCAAGGTCGCGAAGGGCCAGTACGTCGAGCTCGTCCGCGAAGGCGAGGATGAGATCTGGACCGTCCTGGCCGAGTTCGGCGACGAACCGGCAACGCACAATCACGGGGCGCTCGGCGACATCAACCACGGTGGCGATCCCGGGCCCCTGCACAACCAGATCTCCGAGCCCGATCGGTCGGTCGACAACACGACCATCTGGGCGCCGGACTTCAGCCGGAGCCACTACCTCGACCTGCTCTTCTCGGACGCCTCCGACGACGTCTCGATGCGGAACTTCTACAAGGAGATGTCGAACAACCGCTACGCGGTGGACGGTGACGTCACCGACTGGGTCAGGGTGCCCTTCAACGAGGCGGCGTACGGGTCGAATTACTGCGGCTCGATCGTCTGCTCGCGGGACATCCAGCGACTGCTCGAGGACGAGCTGAACGCCTGGTACGACGCGCAGATCGCCGCCGGCAAGACCGCGGCGGAGATCGACGACTACCTCTCCCGGTTCGACCACTGGGATCGCTACGACTACAACCACAACGGCAACTTCGACGAGCCGGACGGCTACATCGACCACTTCCAGTCGATCCACGCCGGCGAAGGCGAGGAGACCGGTGGCGGCGCCCAGGGCACGGACGCAATCTGGAGCCACCGCTCCTACACCAATCTCTCCGGTCTCGGCAGCGTCGGGCCGGACTTCAACCGGTTCGGCGGCGTGCAGGTCGGCCGCTCGGGCTACTGGGTCGGCGACTACACGATCGAGCCCGAGAACGGCGGCGTCGGCGTCTTCTCGCACGAGTTCGGCCACGACCTCGGTCTCCCGGACGAGTACGACACGTCGGGGAACACCGGCGGGGCCGAGAACGGCACCGCGTGGTGGACGATCATGTCCCAGGGCTCGTACGGAACGGACGGGACCGAGGACCTCGGGTCGAAGCCGATCGGCTTCAACGCGTGGGACAAGTTCCAGCTCGGCTGGCTGAACTACGACGTCGCCTCCGCGGGTCAGGCGTCGACCCACAAGCTGGGACCGTCCGTCTACAACACGAAGCAGGCACAGGGGCTCTTCGTGGTCCTGCCGCCGGAGGACAATCCGTCGACGACCGTTCTGGGCAAGCCGACCTCGGGTGCCAACGCCTGGTACTCGACGGCGGGGAACGACCTCGACGTCACGATGACGCGCGATGTGACACTGCCGGACGCCGGCAACATCTCGCTGACGGCGAACGCGTGGTACGAGATCGAGGGGTGCTGGGACTACGCGTACGTACGGGTCTCGACGGACGGCGGAGCCACCTACACGGAGCTCGAGACGAACCACTCCACTTCTGACAACGAGAACGGTCAGAACTTCGGCCACGGGATCACCGGGATCTCAGGTCAGGACAAGGTGTGCGACGTCGCCTCGGGTAGTCCGGACTGGGTCCCGCTCACGGCCGACCTGACGTCGTACGCGGGCCAGACGATCAAGCTCCAGTTCCGGTACTGGACCGACGGGGCCGCCGGCGGGCGCGGGTTCGAGTTCGACGACCTCGCCATCACCGCTGACGGGGCGACCGTCTTCGCCGACGACGCCGAGTCCGGTGAGAACGGCTGGACCCTGGACGGCTTCCGGTCGACGACCGGGAACGACACGCTGTTCAACAGCCACTACTACGTCGTCGAGAACCGGCAGTACGCCGGGACGTACGACAGCGGTCTCGAGACCGGTCCGTACCAGTTCTGCTGCCCGAACAAGCCGAAACTGGTCGAGCACTTCCCGTACCAGGACGGGATCTTGATCAGCTACTGGGACACCGGCTACTCGAACAACAACGTCGGAGACCATCCCGGCGAGGGACTGATCCTGCCGATCGACGCGCGGCCTGCGCCGCTCCATTGGTCGGACGGGATCCTCGCGAGGCCGCGTCTCCAATCCTTCGACGCGACCTTTGGGCTGACGCCGACGGACCCGATCACCGTGCACTCCGGCGATGCGACCCTGGACGTGCCGTCGCATCCTGCCGAGCCGCTGTTCGACGACCTCAGGGACTACTGGTTCCTGGCCGACGAGCACGGCCAGCACGGCGGCAGCGCCGCCGATCACTACAAGGTCGGCTGGAACAGCGTGGACGTGCCGCACACCGGCACGCAGATCCGCGTGACCAGCCAGACTCCCGGCGGCTTCGCGCAGATCCTGGTCGGTCCGTCGAAGTGACGGAGGCCTGAAAGGACGAAACGCGACGGGCGGGGGCAACCCCGCCCGTCGTCTCTTCGCTAGTAGGAGACTGCGCCGCGACCGGTCGCCGCGGCATGGCGCTGCTCGTCGGCCCGGTAGGACGAGCGGACGAGGGGGCCTGCGAAGACCGAGCCGAACCCCAGCTCCTCGCCCTGCTCGCGGAGCCAGCGGAACTCGTCCGGGTGCACCCAGCGGTCGATCGGGGCGTGCTTCGACGAGGGCTGGAGGTACTGGCCGATCGTGACGACGTCGACACCGCGCGAGCGCAGGTCGCGCATCGTCTCGACGATCTCCTCGTTCGTCTCGCCGAGCCCGACGATGATCCCCGACTTCGTCAGGAGCGGATAGTCGGCGAGCTCCTTCGCGCGGGAGAGCAGCCAGAGCGCCTTGTCGTAGGAGGCCTTGGCCCCCCGCATGCGGCGATGAAGGCGGCGGACCGTCTCGATGTTGTGGTTGAAGACCTCCGGGCGCGCGGCGAGAACCGTGCGGAGCGCCTCCTCCTCGACGCCGAGAAAGTCGGGCGTGAGCACCTCGACCGAGGCCTCGGGAACCTTCCGCTTGAGCGCCCGGATCGTCGCCGCGTAGTGGCCGGCGCCGCGATCGGGGACGTCGTCGCGGTCGACGGAGGTGACGACCACGTGCGTGAGGCCCATCTGGGCGGCCGTCTGGGCGAGGCGGAGCGGCTCGAGCGGGTCCGGCGGGTGCTCCGGCTTGCCGGAATTGACGTAGCAGTAGCGGCAGGCCCGCGTGCACGTGTCGCCGAGGATCTGAAAGGTCGCAGTCCCGCGTCCCCAGCACTCGGCGATGTTCGGGCAGCGGGCCTCCTCGCAGATCGTGTGGAGGCTCTGACCGTGGATGAGGCTCCGCACCTCGAAGTAGCGCGAGTCGGCGCTCGGTGCGCGCACCTTCATCCACTCGGGGCGGCGGGGCCGCTGGGCGACCGGCAACGAGCGTTCCATCACGAGTAGTGTAGGCAGGCCGTGGTTCCCGAGGCCCCCATGGAGGAGACCGAGGTCGGACTCGTGCCTGCGGGGGAAGGCTGGTTCGTCCTGAACGCGCGCGAAGCGCGCTGGCGGGATGACGGGCCGCTCGGGAAGATGACCTTCTTCGAGGGCGACGCGGGGAACTTCGAGAAGCTCGGCATCAACGCGGGAGTGCTCGAGCCGGGTCAGCCGATGGCGATGTACCAGTGGGAGAACGAGCAGGAGGACTTCCTCGTGCTCACTGGCGAGCCGCTCCTCATCGTCGAGGGCGAGGAGCGGCAGCTCAAGCCGTGGGACCTCGTGCATTGCCCGGAGAAGACGAATCACGTCATCGTGGGCGCCGGCGAAGGTCCGTCCGTGATCGTCTCGGTCGGCACCCGCGTGGCTTCCGGTGACTGGGGCGCCTACACCGTCGACGCGGCGGCGCTCCGCCACGGCGCGGGCGTCGAAGAGGAGACGACCCTCGCCTCCGAGGCCTACGCACGCTTCCCCGACGAGCGGTTCACACCTTACGAGGACGGCTGGCTGCCGGACGTCGAGGGATGACCTCCGAGGCGCAGTCCGTCCCCGTGAAGAACGGCCTCGTCCCCACCGGTCCCGGCTGGTTCGTCGTGAACGCGCGCGACTCGCACTGGAACGACCGCGGGCCGCGCGGGGTCGTCTGCCCCTTCGAGGGCCGCGGCGAGGCGGAGTTCCCGGAGCTCGGCTTCAACCTCTTCGTGCTCGGCCCGGGCGAGCCGATGTCGATGTACCACTGGGAGGCCGACCAGGAGGACTTCCTCGTGCTCGCCGGCGAGGCGCTCCTGCTCGTCGAGGGGGAGGAGCGGCCGCTGCGGGCATGGGACTTCGTGCACTGTCCGGCGCACGCCGACCACACGATCGTCGGGGCGGGAGACGGGCGGGCGGTGATCCTCGCCGTCGGCGCGCGGGTCGACTCGACCGGCGAGAACTGGGGCGGCTACCCGGTTCACGACGTCGCTGTCAAGCACGACGCGAGCGCGGAGCGGGAGACGACGAGCGCGGAGGAGGCGTACGCGCGTTTCCCCGCACGGATCCCCGCTCGCTACGAGGAGGGCTGGCTTCCGTGAGCGGGGTGCCCGAGGCTCCGCTGAGACGAACCGAGCACGGGCTCGAGGCCGGCGGCGAGGGCTGGTACGTCGTGAACGCGCGTGACGCCGTCTGGGGCGAGTCCAAAGCGTTCGGCGTCTTCACGCGCCTCGGCGAGAGCAAGGACGCACGCTTCCCGCAGGTCGGCTTCAACATCGGTGTCCTCTGGCCCGGCCAGCCCGCGTGCATGTACCACCGCGAGCCGAACCAGGAGGACTTCCTCATCGTCGCGGGCGAGTGCGTTCTCCTCGTCGACGGCGAGGAGCGGCATATGAAGGCCTGGGACTTCTTCCACTCCCCGGCCGACACGGAGCACGTGTTCGTCGCCACGGGGACGGAGCCGTGCGTCGCCGTGGCGGTTGGGTCGCGCGCCAGTCGGGACGTCGTCTATCCGGAGTCGGAGCTCGCGCAGCGGTACGGAGCCGGGGTCGCGAAGGAGACGTCCGACCCCGAGGAGGCCTACGCGGGGGACACGGTCGAGGAGACCGCATACCGCGAGGGCTGGCTCCCGGATCTCTAGCGGGCCGCTAGCCGAGCGTGCACCGGCTGCTCCCAGAGGCCGGCACCGTCCTCGGCCGGGAGCTCGGAGAGCTCGAGCCCGAAGACTTCGGCGAGCGCGGCGGTGGCGTGGGGCCGGACTTCGTCCACGGTCAGCGGGCGCTCCGTCTCCCGTGCGATGGTCGTGAACGCGGCGTCCTCGAGACCGCACGCGGTGATCCAGTCGGTGAACGGCGCGGGATCGAGGTCGACGTTCAGCGCGTAGCCGTGGGTCGTCACCCAGCGGGAGATGTGGACGCCGATCGAGCAGAGCTTCCGCGGCGGACGCTCGAGCCAGACGCCGGTCAGGCCTTCGATCCGGGTCGCCTCGACGCCGAAGGCGGCCGCCGTCCGGATGACGGACTCCTCCAGGTCACGGCAGTAGCGCTTCACGTCGCGTCCGTGGCGGTTCAGGTCGAAGATGGGGTAGCAGACGAGCTGGCCGGGGCCGTGGTAGGTCGACTTGCCGCCGCGGTCGGTCTCGACGACGTCGACCTCCGCGTTCTCGGGGACGTGCAGCTCGTCCGCGCCGGTGCGCCGGCCGAGCGTCACCACGGGCGAATGCTCGAGCATGACGACAGTGTCCGGGATCGCACCCTGGGAGACGGCTCCCGCCAGGGAGCGCTGGAGGTCCCACGCCTCGAGGTACGGCGTCAGCCCCAGGTTGAGCAGATAGCCCGGCTGGGCCACCCTACTCGCCGGACTCGTCCCAGGTTTGCAGCCGCTCGCGCAGGTCGCGCAGGAAGCGGCCGGCGAGCGCGCCGTCGACGAGGCGGTGATCGTACGTGAGCGTCAGGTTCATCATCGAGCGGATCGCGATCGCGTCCTCTCCGTTCCCGTCCTGGACGACCCAGGGGCGCTTCACGACGGCATAGGTGCCGAGGATCGCCGCCTGCGGCTGGCTGATGACCGGGGTCCCGTGAAAGGTGCCGTACCCGCCCGGATTCGTGATCGTGAACGTGCCGCCCTGGACGTCGTCCGGGAGGAGCTGCTTGTCCCGCGCGCGCTGCGCCACGTCGGCGATCGCCTTCGCCATCCCGAGCAGGTTGAGGGTCTCGGCGTTCTTGACGACCGGGACGATCAGGCCCTTGCCGTCCGCGAGCTCGACGGCGAGGCCGAGGTTGACGTAGTTCCGCGTCACGATCGACTCGCCGCGGATCTCGCCGTTCACCCATGGGTAGTCCTTGAGGTTGTCGACCGCCGCGCGTGCGATGAAGGCGAGGAAGGTCGGATTGACGCCGTACGATCCCGCCCACTCCCTCTTGAGCTTCTGGCGCAGGGCAGCGATCCTCGTCATGTCGACCTCGATCGAGCTCGTCACGTGGGCCGAGGTGTCGAGGGAGCGGCGCATGTGCTCGGCGATCCCCTTGCGCATGGCGCTCATCGGCTCGAGGGACTCGCCTGGCTGGACCTCCGCCGCCGCGGGGGCAGGAGGGGGCGTCTGAGGCGCGGCCTGGGGCTGCTGTGCGGGGGCCGGCGGCGCCTCGGCGGGGGCGGGAGCCGCTTCCGCCGCCGCTGGCTCCGCCGCAGGCGAGGCCGCGGCACCCGATTCGATGTGAGAAAGGATGTCCTTCTTGGTGACTCGCCCGCCGCGGCCGGTGCCCTCGACGCTCGCGACGTCGACGCCGTGCTCGGCGGCGATCCTCGCCACGACCGGGGAGACGAACCTGGCCTCCCGGCGACCGTTCTCGTCCTCCGCCGGGGGCGCTGCCGGCGCCGCGGGCGCTGCGGGCGCCGCGGGCGCAGGAGCAGGCTCGGCGGCCGGCGGCGCGGCGGCCTCGGTCTTCTCCGCGCTCGGTGCCTCGCCCTCCGCCCCGGATGCCGCTTCGGCCTGTGCGGCGGCCTCCTGCGTGGGGGGCGCGGGAGGAGCCTCTGCCTCGACCTCGGCTCCCTCGGGAGCGATGACGGCGATCTTCGTCCCGACGGGAACGGTCTCGCCTTCCTGCGCGAGGATCTCCTGGAGAACGCCGCCGGCCGGGCTCGGCACCTCGGTGTCGACCTTGTCCGTCGAGATCTCGAGCAGCGACTCGTCCGCTGCGATCGGCTCGCCCTCGGACTTCAGCCACTTCGTGATCGTGCCTTCCGAGACCGAGACCCCCATCTGCGGCATGACCACGTCGACTGCGGTTCCGGTTGCCATCTAAATCATGGTCCTAATACTCCGCCAGCTCCTTCAGGCCTGCGACGACGTCCTCGACCTGCGGGATGAACGCCTTCTCGAGCGGCGGCGAGAACGGCACCGGCGTGTCCGGCGCCGCGATCCGCCGTACGGGCGCGTCGAGATCCTCGAAGGCCTCCTCGCCGATCGTCGCCGCGATCTCCGCGCCGAAGCCGCCGGTGTGCGTGTCCTCGTGGAGCACGAGCGCCTTGGACGTCTTCCGCACCGATTCCAGCACGGCCTTCTTGTCCCAGGGCGCGAGCGTGCGCAGGTCGAGGATCTCGACGGAGAGATCCTCCTCCGCCAGCTTCTGGGCCGCCTCGTCGGCCGTGTAGACCATCGCGCCCCACGTGATGAGCGAGACGTCCTCGCCCTCGCGGTGAACGCGCGCCTCGCCGAACGGGACCGTGTAGCGCTCCTCCGGCACCTCGTCCTTGATCCGCCGGTAGAGATGCTTGTGCTCGAAGTAGAGGACCGGGTTCGGATCCTGGATCGCCTCGATCAGGAGACCCTTTGCGTCGGCCGGTGTGGCCGGGCAGACGACCTTCAGCCCGGGGATGTGGGCGAAGCTCGACTCCGGGTTCTGCGAGTGGAACGGTCCGCCGGAGAAGCCGCCGCCGGAGGGCAGCCGCACCGTGATCGGCACCGGGGTGCCGGCGCGGAAGCGCTGTTTCGCGGCCACGGTCACGAGGTGGTCCCAGGCGCACGAGATGAAGTCGGCGAACTGCATCTCCGCGACCGGGCGCATGCCCATCATCGCCGCGCCCGTGCAGCCGCCGACGATCGCGGTCTCCGAGAGCGGCGCGTCGATCACGCGCCAGGGCCCGAACTCCTCCTGGAAGCCCTGCGTCACCTTGAAGGCGCCGCCGTACACGCCGACGTCCTCGCCGATCACGAAGACGCGCTTGTCGCGCTGCATCTCCTGCCGGAGCCCGTCCGAGATCGCCTGCAGGTATGTCTTGACGGCCATTACTTGTGGTGGGGCGTGTCGAGGTCCTCGGGCGTCGCATAGACGCCCTCCGCCAGGTCGGCCGGGTCCGGCATCGGGCTCTCCTCGGCGCGCTTGACCGCGTCGTTCAGGAGCTTCTTGACCTCGCCGCGGATCTCCTCTTCCTCCTCGTCGGAAAAGTCGGCGTTGGTGCGCAGCCAGCTGCGATAGCTCTCGAGCGGATCGCGCTTGGCCCACTCCTCGAACATCTCCTTGGGCACGTACGACGCGTCGTCGTGGACGGCATGGCCTTCCATCCGCAGGGTGAGGCATTCGATCAGCGTCGGCCCCCCGCCTTCGCGCGCCTTCTCGACCGCGGCCTTCGCCTCCCGGTAGACGGCGAGCACGTCGGTGCCGTCGACGACGACGCCGTCGAAGCCGTAGGCCTTCGCGCGGTCGGCGACGTGCTCGGATGCGTATTCGAGATGCGTGGGGGTCGAATAGGCCCACTGGTTGTTGTCGCAGACGAAGACGACCGGCAAGCGGCGGACGCCGGCGAGGTTCATACCCTCATGGGTGTCGCCGCGGGCGGACGCGCCCTCACCGAACCAGGCGACCGCGACTCGCTTCTCCTCTCTGATGCGGAAGGCGAGCGCGCACCCGACGGCGACCGGCAGCATCGCGGGCAGGTGGCTGACCATCGCGATCAGCCCGAGGCGGTCGTCGGCCATGTGCACGTTTCCGTCCCTGCCTCTCGTCGGCCCGTCCGCGCGGCCCATGAACTGCGCGAAGATGCGCCAGGGCTCGACGCCGCGGACGATGTGGACGCCCATGTCGCGGTGGAGCGGGGTCCCGACGTCGTTCGGCCCCATCGCGGTCGCGATCCCGACCGAGGCGGCCTCGTTGCCGCGCCCCGTGTAGAAGCTCCCGGGGATCTTTCCCTGCTTGTAGAGGATATGGCCGCGCTCCTCGATCCCGCGGGTGAGGAACATGTGACGGTAGATCCCGAGCAGGTCTTCGCGGTCGAGACCGGCCTCCTTGATCTCCGTCAGGGAGCTGACTGGCTCTGCTTCCCGGGCGACGGCCATGCCGCATCGAACTGTAGCCGCTCCAGTAGCGTGTGAGCATGGGCAAGGCCTCCGACTGGCTGCGGGAGGAGCGGCGCAAGACGCTCGGCGACTGGGTCTCCGTCTGCCCCGCCTGCGGGCATGCGCAGCGCTACTTCGAGGAGTCGGAGGGCGAGCTTCCGGCCACCTGCCCCGCCTGTGGGGAGAAGATGCGCTCGCGCTGCCCCTCCTGCGGCGCGCGCTTCTCGTCCGCTTTCGCCGTCGAGTGCGAGGCCTGTGGCGGCGAGCTCCGGCCGGCGGAGGCCTTCGGCGGCCCGATCCGCAAGCGCTAGGAGCCCTGGATCTCCGAGAAGCGGATGAGCGTGACCATGTCCTCCTCGGTCACGGCTCGGTTGTAGAGCTGGCCGAGGAAGCCGGCCAGATCCTCCGGCCGCCGGATCTCCGGGTTGTCGTGCTCGATCTCGCGGGGCGAGAGCTCGATCAGCCGCTTGACCTCGACCTTGTCGATGACGGCGTCGAAGATCTTCTCGCGCGGCCCGTAGCGCTGGCCGACGAGAACCTGCACGACCATCCCCTTCTTGTACTTGCCGGACTTGTCCCCGAGGCGGATCGTCGCCGTCTTGCGGCGGCTCCGAAGCTGGTCGGCGACGATCGGGGAGTAGAAGTTGAGGGCGTACATCGGGGTCGAGTTGCGCGGCAGCGAGGCCGCCGCATCATAAGCCCCGGCCGTCGATTAGTTGAAGTGCCTTCGCAGCCATGTCGCGCTCGCCGCCGTACGTGAGCAGGCGTGGCGAGTCCTCGAGCGGCAGCCAGCGGGTCTCGGCGACCTCGTGCCGGAACTCGGCGGGGATGTCGCCGAGCCGTCCGCCCGAATAGCGGACGAGGAAGAAGCTGACGATCTTGAAGACGCGCTCGCCTCGCCAGGTGTAGACGTAGCGCACGTCGCCCAGCTTCTCGACGAGGCGACCGCGCACGCCCGTCTCCTCGGTCACCTCCCGGAGCGCGGTCTCGGCGGCACTCTCGCCGGCTCCGATCAGGCCCTTCGGCAGCGCCCAGACGTCGGTCTTGCCCCCCGGCCGGATCGCCGCGAGGTGCCAGCTCCCTCGGATTCGCCGGACGATGACGCCGCCGGCGGAGAACTCTCGGCGCATGGGCTGAAGCTAGCATCGCCGAGGTGCGCCGCCTGCTCCCGCTCGTCTGCGTGGTCATCTTCGTCGAGACGATGCTCTACTCGGCGCTCGTCCCGCTCCTGCCGAGCTACACGCACGAGTTCGGGCTCTCGAAGGCGGCCGCGGGCCTGCTCGTCGCCGCCTACGCGGCCGGCGCGCTTCTCGCGGCGATCCCCGGCGGGATCGCGGCGGCCCGTTACGGGCCGCGCCGGGCGCTCCTCATCGGCATCGGCCTCATGGGGCTCGCCAGCCTCGGCTTCGGCTTCGCCGGGGATGCTTGGACGCTCGGGCTCGCCCGCCTCGCCCAGGGGGTCGGCGGCTCGCTCGCATGGGCGGGCGCGCTCACGTGGCTGATCGCCGCCGCGCCCGTGACGCGGCGGGGCGAGATGCTCGGTACGGCCATCGGTTCGGCCATCTTCGGCGCGCTGCTCGGGCCGGCGATCGGCGCGCTCGCCCACCACGTCGGCCCCCGCTCGGTCTTCGTCGGCCTCGCCTGCCTCACCGTCGTGCTCGGAGCCTGGACGCTTCGCACGCCGCCCGCCCAGGCGGAACCCCCCACGCCCGGGGCGCTCGGCCGCGCGTTGCGGGACACCGACGTCCTCCGGGCGCTCTGGGTCATGTGCGTCCCGGCGCTCGTCTTCGGCGTCGTCGGGGTGCTCGTCCCGCTCAAGCTCGACCGGGGTGGCTGGAGCGCGACCGCGATCGCGATCGCCTGGGTGGCCTCGGCGGCGATCGAGATGGTGATTGCTCCGCTGATCGGCCGCGTCTCGGACCGGCGGGGACGGCTCCTGCCGCTGCGCGTCGCGACCGGAGGAGCGATCGTCGTCCTCGTCGGGTTCGCGCTCGCTCAGCGGCCCGCCGCCGTGGTGCCGATCCTCGTCGCCGCGGGGATCACGTTCGGCGCCTTCTGGGCGCCGGCGATGGCGCTCCTCTCGGATGCGGCCGACCGGATCGGGCTGGCCCAGGGCCTCGCCTTCGGGCTCATGAACGCCACCTGGGGAGCCGGCAACGCCCTCGGTCCCGTGATCGGCGGGACCCTCGCCGACGCGGCCGGTGACGCGCTTCCGTTCGCGCTCCTCGCCGTCTTCTGCGCCACGACGCTCGTCGTCATGAGCTCCGCTGGCACTCGGCAGGAACGAGTGCCACAGGCGCCTTGATGCCGGCGCTCCACTTGCGCTAGCATGCCTCTGGCACTCGCCACGCATGAGTGCCAGACACCGTCACACGCTGCAACGCAAGGAGGGAACGCTGAATGGACCTGCAGCCATTGGGTGACCGGCTGATCGTCGAGACACTCGAGGAGGAGGAAACGACCTCGAGCGGGATCGTCCTGCCGGACACCGCGAAGGAGAAGCCGCAGCGGGGCCGCGTCCTCGCCGTCGGCCCGGGCGCCCGGGACGAGAGCGGCAACTACGTCAAGCTCGACCTCGAAACCGGCGACGAGATCATCTTCTCGAAGTACGGCGGCACGGAGATCCGGCTCGGCACGGATGACTACCTGATCCTGCGCGAGTCCGACGTCCTCGCGAAGGTCGTCACGAGCGGCAAGAAGGGTTCGAAGAAGAAGGAGCTGGCGGGCGCGGCTGCGTAGCCGTCCTGCCTGTAACCAACGGAGGAAGCTGAATGGCACACAAGGAAATCCTGTTCAACGAGGAGGCGCGGCGCGCTCTCGAGCGCGGCGTGAACGTCCTCGCTGACGCGGTCAAGGTCACTCTTGGCCCCAAGGGTCGGTACGTCGTGCTCGACAAGAAGTTCGGCGCGCCGACGATCACGAACGACGGCGTCACGATCGCTCGCGAGATCGAGGTCGAGGACGTCTTCGAGAACCAGGGCGCCCAGCTCGTGCGCGAGGTGGCGACCGAGACGAACGAGAAGGCCGGCGACGGCACCACGACCGCCACGGTTCTCGCGCAGGCCATCGTCCGCGAAGGCCTGAAGAACGTCGCCGCGGGCGCGAACCCGATGGGTCTCAAGCGGGGCATCGAGACGGCGGTCGACGCCGTCACGGAGAACCTCCGGACGCAGTCGAAGGAGATCTCCGGCAAGGAGGACATCGCCCGCGTCGCCACCATCTCCTCGCGCGAGCGCGAGATCGGCGACGTGATCGCCGACGCGATCGAGAAGGTCGGCAAGGACGGCGTCGTCAACGTCGAGGAGGGCCAGACCCTGGGCCTCGAGCTCGAGTTCACCGAGGGCATGCAGTTCGACAAGGGCTACCTGTCGCCGTACATGATCTCGGATGCCGAGCGCATGGAGGCCGTGCTCGACGACCCGTACGTCCTGATCGCCAACCAGAAGATCGGCGCCGTCAAGGATCTCCTGCCCGTGCTCGAGCAGGTCATCCAGGCCGGTCGTCCGCTCCTGATCGTGGCCGAGGACGTCGAGGGCGAGTCGCTCGCCACCATCGTCGTCAACAAGCTGCGGGGCACCTTCCAGGCCGTCGCCGTCAAGGCGCCGGGCTTCGGTGACCGCCGCAAGCGCATGCTGGAGGACATCGGGATCCTCACGGGCGGCGAGGTCATCACCGAGGAGATGGGCCTCAAGCTCGAGAACACGAAGCTCTCCCAGCTCGGCCGCGCCCGTCGGATCGTGATCGACAAGGACTCGACCACGATCATCGACGGCGCCGGCGACTCGGAGGGCATCAAGGGCCGGATCAAGCAGCTCAAGTCGGAGATCGAGACCACGGACTCGGATTTCGACCGCGAGAAGCTCCAGGAGCGCCTCGCCAAGCTGTCCGGCGGCGTCGCCGTGGTAAAGGTCGGCGCTTCCACCGAGACGGAGATGAAGGAGAAGAAGCACCGCGTCGAGGACGCGCTCGAGGCGACTCGGGCGGCCCTCGAGGAGGGCATCGTGCCCGGCGGCGGTGTCGCGCTCCTGAACGCCGGCGCTGCGATCAAGCTCGACAAGTTCGAGGGCGACGAGCGCACCGGCGCCAACATCGTCGCGCGCTCCCTGGAGGAGCCGATCCGTCAGCTCGCCGACAACGCGGGCCTCGAGGGCTCGATCGTCGTCGACAAGATCCGCAACGGCACGAAGGGCCACGGGCTCAACGTCGACACGGGCGACTACGAGGACCTCGTCAAGGCCGGGATCATCGACCCGACGAAGGTCACGCGGCTGGCGCTCCAGAACGCGGCGTCGATCGCGAAGAACATCCTCACGACCGAGGCCGTCGTGGCCGAGGTGCCCGAGAAGACACCGGCCGGGGCCGGCGCGGGCATGCCCGACATGGGCGGCATGATGTAAGCACGGGGGAAACCATGTTTCCCCCGTGGGCCCCCTTCTTCGGAAGTTGGCACAGCAGAGAGGCCGGGCAACCCGGCCTCTCTGCTCTTAGAGAGCGACCAAAGACAGCACGTAGACGAGCGACGGGAACGACACCGTCGCGAGCAGGACGCCGGCTGCGATAAGAAGAGCTCGCCGCGTGCTCATCGATCGGACGATAAGTTCGCGTAAGAGAAAGGGGCGCCTCGCGGCGCCCCTTTCTCGTTTTTCTGGAGGATTCGCTACGGCGTGAGGTCGCCGTAGATGTTCTGGTCGAGCCCACCGGCACGCGGGCAGGTGTCCGTGCTCCACACGCCGTCCGTCTGCGTGCGGCACTGGTGGACGTCGGCGCTCGAGCCGTCCTCGTCGCCGGCCCCCTCGCGGGGATCCGGGCCCTGGACGGTGTCGCGCCAATCCGTCCACACCCCGTACGAGAAGTCGTTCACGGAGCTGACGTACAGGTAGTCGCCCGCGAACGGGACCGTGCGGTCCGCGAACTGCTCGTAGTTCGGGTTGGTGGTGACGTCGCTCACCCGGGTCGAGCTCCAGCTCGTCCCGAAGTTCGACGAGCTCGCCGCCCAAGCATCGAGCGACGGCACCGTCGAGCGGTCGGCGCAGTTGCCGATCGGCCGCGTCACGCTGTAGCAGGCGTCGTTCCTCGAGTCCCACCAGATCGCGTGCAGAGTCCCTCGCGAGCCCATGTCGGGGTTGTCCGCGGAGATGTCCGGGAAGACCTGGTGGCCGGCCGCCTGGTTGTCGATCAGGGACGGATCGGTCTTCGACCCGTTCGCGCCGTTGACGCGCAGGAAGAAGATGCCCGCCTGGCCGGCGGTGCCGGACTCGATCGTCCCGTAGGTCGAGCCGGTGTCCGTCACGGTGCCGGGCTTCGTCGCGTCGTAGACGACGTAGAACCGGTCCGGGTTGGCGGTGTCGAACTGGTCGGCTGTCGCCCGCGGCTGGGTGTCGCGGCGGAAGAACGTGTAGCCGGACTCGCAGTGCGCGTCGAAGTCGCCGCAGTCCCGCGCGTCCCCGGCCTCGGTCGGCTCTTCCTCGAACCCCGGGTCGTCGGGCCGTGATTGCGGCGGTGCCTCCTCCGGGTCGGCGACGTCCTGCGCGTCGTTCGGGACGAAGTTCTGGAGGAGCTTCGGCCGCGAGAACGTCTGGCCGCAGTCCGTCGACTTCACGTAGTAGACGGAGTTGCCCTCGGAGCCGCGCCCGGAGGCGAAGCTCCGGAAGACGAGGTAGACGTGGCTGTTGCCCGTCACCGCGATGTCGGGGAACTGGACGTCCGAGATCGTCTGCGACACCTTCTTTCCGTGGCTGAAGGTGGCGCCGTGGTCGGTCGAGCGCGAGAAGTAGACGCCGACTCCGCCTGCTGCCCCGCTGAAGCGGGTCCACGCGAAATAGGCGTTGTTGTCACAGCTTCCATCCGAGTTGTGGTCGGCCTCGATGGTCGTCTTGTCGTTGAAGACTCCGAGCAGGTTCGGAGCCGACGAGCCCCGGGCGACGAGAACGGTCTGGCGGTAGCGCTTGCCGTCGTTGACGGTCGCTCCACCCGGGCCGTCCGGATTGTCGTACGTGGCGACCCAGACGTCGCCGAAGGTCTTCGGCGTGCCGGCCGGGTCGTCCGAGCTCTCGGATCCGAAGAACGCGCGCCCCTGGGCATCCCAGGCGATCACGGGGTCGCCCGAGCTCGCCGTGCGCACCTGCTGCTTGGCGATCTGCCCGTAGGGCGAGGTGTCGTCCGGATACCCGGGAACGAGCGAGCTGACGAAGCGCCCGCCGGCGTTCTCGGAGCGGTAGTAGCCGAGCCAGATCGGCCCGACCGGACTCGGATTCCCGTCCGCGTCCACGGCGTTGTAGACGCCGCAGTAGTCGTTCGAGCTGCCGAGGATCACGTCCGTGTTCCTCGGGTCGACTGCGATCGCCGGCTCGTTCTGGCGACCGCGCGACCGCGAGCATTCCTGGAGCGTCGTGTCGGTATACGCAGTCCCGGTCGCGAGCGTGTACGAGCTGACATAGCCCGGGTCGTTCGCGTCGTGGGTCAGCTTGACGTCGCCCCCGGGCGTCGAGGCGGCAGCGACGCCGACCAGCAGCCCAAAAGCGAGCGCCAGCGCGCCCACAAGACTCCAACTCTTCATGGCTTCCCCCCTATGTCCGTACGTGCGGAGCCGGGCGACTATAGACCTCACGAGCGCGTTTCGCGGCAGTTGATTCGTAAGGAATTTGGGGCAGGATCCGTACACTGAGGACGTGATGATCGCCCCACTTCGGAACAAGGTCGTGAGGCTCGACCGCGGCTACGTCGAGGCCACTGGCCCGGACGCCCAGGACTTCCTCGAGCGCATGCTCTCGAACGAGGTCGCCTCGCTTCGGGAGGGCGAGGCAAGGCAGGCGCTCCTCCTCACTCCGAAGGGTCGGATCGTCGCGCCGCTGCGAGTCGTTCGCGTCTCCGAGGAAGGGTTCCTGCTCGTCACGGACACCTCCGGGCTCGCCGAGCCCGTCGCCGACGCGCTCCGCGCCGCGCGCTTCGCGTCGCGGTGCGAGATCGAGGTGCGGCCGTGGGAGGGAGCGCTTCGCTTCGGCGGAGGGTCCGCTGAGCCGGGCTTTCCGACCTCGGACTATGGCGTTCCCGCCTGGGAGGCCTGGGGCGAGCAGGGGAGCCTCGCCGGCGAGGAAGGCGACCTGGCCGAGCTCGAGGCGCTTCGAATCGAGGCGGGCACTCCCGCCTGGGGCAAGGAGCTCGACGACTCGATTCTCCCGGCCGAGGCGGGTCTCGACGAGACGCACATCTCCTTCACGAAGGGCTGCTTCCCGGGGCAGGAACCGATCGCGCGGCTGCATCACCGTGGCCACGCCAACCGGCGCCTGCGCAGGCTCGAGGTTGCCGCCGCTCGCCCCGGCGATGAGATCGTCTGGAACGAGAAAGCGGTCGGCCGGGTCACGAGCGCCGTCCCGGGTCGCGCCCTCGGCTACGTGCGCACCGAGGTGCCGGAGGACGCCGTCGTCGACGTCGGCGGCGCCGAGGCACGGCTACACTGACCTTCGCGACGCGCCCGTAGCTCAGGGGATAGAGCGCAGCCCTGCGGAGGCTGAGGCCACAGGTTCGAATCCTGTCGGGCGCACCTCGTCCGCCTGGAGCGACGCTGGGCTGCAGGCCGC
>DASUJY010000032.1:0-15076 GCA_036279015.1 Gaiellaceae bacterium | reverse complement strand
TCCTTCCTCTCCGGCACCGTCTCGGTCGAGAGCGACTCGGCCGACTCCGGCTCGGGCATCGACTCGGTCTCCTTCGAGAGCAGGCCGGGCGGCGGCGGAGCCTGGACGCCGATCGGGAGCGACGCGGGCGCGCCGTACTCGTTCGACTGGGACGTCTCGGCGCTCGACGGCGACTACGACCTCCACGTCGTCACGACGGACGTCGCGGGCAACTCGCACACGTCGGCTGTCGTCGCGGTCACCGTTGACAACACGGCTCCGGCCGCGCCCTCGATCACGCTCTCCGAGTCCAGCGCCTACGCCTTCGTCTCCGGCCAGACCATCTTCGTCAACACGGGCCAGAGCGGAAGCTACGACGTCGACGCGACGAGCTCTGACGCCCAGTCGGGCATCGACAAGATCCGCTTCCCGGGCGCCATCGACGACACCACGAGCCCTTACTCGACGAGCTACGCCTTCGGCGACCTCTCCGGCTCCCAGACCGTCACCGCCTACTCGAACGCCGGCCTCACGGCCTCCGACACCTTCACCGTGACCCCCGACGCGACAGCGCCGGGCGCGTTCTCGCTCACCGCACCGGCCGCCGGCGCGACGATCGTCGACGGCCAGGCGGTCTCGGCGGCTCCCACGGACGACGGCGCGGGGATCGACTCCGTCGAGTTCCGCTACTGCGCCGGGGCGAGCTGCTCCTTCGGCGCCGGGACGACGATCGGCTCGCCGGATTCGAGCGCCCCCTATTCGGTCGACTGGAACGCCCAGCCTGCGGACGGCACCTACACCATCGTCGCGCGGGCGACCGACAACGTCGGCAACACCACCGACTCCGCCGAGCTGACCGTCACGGCCGACAACACCGCCCCGAGCAGCATCCTGTCGGTCAACGAGGGCACGAGGCCCGACCTCCAGTACTTCGACGCGGCGACGGACACCTACTTCTACAACCCGAGCGCCGACGGAGACTTCTCGCTCCACGACCTCGCGGCCGACGCGAACGGGATCGACACCGTCTCGTTCCCGGAGATCGCCGACACCGGGTTCAGCGGCGCCTCGAAGGACGACGCGATCGCCCCCTACGACTCGAACACCTACACCTTCACGACCGCGAGCGGATCGGCGCCTCTCGGCCAGACCGTGGTCGTGACCGACTCGGCCGGCAACCAGACGAACGACGTCTTCGGCATCGTCCGCGACGTCACCGCCCCGTCGGGCGGCTCGGTCTCCTACACGGACGGCTACGACCTGGACGGATCGGTCGTGGTCACGAGCGCGGACGGGAACGACACCGGCGCCGGAGTCGACGCTTCCTCGGGCATCCTCGAGCGGCGCACCGTCGTGCTCGGCGACGGCTCGTGCGCCGCCTTCGCCGGCGGCTGGACGACCGTCGCGAGCCCCGACACGGTCGCCTCCGGGCTCTGCGCGCAGTATCGCTACCGGGTCTTCGACCGCGTCGGCAACGAGGCGATCTACACCTCGAGCGACGTCGTACTCGTGGACACGAGCGCGCCGTCAGCGCCGGCACTGACGCTGGCCGAGTCGAGCGCGTCAGCCTTCGTCTCGGGCCAGACGATCTACCTCAACGAGGACGAGAGCGGCACGTATGACGTCACCGCTGTCACCACCGACGGCGAGTCGGGCATCGACAAGGTCTCCTTCCCGGACGGCCAGGACGACGCGACGAGCCCCTACGAGGCCTCGTACTCCTTCGGCGACCTTTCCGGCTCGCAGGACGTTACCGCGCGCAACAACGCCGGTCTGACGAGCCAGTCGAGCTTCTCAGTGGTGTCCGACACCGCTGCTCCCGCGGGCGGCTCGGTCGACTACGCCGACGGCTACGACGCCGACGGCCAGATCACCATCACGACCGCCGACGGCAACGACCCGCTCTCCGGCATCGACGCCTCCACCGGCATCCTCGAACGGCGCACCTCCGACCTCACAGGCGGAACCTGCGACACCTTCGCCGGCGCCTGGGACACCGTCACCAGCCCCGACACAGTCGCCACCGACACCTGCGCCCAGTACCGCTACCGCATCTCCGACAACGTCGGCAACGAAACCACCTACACCTCCGCCAACGTCGTCAAGGTGGACACGAGCGCGCCCGCCGCGCCCGCGATCACGCTCTCCGAATCGAGCGCCTACGCGGTCGTGTCCGGCCAGACCGTCTTCGTCAACACGGGCCAGAGCGGAAGCTACGACGTCGAGGCGACGAGCTCCGACGCCCAGTCCGGGATCGAGAAGATCCGCTTCCCGGGCGCCATCGACGACGCCACCAGCCCCTACGCCACGACCTACGCCTTCGGCGACCTCTCCGGCCCGCAAACCGTCACCGCCTACTCGAACGCAGGCCTCACCGCCTCCGACACCTTCACGGTCACGCCGGACACGACCGGTCCGGCGACGACGGACGACACCGGCGCGATCGGCTCCGGCTGGCATAACGCTCCGGTGACGGTGACGCTCTCGCCGAGCGACGCCGACTCGGGCGTCGCCGCCACGTACTACACGACCGACGGCTCGACCCCGACGACGAGCTCGGATGAGGGGACGAGCGTCGACCTGACGACGAACGGCGTCTACACCGTCAAGTACTTCTCGGTCGACCGCGTCGGCAACGCGGAGCCCGTCCAGACGGCCGGCACGCCGATCCGCATCGACCTCACCGCTCCGGTCGCTCCGACGGTCACGCTGACGGAGTCGAGCCCCTTCGCGCACGTCTCCGGCACGACGATCTATGTGAAGAGCGGCGAGACCGGCACCTACACCGTCGGGGCGACCTCGAACGACCCGCTCTCGGGCGTCGACCGGGTGCGCTTCCCCGGCGGCGTCGACGACTTCGCCGCTCCGTACGAGGCGACCTACGCGCTCGGCGGCCTCTCGGGCTCGCAGACAGTCACCGTCTTCGACGCCGCGGGCAACAGCTCAACGGGCGACTTCGACGTCACCGCCGACGACAACGCTCCCGCGGGCGGCTCGGTCGACTACGCCGACGGCTACGACGCCGACGGCCAGATCACCATCACGACCGCCGACGGCAACGACCCGCTCTCCGGCATCGACGCCACAAGCGGCATCCTCGAACGGCGCACCTCCGACCTAACCGACGGAACCTGCGACGCCTTCGCCGGCGCCTGGAGCACCGTCACCAGCCCCGACACCGTCCCGACCGACACCTGCGCCCAGTACCGCTACCGCATCTCCGACAACGTCGGCAACGAGACCACCTTCACCTCCGCCAACTTCGTCAAGGTCGACGCCGGCGCCCCTGAGACGACCATCGACTCGACGCCGGGCGACCCGACGAATGCGACGGGCGCGAGCTTCACCTTCGACTCCGACGAGGCCGGCTCGACGTTCGAGTGCGAGCTCGACGGCGGCGGCTTCTCCGCCTGCGCGAGCCCGGCCTCCTACGCCGGCCTCTCCGAGGGCAGCCACACCTTCAAGGTGCGCGCCACCGACGGCGGCGGCAATGTCGACCCGACTCCCGCGCAGTTCACGTGGACGGTCGATACGGCTGCGCCGCAGACGACCATCGACTCCTCGCCCTCCGACCCGTCCGGCTCGGCCGACGCCGACTTCGGCTTCGACTCCGACGAGGCCGGCTCGACCTTCGAGTGCGAGCTCGACGGCGGCGGCTTCTCTGCCTGCACGAGCCCGGCCTCCTTCGCCGGCCTCGCCGACGGCAGCCACACCTTCAAGGTGCACGCGACCGACGCGGCGGGCAACACGGATGCGAGCCCGGCCCAGCGCACGTGGACCGTCGACACGACCGCCCCCGAGACGACGATCGACGTCGTCCCGCCGGATCCCGACGCGAGCCCGAGCGCGTCCTTCGAGTTCTCGGCGAGCGAGGGCGGCTCCACCTTCGAGTGCGAGCTCGACGGCGGCGGCCTCTCGACGTGCACGAGCCCCCAGGGCTATGCCGGCCTCGGCGAGGGCAGCCACACCTTCGAGGTGCGCGCGACCGATTCCGTCGGAAACACGGACGGCTCCCCGGCCTCCTACACGTGGGTCGTGAACGCCGGCGCCCCCACCGTCTCGATCACCGCGCCGTCCGGGTTCGTCAACCTCGCGGACGCCGACCCCTTCACGATCGTCGCCACGAGCCCCGACAGCGACGTCTCCGGCGTCGAGTTCTTCGCCTGCACGGACGCGAGCTCCGACTGCTCGAGCGGGAGCTGGGTCTCGCTCGGCGCGCCCGACACAACCGCTCCGTATACCGCGGCCTGGCCGCTCCCGGCCGACGGGAACGCGGCTCTCCGCGCCGTCGCGACCGATGTCGCCTCGAGCACAGGCGAGGACGTCGTGAACGTCGAGATCGACCGCATTCGCCCGGTCAGCTCGATCGACTCGGCCCCGGCAGATCCGACGAACGCCACCGGTGCGAGCTTCGACTTCTCGGCGAGCGAGGGCGGCTCCACCTTCCAGTGCCGCCTCGACGGCGGTGCCTTCTCCGCCTGCACGAGCCCGGCCTCCTACGCCGGCCTCGCCGACGGCAGCCACACCTTCGAGGTCGAGGCGACCGACCAGGCCGGCAACGGCGAGGTCGCTCCGCAGAGCTACACGTGGACGGTCGACACCGCCGCACCGAACACCTCGATCACGAGCAACCCCTCCGATCCGAGCGCCTCGACGAGCCCCGACTTCGACTTCGACTCCGACGAGGCCGGCTCGACCTTCGAGTGCGAGCTCGACGGCGGCGGTTCCTCCGCCTGCACGAGCCCGGCCTCCTACGCCGGCCTCGCCGACGGCAGCCACACCTTCAAGGTGAAGGCGACCGACGCGGCGGGCAACACGGACGGAAGCGCTGCGGCCTACACGTGGACGATCGACGCGACCGCACCGGGCGGCGGTCTCTCCGACCCCGGCAGCCCGCTGAGCGGCACCGTCGGCCTCTCCGCCTCCCCGAGCGACGGCGGCGTCGGCGTCCAGCAGGTCGCCTTCGAGGTCTCGGCGGCCGACGCCGGATCCTGGAGCGAGATCTCGACGGACGCGAGCGCCCCGTACACGGCCTCCTGGGACACGACCTCCGTCGCGGACGGCCTCTACGACCTGCGCATCGTGGTCACCGACAACGCGAACAACACGTCGGCCTCGACCGCGATCGAGGACCGCCTCGTCGACAACACCACCCCCGGGGCGATTTTGGACGACCCCGGCCCGAACCTGAGCGGAACCGTCGGCCTCACCTCGACGGCCACGGACGGCGGCTCCGGTGTCGCGAGCGTCACCTACCAGCGCTCGCCCGCAGGCGCCGGCACGTGGACGGGGACGGCCGCAAGCTGGGACACGACCGCGGTCGCGGACGGGTTCTACGACCTGCGGGTCGTCGTCACCGACAACGCGGGCAACTCCACGATCTCGGCCGCCGTCACCGACCGGCGGGTGGACAACACCGCGCCCGCGCTCTCCTCCTCCACGCCCGCCGACGGCTCCAAGGTCGCTGCGGCCGGATCCGTCACCGTGACGGCGGACGAGAGCCTGGCCCGTCTCGCCAACGCGACAGTCGACGGCTCGGTCGCCGTCGGAGTCGTCGCCGGCTCGACCTTCACCTTCACGCAGGCCTTCGCCGAGGGGCCGCACACGCTCGCCGGCGAGCTCGAGGACGCGGCCGGCAACTGCACCCCGATCCGCGTCCACTTCACCGTCCTGAGCGCCGATCCGGGCGACGGCAACTACCCGTACATCGAGAAGAACTCCTGGACCTCTCCGGCGACGACGCTCGCCGCGACGAACGGCACCGGCCAGCTCACCGTCCCCGCGGGCGCCTGGAGTGGGGCCCCGGCCGGCGACTGGCTCGTCGCCCGTCTCGACCCGCGGCCGGCCGGCGCGGTCTCCACGGGCTTCGAGGCGGTCGGAGACATCTACGACCTGTCGGGCTACTGGGCGCTCACCGGGGGAATGGTCACGGGCTTCGACCAGCCGCTCGAGCTGACGCTGACGAACGGCGCCGGGATGACGGTTCCCGCCAAGCTCGACGGCTCGGACTGGCAGCCCTTCGCGCGCGTGCCCGGCACGACGCTCCCGTCCGGCTGGCAGAAAGGTTTCTACAAGGACGGCGACACGATCCACGTGCTCACGCGCGAGAGCGGGAGCTTCTCTCTCCTCCGCGACCTCGTGAAGCCGACGAAGCCGGCCGGCTTCAAGGGCAAGTCGTCCGGAGGACGGCTCGTCCTCAGCTGGAAGGCCTCGACCGACAACAGCGGACTCGTAGACGCCTACCTCGTGTACGCACGCGGGAAGCTCGTCCGGACCGTGGACGCCTCGACGCTCTCGGCCGACGTCGGCAAGTTCTCCCTGAAGGACAAGCGCACCTTCCAGGTGGCGGCGCGCGACGCGGCCGGCAACGTGAGCACGAAGACCCGGGCGCTGGTCGTCGTCCCGAAGACTGCCAGGCTCACGCTCGCAACGGCGAAGTCGGCGCTCAAGAATCGCGGCCTGAAGGCGGGCAAGGTCGTGTACGTCTTCTCGAGCCTCGGCAAGGGCCGGGTCGTCACGGCGACGAAGAAGGGGCTCGTCCCCAAGGGAAGCGCCGTCCCGCTCAAGGTCTCGAAGGGGCCACGGAAGAAGAACTCGCGCGCCACGCCGCTCCCGGGCACGACGCCGCCTTCCTCGCCGGGCACGACCTACATCCTGTCGCCCTCGCCGACTCCGACGACCTTCCCGAGCGCGACGCCGTCCCCCGCGGCGGCACCGGCCGCCGAGGCCGATCCGCCCGAGCCCGACGCCTCGACCGACGCCGCGGCCGCCACCGCCGATCGCGAAGGCTTCTCCCCCACCGAGGTCTCGAGCGCCCGCCGCACGGCGGGCCTCGCGCTTCTGGCGGCTCTCTTCGGAGGAGCCGGAGCGATGGTCGTCCGAGCCCGGCGCCGCGTGCTCGCACCGGTCCGCAAGTCGGAGAGCTTCGACGGCTCGATCCTCTTCTGGGACGAGCGCCTGATGCGCGCCGCCGTCGCCGCCTTCCGCAGGCTGTTCCGCTAGCCCGGGCCGCCGGGCTTCCAGAGCGGCTCCTCGCCCGCGATCGATGCGCGCGCGAGGATGAAGAGGAGGTCGGAAAGCCGGTTGAGGTAGGCGAGCGCCGCCGGGTTGACCGCCTCCTTCTCCGCAAGCGCCACCGCCGCGCGCTCGCCTCGCCTGGAGACCGAGCGGGCGACATGCAGGCGCGCAGCCGCCTCGCCTCCTCCGGGCAGCACGAAGCTCCTGAGCGGCTCGAGCCGCTCGTTCACCAGATCGCAGAGCTCTTCCAGCCGGTCGACCTGTTCCTGGCGCACCCGCAGCCGCTCCTTCTTCTCGTCCTCGAGCGGGACGGAGAGGTCGGCGCCGACGTCGAAGAGGTCGTTCTGCACCTGGGCGAGCCAGGGCCGGAACTCGTCCGCTAGATCTGGAGCGGCGAGCGCCAGCCCGAGGAACGAGTTGAGCTCGTCGACCGTACCGTAGGCCGCGATCCGCAGGTCCGTCTTGGGAACGCGGGCGCCGTCGCCGAGGCTCGTCTCACCCTTGTCGCCCGCGCGCGTGTAGATCTTCGTCAGGCGCACGGGCTCGTCGCGGCGTCGGCTCATCGACGCGGCGAGTATAGGCCGCCCGCTAGCCCACAGAGGGGATGGCGACCCGCTTGTCGACGCTCGTCAGGACGAGATCGAGATGCATGACGATCTTCTGGTCGGCGACCTCGATCGGCATGTCGACGAGCGTCCGCATCGGCAGGTGGGTCGTCTCGGAGACGTAGAGGACGACGCGAATGTCGCCCAGGGCGTCGGACGCGTCGCCGAGGCCCGCCATGCCCGTTCCGCCGAGGGTTCCGAGGAGACCGTCGAGAGCTGCGGAGGTGTCGACGACGCCGGTGATCCGATCCATCGGCTCGCCGCCGAGGGAGACGCCTTCTTCGACCCGCACGTCGGTCACGTACCGGGTGAGGTCGAAGCCCGCCAGCGGGTCGGCCGACGAGGTTCCCGCCGGGACCTGGACGCGCGTCCAGCTGCCTCCTGCCCTGACGAAGACTGCGCCGCGCTTCGTCACGACCGTCATCGAGCCGACGCCGGGCAGATCCTCCGAGCTCATGGTCACGTAGGCCTCGCCCGCGCGCTTTCCCTTCTCGTAGCCGCCGCCGTGCATGAGGACGGTGAAGTCGGTTCCCTCGGGGCCACCGGACGTCCACATCCGCATGGCGAACGAGATGGACTTCACCTTGGCCATCGCGCCCGTCGACCCGTCGAGGATCGTCTGTGTCTTCTGCGCGTCGACGCCCGAGCAGCCTGCGGCGATGGTCGTCGTGAGCGCGACGAGGACGAGCGCGAGCACCTGTACGCGCCGCATGCCACGAAGATCGGTGCCGGAGCCGATTCGAATGATCCCGCGAAGGGGTGAGTCAGGTCTCGTCGTACGAGTAGAAGCCGGCGCCGGACTTCCGTCCTAGGCGCCCGGCGGCCACATGCTGCCGCAGGAGCGGGCACGGCTCGTAGCGCGAGTCGTCGAGGCCGTCACGCAGCACCTCGAGGATCGCCACGCACGTGTCGAGCCCGATCAGGTCGGCGAGAGCGAGGGGCCCCATCGGATGGTTGAAGCCGAGCTTCGCGATCGTGTCGATCGCCTCCGGCTCGGCGACGCCGTCGTGGAGGGCCCACACCGCTTCGTTCACGTACGGCATCAGGATCCGATTCGAGACGAAGCCGGGAAAGTCGTTCGCCTCGGCCGGCGTCTTGCCGAGCTCGCGGGCGAGCTCGACCACCGCCTCGCGAGTCTCGGGCGAGGTCGCAGGCGTGCTCACGACCTCGACGAGCGCCATCACGGGCACCGGGTTGAAGAAGTGCATGCCGATCACGCGGTCGGGCCTCTTCGTGACGGCGGCGAGCGAGGCGATCGGGATCGACGACGTGTTCGAGGCGAGGATCGCCCCGGGCGGAAGGATCCCGTCCGCCTCCCGGAAGATCTCCTCCTTGACGGCGGCGTTCTCGACGACCGCCTCGACCATGAGGTCGGCCGGGACGATCGCGCCCGCGTCGCTGACGCGCCCGAGCACGTGGCCGGGAACCAGGTCGGCTCCTTTCGCTGCGAGGCGCTCGAGGCTCTTCTCGATGGTCTGGAGGCCGCGCTCGACGGCCCCGGGCGCGGCGTCGTGCAGCGAGACGCGCCGCCCGGACGTGGCGATCACCTGAGCGATGCCGCCGCCCATCTGGCCGGCGCCGACGACGAGGACGTGCTCGAACTGCACGCCGCCAGCTTAAGAGACCGTCTCAAAATGATGACCTGAGTCTCATCCTGAAACGATCTCTACGAGCGGGCGTTCCTCTTGCGCGCTAACTCGTCCATCTCGACCCCGACGAGGAAGATCGTCGTCGAGACCATGATGTACGACGTGAGCGCGAGGAAGACGGTGAGGCTCCCCGTCGCGCTCTTGAAGCTCGCCACGTCCGTGACCCAGAAGCGAAAAAGCACCGACGCCACGATCCACGTCCCGATCACGAGGAGCGATCCGCCGCTCGCCCAGCGCACCTCCGGCTTCTCGGCCGGCGCGTAGCGGAAGAGCAACCCGAGAGCGACCCAGAGAAAGAAGATCGCGACCGGCCAGCGCACGATGCTGAGGAAGACGTCGAGTGCACCATCGGCGAGACCGGGGGCCAGCGCCTGGACGAGGACGCTCGCGATCAGGCAGGCGACGACGGCCACTGCGAGGGCGACGGCAACCGCGACGCGCCGCATCGTCGAGCGCCGCTCCTCGACCTCGTGGATCCGGTTCAGGGCCTGCATGACGCCGTTCACGGCCCAGGTCATGTCCCAGACGACCAGGACGGTCGCGAGCGCGATGAGGCCGGCGGAGTTGCTCGTGAAGATCTTCTGCACCGTCGAGTCGATCCCCGCGAAGACGGGGAGCGTCAGATGCGCCCTGAGCGCAGGCGCGATCGTGTCCGTCCAGACATCCGTCAGCCCGAAGACGCCCAGGAGCGCGAGACCGAGGAGCACGAGCGGCACGAGAGCGACGAGGGCCCGGAACGCGATCGCGGAGGCGAACGTGAAGAGGCCGTGCTCGGCGAAGCCCGCGGCCAGATCGCCGACGGATTGCCGGACACTTCCAAGCCGCACGGGCACTGCGCGGATCGCCACGGCTGTCCTCTACCCCGCGTTCTGCGGGAGGACACGCCTGAAGCCGGAGAGCTAGACCTCGATGAGGACGGCGTCCCCGCCGCCCCCGCCGGAGCAGATCGCGGCGAGCCCGAGCCCGCCGCCGTTTCGGCGCAGCTCGTGGATCATGGTGGTGAGGATCCGCGCTCCCGAAGCGCCGATCGGGTGGCCGAGGGCGACCGCGCCGCCGTTCACGTTCACGCGGTCGGTGTCGGCGCCGAGCAGCTTGGCCGAGTGCACGACGACGGAGGAGAAGGCTTCGTTCAGCTCGACGCGCTCGACGTCCCCGATCTCCTTGCCGGCCTTGGCGAGCGCGCGCGTTCCGGCCGCCGCCGGGGTGCGCGCCAGATAGGCGAACTCGTCGGCGACGTAGGCCTGCGAGACGATGGTCGCGAGCACCTCGAGCCCGTGCGACTCCGCGTATTCCTCGCTCGTCACGACGAGCGCGCCGGCGCCGTCGTTCACGCCGGGCGCGTTCCCGGCCGTGGTCGTCCCTTCGGGATCGAAGACCGGCTTGAGATTCGAGAGGCGCTCGTAGGACGTGTCGCGGCGCGGCCCTTCGTCGACCGCGACGTCTCCGACCGCCACGAGCTCGTCGGCGAAGAGCCCGTTGTCGATCGCGTGCACCGCCCGCTCGTGGGAGCGAAGCGCCCAGCGATCCTGCTCCTCACGGGAGATGCCGAGCTCGCGCGAGACGAAGGAGGCCTGCTCGACCATGTGCTTCTGGTCGAAGGTGGACGTGAGCCCGTCATGCGTCATCAGGTCGATCAGCGTCCCGTCGCCGAGTCGGTACCCGAAACGCGCCTTCTTGAGGACGTAGGGCGCGTTCGACATCGACTCCATCCCGCCGGCGACGATCACGCTGTTGTCTCCCGAACGGATCATCTGGTCGGCGATCTGAACCGCCCGGATGCTGGAGGCGCAGACCTTGTTGACGGTGTCGGCCGGAACCTCGACCGGAAGGCCGGCGCCGACCGCGGCCTGCCGAGCGGGCGCCTGCCCTGCCCCGCCCTGGAGCACCTGGCCCATCGTGACGTACTCGACGTCGGCATCCGGGACGCCGGCCCGCTCGAGCGCGGCTCGAATCGCGATCGCACCGAGCTCCGTCGCCTCGTAGTCCTTGAGGGCGCCGCCGAGCCTCCCGAAGGGCGTTCGTACCGCCGAAACGATCACCGCGCGTGCCATGAAAGGAGCGTACCAACGGCCCCAGGCCCGTCCGAGCTCACTCCACGAGCGAGACGGAGCGCACGCCGAAGTCGGCGGCGTCCCCGGTGAGGCTCTGCACGCCCTCCCAGATCAGGCGCGTGAAGTCCCCGTCGATGACCCCGTTGCTCCCCTGGAAGTCGTAGCCCGTCACGTGGAACCCGGCGAAGCCGACGACCTCGTACTCGAAGTTGGCTCCCTGGCCACGCGTGCCTCTGTAGACCGGGAACAGCAGCTCGTCGTCGAGGCGTTCGTCGAACGCGTCGTCGACCTGGGAGGAGTTGAACTTCGCGCCCGGATCCGAGTAGTACCAGCCGAGCGGCATGTAGCCGTCATAGCCCTGCACGATCCACTCGGCGAGCGTCCCCGGGCTCGTACCACCACGGGAGCCGTCGAGGTTGATCAGGCGGAACGCCCCCGGCCCCGTCTTCTTGAGGTCGATCGAGGTCGGCTGCCCGAAGCAAGGGAGCGGCTTGCACTGGAGCATCGGGTGGCGCTCGTCGACCGCGACCGGCGCGGCCCAGCGCGCCTCGTCCGGGACGCCGGAGCGCGCGGCGCCCTTCGCGTGCACCTGAACGGCGTCGATCCCCAGGACGCGGGAGAGGATTCCAGGCGCCGTGCGCACGCCTTCGACCTTGATCGTGTCGCCGCCCTGGAGCTGGCTCTCGAGCGACACGGTCGTCGCCGCTCCCACCCCTCCGTTCTTGGACAGGTACTCGGCCGCGAGCGCACGCGCTTCGACGGGATCCTCCGGAAGCGCCTGGGCGCCGGCGAGCGCTGCCGCGTCGACGGTCGCCTGCAGGTTTCGCTGCGCGCGGTACCAGGCGCCGACGTCGAGCACGGCGGCCGACGCGGCGAGCAGGATCGTCAGGAACAACGCCATGAAGACGAGTGCCTGACCGTCCTCGCCGCGGGAAGGTTCGTCGAGAAGCGGCATTCGAGGGTTCGCGCCTCGTCGTCTTCTTCGGCAAAAGAGCGCCTCGGCCCAATCCCCAGGGTGGGCAGACGGGGACGGCTCGCTCAGGGCCCGGCCTGCTCGCGGGCCTCCCAGGCGCGCGCCAGCTCGATCCGCTGGAGCCCGGTCGGATGCGTCTCCATGAGAACGTACGACCAAAACGGCGGGCTCGGGTCGGAGTGAGCGGCCTCCGTGAACTCCTCGAAGAGGCCGGCCGCCGCATCCGGGTCGCGGGTGAGCGTGAGCGCGACCCAGTCGGCCTCGGACTCCAGGTGCCTCGTGATCACGTTCTGGGCGGGCAGGGCGACGAGCGAGAGGACGACGTAGGCGAGCAGCCCGAGCGGGACGGCGTCGGCGTTTCGCATCCCACCGCGCCGCCTCGTCACGCGGGCGATCAGAAACGCGCCCGGAAGCGCGAAGAGCGCGTACCAGCCGATGTTCTTGAGCAGGTGGTTGCGCGCGTGGTGGCCGAGCTCGTGCGCGACGACGACGCCCTGCTCCTCGAGGCTGAACGCAGGCCGGAGGATCGTGCTCCAGAGGACGACTCGCCGCGTCGGGCCGAGCCCAACCGCCTCCGCGTTCGGGGCGGTCGTCTCGCCGCTCACGTCCTGCACGCGGATCGGGATCGGGTCGAGGCCGAGCTGCCGCTCGTACTCCCGCGTCCGGGCGGAGAGCTCCGGGTCGGCGAGACGATGCTGGCCCGGGATCAGATACGGCGAGACGAAGGTGAAGAGCGCCGCGAGGGCGACGAAGGAGGCGGCGCCCGGGAGCCACCACCAGTCGCCGACCGCGCGCGCGAGCCCGACGACGATGAGGATCGCGAGGCAGACGAAGAGAAACTCGCCGCCGAGCGCGACCCAGCCGCCGACGATCCACTCGCCGTAGGTCGCGCGGCTGACGTCGTGCCGCCGCTGCCACCAGAGCTCCGCGAGGCCGAAGGGCAGCTGGAGCAGCCAGATGAGCCCGAGGCCGAGCATCGCGAGAAGCATCCCGGTGCCGATCGGGCCGGCGGCCGACTCGCGCACGAAGCGAGGGCCGACCCGCGCGTAGACCGCGACGGCGCCGAGGACGACGAGCTGCGCGGCCACGAAATCCCAGCGGACGAAGCGCTCGTATTCGCGCGCCGCCGAGAGCGCACCGGCAGGGAAGAGGGCTGCCTCGTCGAGCTCGGGACGGCGGAGCCCGTCCGGGACGACGCTCTGCCAGAGGAAGTACGCCGCTGTCCCCCAGCCCGCGGCCGCCGCGACCGAGGCGGCCGCGAGCGCCGAGGCACGCCCTACGCGAACGCGGCCTCCGGCTCGGGCTCGGGTTCCGGCTCCGCCGACTCGGCGCTCGCCGCGAACTCCCACGGCCCGCTGTACGGGTAGGTCTCGGTGAGAAGCAAGAAGTACGCGTGGGTCTCGGCCTCATAGCGGATCGCCCATGCCCCGAGGTTCCTGAGCCCGAGCGGCATGCGGCCGAGAGCGAGGCCGGCGAACCACCCGAAGACGCCGACGAGCTGGAGCGCCGACGAGAAGGCGCCCGCGATGATGAAAGCGGGCACGGCGAGGAAGAGCCTGAACGCGGTTCTCGCGCGGTGTTGCGGCTCGGGACCGTCGATCTCGACCTCGACGGGATATCCCGGCGCGCCGGCGAAGCCCGGGAACGGGTTCGCGATCAGGAAGAGGAAGGCGCCGACCTGCACGGAGTAGCGCACGTAGGCGGCGAGGAAGCGGTGCAGGGCCGCGGGCGAACGGCCGGTCACAAGCGTTGCGAACCAGTTGGCGATCGCGGCGACGAAGACCGCGATCCCCCAGAGGAAGAGCCAGACCAGGTGTGGCAGGAAGAGGAGGAAGCGGAAGAAGACGGTGAGCCGCGAGCGGCGCAGGTCGTCGGTCAGGTGCAGGTGGACGGCCCTCGGCTTCTCCGGCGGGGCCGCTGGAGGCAGCGCGGGATCCGCGTTCGGATAGCGATCCGTGAGGAAGAAGAGGTAGGCGCCCGCCTGGGCGGCGTAGCGCAGCCCGTAGGCGAAGAGATCTCGCATGCCGCGGGGCATGCGGGCGCGCGCGAGGCAGACGAACCAGGCGAGCACGGAGACGACGAGGAACGTCGACCCGAATCCGGCCCCCCACCCTGTGCCGGCGTCGTCGCCGTCTCGCCCGTTGACGCCCCCGCCTCCGCCGCCGCCCCCGCCCGGCGCTCCGACGAGCACCGTCGCGAGGATCAGCGCCGGCAGGGCCAGGATAAAGCGGATCAGGGTCTTCCAGCGCCGCTGCGGGGCGGGCGGGTCGACCTCGATGTCGATCGGATAGCCCGGCTTCCCCGTGAAGCCGGGATACGGATTGGCCGCCAGCAGCACGTAGGCGTGCAGGTGGGTCGTGAAGCGGACGTAGGCAGCGAAGAAGTCGTGGAGGCTTGCGGGCGAGGAGCCCTTCACGAGCGTGATCACCCAGTTCACGATCGAGATCAGGCTCGCGAAGAACGACCAGATGAGGAACCAGATGTAGAGCGGGATCGCAAGGAGCAGGCGGAAGAAGACGGTGAGCCGCGAGCGCTCGAGATCGTCTGCGACGACGATGCGGATCGGGTGAATGCCGTCCCCGGGCGGCGCCTGCTCGGGCTCCATGGGCGGATGGTGCTCCATGGCAGCGCCCATTATGGCCTAGGCCTCCGGACGGGGGTTGACGGCGCCCGGCCGCTCCCCGTACCCTCAGTCCACATGACTCCCGCGATCCGCACCTGGTGGGCCTGGCGCCGCGAGCGGAGCGGGAGCGACGCCTGCTGAGGCAGGCTCGACAACCCGGTTCCGCTCGAAGACCTTCC
>DASUJY010000031.1:0-19532 GCA_036279015.1 Gaiellaceae bacterium | reverse complement strand
CCCGGACCTCTTCTGGGCAATCCGTGGCGGCGGCGGCAACTTCGGCGTCGCCACCCGCTTCGAGTACCGCCTGCACCGGGTCGACGAGGTCACCGGCGGGATGCTGATCCTGCCTGCGACGCCCGAGGTGATCGCCGGCTTCGTCGAGGCAGCCGAGGAGGCGCCCGACGAGCTTTCGACGATCGCCAACGTCATGCCGGCGCCGCCTCTCCCCTTCGTCCCCGAGGAAGGGCACGGCAAGCTCGTCATCCTCGCGACGCTCGTCCACGCCGGCTCCCCGGAGGAAGCCGAGGAGGCGCTCGCACCCTTCCGCGGGCTCGCAGTGCCCGTGGCCGACCTCGTCCGCCGCCTGCCCTACCCGGCCGTCTTCCCCCCGGAGGATCCGGACTTTCGCCCGCTCGGCGGGGGCCGCACACTGTTCCTCGACGCAGTCGACCGGGAGGTGGCGGCAACCGTGCTCGAGCGCCTGCGCGCCTCGAGCGCGCCGATGAGGGCCGTGCAGCTTCGAGTGCTCGGCGGTGCTGCGGCGCGCGTGCCAGACGACGCAACCGCCTACGCGCACCGCAAGAGCCGCATCATGGCGAACGTCGCCGCAATGTACCCCTCGCTCGACGACGCTCCCACCCACGAGGCGTGGTTGGAGGAAACCGCCGCGGCGCTCCGGCAGGGTGACGGCGGCGCGTACGTCAACTTCCTCGGAGACGAGGGAGCCGAGCGCGTCCGGGCGGCCTACCCGGGTGGAACATGGGATCGGCTCGCGGCGATCAAGCGCCGCTACGACCCCGACAACCTCTTCCGCCTCAACCAGAACATCCCGCCGGCCGCGGGGAGCGGACGGCGAGCCGCCTGACCGCGGCGACGAGGAAAGGAGAAACGATGCGACTGACGCTGCAAACGTTCCTCACGCTCGACGGCGTCATGCAGGCGCCGGGCGGGCCCGACGAGGATCGGAGCGACGGGTTCGAGCAAGGCGGCTGGCAGGTGCCCTATGCCGGCGACGACATGGGCGAGGCGATACGGGGCTGGTTCGCGGAGGCCGACGCCTTTCTGCTCGGACGGCGGACGTACGAGATCTTCTCCGGCTACTGGCCGCGGATGACCGACCCCGCCGATCCGATCGCCGGCCCGCTCAACTCCCTGCCCAAGTACGTGGCCTCCCGCACGCTGCGTGAGGTGAGCTGGAGCGGCTCGAGCCTGCTCGAGGGCGACGTCGCCGAGCAGGTGGCCGAGCTCAAGAGCCGGCCGGGGCGCGAGCTCCAGGTATGGGGAAGCGGCGACCTCGCGCGGACGCTCATGCAGCACGGCCTCGTCGACGAGTACCGGCTGCTCGTGTACCCGGTCGTGCTCGGCGCGGGCAGGCGCCTCTTCGCAGAGGGAGCCACCCCGTCCGCGCTTCGCCTCGTCGAGAGCAAGAGAACCGGCGAGGGCGTGACGATGAACGTCTACGAGCCTGCCGGCGAGCCGGCGTACGGCTCGTTCGCGCCGGAGGAAGACGGAGCGGCCTGAGACCGGTTCGCTACGCGAGTGGGTCGGCCGAACCAGGTAGTGAGCGCGTCGGCGAGCCCCCGGTCGCTTCCGTCTCCGACCCAGGCGACATATCCGTCGGGCCGAACGAGCACGGCGGCCGGAGCAGGGACCGCGCCGACAACTGGGAGCTCCCATGCGCCGGCGTACTGGGCCTCGACCAGCTGAACCCGATCCGCCCACGGAGCGATCTCGAGGCCGCCGGGCTCACCGAGGTCGAGGAGCACCGGCCGCGCGTCGTGCAGCAGGGTGAAGACCCGCAGCGGGCCGTTGGCCGTGACGAGATCGAGATCGGGCATGCGGCGCCCGACCAGCGGATGTCCCTCGCCGAGGTCGTAGTGGATGTCGAGGCCGGAGATCATCGCGGCGAGCCGCGTGCGCGGCTCGTCCAGGCTCAGCAGGTCGGACAGGATGTCGCGCAGGGCCTCGAGGCGCGCGTCGGAGCGGGTGAGCGCAGTGGCCGCCATCGTGTTCTGCAACACGCGGGCAGCGACCGGGTGCCGCTCGGCCTGGTAGGAATCGAGCAGGCTTTCCGGCGCCGTCCCGCGGACCAGCTGGGCGAGCTTCCAGCCCACGTTGACCGCATCCTGCACACCGACGTTGAGGCCCTGCCCGCCCACCGGGTAATGCACGTGCGCCGCGTCGCCCGCAAGCAGGACGCGTCCCTCCCTGTAGGACGCGGCCTGCCGGGTCATGTCAGTGAACCGGGAGATCCAGGTCGGGCTGTGCGCCCCGTAGTCCGTTCCCCAGACGGCGACGAGCGCCCGCCTGAGCTCACGCAAGGTCGGCTCACCGGTTTGCCCCGCATACCGCTCACTCACCACCACCCCAACCCGCTTCCCGTCTTCCAGCCTGCCCATGGCTTGCGTGCCGTTGTCGTCATGGCGGATGCCCCACTCCGGCTCCTCGCTCATCTCGACCTCGGCGATCAGAGAGCTGACCGACGGGTCCCAGCCGGGGAACTCGATGCCGGCGGCCTTGCGGACCACGCTGCGGCCGCCGTCGCACCCGACGAGGTAGTCCGCCCGCAGCGACTCGCCGCTGGACAGCTCGACGTCGACGCCGGCGTCGTCCTGCGCGAACCCGGTCACCTCTCGTCGGCGATAGATCGGCACGGCCAGCTCGGCGACCCAGGCGGCCAGAATGCGCTCGAAGTGGTTCTGCTCGAGAGCGAGGCCGTGGTTGTGCCGGGTGGGAAAGTCGCTGATGTCCAGGCGGGTCCCGGCGAAGCTCTGGACCTGCACCGCCCGCCCCTCCGTGAGGAACCGATCGGCGATACCCCGCTGATCGAGCACCTCGATGGTGCGTGAGTGCAGGCCACGCGCGCCCGCCCGGCCGAGGTCCTGGCTGGGGCGCCGCTCGACGATGGCGACGTCGACTCCCGCCAACGCCAGCTCGCCCGCCAGCATCAGCCCCGTCGGACCGCCTCCGGCGATCACCACCGCATGCCCGGTCAGCGCCGCGCCCCTCTCGAGCCGACGGCGCTCAGGAGCCCGCGTGAGCCTTCTCGAGCTCGGCGATCTTGAGCTTTCCCATCCGCAACATCGCCTCGGTGACCCGGGTCGCCTTCTCGCGATCCGGATCGCCGATGAGCCGGGGAAGGACGGCCGGGACCACCTGCCAGGAGACGCCGAACTTGGCCTTCAGCCAGCCGCACGGCCCCTCCTCCCCGCCCTCCGAGAGCCTGCTCCAGTAGTAGTCGACCTGCTCCTGGTCGGCGCAGAAGACCTGGAACGAGATCGCCTCGTTGAAGGTGAACTCCGGCCCGCCGTTCAGCCCGAGGAACTTCTGTCCGTTCAGCGAGAAGCCGACGGTGAGGACGTCGCCCTCCTTCGCTCCGGGCTCTACACCCGTCGTGTGGGAGACGTCACCGAGCTCCGCGTCCTCGAAGATCGCCACGTAGTGCTTCGCCGCTTCCTCGGCCTGTCCGTCGAACCACAGGCACGTCGTCAGTCCTTCTCCGGACACTGCCTCCTCCTTTGCAGATGCACTCCTCACTGGCCGAACCACTCGTCGAGCGGCGGAGCCCCGCGGAGAAGCGAGAAATCGCCGTGCTCGCGGATGGCTGCGGCCGCCTCGGCCAGAGCGCTCGCCGCGACCCAGGTGAGCCCGCCGCCGACGCTGATCCGCCGGGCGCCCGCCGAGACGAGCTCGGCAGTCGACATCCCGGGGAGCGCGAGCACGTTCACCGGCTTCGAGACGGCCTCGCAGACGGCTCCGATCTCGGCCGCCGTGCGGAGCCCAGGCGCGTAGAGCACGTCGGCTCCGGCAGCTTCGTAGGCTTGCAGGCGCGCGATCGTGTCGCCGAGATCGGGGTTCCCGCGGATGTGGTTCTCGGCCCTGGCCGTGAGCACGAACGGGAAGTCGAGGCGCTCCTTCGCCTCGACGGCCGCGGCGACCCGCTCGACGGCGAGCCCGAGCTCGTAGATCCCGTCCGACGGGTCGTAGTCCTCGATCGAGCCGCCGACCGCTCCGCTCGCGGCCACGCGCGAGACGGCCTCGGCGGCGCCCTCGGGCGCCGCGCCGTAGCCGTTCTCGAGATCGACCGAGACGGGAAGCTCGGTCGCGCGGTCGACGAGCTCGACGTGCGCGGCCACCTCGTCCAGCGTCACGTTCCCGTCGCGGCGCCCGAGGGTGAACGCGAAGCCCGAGCTCGTCGTCGCGAGCGCCCTGAAGCCGAGGGCGGCCAGTACCCGGGCCGAGCCCGCGTCCCACGGGTTCGGGATGACGAAGGGCTCACCGGCATGGAGCTCCTGAAACTCCGCCGCCTTCCGCTCCTGGGTCGTGCTCGCCATGCCTGACGGGACTGTGCCACGCTGCGAGCGGCGGCGAGGTTCGGATAACCGCACCTCGAAGCGCCAGTCCGCACTACTGCGGCGGGCGGCGCCGCCTGCGACCCTCAAGGCCGAGCAAGCGACAACGAGGTACTGTCATGAGCCAGCACCAGCCAGCATTCGAAGCCAACGGCACGAGCCCGCCGCCCGGACGACGGGCGGCACACGAGCGACAGTCGACCGGCAGCCTCGCCCGCTGGTCGCGGATGTGCGCCACGCACCCGTGGCGCATCGTTTTCGGCTGGGTCGGGATCGTCGCGCTCCTCGTCGTCCTCGTGGGGACGGTCGGCGGCAGTCTGCGCGACGAGTTCGAGATCCCCGGCTCCGACACGCAGAAGGCGACCGACCTGATCGAGTCGAAGTTCGCGTCCGAGCAGGGCTCGGTTCTCAACATCGTCTTCGCCGCCCCCGAGGGGCAGCGCCTCGACACCCCGGAGCGCAAGGCGGCGATCGAGAACGCTGTCGCCGAGCTCAAGACGAGCAAGTTCGCGCCAACCCAGGACCAGGCGGGCGTCGAGAGCGTGGGCGATCCCTTCAGCCCCGACACGTTCTCGGACAGCGGCCGGATCGCCTACGCGGAAGCTCAGTTCGACCAGACGATCGAGGACGCCGACCGCGACCAGGTCGTCGCCGTCGAGGACGCCGTCCGCGAGGCGGTCGCGCCCGCCGGCGTGACCGTCGAGTACAACGGCGAGGCCGAGTTCCCGCCGATCGAGCAGGGAACCTCCGAGCTTCTCGGGCTGCTCGCGGCGATCATCGTCCTCCTGCTCGTCTTCCGGACGTTCGTCGCGATGCTCATCCCGATCGCGCTCGCCCTCGTGGCGCTCGGGACCGCGTTCCTCCTGCTCTTCATCCTTGCCGGGTTGACCGACATCAACACGATCACCCCGATCCTCGTCTCGATGATCGGCCTCGGCGTCGGAATCGACTACTCGCTCTTCATCGTCACCCGCTTCCGGCAGCTCCTACACGACGGTCTCTCGCCGCGTGAGGCAGCGGCCGAAGCCGGCTCCTCCGCCGGGCGCGCCGTGCTCTTCGCCGGGCTGACCGTCGCGATCTCGGTCACCGGGCTCGCGTTCTTCGGTCTCGACTTCATCACGAAGCTCGGGCTCGGCAGCGCCCTCGGCGTTCTCACGACGGTGCTGATCGCGAGCTCGCTCTTGCCCGCGGTCCTCGCCCTGCTCGGACACAAGATCGACCGCCTGCGCGTGCCGTTCCTGCGGGAGGCGGACGACTCGGCGGCGGCGCTCGAGAAGCGGCCCGCCGCGCGCTGGGGCCGCTTCGTGACCGCAAACGCCCGCTACGTGCTCCCGATCGGGCTCGTCGCCGTGCTGGCGCTCGCCTCGACGTCGTTCCTCGTGCGCCTTGGAGCGGCCGACCAGGGCACGCAGCCGACCGCGCAGACGAGCCGCCGGGCCTACGATCTGCTCGCCGAGGGCTTCGGGCCGGGGTTCAACGGCCCGATCCCCATCGTCGTCGACGTGAACGACGACCCGCAGGCGCCGCAGCGGATCTATGACCAGGTGCGCGGCAGCGAGGGCGTCGCCTCGGTTCGCAAGCCGCAGCTCAACGACGCCAAGAGCGTGGCGATCGTCTTCGTGACGCCGACCTCGGCTCCCCAGGACGAGGCAACCGACGAGCTCGTCGACCGCCTCCGCGGCGACGTCGTTCCTGCCGGCACGACCGGAGGCGACGCCGTGGCGTACGTCTCGGGCCAGACGGCCGCGTTCAAGGACATCGCCGACCGCATCTTCGACCGGCTGCCCATCTTCCTGCTCTACATCGTGGGCGTTACGTTCATCGTGCTCGCGATGGCGTTCCGCTCGATCGTCGTCTCCGCGACCGCGGCGGTCACTACGATCATGTCCGCGTTCGTCGGCTTCGGCGTGCTGGGCCTCGTGGTGCAGGAAGGCCACCTGCTCGGGCTCACGGGGCTCGACAGGACAGGGCCGATCGAGACGTTCGTGCCGCCGATCGCCTTCGCGATCCTGTTCGGGCTCTCGATGGACTACATGGTCTTCATCATGAGCCGGATTCGGGAAGAGCACGTCAACGGCCTGCGGTGCCGCGCAGCCGTCGAGCACGGCATCGCCGCCATCGGCCGGGTCGTCGTCGCGGCCGCCGTGATCATGGCCACGGTCTTCGCGGCGTTCATCCTGAGCGCCGACAGGATCCCGAAGGAGTTCGGCATCCTCCTCGCGATCGCCATCCTCACCGACGCGCTCGTCGTCAGGATGACGCTCGTCCCCGCGCTGCTCACGCTCCTGCGCGAGAAGTCCTGGTACATCCCGGGCTGGCTCGACCGGGCGCTCCCCAACCTCACGATCGAGCCTCCGCAGGACGGCAACGGGCGTCAGCCGGCCGGCATCTCCCCCGCTCCCAAGCCGGAGCCGACCGAGGCCTGACACCCGCAATCGCCCGGGCGCTCCCGAACGGGGCGCCCGGGCGAGCCTGGGCGAGCGGCGGGCACGGCACCGGGTCAGTCCGGGAGGAGCGGCATCGCGATCCCCTGGTCGCGGCCGAGTAGGACGGCCCGCGTGACCGCCGAGGAGCCGAAGCGCGCACGCACCTCGTCGAGGGCCGCGTCGAGCGCGCCGCCCGAGCGCCGCTCGAAGGGCAGCGTCAGCTGGACCGGGCAGTCGCTCTCGAGGTTGGCGACGGCGATCCCGACGAGCGTGAGCCCACGGCGCTCGACGAGGGGCGTGGCCCGCGCGAAGAGGGCCCGCACGGCAGCGAGGATCGTCTCGGTGTGGGCGGTCGCGAACGGCAGCGTTCGCGACCTGCTCGCGCGCGAGAAGTCGTCGAAGCGCAGGCGCAGGACGACTGTCCGCCCAATCCGCCCGGCGCTTCGCATCCGCCGCGTGACGCGGTCGACGAGCCCGACGAGCACAGCGTCGAGCTCCTCGGCGGAACGGGGCGAGCGGCCGAGCGCGCGCTGTGAGCCGATCGAGCCACGGCGCTTTCGCGCCTGCACGGGTCTCGGATCGCGGTTGTGGGAGAGCGCGTGGAGCTGACGGCCCGACGCCCGCCCGAGCATCGAGACGAGCACCGGCTCCGGCAAGCGGGCCACCTCGCCGACGCTCGCCACGCCCCAGCGGCGCAGCTTTGCGGCCGTCACGACGCCGACGCCCCAGAGGCGCTCGACGGGAAGCGGGTGCAGGAATGCAAGCTCCCGCTCCGGCGGGACGAGCAGGAGGCCGTCCGGCTTCGCGACTCCGCTCGCCACCTTGGCCAGGAACTTCGTGCGGGCGATCCCGACGGTGACAGGCAGGCCGACCCGCTCGCGGACGTCGCGGCGCAGGCGGGCGGCGACCTCGAGCGGGGTTCCTCTGATTCGCGCGAGCCCGCGAGCGTCGATGAACGCCTCGTCGATCGAGAGCCCTTCGACGAGGGGGCTCGCATCCTCGAACACCTCGTAGAGCGCCTTGCTCGCCTCCGAGTAGGCCGCCATGCGGGGCGGAACGACAACGGCCTCCGGACAGAGCCGCAGGGCTCGCACGACTCCCATCGGGGTGTGGACGCCGTGCGCCTTGGCCTCGTAGCTCGCGGCGAGGACGACCCCGCCGCCCACGATCACCGGCCTGCCGCGCAGGGCCGGGTCGTCACGCTGCTCGACCGAGGCGAAGAACGAGTCGACGTCGGCGTGCAGGATGGTCGCACCCGTCACGAACGTATGTTCGCATATCGCTAGCCGGGAAAGGAGGCGGTCGCGCCCAGCAGCACCGGCCCGGAGGGCGTGAACGCCGTCTCCCAGGCGATCTCGCGAAGCGGCAGGAAGCGCGGGGCGGCCGTCTCGAGAAGCTCACGAGCGGCTTCTCCGAGCGCCCCTGGCAGCTCGTCCGTCGGAGGGCCCGTCACGGAGACGCGGCCACCGGCCTCGAAGACCGTCTTGAACCACACGCGGTGGAGGTCGTCGCCCGCGCCGAGGTCGGGATGGTTCCGCAGGCGCTCCTGGACGAGCCTGTCCTCCCCTCCGGCCGCGAGGCGCGCGCAGAGACCGCGCGCGCCCACCCGCAGGCCGCTTGCGTCGGTGAAGACGTCGTCGCTCCGCCTCCAGAAGCACGCCGGCTCGGTCGCGTCGGAGCGCACGGGGCGCACGACGAACTCGTCGGGCAGCTCGTTGCGGAGGAAGGAGAGCCATCGCGCCTCCCGGGCGATCACGGGCAGCCGCGGCGCCCACCCCGCGCTGGCCTCGAATGCGACAGCGTGGAGCTCGGGGACCGGGAGCCCGAGCGCGGCACCGTAGCGGTAGAACGCCACTCGGTTTCGGACGAGCTCCTCCGGATGCGCGTCGCCGCGCGGGCCGGGAGCCGCTCGGCGCCGGCGCGGTCGTGCGTGCCGCTGCGACCCGTTCGCGGAGCCGAGCGCAGCCCGGTGCGCGGCGAGAATCGCCGGCATCCGCTCGCTCCGGTTCGGCGGGTCCCAGAGGGCGTTCGCCTCGATCAGGACGGGTCCCTCCGGGGTGACGGCGACGTCCCAGCCCAGCGACCTGAGCGGAAGGAACGCCATAGCGGCCCGCTCGACGAGGGCGCACGTCTCCTCCCAGAGCGGCATCCTGAAGCCTGCGAGCTCCGCTCCCGTGACCGGAAGATGAGTGAGAGCCCGAGGTAGCGTCTCGTCGGCCGACGGAACGAGAGCCGGCGCGAGGCAGCCGTCCTCGAGCGCGAGCTCGGTCGACGCGTTGCCGTTCACCCCGTAGGCGATGTTGTCGATCAGCGCCGCGCCCGTGATGATCTTCAGCTTCGCAGTCAGGAGCTGCGGCCTCCCCCGGTCGACGAGCACCAGCAGCCGCAGGGTTTGCAACCCTCGGCTCCCGGTCAGCGCGACGAGGTCGGGGTGATTCCGGAGGCGCTCCTGCGCGACGAACGCCTGCGTCCCTCCACCCCGGGCCGTCAACGCGTAGACCCCCTCCGCGTCGAGGCGGTTGCCGAGCGAGTCGAGATAGCCGTCGCCGTTGCGCCGGACGACCTCGACGTCACGGCCGAGAGCGCCGCCCGAAGGCTTCAGGACGAAGTCTCCGGGAATCCCCTCGAGCAGCGCCAGGCATTCCTCGCGAGAGGTCAAGAGCCGATCTCCCGCCCACGCGCGCCCTCCGGGCAGGAAGACCGCGTGCACCTTCGGCGTCGGAAGGCCCAGCTCTTCGCAGATCCGGTAGAAGACCGCCTTCTGCTCCGTGAGGAAGAGGAGCCCGCCCGGGTTGAGGCCGCGCTGGAGCGGCCGCACCGTCACGCGACTCGTGTGCTGAGCGAGCCTGGCGGGCGAGATGGTCGGATCCAGGAGCCCGTAGGCAAAGGCCTCCGCGAGCCGAAACCCCCGTTTGCGGTGGAGGTGGAGCCCCCGCCTCGCGACGCGCGCGAACGGAACGTCGTACGCGCGCGCCGCTCTCCGCACCCGGGCAGCGGCGCGCAGTCCGCGAACGAGCGACCCGCCGCGCCCTCTCGTATCGGGAGTCACGCTTGCGATCTCCGAAACGTAGTCCGCCGGCGGGCTGATCGGCAAGATTGAGTCGTGGAGCATGGGCACCGGTCAGCACCGAGGCCGTTCGGTGGCGATTTCCGCGCCGTCGTGCTCGTCGAAGGGAGAAGCGACCAGGCAGCCGTCGAGACGCTCGCGCGTCGCCGTGGCCACGACCTGGAGCGCGAGCAGGTCTCCGTCGTCTCGATCGGAGGCGCGCAGGCGATCGGCCGCTACCTGGAGCGGTTCGGCCCCCACGGGCTCGAAGTCGGGCTCGCCGGTCTCTGCGACGACGGAGAGGAGGGCGACTTTCGGCGTGGCCTCGAGCGCGCCGGCCTCGGCCCCGTCTCGACGCGCGCCGAACTGGAGAAGCTCGGCTTCTACGTCTGCGTCGCCGATCTCGAGGACGAGCTGATCCGGGCACTGGGGGCCCCCGCCGTCGAGCGCGTCGTCGCGGCCGAAGGAGAGCTCGGTGCCTTCCGAACGCTCCAGAAGCAGCCCGTCTGGCGCGGGCGCCCGGAGGAGGATCAGCTCCGGCGCTTCTTCGGGAGCGGAGCGACGAGGAAGATCCGCTACGCGCGCCTGCTCGTCGAGGCGCTCGACCTCGACCGCGTGCCGCGCCCGCTCGACCTCGTGCTCACGCACGTCCTCGAGGCTCGAGCAGCCGTGTGAGGCGTTAGCCCGGCTTGCCGAGATCGCCGAAGGTGCGCTCGAGCGAGCGGAAGACGGCCTCGTTGATGTTGTCGGTCAGGCGCTTCGTCAGGTCCTCGGTTCGCTGCTCCCAGTCGGTCGAGGGCTCGGCCGGCACGGGCGAAGCGCTCTCCGGTGTCTCGACCCCCTCGATCGCGAGCGAGTAGACGCGCTCGGGCTCCTCGATGTCCTTGAACCGCCGCTCGCCGACCGAGTGGACGGAGACGCCCTCGGGCAGGGACGAGCCGAGCAGCGCGCGAGTCGTCTGCGACAGGAGTACGTGGCCGCCCTCTCCGGCGGCGCAGAGCCGGGCAGCCCGCACGACGTCGATGCCGAGGTAACCCTCCTCTCCCAGCGCGGGCTCGCCTGTGTGGAGCCCCATCCGCACGCGGACCTTCTCGCCGCCGGGCCACTCCTGCTCGGCGTGGGCGCGCTGCGTCGCCACGGCGGCCTCCACGGCATCGCGAGCACGTGCGAAGGCAAAGAAGAACGCGTCGCCCTGCATGTCGATCTCGATCCCGCCGTGCGCCCCGTGCGTCTCGCGCACGATGCGCCGGTGCTCCGCGATCAGGTCGCCGTATTCGTCACCGAGGCGCTTCAGCAGGCCGGTCGAGCCCTCGATGTCGCTGAAGACGAACGTGACCGTGCCCGAGGGGAGAGTCGCCACGGAGGCATTCTGGCAGCGAACGCCGCTCGGCAACGAAGTGGCGGGCCGAGGAGCCGCCCCCACCTCTCCGTGTCCCCCAAGAACGCGAGGTGTCGCCTGAGGCTCCTCGGCCCCCGTAATGGGCCGCAGCATCATCCATATTGCCACTTGTAGTGAGCCGCGTGAAGCCCCAATAACATCGGTCTCCGCTCGACCACGTGGTGCCGCTCAGAGACCCAGCGACAGCCAAACTCGGTCGCGGAGGGCGATGCCGTCCACGTCGATCGCCGGGTATCCGTTCTCGGGCGTGAACGCGTCGCGCTCGACGCGCAGCATCCGGAAGCCGAGCAGCTGGTAGAAGCGCAGGACACGCGTGTCGGCGGCAGCCGTCGCGACGAGGAGCGTCGAGGTCCGCTCCTCCCGGCAGAGGGCCGCGGCGCGCTCGACCAGCGCGTGACCGATCGCCGTCCCCTGGCGGTCCTCGCGAACAGCGAGGCTCTTGAGCTCCACCTCGCCCGAACTCGCTCCGTCCACGAGCTGGACATGGCCCACGATCGACCCGCGCTCGCGCGCGACCAGGACGCGACCGAGGTCGCGATAGCCGGCGACCGCGGCCGGCGAGTCGTCCGCGAGGGCGAAGAGCGCGGCGAGCTCGTCGCGCGGGCCCTCGAACCAGTCGATGCTGACGTCGCTGTCGCGCGGCAAGTACCGTCAGCTTAGAACTGCGAGAGGCCAAGGCCTCTGTCGGGCAGCCCTTCCGACCGGGCGGGTAGCGTTGCCCGCGTGGCACGGGTCGCCCTGTGAGCTCAGCCGTCCTCCTGCCGGCGAGCTTCGCGATCCTGCTAGCCGGCGCGCTCCTCTTCACGAACGCGATCGAGTGGTTCGGGAGCAAGCTCGGGCTCGGCCAGGGCGCGGTCGGGAGCGTCCTCGCCGCGGTCGCGACCGCGCTCCCGGAGTCCCTGATCCCGATCGTGGCCATCATCGGAGGCGCACAAGGCTCCGAGGACGTCGCGACCGGCGCGATCATCGGCGCACCGCTCCTTCTCGCCACGATCGCCATGGTCCTCGTGGGGGTCTCCGCCCTCCTCTACCGGGGCCGGCGCCCGCAGGGTCTCGCGCTCGAGGTGCACTTCCCGACGCTCGCGCGCGACCTCGCCTTCTTCATGGGTTGCTTCCTCGCCGCACTGCTCCTCGGCCTGAGCGCGCCGAAACCGCTTCAGATCGTAGGGGCGGTCGCGCTCGTCGTCGCGTATGCCGCCTACGTCGTCTGGACCTTTCGCCACAGCGGGCCGGTCGGGGCGGAGGAGAAGCTCAACCCGCTCATCCTCGACACGACTCGCAGCGACCCGCCCGGCATGGCTACCGTCGTCGTTCAGCTGGTCGTGGCGCTTGGCGCGATCGTGGGCGGCGCTCATATCTTCGTCGAGCAGATCCTCGACGTCGCCGAGAGCCTCGACGTGGAGCCGCTCGTCCTCTCCCTCGTCCTCGCCCCGTTCGCGACCGAGCTGCCCGAGAAGGCGAACAGCTTCTTCTGGGTGCGGGACGGCAAGGACTCCCTCGCGCTCGGCAACATCACCGGCGCGATGGTCTTCCAGTCGACGCTCCCGGTCGCCGTCGGGCTCGCCTTCACGTCCTGGGAGCTCGATGCGCACTCCTTCCTCGCGGGCGGGCTCGCGCTCGGAGGCGGGCTCGTCGCAATCGTCACGCTCCAGATCAGGCGCCGCTTCAGCGGGCGGGCGATCCTCCTCTGGACGGCCCTCTACGCGGCCTTCGTCGCCTACGTCGTGACGGCCGACTGAGAAGCGGTCAGCATCCCTACGGTCCTGGGACGACGAGCACCGGTCGATCCGCGCGGTGAATCACCGCGCTCGAGACCGAGCCTAGGAGCGCACCGGCGATCGACCCGAGCCCACGCGAGCCGACGACGATCAGCGCGGCATCGCGCGCCCGGGCAAGCTCCACGATCTGCTCGGCCGCGTTGCCCTCCAGGATCTCGTCTTGCGGCTCGACGCCCTTCTCCTCGACCAGCCTGCGCGCGCGGTCGAGCGCGCTCCGCGCCTGCGCCATCTGCTCGCTCAGCCTCTCCTGGTAGTACGGCTCGCCGAGCGTCCCGAGCGAAGGCCTCACGTAGACGAGAACCGCCTGCGCGCCGAGCGCGCTGGCAAGCCCCGCGCCCGCGCTGACCGCTTCGCCGGCCGACTCGGAGCCGTCTGTGGCGATGACGACAACGCGTGACTCCGTGGGCACGCTGGCCATGGCCGGATCGTACGTCACTCCAACTCGCACACGGATGGCCCGAAGCCGGACCGGATCCGTCGGACCCGCGAGCGCAACTCGTCCGCGGGCGCCGCAGGATCGAGGAGCGAGCTGTCTCCAAGATCGCTCAGCAGCCGCATGCAGGCGACTGCGGACGCCGGCTCGAGCAAAAGGCTGTCGTCCTCGAGCTCGGCGACGAGCGCCTCGAGCTCATCTGCAACAGCCTGGACATTGATCTCGGGCTCGCTCAGCCGGGCGCGGATCAGCGCTGCGAAGGTCCACCGCCGTTCCCGGGTGGCCTCCCGCGAGGCGTAGTCGAGCACCTCGGGGATCACATACGCCGCGGGCTCCTCGGCGAGGCGGTCGACGAGGTCCCAGCGATGCCAGAGAGCCCACACGCCGCGTGCCGCGAGCGCGAGGCCGCCGACGAAGAGCGGAACGGCGAGCGCGGGCCAGACGTCCGTCGCCGCGACGGCGCCCACGAGCGCGAGCCCCGCGACGCCGAAGTCCTCCCATTCCTCCCGGCGCAGGTCGCGAAGCCGCGCGGCGGCATCATCCGCGGCTCGTCCATACATGGCAAGAGACAGTCTCCGCCTCTCCGCATCTGTGGGCATCGGTGAAGGGACGCAGCAGTGTCGCGGGTTTCCCGCAAGGATGCCACGTCAAGAGCCCTTGTGGCGAGCGCGGATCTCGCGAAGCGCGGCTGCGAGCGACTGCCCGCCGCGCAGGACGGCCTCGTAGAGGTCGCCGTCCCGGCTCACCCGCTCGAGCACGTCCTGCATCCCGAAGCGCCTCGGTGTCACGTCCTCGGTCAGCTCGTCCCACCGAAGCGGCGTCGACACGGGAGCACCGGGGCGCGGACGCACCGAGTACACCGACGCGATCGTCTTCCCCCACCCGTTCTGGCGGTGGTCGACGAGGACGCCACGCCGCTTTCGCTTCAGCCACTCCGTGGTCACGAGGCCCGGGTGCGCCTCCTCGAGCGAGCGCGAGACGCGCTCCGCGAACTCGTAGGTCTCCTCGAACGTCGAGCGCCGGGTGATGGGGACGAGCACGTGGATTCCGTCCGCGCCGCTCGTCTTCACGTACGAGCGCAGATCGAGCGCTTCGAGCGCTTCCCGCACGAGGTGGGCGACGCGGACGGCGAGGGTGAAGCCGTCGTCGGGCGGGTCGAGGTCGAAGAGGACGAAGTCGGGGCGGTCGGGCTTGTCGACCCGCGAGTACCACGCGTTCATGTCGATGCAGTGCATCTGCACCATCCAGAGGAGGGCGTCGCGCGAGTTGACGCGCGGGAAGTCGACGAGCCGCGAGCCGCCCTCGCGCGGGAAGGTCCGAAACTGGCGCGTCCGGATCCAGCCCGGCATCCCGCGCGGCGCCTGCTTCTGGAAGAACCCCTGGCCCGCGGCGCCCTCGCGGTAGCGCTTCATCGTGAACGGGCGGTCACGCAGATGCGGGACGAGCACGGGCGCGATCTCCTCGTAGTAGGCGAAGAGGTCGCCCTTCGTGACCCCGTCCTCAGGAAAGAGGACGCGGTCGGCGCTCGTGACCTGGACGCGCTCGCCGGGCATCAGGGAGTTCTACCCTGCCACGAGCGAGCGCGCCCATTGCTTGCCGCGACTCAGGCGGCCTCTTCCAGCGCCAGCCTCTCGCCTTCTGCGTGCTCGGCGGGCGCGCGCGGAGCCGCCTCCGGCCTCACCAGCGTGGCGGCGATCAGCGCGCCGAGGACGAGCAGGCCGGTGAGCGCGTACAGGCCCATCTGGTAGCCGTGGTCGAGCGCGACGGTTTGTCCGGCCCCCGCGTGGGAGTCGGCGAAGCCCCTCGTCGACGCCGCCGCGAGCGCGCTGATCGCCGCGATCCCGATCGCCCCGCCGATCTGGCGGCTCGTGTTCACGAGACCCGACGCGATGCCCGCGTCGGCCGGCCCGACTCCCGTGAGGCTCGCGATCGTCACGGGGACGAACGAGAAGCCCATGCCGGCGCCGCCGAGGACGAAGGCGGGGAAGAGATCCCAGAAGTAGTGCCCGTCGACCGGCAGTCGCGTGAGCAGCGCGATGGACGAGGCGCCGAGGAGCAGCCCGGCGACCAGCGTCGGGCGGACGCCGATCCGGCCGACGACGCCCTGGGCGACATTCGAAGCGAGCACGACGGTGAGCGCGAACGCGGAGAAGGCCGCCCCGCTCTCGACCGCCGAGTAGTGGAGGACGTCCTGGAGGTAGAGCGTGAGCAGGAAGAACTCCGAGAAGGCGACCGCGCCGACGACCGCCATCGTCGCGTTCGCCGCCGCCAGCGTGCGGAGCCGGAAAATCCGCAGGGGCAGGAGCGGCGAACGAGAGCGCAGCTCGATCACGACGAAAGCGAGCACGAGAGCCGCGGAGCCTGCGAGGAGCGCGAGCGTCGTGCTCGAGCCCCAGCCGTCGGTCGTCGCGCGCGTCAGCGCGTACACGAGCAGCATGAGACCCGCGGTCACCGAGCCTGCGCCGGCGACGTCGAAGTGGCGATGCCTGAGCTCCGCCCGGCTCTCCTGCAGGAGGAACGGCGCGAGCACGATTGCAATAACGCCGACCGGGACGTTGATGAAGAAGATCCACGACCAGCTGAGGTACGAGGTCAGGACACCGCCGAGCAGCACGCCGGCCGCAGCGCCGCTTCCCGCGGCCGCGCCGTAGATCCCGAGCGCCAGGTTCCGCTCTCGGCCCTCTTGGAAAATCGTCATCAGGAGCGAGAGCGCAGCCGGCGCGAGCAGGGCGCCACCGAGGCCCTGGAGGGCCCGAAACGTGATCAGCGACGCCTCCGACCACGCGAGCCCGCAAAGCAGGGAGCTGAGAGCGAAGAGCGCGAGGCCGCCGACGAAGAGTCTTCGCCGACCAAGGAGATCCGCCAGGCGGCCGCCGAGCAGGAGTGCCCCTCCGAACAGGATCGCGTAGGCGGAGATGACCCACTGAAGGCTTGCTTGCGAGAAGTGGAGATCGGTCTTGACCGAAGGCAGCGCGACGTTCACGATGGCAACATCGAGAATGACCATGAACTGTGCGGTGACGATGAGAGCGAGTGCGGCCCATCGCCGCTCACCTCTCGTGAAGATACCCATACGGTTGTCCTTCCGAATCGTTGAAGAAATCAACTATACGGAGAGATAACCCTTGAGCGCGCTACTCTATTCCCGATGATTGTTAGAAGTCCGCAAACGCCCCCGGAAGCAATTCCGCGCCTCCCCGCGGAGCTCGTCGCGTCCACGGTTTTCCTGCTCAAGCGCCTTGGCTTCGCGGCGAAGGAGCAGGCGCTCGAGGGCTACGAGCGCACCGGGCTCCACCCGTACCACCATGCCGTGCTCGCCGTGCTGGACGAAGGCTCGCGCGAGACGCAGGGAGCGATCGCGGACGCGCTCGGCTATGACCGCGGCCAGCTCGTCGGCCTGCTCGACGATCTCCAGGAGCGCGGCCTCGTGGAGCGGCGGCGCGACCCGGCCGACCGCCGTCGCCACATCGTCCGCCTGACACCCGACGGCAAACGCGCGCTCGCCAAGCTGAGGTCGCTCTCGCGCAAGCTCGAAGACGACTTCCTCGGCATGCTCACGGATGAGGAACGCGACCAGCTTCATGCCTTGCTCCTCCGGCTGGCCGAGCACCATCTGCCGCACTGCGCCCGCAGGGCGTCCTAGAGCGCGCGTCTAGTCCTCGTCGTAGCCGTGCCCGAGCACCGGGTGCGGGCGATACGGCTCCTCGAGCCGCTCGACCTCGGCCGCCGACAGCTTGAGCTCGGTTGCCGCGAGCGCGTCCTCGAGGTGCGCGAGCCTGGTCGCGCCGACGATCGGGGCGGTCACGCCGGGTTTCCCCAGGAGCCACGCGAGCGCGACCTGTGCGGGGGAGAGCTCCCGCTCTCCTGCGATCTGAGCGACCCGCTCGGCCACGTCGAAGTCCTCGGGGCGGCCGTAGAGCCGGTCGGCGGCCCCATCCGTCTCGGCGCGCCTCGTCACGCGCTCGCCCTCTCGCTTCCGCGTACCGGTCAGCAAGCCGCGGGCGAGCGGGCTCCAGGGGAGGACGCCGATCCCCTGGTCGATGCACAGCGGGATCATCTCGCGCTCCTCTTCGCGGTAGACGAGGTTGTAGTGGTTCTGCATCGAGACGAACGGCGTCCAGCCGTGCTGCTCCGCGACCTTTTGCGCCTTCGCGAACTGCCACGCGAACATGCTGCTGGCACCGAGGTAGCGCGCCTTGCCCGCGCGGACGATGTCGTGCAGCGCCTCCATCGTCTCCTCGATCGGCGTGTGCCGATCCCAGCGGTGAATCTGGTAGACGTCGACATAGTCCAGACCGAGCCGCGTCAGCGAAGCGTCGATCGCCGACAGGATGTGCTTGCGCGAGAGGCCGCGTCCATTCGGTCCCGGCGACATCTCGAAATACACCTTCGTCGCGATCACGAGCTCGTCGCGGGGGAGCAGCTTCGACAGGAGGCGGCCGGAGACGACCTCGCTGCCCCCGTCCGAATACATGTCCGCTGTGTCGAAAAACGTGATCCCGCCCTCGACGGCGCGCCGGACGATCGGCTCGGCGGCGGCCTCGTCCAGCATCCACGGCCGAGACGCTGTGCCGGTGTAGTAGCTCATCATCCCCAGGCACACTCGCGACACGTGCAAGCCGGTGGTGCCGAGTCGGATCTGCTCCATCACGCGGACTCTAGGCGGCCGTGGCCGGCTCGCGGTGCAGCGCGACGGCGCCGACGACGAGCGCGACACCCACGACTTCGAGCAGCGTCGGCACCTGGGCGAGGACGATGACGCCGATCACCGTCGCCGTAGCGGGTAGCAAGGCGACCATCAGGGAGTAACCCGCGCGGCTCAGCCGCACCATGGCGAGCTGGTCGAAGACGTAGGGCACGACCGACGACGCGGCGCCGACACCGATCCCGGCCGCCAGTGCAACGGGATCGAGCAGCGCCTGCCCGGCAGACCAACCACCGATCGGGGTGACGACGACCAGCGCGACGAGCATGGCCGCGGCGAGGCCGTCGATCCTCGAGAGCGCCGTGGCCCGTGCGAGGCGGTGCGCGAGCACGATGTAGGCGGCGAAGAGGACGGCGTTGGCGAACGCGAAGGCAACTCCGACCGGTTCGCCCTCGAGCCTCACGTCGACGAGCGCGTAGACGCCCGCGACTGCGAGGCCGAGCGCGACGAGGTTCGCCGCAGACCGGGCGCCGAGAGCGGCGAGGACGATCACGGGTAGGAACTCGATCGCCGCCACCGTGCCGAGCGGAAGCCGGTCGATCGCGACGTAGAAGCACGTGTTCATGACCGCGAGGACCACTCCGAACGACACGACGAGCCGTCGCGCGTCGGCAGGACACTCGCGGAGCGTCCGCCACGGCCGCCGCCACGCCGCGAAGATCACCGCGGCACTCGCGATCCGCAGCCACGCCACTCCGACCGGATCCACGCGGGCGAAGAGGAGCACCGCGAACGACGGGCCGAGGTAGTGGAAGATCGCGCTCCCGGCGAAGAAGAGCTGCGGCGGCGCCTGCGCGAGCCTCCAGGCTCCCGGGCGTACCCGCGACGCAGCGACCGCCGTCGATCTCGTCACACCGGTATGTTCTCGGAAGATTCGCCTCGAATGAATGGCCAACGGAAGGAGATTCGGCCTGATATGCCACGGAAAGCTCGGCTACGCGACGCAAACGCCTACGAAGCGAAGTTGCTCGACCCTCTCAACCTCCGCGTGCTCGACGAGCTCGTCGCGGACGGCCGGATCGCGATGGCCGAGCTCGGCCGGAGGGTCGGCCTCTCCGCACCGGCCGTGGCGGAACGCGTCCAGCGTCTCGAGCGCGCAGGCGTGATCGCCGGCTACCACGCCGAGCTCGATCCGCGCGCGCTCGGCTTTCCGGTGTCGGCCGTCGTCCGCATCCGGCCCGCCCCGGGACAGCTCCAGCGCATCCCCGAAGTCGCCCGCGACACAGCCGAGGTGGCTGAGTGCCACCGGATCACCGGCGAAGACTGCTACCTCCTTCGCCTTCACCTCCGCTCGATCGACGACCTCGAGGACGTGCTCGACCGTTTCACTCCGTACGGGTTGACGACGACCTCGATCGTCCACTCCACCCCGGTCCCGCGGCGCGGACCACCGCTCGGCTGAAGCCGA
>DASUJY010000030.1:0-45148 GCA_036279015.1 Gaiellaceae bacterium | reverse complement strand
CCGCAGACCGAGGGGACGGCGACGGCGACGATCAGCGCCTCCTTCGACGAGAACTCCAACGACGGCTCCAACCCGGATCCGAAGCAGGACACGTTGACCGCGTCCGCGGAAACCTCTGTGGCCGCGGTGGAGGGGACCGACTCCTCGTTCGTCCCGGAGGGCAGCTCGGTCGACCTCTCGACCGACCCCACGGGGACCGGCGTCGCGAGCCGCACCGACTCGCTGATCGGCGGCGCGCACATCACGTCTGCCCCCGCTTCGGTCACGGCGCTGATCGAAGAGGTCGCGGCGCCAGTGGCCTGTCCGAAGCGCGTCATCTGCCGCGGCGGGGGCTGGCTGCACGCGAGCATTCCCGGCACCTTCGATCCGCCGCTCGCGTTCCCGCTTCGCTGGGACAAGACGCTCATCCCGAAGGGGCTCAATCAGAAGAAGTTCGCGGTCATCTACACCGAGTGCCTCGACGGGTGCCCGCTTCAGGTCATCACTGCCCGCTGCTCCTCGGCGACGCCGGATTCCTCCGAGCTACCGTGCCTCACGGGTGTCGCCAAGCTGTCCGACGGCGACTGGAAGGCAACGCTGGTCAACAATCACAACGGCCACATGCGCTAGCCGGCGGCCGCCGGGGCCCGAAGCGCTTCCGCCGCAGCGAGGTTTCCCTTCGCCTCGAAGAGCGCGACGGCGTCCCCGAGCACGTCGTCCGCGTCCTTCGGCTGGCCCGTGACCCGAAGCACCTCGGCCAGGTCGACCAACGTCTCGGCCTGTGCCACGACGGAGTCGGTGCGCTTGAGCAGGTCGACCGCCTCCCCTATGAGGATGAGCGCGGCGTCACGGTTGCCCTTGTGGGCGAGGACCTTCGCCTGAACCGTTCGCCAGAGCGTCGCCGACGCGACATCGTCCGCGTCCGCCAGATCCTGCGCATGCCGGCTGCAGCCCTCGGCCTCGTCGAGACGGCCCTGGGCGTAGAGGACTCGCGCCAGTTCGCCCGCCACCGTTGAGAGGATGTACCTCTCGCCGAGCGCCGTGAGCGCCTCGTAGTCGCGGCGGAGCGCTCCCTCGGCGGCCGGAAGATCGCCGGCGAGAGACTCGACCCGGGCAGCTTCGAGCGACGTGGACGCCCCCGCGACAGTCGGTCCGAGCTCTGTCAGCAAAGCTCGGGCCTCAGCGGAGAGGCGGCGCGCGCGGTCGAAATCCCCGCGCATTCCGAGGAGCGCCGCCAGGATGCTGGTCACGAGGCCCTGCGTGCGCCGGTCGCCCTGTGCCTCCGACGCGATCCTCTCGCAGCGCTCGATCGCTTCCGGGACCGGCGTCGGGCCATGCAGGGCTGCTAGTGCATAGAGCACCGCCGCGAGGCGGATTTGTCGTGCATCGTTCGCGCTCCGGGCGTGCTCCATCGCCCGCTCCGCAGCTTGGGTGGCGAGCCCGTAGCGCCCAGAGGTGCCGTGTGCCCAGGCGAGCAGGCGCCAGATCGTGGCGAGCGTTGCGTCGCCATGCTCCGCCCCGGACTGCTCCAGCATCCCGGAGGCCTCCTCGACCAGACGCTCGCTCCAACGCTCCGCCGAGCCGGCCTGCGCCTTGAGGCGAAGAAGGAGCAACTCTGCAAGCGGAGGCACCAGGCTGTCGCCGTCGGCCTGCGACTCGATCGCTTCTTCGAGGAAGAGCTCGGCCCAGGGAAACTCCCCCACCTCCAAAAGCGCTTCGCCGAGATCGGGGATGAGTTCCAGTCGCGAAGGATCGCGCTCCGGGAGGATCGTGGCGGCACGGCGGAGGAGGTTCGCCGCCGCCGGCATGTCGCTACGCGCGAAGGCTCGCCGGCCCGCCGACGAGAGCCGCTGGGCGGCATTGCGGCCGAGCTCGAGCCCGTGTTCGTCGAGCGGGCCGAGCTCGGACAGGTTCTTGTGCGCCTGCTCGAGGTGGTAGCCCAGGATCTCCTCGAACTCGACGGCGCGATCGCGATCGCTGTTCACGCGATCCGCCCAGCCCACGAAGCGTTCGTGCAGCATCGCCCGCGTCCGCTTCAGCATCCCTTGGTAGGCGGCCTCGCGAACGAGCGCGTGCGCGAAGCGGTAGTGGGCGCCGCCGCCGATCGACTCGACCCCCGTCTGAATCAGGTGCTTGCGACACAGCGAGCGCATGTGTGCATCGAGAGCGCCCGCGATCTCGCTGGACACGAGCTCTCGCAGTGCGTCCTCCGGGAAGACGAGACCCGCGACGGAGGCCGCTTCGATGATCGCGCGCTCCTCGGGCCCGAGCAGATCGAGGCGAGCAGCGAGAAGGGCCTGGATCGTCGGGGGCACGGCGACTTCCTCGAGGTCGGCCGTCGCCGTCCAGCGGTCGCCCTCGAGTTGGAGCAGTCCCTCGTCGACCATCATCGAGAGCATCTGCTCGACGAAGAGCGGGTTTCCTTCGGCTGCCTCGACGATGCGGGCCCGTACCTCCGTGTCGAGCTCGGCGTTGCCGAGGAGGTTCTCTGCTACCCGCGCGGCGTCTTCCTGCGAGAGGGGCTCGAGCGACACGATTGCGGAGCCCGCGAGCTGTTCCCAGGTCGGCCTGATGTCGAGCAGCTCATGGCGAGCAAGGCTCACGAGGAAGATCGGCCGCTCGGCCAAGCCGAGGACGTGCTCGATGAGGTCGAGCATCGTCGACTCCGCCCAGTGGATGTCCTCGAAAACGACCACGAGTGGCCGTGTGGAGGCCATCTCCTCGAGCAGCTTGCGCACGCCCCAGAAGGTCTCGTCGACGGGAAACTCCTCGCTGGAGAGCCCCACGGCCGAGGCGATGCGCCTGGCCACGGCATCGTCCGGTGCGAGCGCGGCGATCTTCGCGCGCGCGACTTCGGGTGGATCCTCCTCCAGGATGCCCGCGGCCTTGCGGACGATCTCGACGATCGGCCAGAACGTGATGCCTCGGCCGTGGGACAGACAGCGCCCGCGCACGACTGCAGAGGCCCGGCCGACTCGGGCGACGAGCTCTTCGACCAGCCGCGACTTTCCCATCCCGGGGCTGCCGAACACGGTCGCGAGGCGGCAGCCACCGGCGGCAACGGCGTCGGAGAAGCTTTCGAGGAGCAGCCCGAGCTCGCGCTCGCGGCCCACGAGCGGCCCCTGATTCCGCTCGACCGGGGCGCTCGGCTGGACGAGTGCCCGCACGCGGTAGGCAGGCACCGGCTCCGCCTTGCCCTTGAGTTCGAGCGGCTCGACAGGGTCGACCTCGACGGCGTCGCGAACGAGTCGGTAGGTGAGCTCTCCGAGGAGGACCTCGCCGGCGCCGGCGGTCTGCTCCAGGCGGGCGGCGACATTGACCGTGTCGCCGGTGACGAGCCGCTGGCCGGTCGTCACGTCTCCGGCGACGACCTCGCCCGTGTTCACCCCCGTCCGGTTCGCGAGGACGACTCCCCAGCCTTCCTGGAGCTCGACATTCAGGGCGACGAGCGCCGCCTGCATCTCGACTGCGGCGCGCACCGCTCGGACCGCGTCGTCCTCGCGCAGGCGCGGCAGGCCGAAGACGGCCATGATCGCGTCGCCGATGAACTTCTCCACCGCTCCGCCGTGGCTCTCGAGGACCGACTGCATCGCCTCGAAGTAGCGATGGAGGATCTCGCGCAACGACTCGGAATCCATCGACTCGCCGAGGCTGGTCGACCCGACGAGGTCGGAGAAGACGACCGTCACCGTCTTCCGCACTTCCGGCGGCGCATCGGCGGCCGCGAACGGCGTGCCGCAGAACCCGCAGAGACGGAACCGATCCGGGTTTTCCTCGCCGCAGTTGGAGCAGACTTTCACCGTTTGAGTGTACTCCGCCGAGACTCTCGTTCCTGGGCTCGCCAAGTGGGAATTTGCAGGCAGAACGAGGGGTTCGGAGTAGAATCTCGTACTCCGGAGATGCAAGTGGACGACCCGCTCAGTACCGATGGCAAGACCGACTCTGCCCCGCATCAGGCGTGGACGGGCCCGCGGCGAAGCGGGTCCGGTCGCCGAGCGCACCGAGCCACGCATCGCCGAGCTCGCCGCTAACGGGCTCACCTGGATCCACATCAACGAGCCGGGTCCGCTCGAGGCGGCCTACCTGGCCGAGCGCTTCGGCTTCCACGAGCTCGACATCGAGGACGTGCTCTCGAAGCGGCAGCGGCCGAAGATCGACGAGTACCCGGACTACCTCTTCATCGTCCTCCACTTCCCGATCTACGACAAGGCGGTGCAGCGGCTGAACGCCGCCGAGCTCGACGTCTTCCTCGGCCAGGACTTCCTCATCACGCTCGCGAACGTCGAGCTCCTGCCGGCGACCTACCTCTTCCGCCGCTGTGAGGAGGATCCCGAGCTCAGGGAGGAGCTCTTCTCGAAGGCCCCGGGCTACCTCCTCTACCACGTCCTCGACGACCTCTTCGACTACTGCTTCCCGATCCTCGACAAGATCGGGCACAAGCTCGACGCGATCGAGGACCAGCTAGAGGCGCGCCGGAGCGAGGAGATCGTCCGCGACATCTCGGACGCGAAGCAGGAGATCATCGCCTACCGCAAGATCATCAAGCCGGAGCGCGCGACCCTGCGGCTCTTGGAGCGCTACACGCAGCGCTTTCTCCCGGAGGACCTCGAGCTCTACTTCGACGACATCGTCGATGGCGCCGAGCGCATCTGGGACCTCCTCGACAACTACAAGGAGGTCGTCGAGGCGCTCGAGGACACGAACGAGTCGATCATCTCGCACCGCCAGCAGTACCGGCTGCAGCTCCTCACCGTGGTGAGCGTCATCCTCCTGCCGCTCACGCTGATCGCGAGCATCTTCGGGATGAACGTGCACGTTCCGGGCGAGGGCGGCGCGACCGCCTTCTGGGTTCTGATCGCGTTCATGGTCGTCCTCGGGGGCGCGCTGCTCGGCGTCTTCCGTTGGCGCCGCTGGCTGTGAGGCGGGAATGAAGCACCTCTGGGCGCCCTGGCGGCTCGAGTACATCCAGGGCGCCGATGAGGAGCAGGGCTGCGTCTTCTGCCGGGCACTCGAGGCAAACGACGAGACCGGCCTCGTCGTGCACCGGGGCGAGCGCGCCTTCGTCCTCCTGAACAAGTTCCCCTACGCGTCCGGCCACCTGATGGTCGCGCCGAAGCGCCACGAGGGGGAGTTCGGAGAGCTCGAGAGCGAGGAGGCCGGCGAGATCCACCGTCTCGCCGCCTCTGCGCTCGGAGCACTCGCCGAGACGATGAGCCCGCAGGGGTTCAACGTCGGCTGGAACCTCGGGCGGATCGCGGGAGCGGGAGTCGTCGACCACGTGCACATGCACGTCGTCCCGCGCTGGGCCGGGGACACGAACTTCATGCCGGTCCTGGCCGACGTGAAGGTGCTCCCGGAGGCGCTCGAGGCGACGCGGCGTAAGATCGCCGCAGCATGGCCCGCCTAGCCGGCCTTGGAGCTCGGGCTCGCTGTTTCTGGTCTCCTCCGCTCGGCCATTGCCTACGAGCTGATCGAGTATGTCGATGCCGTCTCGGGTCGCTGGGCTGCCCGCTTGCGCTGCGTGTGCTGCGGCGTCGAGCAGGGCCTCGCGGTCGGCGAGGCGAAACACGGAGCCTCCTACCCTGGGAACCCGCTCGCGACCGCGCTCTCGCGCCAGGGCGTGAAGCGCTCGGCTCCGCCCGCCGCGACGCGCGGCAACACCCCGGTTCGCCCGAGCGCGATCGTGCTCCATGCTCCGAACGGCCGCGACGTCGCCGTCGACCGCGTGCGGGTGCGGTACCTCCTCGGCCGGGACAGGATCCTCTTCTGGACGAAGCCGGTCGACTCAGGCGGGCCGGCCGTCCTCCACGCCGACCTCGAGCGAGCGCTCGCACAGGCGGCAGGCGTCGGAGTGGCCGCAGTCTGGGCGCGCGAGACGGCACGCAGCCTGGAGGACGAGCTTCTAGTTCGGGGTTGAGGCGATCAGCCGGTAAAGGAGACCTCGAGCGCTCCGAGCGGCCCGAGCTCGACGCGCCAGCGCTCTCCCCGAGCGACGGCGGCGGGCGGCACGACGGCGCCGGCGATCACCACCTCTCCCTCGTGAAGCTCTCGCCCGGCGGCGAGCCGGACCGTTTCGAGCACCCAGTCGAGGTCCCCGGTGAGAGCAGTCAAGTCGTCGGTCGCGGCCGCCTCATCCCCGTCGCGGTAGACCCGGGCCGTGACCCCGGCAAGCGTCTCGGCGACCGGTGGGCCGAGCATGGAATGGCGGTGGTAGATCCCGGCGGCCAGGATCCGGTCGACGTCGTCGGGCGAGAACTCGAGGTCGGCGAGCTCGATCGCGACGCCGAGCCCTCGCCCGACCCAGACGGCGACCTCGGCCTCGAGCCGAGGCGCAACCCAGCCGGCCAGCGACACGCTGGCGCCGTCCGGCAGCCGGCCCGATGCGGGGAGCGGAGCGACGAGTGGACGCTCGAGACCGAGGCGCTCGAGCGCGTCCGGCGCGCCGAAGCCGACCTTCCAGCCGATCACTCCGCGGGGAGCTCGTATCCCGCCGCTGCCAGCGACCCGGCGCCGCTCCAGCCCCAGACGAGGAGGGCGTCCTCGTCGCCGGTGTTGTCGAACCCGTGCCAGTGGCCGCGGGGCGTGAAGACGACGTCGCCGGCCTCCGCGAGCTCCCGCCCCGTGTCCGTGTAGATCTCGCCGCGGCCGGCCATGACGACGAGGAACTCGTCGCAGTTGGGATGAGCGTGCTTCTCGTGGCGGGCTCCCGGCGGGAGCACCGTGCGCCCGACGACGAGCCGTTCCGAGCCGGCGCGACGCTCGTCGATCAAAAACTGCACCTGCATGTCCACCCAGCCCTCGTCTTCGCGCAGGCCTTGCTCGAGCGGGACGGCGTCGATGCTCGTCCGGTAGGGCTTCGGCGTCACGCCGCGCCTCCGAGTCGTCGAAAGACGTCGTAGACCGCGATCCATTCCCGGTCGCCGAGGCCGGCTGCCCGGCAGGCGTTCAGGTGCTCGTTCGCGAGCGCGGCGAAGGGGAGCGGCGTGCCGAGCTCCCGCGCGAGCCGCAGGCCGAGCTCCTGGTCCTTCTGCTGGAGGTCTGCGTCGGCGAACGGCGTCTCGGGCATCCGGCCGGGCAGGATCATGGGGCCGCGGTAGGCGAGCATCGGCGATGCGATCACGCTCTTCAGGACCGCGTCGACGGCCGCCTCTCGGTCGATACCGGCCTTCTCGGCCATCGCCACCGACTCGCAGAAGGACATCCCCTGGACGACGAGGGAGACGTTGATGGCGAGCTTCATCAGGAGCCCGCTCCCCTGGGGCCCGAGGTACGTGACCTTCGGCCCGAGGTCCAGCAGAAGCCGCTCGACCCGTTCGAACGCCTTGCGATCGCCGCCGACCATGATCGAGAGCCCGCCTTCGGCGAGCGTCGTCAGCGAGCCGCTGACGGGGGCGTCGAGGAAGAAGGCGCCGTCGGGCACGCGGGCGGCGAGCGCGCGGCTCTCCTCGGGCGCGATCGTCGACGTGTCCACCCAGACGCTCGCAGGCCCGAGGCCGGCGGCGATCTCTTCCGCCACCGCCTCGAGCGCTGCCACGCTCGTCAGCGAGGTGAAGACGGTCTCGCCGGCGGCGGCCGCCGCGCGGGGGGACTCGGCCCAGCGCATCCCCTCGGCGAGAAGGGGCTCGGCCCTCTCCGCCGTCCGATTCCAACCGACGACGTCGTGCCCGGCGGCGAGCAGGCGTCGCACCATGCCGCTTCCCATCCCCCCCAGGCCGACAAAACCGACAGCTCGGCGCTCGCCTGCGGCGGTGACAGAGGCGGCCACGGCGTGAGCCTATCTGGTACCCCTCCCAGCAATACACGCCTGCTTCTCGCCCGCGATCACGCCGCGCGCGCCCGAGAAGCGGGGCAGCATTACTGGAAGGGGCACTACCGCGGGCTCGCATAGGATCGCGCCGTGACCCTCGACCCCAAGGTCTTCAAGGCGTACGACGTCCGCGGGCTCCACCCGTCCGAGCTCGACGAGGAGGGTGCCTGGGCAATCGGGCGCGCCTACGTGGAGGAGTTCGAGCCGAAGCGGATCGCGGTCGGACGCGACATGCGGCTCTCCTCGCCGGCCATGACCGAGTCCGTGATTCGCGGCGCCGAGGCGGGGGGCGCCGCCGTCACCGACATCGGCCTCGTCGGCACGGAGATGCTCTATTTCGCCGTCGGCGAGCTCGATCTTGACGGCGGCGTCATGGTCACCGCCTCGCACAACCCGAAGGAGTACACCGGGATGAAGATCGTGCGCCGCGGTGCGCTCCCCGTCGGCGGCGACTCCGGGCTCCTCGAGATCCGCGACCGCGCCCTGTCCATCGCGGACACGTCGGGGTCTGACCCCGTCAAGGCCGAAACGGTCGACGTCTATCCCAGCTTCGTCGACCGGGTGCTCTCCTTCGTGGACGTACGGGAGATCAAGCCGCTCCGGGTCGTGATCGACGCGGGCAACGGCATGGCAGGGGCGATGCTCCCACCGCTTCTCGAGCGGCTCCCGCTCGACGTCGTCCGCTGCTTCTTCGAGCCGGACGGGAGCTTCCCGAACCACGAGCCCAACCCGCTCCTCCCGGAGAACCGCGAGTTCATCGTCGCCAAGGTGAAGGAGGAGCGGGCCGACCTCGGGATCGCCTTCGACGGCGACGCCGACCGCTGTTTCTTCGTCGACGACGGCGGCGAGTTCGTTGCCGGGGACTTCGTGACCGCGCTCCTCGCCGAGACGATGCTCGAGAAGGAGCCCGGCGCGAAGATCATCTACGACGTGCGCGCGAGCTGGGCCGTCCCGGACGCGATCGAGCGGCTCGGCGGCGAGGCGCTCGTGAACCGGGTCGGCCACGCCTTCATCAAGGAGCGGATGCGCAAGGACGACGCCCTCTTCGGCGGCGAGGTCTCGGGCCACTACTACTTCCGCGACTTCAACCAGGCCGACTCCGGGACGATCCCTGCGCTGCTCATGGTCGAGCTCCTCTCGAAGCGCGACCGGCGGCTCTCCGAGCTCCTGCGGCCCTTCCGCGAGCGCTACTTCATCACCGGGGAGCTCAACACGCCCGTCGCGGACGTCCCGCTCAAGCTCCAGGAGCTCAAAGAGCACTTCGGCGACCAGGGCGAGGTCTCCCATCTCGACGGCCTCTCCGTGACCGCCAAGGACTGGCACATGAACGTCCGTCCCTCGAACACCGAGCCGCTCCTGCGGCTCAACCTCGAGGCGCTGAACCCGGAGCTGATGCAGCGGAAGCGCGACGAGGTCCTCGGGGTGATCCGCTCCCAGTGAACCTCGGCCAGCCGACCGAGCGCAAGCCGCCCTTCAAGTACGCGGCGCTCACGCGCGTCGGGTTCTCCGACACGGACGCGCAGGGCATCGTCTACTACGGCCGCTACCTGCCCTACTTCGACGACGCGCGCGTCGAGTACCTCCGCCATCTCGGGCTGCTCGATGCCGACCTCCACGCGTGTGAGTTCGTCATGCGCGCCTGCAACGTCCTCTATGAGGCACCGGCGCGCTTCGACGACCTGATCGAGGTCTTCGTCCGCACGAGGAGGATCGGCCGCTCGAGCGTGACGAACGAGTTCGCCGCCTACCGGGTCGACGACGACGCACTCTTGTGCACCGCCGAGCAGACGCTCGTCCTCGTCGACCTGGCCGAGCGGCGGCCGCATCCGGTTCCCGACGACTATCGCGAGCGGGTCGCAGCCTTCGAAGGCGCCGACCTCGAGCTCGCCGTCCCATCGTGAGCGACTACGCGGGCGCGCTCGAGGCGATCGACCGGATCGTCAACCGCGAGTCGGAGGCCGACGAGGTCCTGCGCCAGGCCGTCTCGGTCCTCGCGCAGCGCTTCGACCACTACTCGTGGGTCGGCATCTACCTCGTCGAAGACGGCGACCTCGTTCTCGGCCCCTGGGAGGGACCGCAGGCGACCGAGCACGTCCGGATCCCGATCGGCCAGGGAGTCTGCGGCGCGGCCGCGGCGAGCGGCCTGACCGAGGTCGTCGACGACGTCAACGCCGACGAGCGCTACCTCTCCTGCTTCCCGTCGACGCGGAGCGAGATCGTCGTCCCGATCGTCTACGAGGGCAAGGTCGTCGGCGAGATCGACGTCGACTCGGATTCGCCGGCCGCCTTCGGAGACGATGACCGCGCCCTCCTCGAGCGCGTCGCGACCCTGATCTCCCCGCACGCTCTCGTCGGCTGGGACACCGGGGGCGTGCCCTGGCATCCCTGAACCGGCTCGCCTTCTCGGCGACCGCCCATTGCCTGACGGGGTGCGCGATCGGCGAGGTGCTCGGGCTCGTGATCGCAACCGCGCTCGGCTGGGGGAACGTCGCCTCGATCGCCCTCGCCGTCGTGCTCGCCTTCATCTTCGGCTACTCCTTCACGCTCGTCCCGCTTCTCGCGGGCGGGATCGCCCTCGCGACCGCGCTCGGCCTCGCCCTCGCCGCCGACACGATCTCGATCGTCGTGATGGAGATCGTCGACAACGCCGTCATCCTCATCTGGCCCGACGCGATGGACGCCGGGCTCGGCGACCTTCTCTTCTGGGGCAGCCTCGCGATCGCCCTCCTGATCGCCTTCATCGCGGCGTTCCCGGCCAACCGCGCCCTCATCGCGCGCGGGCGCGGGCACGCGGTCGTGCACTCCCACCACGGGCACTAGCGGGGGTTGTCGTCAGGCGGGCTGGGCGTCTGCTCCGCGGAGACCGCGTCGCATGGGCGCGGTCGCGCGAGCAGCCGACTCGCCCTCGACCAGGCGGACGAGCGCGCCGACGCAGCGCTCGTCGAAGCTCGTCCCGGCCTCGGCGGCCAGGTGCGAGAGCGCCTTCTCGACGGGCCAGGCGTCGCGGTAGACGCGCGGCGAGACGAGCGCGTCGTAGACGTCGCAGACGGCGAGGATGCGCGTCGCCAGGTCGAGGTCGCCGGCCTGAAGGCCCCGCGGATACCCGCGACCGTCGAGCCGCTCGTGGTGGTCGTGCACGAGCCGCGTGATGCTCTCGTCGAAGCCGCCGAGCTCGCCGAGCAGCTCACGGCCCCGCTCGGGGTGGAGCTTGATGACCGCGAACTCGTCGTCGTCGAGCGCGCCTGGCTTCTGGAGGATGGAGTCCGGAATAGAGAGCTTGCCGATGTCGTGCAGGAGGCCGCCGATGGCGAGGCTCCGCAGGCGGGTACGCGAGAGTCCGAGCTGCTCGCCGAGCTCCACCGCGAGACCTGCGACGCGTCGTGTGTGCTCTTCGGTGGACTCGTCCTTGGCGGCGAGGCGCACCATGAGGGCGCGGACCCGCGCGCCCAGGAACGCCTCCTCCGAAGCGACGATCTCGGAGGCGCGCAGGTCGCCGACGAGCGGGCGCGAGCGCCGCCCGCGGCGGAGGTCGTACCCGACAGAGGCGCCGACGAGGGCGATCCCGGCCACCTCGAAGATGTGCCCGAGCCACCAGCCGAGCTCGGTGAAGCTGAGGACGAGCGCGCCGTAGGCGGACGCAGCGAGCAGCACCATGCCCGCCACGACGGCGAGATCGGCGAGGCGTTGCGTGAGCAGATAAGTGTTCGCCGCGCGCACTGCGAGCGCCCCGAACGCCGCGAGCGTGACGCCGAGCAGGAGATACGCCAGGAGCGAGCCGGGCTCCGGAACAGCAGGAACGACGCTCGGGAAGACTGCACCGACCACGCTCACACCATGGATCGCGGAGGCCGCCGCGACGGTGATCACGATCAGGGTCGGAATCGCGTCGGGCCTCGTGAACCAGGCGCGCGACGAGAGCATGAGCACGAAGGCGCCGACCGGAAGCGTCGCTCCGCCCGTCAGCGAGATGAGCCCGTTCTGCCCCATGATGACGCCCGGGGTCATGAACCCGTGGACCGCGAGCAGGGCAGCCATGAGCGCGAACGCCCCGCCGACGACGACTGTCCGCGCGTCGTCGCTCCGAGCTCCCAGGACGGTCAGGGTGACAGCGGCCGCGGTGGCGACGAGGGCGGTGACGCCGACGCCGTAGAAGTGCACCCAGAGGGGAGGCAGGACCGTGTGCTTGCCGAGGACCGCCAGGAGCCCGATGGGGACCACGCTGCAACCCGAGAGGACGGCGAGCGTCGGGAGCACCGGTCGGCGCAGCACCACCCGTGTATCGGCTCGCTCGAGCGACCTCTCAAGTGTGGCCGGCCGGCGCCGGCTCCCCCGTTCGGGTGACGAATCGGGCCGATTCGATCCCTCGGACGGGGGATTCGTCCCTCGATCGAGGGATGGCAGCTACCCGAGCTCGGCTTCGACCCGGCGCACGATCGCGGCGGCGCCGAGCGTCGTCAGCGGCTCGCCGAGCGCCAGCCCTCCCAGCTCGTTCGCCTGGCGGACGAGAGCGTCGCGCTCGGCAGCGACGTGCCCCCGCGCGACGAAGAGAGCCGCGCGGGCGGCCTCGCCCCACTCGGCGACACCTGCGAGGCCCGGCGCCGGAGCCGCGCCCGCCTCGTCGGCGACCTGCTTCCGGTCGTGGAGCGCTTCCGCGACCTCGGTAGCGCGGCTTTCGAGCTCCTTCTCCGCACGCTTCGACTCCCGGGCGCGCCGCTCGAGCGCCTCGCAGGCGTCCTCGGCACCGGCGGCGCGGCGTTCGGCGACGGAGAGCCGGTCGCGGGCGCGGATCTCGAAGCGCCTCGCCTCGTCCTCGCCGGCCGGCGCAGCCGTTCGAAGCGCTGTCTCAGCCTCCGCCAGCGCGGCGCGGGCAGCTTCGAGCTCGTCGCGCGCCCGCGCGAGCTCCGCACCCGCCGCCTCGCGCTCGACGGGGAGGCGCGCCTCGAAGGCGGCGAGATCGAGCGCTCTCAGGCGAACGGCCTCAGCCTCGCCCGCGAGCTCGTCGAGCTCGGCCAGCGCGGCGCCGGCCTCCTCGTCGGCGAGCTCGAGCTCGCGCAGCAGGCCGAGGACGCGCTCGCGGTCCGACACCTAACTCGGTACGCTGACGCGTCGATCTTTCACGCGGTCGGATCGGAAGCTGATTCCATCGCCTTCCACGCGCATTTACGACGGCGTTACTCGGTATGCGTCGAAGACCGAGTCGACGTTCCGGAGGGCGTTCAGCAGGCCGCGGAGCGCCTTGATGTCCCCCACCTCGGCGACGTACCAGTTCTTCGCCATCTGATCCTCCACGTGCCCGCCGTACTCGACGATGTTGGCGCCGTGCTCTGCGAAGGTGCGGGCGACGTCCTCGAGGAGCCGCGGGCGGTCCCATGAGACGACCGCGATCTGGACGCGGAAGCTCTGCGAGGCACCGCCGTCCCACGCGACGTCGGTGAACCGCTCCGGGTTGCGCATGAGCGCCTTCACGTTCGGGCAGTCACGCCGGTGGATCGTGATTCCCTTGCCGAGCGAGATGTAGCCGGCGATCTCGTCCCCGGGGACGGGCGTGCAGCACCGGGCCAGGCGGACGAGGACGTCCTCGACGCCCGGCACCGAGATCCCGAAGTTCTGCGAGGCGACGGTCTCGCGCGCCTTCGGCTTGACCGGGATCGGCTCCTCCTCCACGACCTCGTCGGTCTTCAGGCGGCCCAGCACCTTGTTCGCGACCTGCGAGACCTGGAGCTTCCCGGAGCCGAGCGCGAGGTAGAAGTCCTCCGCCTTCTTGAATCCCATCTCGCGGATGACCTGGGCGAGGAGCGGCGAGCCGGCCAGCTTCTTGTACGGGAGGTTGTGCTGCTTGAGCGCGTTCTCGAGGCTCTCGCGTCCGCGCTGCTCGGTGCCCTCGCGCGTCTCGCGGCTGAACCACTGGCGGATCTTGTTGCGCGCCCGCGACGAGGTGGCGAGCGAGAGCCAGTCCCGCGACGGGCCTCGGCCGGCGGCCTTCGAGGTCAGGATCTCCACGAAGTCGCCGCTCTGGAGCCGGTAATGGAGCGGGACGATGCGGCCGTTCACCTTCGCGCCGACGGTGCGGTGCCCGACGTCGGTATGCACGGCGTAGGCGAAGTCGATCGGCGTCGCCCCGGAGGGCAGGTTCTTCACCTCCCCCTTCGGCGTGAACACGTAGACCTCGTCGAAGGCGAGCTCCGGGAAGGCGCGCCGGAACTCACGCGGGTCGGACTCCTCGGCCTGCCAGTCGGCAAGCTGCCGCATCCAGGCGAACTGCTCGGCCTCGGCCTTCTTTCCCTTCTTGTCCTTGTAGAGCCAGTGGGCGGCGATGCCGTACTCAGCGGTCCGGTGCATCTCGCGCGTCCGCACCTGGATCTCGAGCGGCTTTCCCTCGAGACCGATCACCGTCGTGTGCAGCGAGCGGTACATGTTGAACTTGGGCATCGCGACGTAGTCCTTGAAGCGCCCGGGCATCGGCTTCCAGAGGGAATGGATGACCCCGAGCGCGCCGTAGCAGTCGCGCTCCCCTTCCTTGCCCTCGCGCTCGACGAGGACGCGCATCGCGGTCAGGTCGTAGATCTCGTTGAACTCCTTCCCGCGCTTGGCCATCTTCTCGTAGATGGAGTAGAAGTGCTTCGCGCGGAAGGAGATGTCCGCCGGGATGCCGACCTTGTCGAGCTCGCGCCGAAGCGACTTCCCTGCGCTTTCGACGAACTTCTCGCGATCGGCGCGGCGCTGGTTGACCATCGCCTGGATCTCGGAGTACTTGCGCGGGTGGAGTGTCTGGAAGGCCAGGTCCTCGAGCTCCCACTTGATCGAGTGGATACCGAGGCGGTGTGCGAGCGGGGCGTAGACCTCGAGCGTCTCACGCGCCTTCTGGAGCTGCTTCTGCTTGCCGAGGTACTCGATCGTGCGCATGTTGTGGAGCCGGTCGGCGAGCTTGATCAGGATCACATCCGGGTCCTGCGCCATCGCGACGACCATCTTGCGGTAGTTCTCCGCCTGGGCCTGCTCACGGCTCTGGAACTGGATTCGCGTCAGCTTCGTGACGCCCTCGACGAGAGTGGCGACGTCCTCCCCGAACTCTGCTCGCACCTCCTCGATCGTTGCCGGGGTGTCCTCGACCACGTCGTGGACGAGCGCCGCGGCGAGCGTCGCTTCGTCCCTCCCGAGCTCGGCGAGGATGCGGGCGACGCCGAGCGGGTGGAGGACGAAGTCCTCGCCGCTTCGGCGCTGCTGGCCCTCGTGCGCATCACAGGCGAAGCGATACGCGCGCTCGAGCAGGTCCCGGTCGACGCCGGGGTTGTACTCCTCGACCTCCGACAAGAGCTCCTCGAACGCCTCGTGATGCCGCTCGGCGGAAGCCGTCAGAACCGTATCCGCCATGAACCCATTCTAGCTGGGCGCCTTCCTGGACCCAGTTATGCGGCGAGCGGCATCGGCTCCCTCAGAGCCGCGAGGAAGGTCTCGGACTCGACGAGCGAGCGCCACGCTCCTCCGTCCTCGACTCCGAGCTCCGAGAAGACCGCGCGCGCGAACTCCGACCACGCCCCGGGGCCCGCCTTCCACTCCGCGACGAGGCCGAGCCGAAGGTCGTCGAAGCGATCCGGGGTGTCGAAGATCCGCTTGACGACGAGCTGCGGCGAGACCGTCCCGTTCCAGTGGTTCGCAGCCAGCTTGAAGGCGACGTCGTAGCGCAGCTCGCGCCGGTAGCGGTCGAGCTGGGGCCCCTGGCCGAAGGCGATCGCGCCCGAGCGCGCGCCGTCGGCCTTGACCGCGAGCTTCAGGTGCTTCCCCTCCCCCACCGCGCCGAGCTCCGAGAGCTCGCAGCCGACCGCCAGGAGCGTCACGCCGGGGTTCCCGAGGCCGAACGGAGCGAGCCGCTCGAGCTCCTCGCAGAGGTCGAGCGTGAGCTCGCTCCCGCGGACGACGGCGTCCACGTGCACCACGGGCGCGAGATCCTCCTCGCTCAGCGCGGCCGCGGCGTGCGCCGCAAACGCCTCGGCGAACGCTTCCAGGTTCTCGGGCCGGACCGAGAGGCCGGCAGCGGCGCGGTGGCCGCCCCAGCGCCCGAGCAGGCCGGCGCACGCACCGAGCGCGCCGTGCAGGTCGAAGGCCGGGATCGAGCGGCCGGAGCCCGTCCACTCCTCCTCGCCTCCGGCGATCAGGACGACCGGCCGGTGGAAGCGCTCGACGAGCCGCGAGGCGACGATGCCGATTACGCCGCGATGCCACTCCTCCCCGGCGAGGACGTAGCCTCGGCGGCGCCGCTTCGCCTCGGGCCACTCCGCGACCTGGGCGAGGGCTTCGCGGAGGATCCTGTCCTCGACCGCTTGCCGGTCGCGGTTCAGGGACTCGAGCTCGCCGGCGAGGCGCTCGGCCTCCTTCCGCTCATCCGTCAAGAGGAGCTCGAGCGCCGTGCCGGGATGCCCGAGCCGTCCGGCCGCGTTGATCCGCGGCGCGAGCCGGAACCCGATCGCGCCCGCGTCCGCCGTTGCCAGGTCGACGCGGGCAGCGGCCATGAGCGCGCGCAAGCCGACGTTCGATGTGACGGCCAGCCGCCGGAGGCCCGCGGCCACAAGGCCGCGGTTCTCGTCCAGGAGCGGGACGACGTCGGCCACCGTTGCGAGCGCGACCAGGTCGAGCTGCCGGTCGAGCCCCTCGGCTCCGAGCGCCTGGCCGAGCTTGTAGACGACGCCCGTGCCGCAGAGCTCCGGGAACGGATACTTCGACGGGCGCGTCGCGACGACCGGGCAGTCGGGCAGCGTCTCGCCGGGACGGTGGTGGTCGGTGACCACGACGTCGAGGCCGAGGTCCTTTGCGTGCGCGACCTCGTCGACGGCCGTGATTCCGCAATCGACCGTCAGGATCAGCCCGACGTCCCCTCCCGCGAGACGCGTGAGAGTCTCGCCGGACAACCCGTAGCCCTCTTCGAAGCGGCTCGGGAGGTGCCAGGAGACGTCCGCTCCCAGCCCGCGGAGGACGCTGACCGCGAGCGCAGTCGCGCAGATGCCGTCCACGTCGTAGTCGCCGTGCACGCAGATCGGCTTCCCGGCCGCGATCGCCGCACGGATCGCCGCGCACGCCGCCTCCATGTCGCCGAGCAAGAAGGGGTCGTGGTCAGGCACGTCGGCCGCCAGAAAGGCCTGTGCCTTTCCGGGGTCGCCATACCCCCGCCTGACGAGGACGCTGGCCGTCGTCTCGGAGAGGCCCAGCGCGCCTGCCAGCGCGGAGACCTCGGGGCGGGGGCACGGAGTCAGCCTCCACGTGCCCTCGTACATGCAGGAGACCGTAGAGCCCGGGTCGGACGTTATTCTCAAACCGTGTCCGAGACGAACTACCTCTCCGGCGATGACTTCGTCGTGGAGTTCCTGGGCTACCGCTTCAGCTTCAACCAGACCGACTTCGAGCAGCGCGTGAATGCCGCCGCCGTCAAGCTGGGCCTCGTCGAGGCAGGCGAGCTCGAGGAGGAGGAGACCGAGGACCTCGTCGAGCTGACTGCCCACGGGCGGATCGCGGAGCCGCGCTCCGAGCTCGGCGACTACCTCGTCCGCAACTGGGAGCGGCTCGCCGTCATGGGGGATGAATCGCTCGTCTATTGGCTCAGAAAGTTGATCTTTCGCGGCGCGTGGCTCGACCATCGCGTCAAGGAGAACCTGCTCGAGGTCGCCTGGGACGAGCGCAGCTCGGAGTTCGGCTACCGCGACCCGCGCGGCGGCCGCGCCCTGCTCGAGCTCGCGCCCGTGCCTTCGTGGCACGAGCTCCAGTACCGCCGGTGACGCGGCCGGTCCTCGAGCTCGACCACGCCTTCATCACCATCCCGCAGGGCGCCGAGGAGGAGGCGCGCCGCTTCTACGGCGAGGTTCTCGGGCTCGAGGAGATCGCCCGCCCCGAAGGGCTCTCTGCGAGCTCGGGGCTCTGGTTTCGCGCCGGGGCGCGCGAGCTCCATCTCGGCGCCGACGACGCGCACGCCGCCCACAAGCGCCCGCACCCAGGCTTCCGGGCGGCCGGCTTCGAGGAGCTCGACGGGCTCGCTGGCCGGGTCGAGCAGGCGGGCTTCGAGGTCGCGTGGGACGATCGGATCGAGGGTCGCCGGCGTTTCTACACGCGCGACCCGTTCGGCAACCGGGTCGAGGTTCTCGCCGACGGCTAGACGACGGGCATCATCAGGTCGATAACGTCGTGACGACGGTAGAACTCGATCGACGGTCGTGACGAGTCCGTGTCAGGCCGTTCCGCCAAGCGCTCCATCGTCGGCTGGATGAGCTCGTAGACGGCGGGCGGCTGGCCTTCGAGCCGCTCGCGCACGTAGCGTCCGCCGGCAATCGTCCCCTCCTCAAGGCCGAGCGCGCACGCGTCGTCGCCCTCCTGCCGCTGCACGCACACCCGATACTCGTTCGTCTCGGGGTCGAAGGTGCCGTAGAACTTCCGGCCGCGCAGCGAGCCGATCGCGGTCTCGACCTCCGCCCAGGTACGGGTGATCGACTCCTGCTCGTCGCTCGTCCGCCGGAACATCACGCGGACTTCATCGCGTTCGACGACGACCACAGTCCCTTCAGACATGCCTGAAAGGTAAAGCCTTTCGTGCCGGTACGGAAAACGGTGTCGGACACCGTCGGGCGTCAAGTGTCCCTTGCGCCAGATGAGTGACAATTGATCCACAGGTCGACGCCCGCTGGCCGCCGGCAGCGCACGACGCTGCGCTCTTCCCTAAAACAGACTGGATTCGGCCTTCGCCACCGCGCCCACGTGCGCGCGCCCGAGCTTCGTGATCACGCGCCCGCGCGGCGTTCGCTGGATGAGGCCGAGCTGGAGCAGGTAGGGCTCGTAGACGTCCTCGATCGTGTCCGGCTCCTCGCCCAGGGAGACCGCGAGCGTCGAGAGGCCGACCGGGCCGCCGTCGAACTTGTCGGCGATGGTGCGCAGGAGCTCGCGGTCGACCCGCTCGAGGCCCTCGCCATCCACCTCGAGGAGGGCGAGCGCCTCCGCCGCGACGGCCAGCGTGACCGCCCCGTCGTGACGCACCTGCGCGACGTCGCGGACGCGCCTCAAGATCCGGTTCGCGACGCGCGGGGTGCCGCGCGCGCGGCGCGCGATCTCCTCGGCCGCCTCCTCCTCGATCTCGACGCCGAGGATGCGCGCTGAGCGCCTCACGATGCGCGCCAGGTCCTCGGGGCCGTAGTAGTCGAGCCGGTACGTCATCCCGAAGCGGTCGCGGAGCGGCGTCGTCAAGAGGCCCGTGCGCGTCGTGGCGCCGACGAGCGTGAAAGGCGGGAGATCGAGGGTCAGCGTGCGGGCGGCTGGCCCCTGGCCGACGATGATGTCCAGCCGGTAGTCCTCGAGCGCCGGGTAGAGGATCTCCTCGACGGCGCGGTTGAGCCGGTGGATCTCGTCGACGAAAAGGACGTCTCGGTCCTCGAGCGACGTGAGGATGGCGGCCATGTCGCCCTTGCGCTCGAGCGCCGGGCCGGCGACCGAGCGAATGCCGACGCCGAGCTCCTCGCGGACGATGTAGGCGAGGCTCGTCTTGCCGAGGCCCGGCGGGCCGACGAGGAGGACGTGATCGAGCGCCTCTCCCCTTTTCTTCGTCGCCTCGAGGGCGATCCCGAGCTGCTCCTTGACCGTCTCTTGGCCGACGAAGTCGCCAAGGCTCCGCGGGCGCAGAGACCGCTCGACGTCTTCGTCCTCGGCTTCCAGGACCGCGGTAGTGAGCCGTTCCTCGCTCATGCAGCGCGGAGCGCCTGCCGGACGCGCTCGGCCGGCGGGAGGTCGGGGTCGACCGACGCGAGGCGCTGCTCGGCCTCGGCGGCGGAATAGCCGAGCTCGACGAGCGCGTCGCGCGCGACGATGTGGCCGTCGCCGGCCCCCAGGTGCGGCGCCTCGACGGCGGCGAGCGGGGCCATCTTCTCCTTGAGCTCGAGCACGACGCGCTGCGCGGTCTTCTTGCCGATGCCGGGAATGGTCTGGAAGAGCGCGGCGTCCTCGCGCACGATCGCGCGGCGGAGCTCCGCCGGCGAGTAGCCGGAGACGATCGCGAGGGCGACCTTCGGGCCGACCCCGGAGACGGCGAGGAGCTGTTCGAAGAGCTCGCGCTCGCCGGCGTCGGCGAAGCCGTAGAGCTGTAAGGCGTCCTCGCGGACGTGCAGGTGCGTCTCGACGACGACCTCGTCCGCCCCGTCCGCCTTCCGGACCGCCGTCGGCGTGGCGTAGAGCCGGTAGCCGACGCCGTTGACGTCGAGCACCAGCCCCTCGGCGTCCCAGGAGACGGGACGGCCGCGCAGCCGCGAGATCATCGCGCGCTCCCCGCGAGCGCTGCGAGCGGCGGCGCGAGCGCGTGGCAGATGGCGACCGCGAGCGCGTCGGATGCGTGGTGCGGGCGCGGAACCTCGCGGAGACCGAGAATCGCCTTCACCATCCGCTGCACCTGATCCTTCTCCGCGCGCCCGTAGCCGCAGACCGCCTGCTTGACGCTCGCGGGCGGATACTCAGCGCAGAAGACGCCGGCGACGGCGCAGGCGACGAGCGCGGCGCCGCGCGCCTGTCCGACAGAGAGCGCGATGCGGGCGTCGGCGCCGACGTAGGACTCCTCGAGGACGACCGCCTCCGGCTCGTGCCGGTCGATGAGCTCGGCGATCCCGTCGTGGATCCGCTTCAAGCGCAGCTCGGGACGCTCGCCCGCCGGGGTCTGCCACCAGCCGAACTCGACCGCCTGGAGGCGGCCGCCGCTTGCGTGGACGATGCCGTATCCGCACGCTGCAGTACCCGGATCGATGCCGAGGACCTTCACGCATCGAGGTTACGCGCGGAGGCGGACGTTCCTCCCCCGCGGCGGCATGCTAGTCCCCGTCGAGTAGTGCTGCCCCGCTTCCCGGCGTGTCCTGCTTGATGGGGCGCTAGCCCAGGATGTTCGCCTTGACGCCCGGGTGGTCGGCGCACCACTCGCGCAGGTGCCCGAAGATCTTGAGCCGATCGGCCGTCTCGGATCCATGTCCCTCGGGCCGGAGCACACCGACCTCGCAGACCTCGTCGGAGCGCGGCTCGCTCGGGCAGCCGTTCTCGAGCAGGAAGCCCCGCAGGTCCTGGAGCAGGGTCGGATCGCTCACTTCGACGCGCACGATCCTTCCGTATCGGCAGATCGGCCGGGGGGATTAAGGAAAGATCGGCTTACGCTAGGTCGCGACGGCTTCCAGCACGCGCTCCGGGATGTCGAAGTTCGCGTACACGTCCTGGACGTCGCCCAACGTGGGGGAACCCAGGGTTCCCCCACGGGCCCCCTCCTTAACCGACCACATTTTCGAGCACACGCTCCGGGATGTCGAAGTTCGCGTACACGTCCTGGACGTCGTCGTTCTCCTCGAGCGCGTCCATCAGGCGCAGGAGCTTCTTCGCGGCACTCTCGTCCTCGACGGGCACGGTCGTCTTCGGCAGCATCGTCAGGTCGGCCGACTCGTACTCGATGCCGGCTGAGTCCAGCGCGGCACGGACCTCCTGGAGGTCGTCGGGAGCGGCGATCACCTCGAAGCTCGAGCCTTCGCGGAGGACGTCCTCCGCGCCACCGTCGGCGGCGGCAAGCGTCAGCTCCTCCTCGTCAACCGAGCCCGGCACGAGGACGACGCCTTTGCGCTCGAAGAGCCAGGCCACCGAGCCCGACTCGCCGAGTGAGCCGTCGTTCTTCGTGAAGATGTGGCGGACGTCGGAAGCCGTCCGGTTGCGGTTGTCCGTCAGCGCCTCGACGAAGAGCGCGACGCCGCTCGGGCCGTAGCCCTCGTAGGTGATGTGCTCGTAGGCCTCGCCGTCGGCCCCGGTTCCGGCTCCGCGTGCGATCGCGCGCTCGATGTTGTCCTTCGGCATCGAGTTGTCGCGCGCCTTCTGGATCGCGGTGGCGAGCGTCGCGTTCCCCTCGGGGTCGGGCCCACCTGCCCGCGCGGCCACGATGATCGCGCGCGAGAGCTTCGAGAAGAGCTTGCCGCGCTTCGCGTCGGCGGCGCCCTTCTTGTGTTTGATGCTCGACCACTTGCTATGCCCCGACATGCAGCTCCTCCCTGACGAGATCGAGGAAGCGCTCGTGCACCCGCGTATCCGAGGTCAGCTCCGGGTGGAACGAGGCGACGAGGAACCTACCCTGCCTGAGCAGGACGGGGTCGCCCTCGAAACGGGCGAGGACGTCGACGCCCTCCCCCACTTCGGTGACCCGGGGAGCCCGGATGAAGACCCCGCGCAGCGGCAGGTCGTCGCCCTCGAGCGGAAGGTCGGCCTCGAAGCTCGCCAGCTGCCGCCCGTAGGCGTTCCGGCTCACGCCGATGTCGACCTGCCCGAGCAGGCCTCCGCGCGCGAGCAGGATCATGCCCGCACAGGTACCGAAGACCGCGCCATCGAAGTCGCGCAGCGGCTCCTCGAAGTCGTAGAGCCCGATCAGGCGGCCGATCGCCGTCGACTCGCCGCCCGGGATGACGAGCCCGTCGAGGCCCTCCAGGTGCGCGGGCTTTCGCACCTCGACGGCCTCGACGCCGAGGCCGGCGAGCGTCGCGATGTGCTCGCGGAAGTTCCCCTGGAGGGCGAGGACGCCGATGCGAAGCTCCCTGCTCATCTGCCGAAAAACTCTAGCGAGCGGTACTAGCTGTCGAAGCCCAGACCCAGGCGATCGAGGGCGCTCAGCCAGAGGCCCCGGCGCCCGGTCCTGTCCGCGCGCGCCAGCTCCTTGCGCGTGAGCGTGATGCCGGCCCAGCGCACGGGCTCGGGCGGGAACGGAAGCGGCCGCGTCCGCACGAGCTCGAGCTGCGTCAGCTTGGTCCGGCGCCCGGCGACGAGGTCGAGGGCGACCCGCGCCCCGAAGCGGGAGGCCCCGACGCCGAGCCCGGTGAACCCGACGACGTAGACGGCCCGCCCCCCGAGCGCGCGGCCGAAGGTCATACAGAAGCGGCTGCACGTGTCGATCGCCCCGCCCCAGCGGTACGCGAAGCGGAGCCCTTCGAGCTGCGGAAAGGTGGCGAAGAAGTTCTCTGCGAGCGTCCTGAACGTCTCGGGCCGCTGGTCGAGGTGCGGGCCGATTCCGTTCGCGAAGTTGTAGACGGCGTCGTAGCCGCCCCACAGGATGCGGTCGTCGCTCGTCAGGCGGTAGTAGTGGAACTGGTTGCCGGCGTCGGCGGCGCCCTGGCGATTTCGCCAGCCGACCGCGGCGCGCTGCTCGGCCGAGAGCGGCTCCGTGACGAGCACGTAGTCGTAGACCGGGACGACGTAGCGGCGGATCGAGCGAACGAGCGGCGGGAAGGCGGAGGTGGCGAGGACGACCCGGTCCGCCCGAACGCGCCCGGCGGGAGTCGTCAGCGTGACGCCGCTCGTCTCGGAGCCGAGGGCGAGCACCGGCGTCGCCTCGTGCAGCTTCGCTCCGAGCTCCTCGGCACGAGCGGCGAGGCCCCAGGCGAGACGGGCCGGATCGACAATGCCGACACCGGTCTTCTGCCACACCCCGCCGAGGTAGGTCGGCGAGGCGATCTCGGCCCGGACTGCCTCCTGGTCAAGCCACTCGGCCTCCCAGCCGAAGCGGCGCAGCTCGTCGGCGTGCTCCTCGAGGTCGGCGACCTCATGGGCCCGCGTCGCGACGTCGAGGACGCCGACGGGCTCGTAGCGCGCGTCAATCGCGAGCCGGCCGACCGTCTCCTCGATCCCGGCGAGGTTCTCACGCCCCAGCTCCTCGAGCCTCCCGATCTCGCCCGGGAAGCGGGAGAGGCCGTTCGCGAGCCCGTGTGTCAGGGACGAGTCGACGAAGCCGCCGTTGCGCCCGCTCGCGCCGAAGGCCAGCCGCTCGCCCTCGACGAGAACGACCGAGCAGCCGGGATCGGCCTCGAGCGCCTCGAGCGCGCTCCAGAGACCGGTGAGCCCGCCGCCGACGATGGCGAGCTCGCATTCGACCTCGCCCTCGACCGGCGCACGCGGATCGGGCCGCTCCGGCGAGTCGAGCCAGAACGGCGTCGGCTCGGCGTCTGCGAGGGCGCTGTCGAGCCGGTCTACCAGCCGCGCGTCTCGAGCAGCTCTTCGGGTGCCATGGCCGCGGTCGAGAGCCCCCTCATGGGCTCGCCGAGGCCGGCCGAGACGCGTGCGAGCACCTCGGGATCCCGGAAATGCGTCGTCGCCTCCACGATCGCCTTCGCGCGGGCGGAAGGAGACGAGCTCTTGAAGATCCCGCTGCCGACGAAGACGCCGTCGGCGCCGAGCTGCATGCAGAGGGCGGCATCGGCGGGCGTGGCGATGCCGCCGGCGGTGAACATGACCACCGGCAGGCGGCCGCGCTCGGCGACGTCCTTGACGAGGACGAACGGAGCCTGGACGTCCTTCGCCACCGTGAAGAGCTCCTCCTCGGGCATGCACTGGAGCTTGCGGATGTCGCCCATGACGGCGCGCATGTGGCGCACGGCGTTCACGATGTCGCCGGTGCCGGCCTCCCCCTTGGTACGGATCATGGCGGCGCCTTCGTTGATTCGGCGGAGCGCTTCGCCGAGGTTGCGGCAGCCGCAGACGAACGGGATGCTGAACTTCCACTTGTCGATGTGGTGCTGCTCGTCAGCGGGAGTGAGGACCTCGCTCTCGTCGACGTAGTCGATCTCGAGCGCTTCCAGGATCTGAGCTTCGACGAAGTGCCCGATCCGGGCCTTCGCCATCACCGGGATCGTGACGGCCTCCTGGATCTCTTTGATCTTGGACGGGTCGGCCATGCGTGCAACCCCGCCCTCCTTGCGGATGTCGGCCGGAACCCGCTCGAGCGCCATGACGGCGACGGCGCCCGCCTCTTCCGCGATGCGCGCCTCCTCGGCGCTCGTGACGTCCATGATGACGCCGCCCTTCAGCATCTCGGCGAGGCCGCTCTTCACCCGCATGGTCGCAAGCTCGGACATGCGGTCGATTCTAGCCGTCGAGCAGGTCGAGGGCGGCCGTCGGCTCCTTGAACGGCGGGATGACGTAGATCCCGGCGGCGCGGCCGCGAACCTGCTCGATGAGGGCACATGCGAGCTCGGAGCCGACCGCGTCCGCCTGCGATCCCGCGTCGGCGAGCCGCTTCTGGATCTCCTCAGGGATCGTGATCCCCGGCACCTCGTTGTGGAGGCGAAAGGCGAGCTGGAAGCTCGTCAGCGGCCAGATGCCGACGAGGACCGGCACGGGCGAATCGCCGCCGAGCGCCTCGAGCAGCCGCTCGAGGAACTCTATGTCGAAGAGGGCCTGAGTCATGGCGAAGCGCGCCCCGGCGTCGAGCTTGCGGCGGAAGCGCTCCACCTCGGCGTCGAGGTCGTCCGCGGACGGGTTGACCGCGACGCCGGCGAAGAACGACGTCGGCGTATCGATCGCCTTCCCCGAGAAGTCCTCGCCACGGTTCAGGTGCGAGATCATCTCCGTGAGGCCGATCGCGTCGACCTCGTAGACGCCGCTCGAGCCCGGGTAGTCGCCGACGTGCGGGGGGTCGCCGGTGACCGCGAGCACGTTCCGGACCCCGGCCGCGTGCGCGCCGAGGAGCTGGGACTGGAGTCCCATCACCGAGGCGTCCCGCGGTGTCACGTGCGGGATCGTCTCGAGTCCCACGCGCTCCTCGATCGCGACCGCCGCCATGAGGGCCGAGAGGCGCGCCCGGGCCATCGGATTGTCGTTCAGGTCGACGACGTCGACGCGCCCCGAGGCCTTGAGGCGCTCCGCGGCTGCGAGCATCGACTCCATGTTCGTTCCCTTGGGCGGGTCGAGCTCCACGGAGGTCACCCACTCTCCCGCCTCGAGCTTGCGCTCGAGCAGGGTCTTCGCCTCGGGCTTCGCGACCGCGACCGGGACGCTGCGCTCGAGCACGGCGAACGGAACCCGCGGCTCGCGCGCATCCTCGACCGCTGCCGCGATCGCCGCGATCTGGGCGGGCGTCGTACCGCAGCAGCCGCCGATGATCCGCGCCCCGAGGTTTCGCGCCTGCGCCGCGAACTCGGCGAAGTAGTCCGCCGTCGCGTTCGGATACACGAGCGCACCGCCCCGCCGGCTCGGGAGTCCCACGTTCGGCTGCGCGGTCAGCGGGATTCCGTTCGAAGTCCCGGCCATCTCGGCCAGCGCTGCGAGCGCGGCCTGCGGACCGAGGCCGCAGTTGGCGCCGACGGCCGCCACGTCGAGCGATTCCAGACGCGTGACCGCCTCGCGTGCGGTCACGCCGGCGAGCGTCGCCCCGTCCTCGTCGAAGGTCAGTTGCGCGACGACCGGAAGGGACGACACCGAGCGCACCGCCTCGATCGCGGTCACGAGCTCGTCGAGCTCGAAGAACGTCTCGACCATGTAGAGGTCGACGCCACGCCCTTCGAGCAGGAGCGCCTGCTCGCGGAAGACCTCGTAGGGATCATCCGCGCCGTGGCTGGCCGAGAGGTCGCCCAGGGGCCCGATCGAGCCGGCGACGAGCAGCCGGCGGCCCGACACCTCGCGTGCCTCGCGAGCGAGCTTGACCCCCGTCTCGACGATCTCCTCGAGCCGATCCTCGAGCAGCTGCGCGGAGAGCTTGCGCCGGTTGGCGCCGAACGTGTTCGCCTCGATCAGGTCCGCCCCGGCGCGAATGAAGCCGAGATGGACGCCGATCACCGCCTCCGGGGCCTTCAGGTTCGCCTCCTCGGGACAACGCAGCCTCGGAACCGCTGCCGTGATCAAAGCGCCCGTGCCGCCGTCCGCGACGATCACGCGTCCATTTCCGAGTCGATCGAGGGTTGAGGTCATCGGCTGAGACTTGAGTGGGCCCGCCAGGATTCGAACCTGGGACCAACGGATTATGAGTCCGCTGCTCTGACCGCTGAGCTACGGGCCCCTGCGCGGCAAGCGTAGCGCCGCGGCACGGCGTCCATGGGCGTCGGCCGCGAACGTAGACCCCGGCGAGGCGCGGACGTTTCCGGCACACTCCTCGTGGCATAAGATGCCGGCGTTCGTCAACTCGATCGGCGGAGGTGGGAGCTCGAGGTGAAGGTCTTCCAGCGTGAACACAGCCTGAGGACGAAGGGCGGCCTCGAGATCCGAGACATCACGGACGAAGTGAAGGAATGCGTCGCCGAGAGCGGCGTCAACGACGGGATCGCCTGCATCTACTCGCCTCATACGACGTGCTGCGTGCGGGTGAACGAGTTCGAGACGGGCTTCCTCGAGGATTTTGTGCGGATGCTGCGCCGGATCGTCCCGAGCGAGAAGTACTACGCGCACGACGACTGGGACCGGCGTACCGAGAACGTCTGCCCCGAGGACATGGAGTTCGGCAACGGCCACTCGCATTGCATGGCAATGCTGCTCGGGCCGGCCGGGGAGTCGGTTCCCGTCCGCGACGGCGAGCTCTGCCTCGGCACCTGGCAGCGCGTCCTCTTCATGGAGCTCGACCGCTCCCGGGATCGCCGCTGGATCGTCCAGGTCGTCGGCGACTGAGCCCACACAAAGTGAAACGGGGCCGCCGCCAGCCCCGTTTCGGTGGAAATCTCTCCGGGCTGCCCCCGCCGCATCGGGGCCCGACCCGGATATTTCGTTCGCCTCCGACACCTTGATGGATAGGGCGCCTTGCGTCCCCACTCCGAGGGAGTTGACTCAGTCCCCCTTTCGGGGTTGACCACTGTGCTTCACGCGCCTGACGCCGATTGTTCACGCCGCGCGGCAGGCGGCGCAGATCCCCGTGACTTCGAGGGTGTGCGACGTGGCGAGGAAGCCGTGCTCGTCGGAGGCTCTCGCAAGCCACTCGTCGAGCTCGCACTCCTCGATCTCCGCAACCCCGTGACAGCGCACGCAGACGAGGTGATGGTGGTGGCCCTCCCCGCAGAGCCGGTAGCACGTCTCGCCTGGGTGGTGAGCGAACTCGTCGACGACGCCGTGCTCGCTGAGGAGCGAGAGCGTCCTGTAGACGGTCGCCAGACCGACCCGCTCGCCACTCTGCCGTAGCCGCGCGTAGATCTCCTGCGCGGTCGCGTCGTCCGGCTCGGCGGCCAGCGTCTCGAGCACGAGCAGGCGCTGCCGCGTCGCGCGAACGCCGGCATCGGCAAGCCGCGCGCTCGAGCTCCGTCGAGGTCCGGTCATCTCGGAGTAGGATAGCCGAGCATGAGACTGAGACTCATTCTCATCTGCTTGATCGTGCTCCTGCCGCTCACCGGCTGCGGAAGCTCCCAAGCGGGCGGGCGCGAGCGGGTCGTGGCGAGCTTCTATCCGCTTGCGTTCGCAGCCGCGCAGATCGGAGGCGGTCGCGTGGACGTCGACAACCTGACGCCGGCGGGCGCCGAGCCTCACGATCTCGAGCTCTCCCCCGCCGATGCCGCGGACGTCGAGGAGGCGGACCTCGTCCTCCTCCTCGGACACGGTTTCCAGCCGCAGGTCGAGGACGTTGCCGGGGATGGAGACAACGTGCTCCGGCTTCTCGACACGCCAGGTGTCGAACTCCTGCCGAACGGCGATCCCCACGTCTGGCTCGATCCGGTCCGCTACGAGAAGATCGTCGCGCGAATCGGTCGAGCTCTCGGCGCCGAGGCGGCCACGCGCCGGCTCGAGGGGCGCCTCAGAGCCCTCGATGCCGAGTACCGGCGCGGCCTCGCGCACTGCGAGCGGCACGAGCTCGTCACGAGTCACGAGGCATTCGGATACCTGGCGCAACGCTACGGGCTCGAGCAGATCCCGATCACGGGTCTCAGCCCGGAGGCCGAGCCGCAGCCTCAAGACCTGGTCCGCGTGGTGCAGCTCGTCGAGGAGCGCGGTGTGACGACCGTCTTCTACGAGACGCTTGTCTCCCCGAGGATCGCCGAGACCGTCGCGCGGGACACCGGCGCGTCCACCGCGGTTCTCGACCCGCTCGAGGGCCTCACGGAGGACGAGCTCGACCGCGGGGAGGACTACTTCACCAGGATGCGCGCGAACCTCCGCGCGCTCGAGGAGGGCCTCGGGTGCCGCTAGCGGTCGAGCTCCGGAACGTCTCCTTCGGCTACCCCGGCGGCCCGCCGGTGCTCCGAGACGTGGACCTCGAGGTTCGCGCGGGCGAGTTCCTCGCAATCGCGGGGCCGAACGGGGGCGGCAAGACCACCCTCCTCCGGCTCGCACTCGGGCTCGAGCACCCGACGAGCGGTGAGGCGCTTCTCTTCGGAGAACCGGCCGACCGGGTCGGCGACCGCCACAGGATCGGCTATCTCGCCCAGCGAACGCGCCTGGGCATCGACGCCCCCGCCACGGTGAGCGAGGTCGTCGCCGCCGGCCGCGTTGCACGCCGGGGGCTCCTCCGACCGTTTCGGCGGGAGGACCGCGAGGCGGTCGCGGCCTCGATCGCGCGCGTGGGGCTTCTCGACCTGGCGAAGGTGCCGATCCAGCGACTCTCGGGCGGGCAGCAGCAACGCGCCTACATCGCCAAGGCGCTCGCCGGCGAGCCGCAGCTGCTCGTGCTCGACGAGCCGACGGCGGGCGTCGACGTCGACGCCCAGGAGGCCTTCGGCGCCTTCCTCGGCGAGCTGCATCAGGCGCTCGGCGTCACCATCCTCTACGTCTCGCACGAATTCGGCGCCGTCGAGCACCTCGTCGAGCGCGTCATCCTCGTGCGCGGAGCGATCGTGTTCGACGGGTCGCCGGCAGATCTCCCCGCCCACTGGCACGACCCTTCCCATGTCCATCCTTGACGCCGACTTCATGCGGCTCGCGTTCGCGACGGGCGCCGTCGTGGGCTTGCTCGCGCCGGTCGTCGGGTTCTTCCTCGTCCAGCGCCAGATGAGCCTGATCGGGGACGGGATCGGGCACGTGGCCTTTGCCGGGGTCGCTGCCGGTTACCTGCTCGACGTCTCGCCGGTCGGGGCCGCGCTCGTCGCGGCGACGCTCGCGGCGGTCGGGGTCGAATGGCTCCGGAGCCGGCACCGCGCGGCGGGCGACCAGGCCCTCGCCCTCATCTTCTACACCGGGATCGCCGCGGGCGTCGTACTCATCTCCGCGGCCGGTGCGCTGAACGCGAGTCTCTTCTCGTTCCTCTTCGGCTCGATCCTGACGGTGACGTGGTCCGACTTCGCGCTCGTGGCGATCCTCGGAGCCGCCGGCCTCGCCGTCGTCGGCGTCCTCTACCGCGGGCTCGTCGCGGCCGCGCTCGACGAGGAGGGCGCGCGCGTCGCCGGCGTCCCGGTCGCGCTCCTGAACGTGGTTCTCGCGGCGCTCGCAGGCGTGACGATCGCCGTGTCGATGCGGATCGTGGGCATCCTGCTGATCGCAGCCCTCATGGTTCTGCCCGTGATCGCGGCCGGTCGGATGGCGACGAGCATCCGCTCGACCGTCGCCCTCGCGATGGGGATCGGGCTCGTCTCCGTCATCTCCGGGCTCACGATCTCCTTCTACGCCAACCTCGCCCCGGGAGGCGCGATCGTCCTCCTCGCCGCCGGTGTCGCGGTGCTCTCGCTCGCCGGCGCCCCGGCGCTTCGGCGCCTGCGGGCCGGATAGCGGCGGTTCACACCGCTTTCCGACCTTGCCGACCTATTGTTGAAGGCATGAACCGCTTTGCCCTCCTGGCCGGCCTCGGCCTCGCGCTGCTCGTATCTCTTCCCGGACGGGCGGATGCGGCGGCGCTGCCGGTTGCGGTCCAGATCCAGTCTCCCGACGGGACGCGAGTCGTCGTCTCCGGCGAGGGCGCCCTCCGCTACCCGGCGAACGGCCGCCTCGTCCGGGCGGCATCCGTGGCACTCGAGGGCGAGAGCCTCGTCTTCACAGACCTCTCCGTGCTGGGCGGCCGGCTTACAGCCGAGCGGCTCGTCGTTCCGGCGAGCGGATTCGGGGCGGCGAGCGTCTCTGGGCTGGAGGCTCGCGGCGAGGCGCGAGAAGGGCTTCCGAACGAGGTCGTCCCCCTCCCGCAGGGCGGCTATGCGATCGCCCTCCAGGAATCGCTCGACGGCCGGAACCGAGTGCTCGCCGGCCTGCTCGTGCACCTGGGCGCCCGCCAGGGCAGGCTCGCCGCCGGCACGGAGATCCTCGTCGGCGTGCCGGCCGAGGCCGCGCCTCCGGGCTACGTCTACCCGCTCGCTCAGGCAGGCGAGATCATCGGTTGCCCGTTCGCGCTCGGCTCGACGCACAGCGCGCTCGTCGCACCCGACAACCTTCCGTCCGACAACGCCGTCGACATCGCCGCTCCGATCGGGACGCCGGTCTACGCGGTCGCGGCCGGCACGATCGGGCCGCAGATCGGGCCGCTCGGCTCCTCGGACCCGCACATGGTCGGGCTCCGTCTCCATCTCGACACGCCGAGCGTCCGCTTCTACTACGCGCACCTCTCGCGGATCGACGTCGTCCCGGGTCAGCAGGTCGAGGCGGGAGAGCAGCTCGGCCTCTCCGGGTCGGCGGCGGGGGCCGCGCACCTTCACTTCGCCCAGGACGTCGGCAACCCGGCCGAGACGGTGGGTGCCCTGGGCTCCTGCGCCGTCTACCAGCCGTACCCCGAGTCCTGGGGCTAGCAAGCCGTCACAACTACGATTCGGCCGTGCGGGAGCTCACTGCGGCCGAGGTCTCCATCGCCGCCGGGACGACGGAGGACACCGTCGCGCGGCTGGCCGAGCTCGGGGTCGTCCAGACCGGCGAGCAGGGGTTTCGGCCGAGCGACGTCCGGCGCGTACGGCTCGTTCTCGCGCTCGAGACTTCCGGGATCTCCTTCGAAGCGATCGGCGAGGCAGTCCGGGACGGGCGAATCTCCTTCGACTTCATCGACGAGCTCGCTCCGGACCCGATCCCCCTCCTACCCGAGACGCAGCGCGAGCTCGTCGAGCGCCTCGGCCTCTCACGGGAGCTCGCGCGCGGCCTCGCAACGATCCTCGGAACCTCCGCGCTTCCAGCCGACGAGCAGGTTCGCTCGGACCATGCCGAGCTCTTCGAGGTGGTCGCCGCGGCGAAGGCCGAGGGCGCTCCGGACGAGCTCCTCGTGCGCCTGACGCGCGTCACGGCCGAGAACCTCAGGCGCGTCATCGAGGCCCAGCGAGACTTCATCGACACCCTCCTCATGGAGCCGCTCGCGGCGAAGGGCGCGACCCCGGGCGAGCTACTCGCGGCCACCGCTACGCAAAGAGGCCGGTACCGTGAGCTCGGGCGTCGGGCGGTCGCCTTGCTGATCGAACGCTTCGCCGACGAGGCGGTCTTCCAGAACGTCGTCGAGCAGATGGAGCTCGCCCTCGGGGACGATCGGGTCGAGCGCCAGGGTGAGTCCGCGGCGATCGCCTTCCTGGACATGAGCGGCTACACGCGCCTCGCCGAGGAGGCGGGTGACGCGGAGGCGGCTTCGGAGGCGGCCCGGTTCATCGCGGTCGTCGAGGCCGCCGCGACCGACGCAGGCGGTCGCCTCGTCAAGGTGCTCGGCGACGGCGTCATGCTCCACTTCGCGTCCGCGGCCGCCGCGGTTCGTGCTGCGCTCAACGCGCTTCGGCGGGTGCACGAGGGCGGCCTTCCTGCGGTGCGTGCCGGGATCAACGCCGGCCCGATGGTGCGCCGCGACGGGGATTACTTCGGCTCGGTCGTCAACCTCGCCGCCCGGGCGGCGGACTATGCGCGCGCTCACGAGATTCTCGTCACCCAGGAAGTCGTCGACGGCTGGAGCGGCGACGGCAGCGTCCACTTCCGCGCGATCGGCGCCGTCTCGCTGAAGAACGTGAAGCGCCCGGTCGAGCTCTTCCAGGTTCTCCCGGCTGACGTTTAGCCATCGGGGCGGCAGCACGGGGCTGGAGAATCAATGAGGCCGGGCCGCCTGACGGGACCCACCTCTGCGGCAAGGAGGCCCCTCGGAACCCCGGGTCGGCTGAGCCCGGCCTCGACGTAGTCCTCGTCACAACCCGGGCCGGGCTTGACACCGATTCGAGTGACCGCGAGGCGTCACCCACGAAACCGGTGTCGGACACCTGATTGTGTCAAGGGCAAACGCGTGGCGATTGTGTGCCGAGCGCGTCCCTTTCTGGCTGGGCTCCCGTCTTAAGACGCGGTCCGCTTGCACGCTGCTTGCATTTTCGCCCGCACGGCGGCCGCCATCACCCTCCGCCTCAATCGGGCAGGATTCGTCCGATGCAGTGCGCCTTGCGAGAGGTGCGGGACGAGGATCTGGCGGTCATGTTCGAGCAGTGGGCGGATCCAGTTGCCGCACGCATGGCTGCCTTCACCGCCCCCGATCACATGGACCGGGACGCATTCGCGCGCCGCTGGTCTCGGCTAAGAGCCGACGAGACCGTGATCAACAGGGTCATCGTCGTCGACGGCGAAGTGGCCGGAACGATTGGGTCGTGGGGCGACCCAGGCGCGCGCGAGGTCACGTACTGGATTGGCCGCTCCTACTGGGGCAAGGGGATCGCGACCTGCGCTCTCAGCGCATTCTTGACTGTTGATGCGTCGCGCCCGCTCCACGCACGCATCGCTTACGACAACGTCGCGTCGCAGCGCGTCCTCGAGAAGTGCGGCTTTCGCGTCATCGCGACTGAACGAGGATACGCTGAAGCACGCTCGCGCGAAATCGAGGAAGTCGTGCTGCGGCTCGAGCAGGCCTAGGAGCAGCGCGCCCCAAGTGCCAAAGGTCTCGGCAGCGGCCCGAGCGCCGGAACGAGAAAAGCCCCGCCTATGCGGGGCTTTCGTCCAGCTCCCCGGGTTGGACTCGAACCAACAACCCTCCGGTTAACAGCCGGATGCTCTGCCAATTGAGCTACCGGGGAACGGCGCACTCAGTGTAGCGAGCGGCCAGTGCCCCTTCAGGTAATGCTGCCCCGCTTCTGGGTCGCGAGCACCGAGCCGGAGGCACCACTCGCTCGCAGGCAAGGCTAGAAGCCTTGGTCAGAGCGAGGGGGGTTTCCGGCGACGCGTGATCGCGGGCCAGAAGCAGGCGTGTATTGCCTGATGGGGCACTAGGTCGGAGCTTGCTGGAGCGCCTCCCTGATCTTGGCGAGCACCGTCTGGAGCTCGACAGTGCGCGCGAGATCCTCGCCTTCGAGCCGGGCCAGCTCGCGCCGCACCATCCGCTCCTCGAGGCGGAGGAAGAGCTCCTTCGCCGACTCGGCGCCGAGGTGCTCGCTCTCCGCGGTGGCGTCCAGCTCGGCCCGCGCGCGGAGGAGCTCGTCGTCGGGCTCGACCTCGCCGCACAGATAGGCCCGCAGCCGCCGATGGAGCGGCTCGTCGAAGTGGCGGTCGTCGAGCGGGACGAGGTAGTGCTCGACGAGCTCCGGCTCGGCGACGACCGCTGCCAGCAGCCGCTTCTCGAGCCGGTCGCCGCCCTCGAGCGCCCGCTGCGAGACCGATCCGGTCTTACGCTGTGCCCGCGGGGCCAACCCGGCCTGCATATCCGGCGAGAGGCCGAGGCGGTCGGCGGCAACGCGCGCCGCGTCGGCGCGCTGGGGCGAATCTGGAAGCCCGGCGAGAACCTCGCGGACGCGCTCGAACCCGTCCTGCCTGGACGGGGCACGCGCCGTCTCGACCTCGACCCGGTGGACGAGATAACCAACCGAGCCCGCGATGAGCTCCTCGAAGGAGTCTGCGGCGTCAGCCGGATCCACGCCGGCCGGCAGCGGCACGACGTGCACGTCGAACCCCCGTGCCGCGGCGAGGTCCATCCCGCGAAGCGTTGCCGCCTCGCCGGCGGCGTCAGCATCGAAGCAGAGGAAGAGGCGCTTCGTCAGGTGCCCGAGCTCCTTGAGCTGCTCCTCGGTGAGCGCCGTCCCCATCGACGCGACTACCGTCTGGCGGCCGCGTTGGTGGAGAGCGAGGACGTCGGTATAGCCCTCGACGACGACGGCCTCATCCTGCTTGGCGATCGCGGCGCGGGCCCGGTGGAGGCCGTAGACGATCTTGCTCTTGCGGAAGAGCTCGCCCTCCGGCGAGTTCACGTACTTCGCCCGGATCGGGTCGTCGTCGTGCAGGCGGCGCGCGCCGAAGCCGAGCACCCGCCCGCGCGCATTCGAGAGCGGGAAAACGAGCCGGCCTGCGAAGTAGTCGTTTCCGCGCCGGTTGACGAGCCCGGCGGCGAGGAGCTCGTCCTGCGAGTAGCCCTTCGCCCGCGCCTTGACGGCCAGCCGGTCGCCTCCCGGCGAAAGCCCGAGCCGGAAGTCGCGACACGTCTCTTCGGAGAGACCGCGCTCGGCCAGGTACGCGCGCACCGTCTCCCCGGCGGCCGTGTCCCAGAGGTAGCGGCTGTAGAAGCCGGCGGCGTCCTCGAGGAGCGACTCGAGGCGGTCGCGACGCTTGCGCCGGGCCTCCTGCGCCGGCGACGTCTCCTCGTACTCGAGCTGCATCCCCGTCCGATCGGCGAGCCACTCGACCGCCTGTGCGAAGTCGAGGCTCTCGGTCTCGCGCACGAACGTGATCAGGTCGCCACCCTTGTGGCACCCGTGGCAGTAGAAGAGCTTCTCCACCGGGTTGATGCCGAAGCTGGGCGTCTTCTCCGCGTGAAACGGGCACAGGCCGACCCAGCGCGCGCCGGACTTGCGGAGCTGGGTGCGGCCGTTGACGACGTCGACCATGTCGGCCGCCGCCACGACCGCCTCGATCGACGTCTTCTGGATCAGTGCCATGCGAGCGCGAAGCGATCGGTCATGCCGGCGAGGTAGTCCGTGACCTGCTCCGAAAGATCGCCCGGGCGGCCCTCGGGCAGATCCTCGGGATGCTCGACCAGGTGAGCGAAGATCCGGCGTACGGTCGCGGTCGCGGTGTCACGCTGCTCCTGCGCGGCGGGCCCGAGGTAGACGCGCTCGAACATGAATGCGCGCAGGCTCAGCATCGCGTGTGCGATCTCGTCGGACTGCACGATGTCGCCGGCCTCGGCGGAGGTCTCGACGATGTCGTGGACGAGGCGGTCGATGCGCCGCGCGCCCCGCTCGCCGAGCAGCTCGATCTCCTCCTGAGGGAGGTCTTCGGACGAGAGCAGCCCTGCCCGGAGCGCGTCGTCGATGTCGTGGTTGATGTACGCGACCCGATCGACGAGGCGGACGATCTTGCCCTCCAGCGTCGCCGGGTCGCCCGCTCCCGTGTGCTGGAGGATGCCGTCGCGCACCTCCTCCGTGAGGTTGAGACCGCGGCCCTCCCGCTCCAGGACGTCGACGACCCGCAGAGACTGCTCGTTGTGGCGGAAACGCCGCCCGAAGCGCTCGAAGAGCACCTCGTCGAGCGCCTCCTCGCCGGTGTGCCCGAAGGGCGGGTGCCCGAGATCGTGCCCGACCGCGATCGCCTCGGCGAGATCCTCGTTCAGGCGCAGCGCGCGTGCGACCGTGCGGGAGATTCCGGCCGTCTCGAGCGTGTGCGTGAGGCGGGTGCGGTAGTGATCGCCCTTCGGGTCGATGAAGACCTGCGTCTTGTGCTTCAAGCGCCGGAAGGACTTCGAGTGCACGATCCGGTCGCGGTCACGTTGAAACGGCGTCCGCAGGCCGCATTCCTCCTCGGGAACGGCGCGCCCACGCGTCTCGTACGAGCGCACGCCGAGCCGCGAGAGCGAGGATTCTTCCTGCTCCCGGATCCGCGCTTCGAACGCGTCGGCGATCCTCCCGGCTAGCTCGGGCATTACCTCAAAGCTAGATGATGATGGGGACGGTGCCGCCGTCCGCGCTCCATGCCGCTCCGGTCACATAGCTGGCGCGATCCGAGCACAGGAAGACGATCACGGCGGCGATCTCCTCGGGCTCCGCCAGCCTGCCGAGCGGGCGGCCCTTGCCGACGCCCTCGAGCACCTCGTCGCGCCCCTTCCCGGTCCGCTCGGCCGCCTGGTCGGCGAGGCCGCCCTCCGCGAGCCAGGCAGGCGAGGCGGTCGGCCCGGGCGCGACGGCGTTGCAGAGGATCCCATCCTTCGCGTACACATCCGCGACGAGACGCGAAAGCGAGAGGACGGCTGACTTCGTCACCGAGTAGTTCGGCATCCCGACGGACGGCCGCTTGCCCGCCGTCGAGCTCACGTTCACTATCCGGCCCGCGCCGCGCTCGCGCATCCCCGGGAGCACCGCCCTGATCGCGCGCACGTAGCTCATGACGTTCAGCTCCCAGAACGAGGCCCAGTCGTCCTCGGTCAGCTCCTCGAAGCTCGTCTGGAAGGCGATGCCGACGTTGTTGACGAGACAGTCCACGCGCCCGAAGGCCTCCTCGGCGCCCTCGACGAGCTCGCCCGGGGCGGACGGCACGGAGAGATCACGCGCGACGTGCAGTGCCTCCCCCACTCCCGGCCCCTCCTCGCGCCGCCCGCACGTGACGACGCGCGCGCCCTCCTCGGCGAGCAGCCGGGCGGTCTCGCGCCCGATCCCCTCCGTCGATCCGGTCACGATGCAGACGCGATCTTCGAGCCCGAGCTGCACGGGCGCCTACGATAACCGCCATGGCCCGCCCTGCCTGTTACGACCTGCGATGACGACGGTCTACCTCGCTCGCCACGGCGAGAGCGACTGGAACGTAGAGCGGCGCTGGCAGGGCCACGCCGACCGGCCGCTGACCGAACGAGGGCGCGAGCAGGCGCGGGCCCTGGCCGAACGGCTCGAGGGCGTCGAGCTCGAGGCGGTCTACGCGAGCGACCTCCGCCGAGCCTGGGAGACGGCCCAACAAGTGGCGGGGGCGCGGGGCCTCGAGGTCGTCCAGCTGCCGGAGCTTCGCGAGGTGCACGTCGGCTCCTGGAGCGGCCTGACCCGGGACGACTGCGCCGCGCGCTTCCCGGAGGCCTTCGAGCGCTGGTGCGCGGGCGGGTCCGGCTGGGACGACGGCGAGACGTACGAGGAGATGGCGGAGCGCGTCGTCGCCGCCATTCGCGCGCTGGCCGCGCAGCATCCCGAGGGCACGATCCTCGTCGTCTCGCACGGAGGGCCGATCCGCGCCGTCCACGCCCACGCGCTCGGCGTGGACATCGCAACTCACCGGCGCTCGGGACCGGTCGAGCCGAACGCACGCCTGTCGACCGTCTCGGTCGAGGGCGATCGCATCGTGAGAGTGGGCGACCCCGGGGTGCCAACTGTCCCACCAAGCGTCTGGAATGCCTCCCATCCGTTGGGCTAGCTGACTCTGCCCGTGCGCTCGTTGAGGCGCGCGAGCGTCTCCGTACGGTGAGTGAGGAGGGACCACCCCTCCAAGCCGCGGCGCCGGGCGAGCGTGACCTTTCGCTCGGCCACGCGGGGGAGAGATCACCCTGGGAGGGGAAAACATGCGGAAGCTATTCGTGATGGCCGCGCTCGGCCTGCTCCTGGCGGCCGGCGTGACGGCGGCGGCATTCGCGACACCGGGCAACAACAATCCGGGCTCGCCGGGCGGCACATGCTCGCACGGCGCGAGCGACAAGCCGTGCAAGGACGACCCACAGCCCGCGCACGGCCAGGATTGCGACGACCATGGCGTCGCGCACGGCAACGAAGACCATTGCGCACCGGGCGATACGACGACCGGCGGCGGCGGCACGACGACGGACGACGGTGGAACCACAACGGACGACGGTGGAACCACGACGGACGACGGCGGGGACGGCGACGATACGCCGAACGGAGGAGGAGGCGGAGTGGCCGGTACTTCGACCGGCTCGGTGAAGCCCGCCGTGAAGACGCCGGGATCTTCCCAGCCGTCCGTTGGCGGCGAGCTGCCCTTCACGCTCTAGGCCAGGGCGAGCCGATGATCGCTGAACTGGTCTCTGCTGGAATCGTCGCGGCGGGCGCGCCCGGCGGAGGCCAGTTGGCGATCAAGCTACCGCACGTCGGGGAACGGTACGGCCGAGTCTCGATCCCCGCGCTTCATGTCCGCTCGCCGATCATCCAAGGGGCGGCGCGCGCGCAGCTCGACCGCGGTGTGGGTCACCTCGTCAACACCTACCTGCCCGGCATGGGCGGATCGATCGCCCTCTTCGGACACCGCACGACGCACGCGCATCCGTTCCTCGACATCGACCGCCTCGAGAAGGGCGCGAAGATCGTGGTCAGCGTGCCCTACGGGAAGTACGTGTATCGCGTCGAACGACACCGCATCATCGCGGCACGCGACTGGTCGCTCATCCGCCCACGGCTCGGCAAGGAGGTTCTCATGATCGCCGCTTGCCACCCACCGGGCTCGGCCGCATACCGGTACGTGGTCGTGGCGAGACCCGCCTGATCCATGGCAGTCGGCGGGCACGGCTCGGTCCCGCCCTCGGACCCTCTTGGTTGAAGGGAAACGGCTAGGCTCCGAGCCGTGGAGGACTACACGCACAAGTACAAGGGCGAGCAGGTCGAGGTCGAGCTCTTCGGCGGCGAGTACCAGGACGGGACGCTGACCGCCTACTGCGGCATCGAGGGCGTGCCGCACCTCGAGCTGAACGGCCACATCCTCATCCCGCTCCAGAACATCGCCTCCCTCCACTGCTCGAGCCGGTGCGATGCGCCGGAGCCCGACTGGCCTCCGCGGGGGCTGACTGGGGCCGACGGCGAAGAGCCGTAGCCGTGCTCCTCGCGGCGCGGAATCTCCTCAAGGCCTGGCTTCTCCTCGGCGGTTTCATCACCGCCTTCGCAGCGCTCGGCTGGTGGCTCGGGGGCCTGCGCCTCGCGAGCGTCTTCTTCGTCGTCTGCCTGCTCATGGCGGCGACGGTCTACTGGTACGGGCCGCGGATCGTGCTCGCCTCCATCCGAGCGCGTGAGCTCACGCTCGCGGAGGCGACGCTGCTCCACACGACGCTCGAGCGGCTGGCCGTACGCGCGGGAGTCGTCCGGCCTCGGCTCTACCTCCTGCCGAGCGGCCATCCGCACGCGATCTCGGTCGGCCGGGGCGTCTCCGCCTCCGCGGTCGGCCTGAGTCAGGGGCTGATCGCCGCGCTACCGCCCGCCGAGCTCGAGGGCGTGATCGCCCACCAGCTCGCGAAGGTACGACACCGCGACGTCGTCGTGGAGACGCCCGTCGCCGTGCTTGCGGGCTGGCTCGTCGAGGCGAGCCGGATCGGCGGCTGGCTGGAGCGCATCCTCCTCTTCCTCTTCGCGCCGCTCGCCGCGAGCCTTGTCCAGGTGCTGCTCTCGCCGCGGCGGGAGTTTGCCGCCGACCGCCGCGCGGCCGACATCTGCGAGTCGCCGCACGGGCTCGCAGACGCCCTCATCCGCCTCGAGCAGGCGAACGAGCTCGTCGAGTTCAGGGCGAGCCCGGTGACCGAGCCCCTCTACACGGTGAGCCCGTTCGAGCCAGTCGGCCTCGCGGCGATGTTCTCGACCCATCCGCCGATCGGCGAGCGCGTGGCCCGGCTGCGGGCGCTCGACCCCGAGTGGCGCGAGAAGCTTCGCGCGGCCTGATCTCTCCGCGAGAGCGAGTACTCTCCTTCCATGATCCCGCGCCCGTTGCCGGCGCTGGTCGCGGTCCTACCGCTTCTCGCTGTTGCCGCGACCGGTTGCGGCGCGGATCCGGAGGCTCGCGCCCCGGTACACGGCGGGACGACGTCGACGGAGGCGGCTCGTGGAGAGAGACCGTACTGGCGCGCTCGGGACTGCCAGCGCGTCGCGCGGACGCCCGACGGCGTCATGCGGCTCTGCCTGAGTCACAAGCTCAGTCGCAGGGAGCACGGGACCTTCGTCCTCGGCGGGCGAGACCTCGCACACTCGCTTCGCCTGCGCTTTCCCGAGCCGGCGCTCACGGAGTCCGGGCCAGTCCTTATCGGGCACTGGGCCTGGGCGGCTCTTTCCCCCGACGGCTCGACGCTCCTCGCCCAGTGGTCGGCCGAGTGCGAGGTGCCCGAGGCGTTCCTGCTCCCGCTCGACGGCGGGCGCCCTCGGCTCGTGACGGGCGAGAAGAGCCGGGCGATGAGCCCGAATTCCACCGCGCTCGGCTGGACGACCGACGGCCGGGCGATCGTCTTCCTGGCCCACGGCCCCGCCTGCGGCGGCGGCGTCGGGGAGCCCGGGGTCTATGTCTACTCGGAGTCTGGGGCGGGCGAACGGATCGTCGCGACCCGCGGGGAGGCCGACTCGCCCGTCGGACGCTCGCGGCGACCACGCACCGTGGAATCCCCCCAGTAGCGACGCCTTAACACAGAAAAGACCGCCTCGGCGGTCTTTTCTGAAGCTAAACCGGCGGCGTCCTACTCTCCCGGGAGGTTGCCCTCCGAGTACCATCGGCGCTGGCGGGCTTAACTTCTCTGTTCGGAATGGGAAGAGGTGTTTCCCCGTCGCTATGACCGCCGGAAACGGTGAGGTTGTTGGCGCGGTTCGCGCGCACCCTCAAAACTCCATAGCAGCTTTCACGGTGTTCAAATCAAGACCTCGGGTGATTAGTACGGGTCCGCTGAACGCATTGCTGCGCTTACACGTCCCGCCTATTAACGTGGTGGTCTCCCACGACCCTTACTCCCTCGAGGGGATGGGAAGCCTCATCTCGAGGTGGGCTTCCCGCTTAGATGCTTTCAGCGGTTATCCCATCCAGACGTGGCTAATCAGCAGCGCCCTTGGCAGGACGACTGATACACCAGAGGTCCGTTCGTCTCGGTCCTCTCGTACTAGAGACGACTCCTCTCAAAGCTCCAACGCCCATGGTGGATAGGGACCGAACTGTCTCACGACGTTCTGAACCCAGCTCGCGTACCGCTTTAATGGGCGAACAGCCCAACCCTTGGGACCTACTCCAGCCCCAGGATGCGACGAGCCGACATCGAGGTGCCAAACCCTCCCGTCGATGTGGACTCTTGGGGAGGATAAGCCTGTTATCCCCGGCGTACCTTTTATCCGTTGAGCGACGGCAATTCCACTCTCTACCGCCGGATCACTAAGGCCTGCTTTCGCACCTGCTCGACTTGTCAGTCTCGCAGTCAAGCTCCCTTGTGCCTTTACACTCTACGCACGATTTCCAACCGTGCTGAGGGAACCTTTGCGCGCCTCCGTTACATTTTAGGAGGCGACCGCCCCAGTCAAACTGCCCACCTGACGCTGTTCCCGAGCCGGATCACGGCCTCGGGTTAGAAGCCCAGAACACGAAGGGTGGTATCCCAAGATTGCCTCCACGAGCGCTGGCGCGCCCGCTTCACAGGCTCCCACCTATCCTGGACAACGTATCCCAGACTCCAACATCAAGCTGCAGTAAAGGTGCACGGGGTCTTTCCGTCCAACCACGGGTACTCGGTATCTTCACCGAGACTACAGTTTCACCGGATCCCTCGTTGAGACAGCGCCCAAGTCGTTACGCCATTCGTGCAGGTCGGAACTTACCCGACAAGGAATTTCGCTACCTTAGGACCGTTCATTGTTGTTACTCCTTCGAGCGCGATTTGTGCTCAAAGTGACCGGCTCATTTCTGACCGGCTCTCACGGTCGCCCGTGAGATCGGACTATCTCATCCCTCCGCGCTCTTGAGCGGAAGGGTCGGCGTATAGTCTCTGAGGATTCTCGCTGCCGAGTAGCGTCTCTTTCCACCGCCGTTCATCTGTTCACGAAGAGCCAGAACGGCTGCGTAGTCGTCTTCGTCCGTGAGTCCGGCTCTCAGGTAACGCAACCGCGCGCCTGAAGAGCTCGAAATCGCCCGCCTTCCTTCCTATCAACGGGAATCGCTCGAAGAAGGGGATAACCGACTCCGTGATATCCGAGAGGCGGTTGACCTCCCAGTACCAGCCGTCGTTTCCCGCTCTTCGGATCGATCCGCATCGAAGGGTGTCTCGGAAGAGCTCGAGCGGAGCTCGATCCTTCTGGGACACGTTGAAGGCGGCGGAGATCTTCCACTTCCTGACGTAGTCGCCTCTTCGACGACACACGATCATGAAGCTTCCTTCTCCTAGAGCGAAGCCCGACAAGAAGCTTCCGGTCGCAACCGGGATCGCTTCGACAGTGAGTCTTTCCTGCTGATTGTCCGCACCCGACACGTTGTCACCATGGTAAACGTCCGATCGGACGTTACGAGGTAGCGCGGGATACTCGGAGATTCCAGCATATAGCCGACTTTTACAACTACCTTGGTCGATAGTTACGGCCGCCGTTTACCGGGGCTTGGCTTCAAGGCTTCGCCCGAAGGCTAACCTCTCCGCGTGACCTTCCGGCACCGGGCAGGCGTCAGCCCCTATACGTCGTCTTTCGACTTCGCAGAGACCTGTGTTTTTGGTAAACAGTCGCTTGGGCCGTTTCACTGCGGCCCCCTCAGGCTCGAGACCGCAGGGTCTCTCACCTTACCGGGGCGCCCCTTCTCCCGAAGTTACGGGGCCATTTTGCCGAGTTCCTTAACGAGGGTTCTTCCGATCGCCTTAGTATTCTCTACTCGCCCACCTGTGTCGGTTTAGGTACGGGCACGCCCTGTCTCCCTAGAGGATTTTCTTGGAGGCATGGCTTCAGGAACTTCGCCCCGTGAAGGGCTCGGCATCCCGTCTCAGGCTTGAGCTCCGCGGATTTCCCTACGGAGCGCCCTACGCGGTTACCCCAGGACGACCATCGCCTGGGTTTCCCTAGCCTACCCCGTCCCCCCATCGGTGATAACGACAGGTACGTGGTACCGGAATATCAACCGGTTATCCATCGCCTACGCCTTTCGGCCTCGGCTTAGGTCCCGACTAACCCTGAGCAGATTAGCTTTACTCAGGAACCCTTGGGCATTCGGCGGAGGGGTTTCTCACCCCTCTTTCGTTACTCGTGCCAGCATTCTCACTTCCCACACCTCCACGGCGAGCTTGCCGCTGCCGCTTCGCCGGCGTGGGAACGCTCCCCTACCACTCCGAGCAAGCTCGAAGTCCGTGGCTTCGGTTCCTAGCTTGAGCCCCGTTACATTGTCCGCGCCCGAACACTTGACCAGTGAGCTGTTACGCACTCTTTAAATGATGGCTGCTTCTAAGCCAACATCCTGGTTGTCTCGGCACTCAGACATCGTTTGCCACTTAGCTAGGAATTAGGGACCTTAGCCGACGGTCTGGGCTGTTTCCCTTTTGAGCACGAAGCTTATCCCCCGCACTCTGACTGCCGCGCTCTAGAACGACGGTATTCGGAGTTTGCCTGAGTTCGGTAAGCTGGTAGGCCCCCTAGCCCAAGCAGTGCTCTACAGCCGTCGTTGAACACGCGACGCTATACCTAAATATATTTCGGGGAGAACCAGATATCTCTGAGTTTGATTAGCCTTTCACTCCGACCCACAGGTCATCCGCTCAGTTTTCAACCTAAGTCGGTTCGGTCCTCCACGGGGTCTTACCCCCGCTTCAACCTGCCCATGGGTAGATCACTCAGTTTCGGGTCTGCATCCGACGACTAAATCGCCCTATTCGGACTCGCTTTCGCTACGGCTCCGTTTCCTTAACCTTGCCGTCGAACAGCAACTCGCTGGCTCATTATGCAAAAGGCACGCCGTCACAGAACAAGTCTGCTCCGACCGCTTGTAAGCACACGGTTTCAGGTACTATTTCACTCCCCTTCCGGGGTGCTTTTCACCTTTCCCTCACGGTACTAGTTCACTATCGGTCGCCAGGGAGTACTTAGCCTTACGGGGTGGTCCCCGCGGGTTCCGACCGGGTTTCACGTGCCCGGCCGTACTCAGGAACCCGTCCAGGAAGTCCAAGTCGTTTTCGTCTACAGGGCTGTTACCTTCTGTGGCGCGAGTTTCCACCCGCTTCGACTAACGCTTGGTTTTGTAACTTCCCGACCCGCCGGCAGACGGATCAAGACGGGCCCTACAACACCCGAGTGACAACGGCTGCCGCCTGTCACATCACTCGGGTTTGGGCTCTTCCCCTTTCGCTCGCCACTACTCAGGGAGTCGAGGTTTCTTTCCTTTCCTCCGGTTACTAAGATGTTTCAGTTCACCGGCTTGCCTTCCCTGCCCTATTTTGTTCAGGCAGGGACACGCGCGCACTACCACGCGTAGGTTTCCCCATTCGGACATCCTGGGATCAATGGATGGTCAGCTCCTCCCCCAGGCTTTTCGCAGCCGCCCACGTCCTTCTTCGGCTCCTAGCGCCAAGGCATCCACCGTGTGCTCTTAGTCTCTTGATCATGAAGAACACCGTTGTTGCCGCTATGGAGTTTTCAAGGTACGCACGCTGACGCGTCGGACAGAAAGCCGGCCGAGGCCGGTCTCTCAAAACTCAACAGCGTGGATACGTCGAGGTCGACGTAGTTCTAGGCGACCCGGGTAACCGGACGGCCGAAGCCATCGACGGGCCCGGGAGCCTCCGGAGTAAGAGCTCCGGAATCCCTAGAAAGGAGGTGATCCAGCCGCAGCTTCCGCTACGGCTACCTTGTTACGACTTCACCCCAATCACCAATCCCACCTTCGACGGCTCCCTCCCTTGCGGGTTAGGACACCGGCTTCGGGTGTTACCGGCTTTCGTGGTGTGACGGGCGGTGTGTACAAGGCCCGGGAACGTATTCACCGCGGCATTGCTGATCCGCGATTACTAGCAACTCCGCCTTCATGAAGGCGAGTTTCAGCCTTCAATCCGAACCGGGACCGGCTTTTTGGGATTCGCTCCCCCTCACGGGTTTGCAGCCCTTTGTACCGGCCAATGTAGCACGTGTGTAGCCC
>DASUJY010000029.1:0-16494 GCA_036279015.1 Gaiellaceae bacterium | reverse complement strand
AGCGCCTCCCGCCCGATCGCCAGGAATTCGGCCTCGGCGCGCGCCGGCAGCCCAAGCCCGTTGTCGGGGCCGGTCACCGACACGGTTAGCCCGCCCGGGTTCCCGAGGGTGGCCGCGTGCCGGTTGAGCCCGCCGACGAGGGTCTCGCGCTCGGTTGTTGCATTGAGCTCGTGCAGGAGGCCCCGCATCTCGCGCTGCGCACCTGCGGTCAACTCCCCGATCGCGGCGAGCTCGCCGTCGACAGCGTGTCGCGAAGGCTCGCCTGCGTTCTGGAGCTTGCGTTGCGCCGTTCGCGTGTGCAGGAACGTGGAGAAGAGCGCCTGGGAAACCGAGTCGTGGAGCTCGCGTGCGATCCGGTGACGTTCTTCGAGAGCCCGTTCACCCTCCTTGCGCCGGACGTCGAACAGCTCCGAGGCCGACCGATCCCGGTCCCCGACGAGCGCGCCGAGGAAGAGCGTCGTCACCGCGGCGATTCCGATGTAGAGCTGCGTGCTGAGCGTGCGATCGTCGATGGGCTGGTCGAAGAACGGCCCCAGCTGGTGCGCCGTGAAGCCGATCGCCGTGCCGGCTGCGACCAATATGGCGAGCGACGCGCCGGGCGGGCCGAATCGCACCGCCGCCCAGACGAGCCCGGGAAAGACCAGGTACGTGAGCGGCTCGTCCGCCGAGAACGAGACCACGCTGAGTGCGGTAAGCGTGACCAAGAGCAGTAAGCCCTCGGCGGTGCGCACCCGCCGCCAGGAGCTGCCAGGGTCTCGGGCCCAGATGAGGATGAGGGGCAGGGCGACCAGGCACCCGGCCGTATCGCCGAGCCACCATGTGCGCCAGAAGCTCGCTGCCTCCGCCGGCTCGATCACGCCCGTTCCGAGCATCGAGAGGGTCCCCGCGACCGCGCTGATCGCAGTGGCGGTTCCCAGGGCGGCGAGCATCCCGACGACCTCGGCCGGTCGATCGAGCCCAGCACGGGGGCCGGCGAACCGACCCAACAGGATTGCCCCGACGAGAATCTCGAGCATGTTCCCGACCTGCTGGCCGACCAGGCTCCAGAACGGGAGCGGATTGTCGGCGGTGAGCAGCAGCCCGTTGACGATCAGTTCACCGATGAAGATTCCGGGCCAAAGCCGCAGGCCCCAGAGGTAGAGGGCAGCGATCCCAAGTCCGGCTGGCGGCCAGATCGCAGTCACGGAGGCGGTGTAGCGCACGCTCTGAGCGAGCTTCGCTACGCCGTAATAGGCAAGCGCGAGCCCGATCACCGCCGCTCCGTAGCGAACGAGGCTCGACCGCGTCAGCGTCCTCGCCCGCAGAAGCGCGCCCCCCGGGCCGAGCTCAACGTCCAGTTCCATCCGTTCCCTCCGGCTGCGTTGCCATGGAGGCTAGCGCCTAGGACGCCCGACGCAAAGGGCGGCGGATGAGCGACATCCGACCGAGACGAATGTCGCGACGGAGCTCCGCCAAACGGCCCATCGCATTCGCTGGAGGTTGGGGATACGTTCGTCCTATTCCCAAGCGAGTCCGGGAGTCGCCCCAGCGATGCGACCGCCGCAGTCCCTCCAGCTCCCTTGCAGCCTTGACGTGATTAGGTCGGAATGACCTCGCGCGCTGAACGGCCGCCCTACACGCACTCGTTACTGTCACGCGTGCGCGCCCGCTCGAGGGCTTTCGGTGGGCGGGCGTGGCTCCGCATCGTGTCATGGCAGGTGGTGGTCGCCGGAGCCGCCGTTGCCGCGGCCGCCGCGACCGTGTGGATGACTGCGACCGCGGACTTCCTGGCCTACTCGTGGTGGCTGGCGGTTCAGAAGGCGGACTTCATCCTCGGGCCCGTGTTCGTCGGTCTCTACTGGCAGAATCGACGTCCGCAGAGCCGTTTCGGCCCGATCCTGATCGTCGCTGGGTTTGTCGGTGGGGTCTATGCGCTGCAGTCCTCGAGCTCGAGCTGGGCTTTTTCGGCCGGCTTGCTCTGGGAAGACGCCATCGGGCTGACGGCCTACGCGCTCCTGCTGACGTTTCCGACCGGCCGCCTGGGTGGACTGGCAGCCAGGCTGATCATCGTCGCCCACGTGGCCTTCGCGACCGTCCCGGCAATCCTCAGCGACCTGCTGCTGCCGCAGACGGGCGCGGGAGCCTCGATCTCCGGGTGTCGCACGCTCTGCCCGCAGAACGCGCTGGCGATCACCTCGAGGCCTGAGCTCGCAGAGGACCTGACCACGGTTTTCCGTTACGGCGTGATCGTGACCGCGCTCGCCACGGCCGGGCTGCTGAGCTGGCGGTTCGTGACCGGCACGCCGCCGCAACGGCGCGCGCTGGCGATCGGCACTCCGATCGGAGTGGTCTTCTTGGTGCTCGTGGTCACCTTTCACCTGCTCGCACTGGTTCAGCCAGATGCGACGGATCTACGCACGGCGGTCGGCTGGGCGCTTGTGGCGGCGCGGGCTGCGATCTGGTACGGCTTCCTGGCCGCTCTGATCGCCGCCCAGCTGTTCGCGGGCCGGGCCTTGCAACGGCTGGTCCGCGAGTCACTGCGCCGTCCCTCGTGGCGCGAGCTCGAAGCGATGCTTCGCGCATCGCTCGGCGACCCACGGCTGCGGCTCGGCTTCTGGGACAACAAGTCCAGAGCCTGGAGCGGTGCGAACGGCGACGACCAGCTGCGATGGCAACCGGACTCGGGACTCGACCTCAAGGTGATTCGAGACGACAGCGGACCGGCGGTCGCGCTCCTCCATGACTCACAGCTCAACGACGACCCCGAGCTGCTTCGGACGGCGGGTGCAGTCGCCCTGCTCGCGGCCGAGAATGCCGAGCTCGACAGGGCCTCGAACGATGCGCTCGAGGCGTTGCGGCAATCCCGCGATCGGATCGTTCGAGCCGGGGATCGTGAGCGGCGGAAGCTCGAGCGGAACCTCCACGACGGCGTGCAGCAGCGCCTGGTCGCGATCGCAATCGAGCTCGCACTGACCCGCGAGCTCGCAGCCGGCGACCGTGCGGTCCGCGCGAACCTGGTCGGAATCCAAGAGAGCGTCACCAAGGTCGTCGACGAGCTGCGCGAGATCTCACACGGCATCTACCCGCCGGTCTTGAGCGACTACGGTCTCGCCAAGGCGCTCAGACGTGCCCGGCCGCCGACGGGCGCGGTGCTCACGGTGCGCGCCACCGACATCGGCCGCCATCCTCCGGAACTCGAATCCGCCCTCTACTACTGCTGCCTCGAGGCGATCCAGAACGCGACCAAGCACGGCGGGCCAGCCCCTCGAATCAACGTCACCCTGGAGAAGCGCGCGGACGAGCTGACGTTCCAGGTCTCGGACGAGGGCCCGGGGTTCGACGCCTCCACACTGCGGCATGGAACCGGCTTCGAGAACATGCGCGACCGCCTCGGTGCGCTCGACGGACGCCTTTCGATCGTCTCTTCGCCCGGCGAGGGAACGACCGTCTCGGGGTCCGTTCCTCTGCACGCGCGCGTACCTGCCGACGATTCGCCGCGCAACGGGTCAGTGCGGCAGAGAACCCTGTAGCGACTCGCGCCAGCCCCCGAGCAACTCGTTGATGCGAGCCCCGCCGACGAGGCGTTCGGGAGGGCCGGGAAGCGAAGCCGGGTAGAGGAGGAACGGCTGGGTCTGCGGCCCGCCGAGGCCTCCGTGGAACGAGATCAACTCCTCGAAGGCGCAACCTTCCTCGAGGTCGGGGTCGTAGAAGCTGCCCACCATGATGTCCGCGACGTTGACGAATCCGCTCGTGCGCAGGAGATGGCTCCCGGCGCTCGGTGAAAACGCCGCCAGGGGATCGGACCCCTCCACTCGCCCCTCCTCGAGATACAGGACCCCGGTCGATCCCAGCACGACCGGCCCGTCTCGATCGGAGCGAACGAGAAGCCAGCCGATGTGAGGATGGGCGCGGAGAGCCGGAAGCAGCTCCGGGTGGCGCTCGTCGATCTCCTCACGCGAAAGGCGGCGAGGCTCCTCCATCAGGTAGATGAGGCCGAGATTTCCGGAGCCGAGCACGACCACGTCCTTGTCGCCGACGTCCTTCTTCGAGGGCTTGCTCCCCGCTCGCCGCTGCCCGGTCGCCTCGTCGAGGGCAAGGCCGACCATCGCCTGCTGCTCGTCACCGCCCGCGTCGGCGTGCACCGTGGCCTCGCCGATACAACGCTGGACGAGCTCTTCGAGCGAATACCCGTTCCTCTGCTTGAAGGTGGCGCCCTGCGTCTGGCCGTGATCCGAGAGGACGACGATCTCGTACGGACGCGGCGCGTAGCGGCAGGCCCGCTCGATGCGCCCGAACTGCTGGTCGAGCTTGCGCAGCGCCTCGAGCGTGTCGGCTCGCTCCAGGCCCGAATGGTGCGCGACCTCGTCGTAGCTCGAGAAGGTCGCGTAGATCGCGGGCCTTCCCCTCATGAGGTCGCCGAGGACGCCGTAGACGATCAGGTCGCGCACCACGACGCACATGGCAGCGCGCATGAAGGGGTAGAGGCCTCCCCGATGTCCCCGCGGGCGGACGTCGCGACGCGCCGACCGCGCCGCTGCGGTCCACTCGAGCAGGACTTCCCAGGCGAAGAGGACGAGCGATCGGGTCACGTTGAATCCGTTGGCGAAGAACGCGCGGTAGCCCGGGTTCGCACCCCGCTCCGCCTCCATCCGGCTGACGGTGAGGATGACGTGGTCGGCCTCTCCCGAGAGCAGGTTCCCCCGGCTCGCTCCTCCGGCACGAAGCAGGCCTCGTCCACTCGACAGTCGCTGCTCGATCGCCGCGCAGTCGGGCGGCGCCGAGCACGCCACCACCGTCCGCGTCTCCTTCTCCACCCAGCGAAACGCCGGGATGCCCTCGTTCGACCCGAGCAGGATGCCGGCCTGGCTCGCGCCGGTCTGCGACGAGAGATCGGGCTCCCACTCGACGAGCTTGTGCTTCCCCTCTCCCACCCAGCGTGCCATCGTCGGCGCGTGTCCGTCGCGCATCGCACGCCGGAGCACGGGAAGGGCGAGGCCGTCGATCTCGAGGAACACGATGCCAGGGACGCCCGTCTCCACGCGGTCGCTCGAGCGCCGCGCGATGCGCTGCACGACCCGAAGCGTGTAGGCGTCGTCGTCGTCCGCCCCGAAGACGACCTCGAGGGTGACGCTCGCGGCCGAGGCGACGAGGGCTGCGAGCAGGGCCCAGCCGAAGGAATCGACCTCGATCCCGGTTTCGAGCAGGTCGGACGCCAGCACGAGCATGAGAGCGTCGACAGCGAGCACGAGCAAGAAGCCCGCCACGACCGTGAAAGGAAGGCGTAGAGCCGCAACGACCGGCGGCAGGACGGCGTTCAGCGCCGCGACCACGACCGCGACGACGAGGGCGGCGCCGAAGCCGTCGATGGTGAGGCCGGGAACCACCCAGGCGGCGAAGAGCAACGCGACGGCGGACATGAACCACGCGACGACCAGGCGCAGCGGGCGGAAACGAGGCCGCTCCGGCCGCCACGTCACCGGCTCGGCGTACGCGAGCCCCGGCGCAGTCGTGGTCACGCCTCGCTCTCCTGGCGCTCTTCTTTCCGCTGCAGCTTGCGCGCTGCCCGCTCGGCCTTCTGCTCGGCGACCTTGACCTTCGCGTCCTCGTAGGAGCTGCTCACGAGCGTCTTTCCGCCAGACCACCCGAACGCCCACACGACGACGGCGAGCGCGAAGACGACGTTCCAGGCCGTGACGGAGAGCTGCTGGCCGATCGAGTATGCGGTCGCCGTGCTCGCGTCGGTCACCTTGGTGAGCGCCGCGGCATTGACTGCCTGGTTGATTCCGACCCCTCCCGGCGTCGCGGAGACGGTGTTCGCAAGGGAGTTCCCACCGATCACCGACATGACGGTGTGAAACGTGACAGGGATCGCGTAGGCAGCCAGGAAGACTGCCGTCACGCCCAGCTTGGCGAACCAGGCGAGCGCCGACGGAGCGACGACCTTGAGCGTGTAGTCGCGAGGGCGCGCCAGGATCGCGCCGCCTTCCCTGGCGCGCGCCCAGAACGCCTTCACCTTGTGCCAGAAGCGGCGGCCGAGCGCTCCCAGGAGGAGGGCGCCGCCGACGACGATGAGGACCACCGCAGCGGGATGGTCGTGCAGCCCGCCGAGCTGCAAGTCGAAGGAGCCCGGGACGGAGAGAAAGAGATACAGGTAGACGAAGGTGCCGACTGCCGTGAAGAAGATCTTCTGGACGACCATCGAGCCGAGCACGCCCGAGAAGGTGGCGGCCGGGATGAGAGCGACGAACATGAGCAGCATCACCACCGTCCCGATGTTCGCCGGGAGGAAGCCGTTCAGCGCGACCCCGGCTGCATACGAGGCAAGAACGGCGCGATATCTGAGCCGTTCACGGGGAAAGGCCGCCTCGAGGATGAAGTACCAGCCGACAGCCGTCATCGTCGTCTGGACGGTCTGCAGCGCGAACCCGGCCACGAGGTAGCCGAGGCCGATGCCCGTCAGGGAGTCCCAGACGTCCTCGAGCCACCCGGTGATGTCCACCCCGAGCAGTCCGAGGACGCCGACGACCAGGACGGCCGACCCCAGCCAAATGCTGATCGTGAGGAGGCGTTTCGTCCCGGTGCGTCCCCGGGCCGGCGCCGCCCCGGCCGGCGTGCCCGCCTGGGCGTCGATCACCGCGCTTCCCCCTGTCTAGAGGCCGGTGCGCATGCGCGTCATCTGATCTCTCGCCGCGCTTGCTCCGGCGGTCGCGGCGTCGTAGTTCGTGTAGTACTCGGGCTCGACCGCGTGCCAGCGAGCCGTCAGCTGGTAGATGACGATGATGTCCAGGGCGACGATGAGCGCCGTCCAGAACGGATAGACGGTGATGAAGCCGATGTTCGCGACGGCGTTCAGCCCGGCGAGCACAACCGCCGTCCAACGGGCCCACCCTGCCCCTCCGAAGAGCGCCATCCCGGCCGCGAGCTGGAGGCCGCCGAAGACGAGCAGGATCCATCCCCAACGCGTGACGTCCCAGACGATGACCTGGCCGCCCGTCGTGGACACGACCTGGTCGCGGAAGATGGCCGCCAGGCCGTAGATGATGTTGAAGGCCCCGGCGATGGCGAGCACGCTGCCTGCGAATACCGCCCAGCCGGTCGGCCCTGACCGAGTCTGACTGCTCATGGCGACTTCCTTTCTCTCATGGGGAGCTGTGGCTGCCTTCCTGGCCGGCCCACCGCTCCGGTCGGCGCCCGTCGAGCTGCGAGGGTCATTCCTGCTCGCCGCACGGACACAGCTGCCCGCTCTCGAGCAGGCGGCCGCAGGCCGCGCACCGACCCGGACGACTCCGCGACTCGAGGTGGCGCGCCCGCATCGCAAGTTGGACGAGCGTCACCCCGAGACCGCTCCCGAGAGTGATCAGCGCCAGAACGGAGGGCTCCATCGGCTGCAACACGCGGTGAGTGTCACATCGTGCGACGGGCGCGACTTCACCCGCCCGATTGCTTCACCCGGGTGAGCTGGATCTCATGCCTTCCGGGGGACGCCCCCGACGGCCTTCGTCTTCGACGCACGGACGGCGCTCCGAGCTCCGGCGCGCAAACACTCGCGCGCTAGCTCACCGCCGAGCCCGGTGCGCGCAACGGCACGCGTTCCCAGCCAGGCGAGCGAGCGGCCCGTCGCCCACGATCCGCCCCGGACTACGAGCCGGGAGGCGGTCAGGCCCGTGAACGCCAACCGGCGCAGAGAGTCGAGCTCGGCGCTCATCCGACGAGAGCGACAGGGAGTCGAAAGGCGCGGTCGCCGGTGCAGCGACCGCGCCTTTCCCCCCGACTCATGCGGTGGCCATCGCCTTCCGCTTGAGCGTCTCGTACTCCTGCTCGCTGAGGACGCCCTCGCCTCGGAGCTGGCTGAGCTTGGCCAGCTCGTCCGCCGTCGAGACGCCTGCGACCGCGCGCTGCGCTGCTTCAGCCTCCGTGATCATGCGCACGTCGCCGGCCGTGACCTTCGGCCGCGCGATGATGTAGGCGAGCGCCCCGATGAACGGCAGGCAGACGAGCAGGATCATCCATCCCGCTTTGCCCCATCCGCTGAGGTCGTCGCGGCGGAAGATGTCCCCGATCAGCGCGACGAAGATCCAAATCGCCATGACCCAGAAGAACATGACGATCATCCACCAGAAGACGTCGAGGAACGTCGTGTCGGCCAGAACCATCTCTTCTCCTTTCTCGCTCTCGTGGGCGCCCTCGAACGTCCACGGGGGCGTGCCAGCGATTCTCAGGACGACGACCGCCCGGATCCTCCCCCGCTAGGCCCAATCACCCGGGTGAACCGGGAGGGCGGGTGAGGCCGGCCCGCCGGTTCTCGTCCAGAGTCGCTCAGGTGACGGTCAACGCTGCGTCACGGGAGCCGGAACCACGCCGGCGCAACCACCGGGTCCTGGCCGGCGTCCTCGTCGCCCTCGGAGCTCTCTGCATCCTGGTCAGCACGGTGGGCGTGTGGGTGCGCGACGTCGCGCTCGATTCCGACGTCTGGGCGGACACGAGCTCCCAGCTCCTCGAGAGCGAGAACGTCCGCGATGTCCTCGGCGTCTACATCGTCGACCAGGCCTACTCCGCCACCGACGCGCAGGCCCGCCTCGAGGAGACGTTGCCGACCAACTTGAAGCCGCTCGCCGGGGCGATCGCCTCGCAGGTCCGGTCGTTGGCGTACCAGTCGGCGAGCCGAGCCCTGGCGCGACCGCGCGTTCAGGAGCTTTGGCGCTCCACGAACCGCGCCGTGAACGCGCAGCTGGTCGCGCTCCTCGAAGGCGACACCGAGCGCCTGCAGGTGAGCGGCGACGCCGTGGTGCTCGACCTCGACCAGATCGTGGCCGACGTCGCGGGGCAGGTCGGGCTCGGGACGAGCACCACCGAGGCGGTCCAGGCACGAGTCGAGCCCGTCGTCGTCCTGCGCTCGGACCAGCTCTCGACCGCGCAGCGCGCCGTCGAGGCCCTGAAGGCAGTCTCCTTCTGGCCCTTGATCTTCGGGCTCCTCTGCTGGGGCGGCGCCGTCTACCTCGCCGGAAGCCGGCGTCGCGAGACGGTGCGCAACATGGCGATCAGCCTCGCCGTCGTCGGCCTCCTGCTCCTCATCGTCATTCGCGTGGCGGGGAACGGGATCGTGGACGGCCTCGTCAAGGCGGAGTCCGTGAAGCCGGCCGTGCACGACGTCTGGTCCGTGCTGACGTCGTTGCTCGCAGAGTCGGCCGAGGCGGGGATCGCCGTCGGCCTGATCGCGCTGCTCGGCACGTGGTTCGCCGGTCCCGGCGCGAGGGCCACTGCGGGTCGTCGCCGGCTCGCCCCGACGTTCCGCGACCGACCCCTCCTCGTCCACGGCGCGCTCGCAGCTGCGCTCCTCCTCTTCCTGCTCTGGGGCCCGGCCGGCACGCCTCGGCGGCTCATCACGCTCGTCATCGTCGCGATCCTCGCCTTCGTGGGACTGGAGCTACTGCGTCGACAGGCCGTCCGTGAGTTCCCCGACGCTCAGCCGGCGCATCATCGGCCCCTGGCACACCTCGGCGCAGTGCGGCGCGGCGAGCAGCAGCGGCCGGCGGAACGGCTCCAGAGCCTGGAGCGGCTTGCGGCGCTGCACGAACGCGGCGCGCTGAGCGACGAGGAGTACGAGGCCGAGAAGGCTCTCCTGACGGTCTAGCTGCGGCGCGCCGCTACTCGAGCGTGCTCAGCGCGAACGCGAGCCCGAAGCCGAGCGTCGTCATGAGGCCCACAGCACGGCCTCCGTATTCGAACGCCTCGGGCATCATCGTGTCCGCGAGCATCGTGAGGAGAGCGCCGCCCGCGAACGCCGAGACGAAGGAGAGCGACCGCTCCGATGCGCCGTCGAAGAACGCGTATCCCGCCAGGGCGGCGAGCCCGGAGACGAGCGTGACCGCGACCCAGAGCCCGAGGATGTGCCCCCGCTGCCATCCGCTCGAGACGAGCCCCGCGCTCGCGGCCATCGCCTCGGGCAGATTCGAGAGGAAGACGGCGGCGATGACGGCGACGCTCACCCCGCCGCCTCCGAGCAGGCTGAGTCCGATCACGATCGACTCGGGCACGCCGTCGAGAACGGTTCCGAGGACGATGGCCATCGGTGAGCCTTGCGCCTGCTCCCCGCGGGGGCTCTTTCGATTCTCGCCCCCGAGTCCGTCGATGGCGCGATCGCCGACGTAGAAGGTGAGGGCGCCCGCAGCGAGGCCGAGCGCGACGCCGCCGCTGCCCCCACCGACGTCGAAGGCGTCCCCGACGAGGTCATACGCGACGGCGCTGACGAGGACGCCGGAGCCGAACGCCATGATCAGACCGAGCGGCCGATCGCGAATGCCGAGCCACAAGGCGAGAAGCCCACCGAGCACGAGGGACGAGCCGGCAGCGATCCCCCAGAGCAGGGCGGCTCCCGTCCCCGCCTCCTCAGTGGATGAGCCGCAACGACTCGTGCAGGGAATCGGTCGCCGACGGGGTCGGCCCGAACGGGCCGAGGAGGGCGTCCGCGTGTCCGCGTCTCGCCGCCACTTGCACGGAGCCGCCGGAGGCGAGCTCGAAGACGCCGACGACCGGTCTATCGCCGATCCGGTGGAGCTTCTTCCGCTCGAGCTCAGTCGACTCGCGGAGTTTCGCGTCCACGACCCAGAAGAGCGCCTCGTCCCACGCCGACGGGGCCGCGCGAACCACGAAGACGTCGTGCGCCCAGACGCCGTGGCCGGGCAGCCACCGATCCTTGCTCTGTCTCAGGAGTCGCACGGGCACGTTTCCCGGGCGGCTCCGGATCCGTTTGCTTCGCCGAACCATCAGAGCGATACCGCCCGCGCAAAGCGCGAGCAGGAAGGCCGCCTCGACGACGATCCAAGTCATCCACCCGCCCCCGCGCGACGACGCGGAGAGAAGAACCCAGCTTTCGTCAGGTTGGACCCGAGCAGCCAGCCCCCAGACCGGCTGCTCGAGTAGGAGCGAGGGACCGACATCGCCCAGAGGCCCCTCAGACCTCAGATGCCGAGGATCTGCTTCTTCTTGGCGTCGAACTCCTGCTCGTCGATGACGCCTGCCGCCTTGAGGTCTGCGAGCTTCTGAAGCTCCTCGGCGTAATCGGGCTGGGCCGGTGCCGCGGCGGGCGGCGGGGCGGGCTCCTCGTAGTAGTCGTCCCCACCGCCGTACAACATCGCCTGCCTGCGGGAAGTACGCCGCGCCGTGCGTCGAGCCACTCGTCTACTCGGACCGAACATGATCGAAATCCTCCCTTGGGTCGAACGTTCGCCTTCAGCTTTGCGTCGCCGCGAGCGCCTCGGCCTCCTGGCCGGCGATGAGGCCGACTTCGACGAGGTCGAGCGGGTGGATGAACCCGTCCGCGACGCGCATCCCCCCGGCGCGCACGAGCGCGTCCCGGAGGCCGATGGCCCACCGATGCTCGAGCAGGACGAGGGCGGCGGCGCTGTCGGTCGGGATCTCGTCGACGACGTCCCACGCCTCCTCCTCGGAAAAGACGTCGACGCCCTCCGCCGCGCTCTGGGCTCCGGCCAGAGCGCCGGCCTCGGCGCCTTCGAGCCCGCCGGCTCCCAACCCCACGAGCGCTCCCACGATCGCGCCGAACTCGGCGGCCTCGTCGTCGCTCAGGTCGGTTCGCTTGACGACTTCCATCTTGCCGTTCGCGTCCTTGTGCACCACCACGGCGTCGATGACGCGCACGACGTCGTTTTCCTTCAGGCGGTCGAGCTCCGCGAGAACCTCACCTTGGAAGTCGGGGTGCTCGAACGCCAGTACCAGCAGCTGTACTGGTCCAATAGCCATCTGCGCTCCTTTCCTTGGCGCTCAGGATCACCCCCAGTCCTCCTCGCGAACATCGCCCGGTGCCGACATTCACCCGGGTGAACAGCGGGTCAGGGGGATGTGGGCGGCCGCGCCACGGCGGACAGTGCGGACATGCCACGGCGATTTGCCGCTCGTCGCGGAGGCTCCGCCGTTCCCTACCGGATCCTCGTTCGAGGCGGGATCACCCGCCCCCTCGTCGGGCCGCTCGAAGGCATGACGGTCGAGTCGACAGGAGACCGATCGCTTCTGCGAGGCGACGTCGTCGACCAGGCGCAGCTCCACGGCATCCTGCGATGGCTCACGGATGTCGGCGTGGAGATCATCAGCGTCAACCCGGCGGACGAGCCCCGCGCCGACTAGCCGGCCGTGGCTTCACCGACGGTTCCGGCAGCGGGTGATCCGGATGCCGTGCGGCGAACGGCCGTCGACCGCGTCGTCTGGAGCGCCACGACGGCCTACTCCCAGTACAACGCCGACCGCTGCCGGCAGATCGCGGCGGCGATCTCGTATCATGTCCTCCTCGCGCTCGTTCCGTTCTTCACGTTGCTCGGGACGGTCGTCGGCCTCTTGCTCGACGATCCGGAGCGGCGCCAGGACTTCACCGAGTACCTCGTCGAGCGCTTTCCTCTCACCGCCGAGGCGGGCGTCGACATCGGCCGCATCCTGTCCGATCTCCCGACGCCGGCGAGCCTCGTCGGCCTCCTGAGCGTCCTCGCGCTTCTCTGGTCGGCGAGCGGTATGACCGCGGCCGTCAGGGTCGGCGTCACGGCGGCCTTCGACCACGGCCTGAGCCGTCCCTACTTCCACTCGAAGCTCGTCGACGTGCTGCTCGTCTTCGCGGTCGCGTGCTTCTTCGTCGTCTCCTTCGCGCTCTCCATCGTCGTCAACGTCGTCGAGCGATGGAGCGAGACGATCGCCCGCTCACTCGGCGCCGGCGGGCTCGGCCGCGGGACCGCGTTGAGCTACCTCGTGCCCGTGATCCTCGCCTTCCTCGTGCTTCTGCTCCTCTACCGTCTCGTTCCGAGGACCCGGGTTCAGTTCCGTCAGCTGTGGATCGGCGCACTCGTCGCCGCCGTCGCCGCGGAGGCGATCAAGATCGGCTTCAGCTACTACCTGGTGAGAGTCGCCCGTTACGACCTCGTGTACGGCTCACTGGGTGCCGTCTTCGCCTTCCTCGTCGTCGTCTACCTGCAGGCAAGCGTGCTCCTATTCGGGGCGGAGCTCGCCTCGGCGTGGCCGAGGAGCGCGCTACGGGCGAGGCAAGAAGACGACCCGCCGACGCCCTTTCGGCGGCAGGCCTTCGACGCGGTCAGAGGGCTCTTCGTGGATCGCCGCGGATGACCGACCGGATCACCTGGCTCGGGCACTCGACGGTCGTAGTCGAGATCGACGGCATGCGAGTGCTGACCGATCCTCTCCTCCGCCGGCGGGTGCTCCTCTTGCGCCGGGACGGGCCGGTCGAGTCGGGCGGGCTCGACGGTCTCGACGCGATCTTGATCTCGCACCTCCACTACGACCACCTCGATGCGGCCTCGCTGCGGCGCCTCGACCGGGCGACGACCGTCATCGTCCCGCGCGGAGGTGGGCGGATTCTCACGCGGCTCGGCTTCGCCACGGTCGTCGAGGTGGTCGAGGACGAGGAGGTGAAGCTGGGAAACCTGACGCTCCGGCCGGTGCACGCAGAGCACGGGTCGAAGCGCCTCCTCGGCGCCGCGAGCCAGGCGCTCGGATTCATCGTCAGCGGCTCGAAGACCGTCTACTTCCTGGGCGACACGGACCTGTTCCCCGGGATGTCGGACCTGCCGCGAGCAGACGTCGCGCTCGTTCCGATCTGGGGCTGGGGACCGCGCGTGGGGAGCGGCCACCTCGACCCGCGCCGCGCCGCCGAGGCGCTCCGTCGCCTGCGCCCGGGACTTGCGCTCCCGATCCATTGGGGCACGTACTACCCGGTCACGTCACGCCCACCCTCGCGTGCGTTCCTGAGCACGCCGGTGGACGATTTCCTGCGGGCAGCCGCCGAGACTGTCCCCGACGTCGCGGTGCTCGTGCTCCCGGTCGGTGGCAACGTCGAGCTCGACGCGGCTCAGCGCGACTCCGAGTAGCCGGCGGTCGCCGTGTCCCGCCAGAAGAGCAGGCCGACGAGGAGCTCGAGCATCACTGCTACGACGGCGAGGATGATGGCCGCCCAGATGGCGGTCCACCAGAACTCGTCGATCGTCAGGTGGCTCGTGAGCGCGTCCGTTATCGCCAGCAGGACCGCGCTGACGAGCACCGAGACGAGGCCCAGCGTGATGAGGTTGAAGGGGAGCGTCAGGATGCGGAGGATCGTCCCGATGAGGGCGTTCACGATGCCGAAGAGAAGCGCGACCCAGAGGTACGCCCAGAAGCCGCCCGTGATCTCCATCCCCGAGAGCAGCCAGCTCGTGATCGCGAAGGCAAGCGCGACCACGCCCCAGCGAAGGAGGAGGAGGGTCACGATCCCGGGGCCGTGCGACCCGCGCTGCGCGAGGGACATTGGGCTCCTTTCGTCGATCTCGGCAGTGTCCGCGCTCGGCACGGCCGCGACACCACCCGCGAGGCACGTTCACCAGGGTGAGCGCATCAGCTCCGAGCGGGTGTCGAAGCGGCCTCTCGTCTCTCGGAGCGGACCTCCCAGACGACCGCGTTGACCTCCGCGGCCCAGACGACGCCGCGACCGATGAGGAAGAAGTAGAAGAGCGCGGTCGTCGCGAGCCCGAGGACGCCGTAGAGCTCGGACGCGTTCGCCAGCTTGGTCTGGAGGTAGTAGACGGTGAAGAGGTGCAGCGCCTCGAGGCCGACTGCGAAGAGAGCCGCCCCTGGCAGGAAGGCGGTCCAGTCGACGTCGAGCGCGGCCGGAAGCTTCGTCGAGATCCAGAGCCAGGCGAGGGCGAAGAGGAGGCAGAGCGAGAGCGTGACGAGGAAGCCGACCGGTCGCGAGGCGTTCAGGCGCACCCAGGCGGCCGCCCCCGTGACGGCCAGGATGGCCACCGGCGCGGCGACGACGGCGGCAAGCGCCCTCACCACGCGGCGGACGGGCGGCGCGGCGACACGCCATGCCGCGGCGTGGACGAGACGCAGAGCGCGGAGCAGACCGTAGCTGAACCAGAGAACGAGAAAGGCGCCGGAGAGAAGGAGCCACCAACGACCCGACTCAGACTGACTGGCGGCGGTGGCCACCGTCGAGGCGAGAGCGTCGGCCAGGCCAGCGTTCTGCGCCTCCGCCGTCACGTCAGCGCCCGACGACGAGGCGAATCCGAGGCCGCCTGCCGCGAGGACCGCGAGCGCCATGATCCAAAAGAAGAAGCGGTAGGCCATGCCGCCGCCGAGCACCCCGCCCGCGATCTCCTTGTCCCGCGTGAACCAGCGGAAGGCGACCTCGATCGAGACGTGCTCGGGCCGCCTCCGCTCGATCTCGAGGTAGAGCTCCTCTCCGCGAGCGCGGACCGAACTCGCACGGCCGCGCGGAGGACGCTCGGAAGGCGCTTCCGGCGGCCGTGTGGACGTCAAGCTCGACGCGCCTCGCTCGTCGCGGCGGTCAGTCGAGGTAGCGAGGTCGCTCGTAGTCGTCCAGCGGCCGCATGAGCGCGCTGATGATTGTGATGTTCAACGCGATCGCGGCGAGCGTCCAGATGGGGAAGGCCGCGATGAAGGCGAACTGCACGACGGTGTTCACCATCAGCAGGAGCACGCCCACGACGCGGGCCCACGTACGGGCGCTGAGAATGCCCAGGCCGACGAAGACCTCGATGATCCCCAGCGCGAGGAAGAACGAGCCCCAGGCCGAGAAGTCGGCGAACAGGAGACCGGCCTTCGTCACGGCGAAGTAGTCGTCCTTGAGGAGCGCGATCAGGCCCTGGAGGATGTTCATCGCGCCCACGATCAGGAAGAGGACTCCCGCGAACCCGTACCAGCCGCTCGCGCGGTCACGCGCCGCGGCCCGACGGTCAACGGTTTGGGTCGCCATCTGCTCCCCCTCACGAGTCGGTCAACGGAGCCGCAATCGTCCTCGGCCGCGCGACGCCGGTCATCACCCGACGCAGCCCTTCACCCGGGTGAACGGCTGTTTCGAGTCACTCCCGCCGCGCCTGCAGGGCTCGTTCGAGATCGACCAGACGCTCGTCCAGGCGTCGAATCGCGTCCAGCAGCTCCTCTTCCGCCACGTCCTCGTCCCTCGCGCTCGAGGCGACGAGGGCCGAGGCGACCGTTGCCGTGAGCAGCGAGATGAACGCGATTCCGACGATCATCGCGGCGGAGGCGACGAGGCGTCCCGACAGCTCGACGGGCACGACGTCGCCGTATCCGACCGTCGAGACGGTGCCGACGGCCCACCAGATGCCGAGCCAGATCGAGGGGAAGTCCTTCCGGTCGAGCAGCGACATGAGCACGCCGAGCCCGACGACGAGACCGAAGGTCGTCGCGATCAGGCGGAGGACGATGTGCCGGCTGGTGAGGACGCGCGCGATGCGTTTTGGGACGACCACGCCGTGACGCGGCGTCTTGTGACTATTCATCCGGAAGCGGCGGCTCGAACACGGCCGCCCTGCGCCCCTCGCGGAACGCGGCCACGAGGATCTCGATCGCCTTCGTCACGGGGACCGCGATGAGCGCCCCGACGATCCCGAAGAGGGTGGTGAACACGATCACGGTGACGACCGAGAGGAACGGGTGGATCTCGACCGTCTCCTTGAACACCTTGGGCGTGACGAGGTTGTTCTC
>DASUJY010000028.1:0-29250 GCA_036279015.1 Gaiellaceae bacterium | reverse complement strand
CAGTGTAGCGACGGCTAGGCCGTCGCCTGCTGGCGGCCTTGCTGCTCGAAGAGCTTCCCAGCTGCGATCGTCGCGGCCATGTCGCGGGACTCCTCGCGGTAGACGGAGCCGTCTTCGAACTGGATCACCGGGTATTTCGACTGCCCGCTTATGCGCTCGATGTCACCGCGCTGGCCGCGGCCCGGCCAGGGGCCCTTGACCACCTCGTACTCGATGCCCTGCTCGTCCAGCGCCTTCTGCACGCGCCAGCACGGATGCCCTGGCGACTTCACCCACATGTTCTTGCATCGATAGAGCTTGATCGGCATCGCCGCCTACGATACCCCTCCGTGAGGACGCTCACCGGACGCGAGCTAAACCGGGCGCTGCTCGCCCGCCAGCTCCTTCTCGAGCGATCGCCGAAGTCGGTGACGCAGGCGCTCGAGACGACCGGCGGCCTCCAGACCCAGAACGCGGTCTCCGGCTACGTCGGCCTCTGGTCACGTCTCCAGAAGTTCGAGGTCGGCGACCTGACGAAGGCGCTCGAGATCCGCCGCGCCGTGCAGGGCACGCTGATGCGCAACACCATCCACCTCGTCTCCGCGAAGGACTACCCGCTGCTCGCGGCCGGCACGCGCCCGAGCAGACGGGCCAGCTTCCTGCGGGGCCACAAGCGGAACCTCGGCGAGAAGGACGTCGACCGCGCGATCGCGGCGGCGAAGAAAGCCCTCGCAGGCACCTCGCTCTCCCGCGGCGAGCTCAAGCCCATCGTCGCGAGCTCACCGCTCTGGAACGGCGTCAATGCCTGCGCGGACGTCGTCCGAGCGCCGCCGTCGGGAACCTGGGAACGCCGCCGGGCCGACATCTACGCGCTCGCGGAGGACTGGCTCGGCCCCATCGAGGCCACCGAGGAGCAAGGGCTCGTGCACCTGCTGCGGCGCTACCTGCAGGCCTTCGGGCCGGCACCGCTCGGCGACGCCGCGAACTGGGCCGGCGTCCCGCCGAAGAAGCTCGACCTCGCCGCCGGGAAGCTGCGCCCGCGCACCTTCGAGGACGAGCAGGGAAAGGAGCTCCTCGACCTGCCGCGCGCGCCGCTGCCGGCCGTCGACGCGCCCGCACCAGTGCGGTTCCTCCCGAGCTGGGATGCCATCACCCTGGCGCACGCCCGCCGGACGGGCGTTCTACCGGAGGAGTACCGGCCGATCGTCTTCAACACGCAGACGCCGCAGTCGGTCGCGACGTTCCTCGTCGACGGGGCGGTCGCAGGCAAGTGGTCTGTCAAGCGCAGCGCGAAAAAGGCCGAGCTCCTCGTGGAGCCGTTCGACAAGCTCTCTGCGCGTGCGGCCAAGGAGGTCGAGGCAGAAGGCGATAGGCTCGTCCGCTTCCACGAGCCGGACGCCGGAAGTCACACGGTCAGGCTGGCCGGATCAGGGTGACGCCGTCGCGAATCGTGAGCATGACGCTCACGACGCGCTCGTCGGCGAGCACGTGCTCGTTGAAGGTGCGGATGGCGACGGTGCCGTCGGAGTCGTCGTCCTCGTCGAGGACGCGCCCGCTCCAGAGCGTGTTGTCGGCAGCGATCAGCCCCCCGTCGGAGAGCCGAGGCAGGACGGCCTCGTAGTAGTTGACATAGTTCCCCTTGTCGGCGTCGATGAAAACGAAGTCGAACTCGCCCTCGAGCGACTCGATGGTCTCGATCGCCGGGCCGAGGTGCACGGAGATCCGGTCGGAGAGACCCGCCTCCTCGATGTAGCGCCTGGCGACGGACGCGTGCGCCTCCTCGACCTCACAGGTGTCGATGTGCCCGCCGGCAGGAAGCGCGGCCGCCATCGAGATCGACGAGTAGCCGCTGAACGTGCCGAGCTCGAGGACGCGCTGCGGGGTCGTCATGTAGACGAGGAACTGGAGGAACCGTCCCTCGACCGGCCCCGTGAGCATCCCGGGCGAGCTGAGCGTCGCCCTGGTCTCCTCGGCGAGCCGCGCCAGAAGGTCGTGATGGGACGTCGTGTGCCGCTCGGCATAGGCCTCGATCCCCTCCGGAACGACGTCGGTCATCGGGACCTTTCTATACGAGAACCGCCGACGATGGCGTTGCGCCCGTCGTCGAACCGCACCCAGCCCTTGCCGCCGCCGTCGTAGTCCGGCGACCAGACGACGAGGGTCGCCTCGGAACCCGCGACGTAGCAACGCTCCTCTCCTTCGGGATCCAGGCCGCGCCAGACGCGGACGAACGGGTTTCGCTCCCACTCCCACCCGATCGTCGTCTCCTCGGTGTGGCCGGGATAGACGTGCATGTCCGGAGGTAGCCCCATGAGGACGTCCATGACGGAACGGCGGAGGTCGTCGAAGGCGTCGCGCGTCCCGCCGACGGAGCCGGCGAAGAGCGTGTCGCCCGTGAAGCAGGCCTCGCCGTCGACCGCGAAAGCGAGCATCCCGGGGCTGTGGCCCGGCGTACGGAGCGCCTCGATGCGAAGCTCCCCCGCCTCGATCACCTCGCCGTGGCCGACAGGCTCGGCGCCGGCGACGTCCTCGGCCGGATCGGCGACGACCGTCGTGCCAAACCGGCGCTCGATCTCGTCGTGATGGGCGACATGGTCGGAGTGGGCATGCGTGGTCAGGAGGTGCGTGACCTGCACCTCGAGGCGCTCGACGGCGGCCACGAGCGGTTCGAGCGGGGCGCCGCTGTCCACGAAGACGGCGGTGCCTCCGGCGCGGTCGGCGACGAGGTAAGCGTTCGAGAGCCAGCGGGGATCCATGCTCCGTTCGACGACCACGGCGTCGGTAGGATGCCAGGGACCCGAGCCAGGGAGGAACCATGGGCCTCATGAGCCGCACCTCGAACGTCGTCAAGGCGTGGATCTCGAAGCTTCTCGACCGCGCGGAAGACCCGTCCGTCACGTTGGACTACTCCTACGAACGACAGCTCGAGATGCTCCAGAACGTGAAGCGCGGGATCGCGGACGTCGTGACGGCCAAGAAGCGGCTCGAGCTCCAGACGAAGAAGCTCGAGGTCGAGCTGCCGAAGCTCGATGAGCAGGCCCGCCAGGCCGTCGGGGCCAACCGCGAGGATCTCGCGCGCGCCGCGCTTGAGCGCAAGGCCTTCGCGCAGCAACAGCTTCAGAGCCTCGACCAGCAGGTCTCCGACCTCGAGGCGCAGCAGAGCAAGCTGACCGACAGCGAGAAGCGCCTCTCCGCCAAGGTGGAGGCCTTCAGGACGCAGAAGGAGACGATCAAGGCGCAGTACTCCGCCGCCGAGGCACAGGTGAAGATCGGCGAGGCGGCCACGGGGATCGGCGAGGAGATGGCCGACACAGGGCTCGCGATCCAGCGCGCGCAGGACAAGACCGAGCAGATGCAGGCGCGCGCCGCGGCGGTCGACGAACTCGTCGACGCCGGAACGCTCGAGGACTACACCTCGACGGACACCCGGCTCGACCGCGAGCTGGCCCAGATCTCGGCCCAGAGCCAGGTGGACGCAGACCTCGCCCGCCTCAAGGGCGAGCTCGAGTCGGGCGGAGGCCAGAAAGAGCTCGAGAAGGAGACGAAGTGATCGTCAGGCTGATGGGCGAGGGGCAGTACCGCCTCGACGCCGACGCGCTGGGCCGCTTGAACGAGCTCGACACGCGCGCGCAGGAGGCGCTCGACCGCGGTGACGAGAGCGAGCTCGACCGCTACCTCGACGAGATGGCGGCACTCGTCCGCCGCTCCGGCGAGAAGCTTCCCGACGAGGAGCTCTCGGGCTCGGACGCGATCGTGCCTCCGAGCGACCTGACGCTCGAAGAGACGAGGCAATTCTTCTCCGAGCAGGGGCTCATTCCCGACCTCCAGCAGTAGGGTCTAGTAGGCTCCCAGGCTTCTCCGGGGAGAGAAGCCCCTCATGCGCTACGGACTCGCCCTCCTATCCGCGCTGGTCCTGAGCCTGGCCGCCGCGGCGGCCGGCTCCGCCGAGCCGGCGCAGATCACCTCGAAGCGCGCCCAGGCCCAGCAGGTTCTCGGCCAGATCCAGGCAATGGATGCCCAGCTCGAGAAGGCGGTCGAGGCCTGGAACGGGGCGAACGTGCGGCTCGACCGGATCCGGAAGGACCTGGAGACGAACCGTGCGCGCCTCGAGACGGCTCGCAAGAACCTCGCCACGGCGCGGGCGCACGTCGCGGAGCGGCTGGTGACGCTCTACACCACGCAGCAGCCCGACGTCCTCTCCGTGATCCTCGGGGCATCGAGCCTCGGCGACCTGATCGAGCGCATCGACTCGGCCAACCGGATCGCAGACAACGACGCGCGGATCGCGGCGGAGGTGACCCGCTACCGCGCCGAGGTGCAGTCCCGCCAGCAGGCGCTCGTGAAGGCGGAGGCGGCCCAGCAGAAGATCGTCGCCGAGCGCGCGGCTCAGCGCGCCTCGATCCAGAGCCAGCTCGCGGCCCGGCAGGACCTCTATTCGACGATCAAGGACGAGATCGCGCGGCTCCAGGAGGCCGAGCGCGCCCGGCAGGCGAAGCTCGCTGCCCAGGCACGGGCCGCCGCGAAGGAGCAGGAGAGCGACCCGGCGCCACAGCCGGCCTCCTCCGGAGGCTCGTCGTCCGGCGGAAGTCCCGCGACGGCGCCCGTCTCCGCACCGCCTCCTTCCACCCACTCGGGCGTCGTGTCGATCGCGCTCTCCTACCTCGGGGTGCCGTACGTCTGGGCCGGGGCCTCGCCCTCGGGCTTCGACTGCTCCGGCTTCACGATGTACGTCTACGCCCAGGTCGGCGTCTCACTCCCCCACAACGCGGCGATGCAGTACGGGCTCGGCCACGCCGTCTCGCGCGACCAGCTCGCGCCGGGCGACCTCGTCTTCTTCAACGGCCTCTCGCACGTCGGCCTCTACATCGGCGGCGGCCGCTTCGTCCACGCGCCGCACACCGGCGACGTGGTCAAGATCTCCAGCCTCTCCGAGAGCTGGTACGCCTCCACCTACGTCGGCGCGCGCCGTTACTAGCGCGCCGGGCTCCCTCAAAGAGAAACGGCCGGGAGAAAGGAGTCACCGGCCGTCTCTCGTGCGCGAACTCTTCTAGACACCTACTAAGACGCCGGCCGGCCGGAAAACTTGCATCCGGCTTCTCGCGCCCCGGGCGGGGTACCCCGATCTGGCTAAAGGCGCTGCGGTCGCCGGCCGAGGAAAGCCCCTTCGACCCGGGGCTTCCTCTTCGCCGTGCGCCGTCGCCTTCTCGCTCACCTCGTGCTGGTCCTGCTGCTCGCCGCCCCGGTGGCCGAGGCGGCGCCCGACCGCTCCGCCGACGGCGAGAAGCCCGCGCCGGCCGTCGAGATCCTGCCGACACCCGGTGAGGAGGCCGTGGAGATCGGGCTCCGCTATCTCGGCGTGCCCTACGTCTGGGCCGGCGCGAGCCCGTCGGGCTTCGACTGCTCCGGCTTCGTCATGTACGTCTACGGGAAGCGCGGCGTCCGCCTCCCCCACTCGAGCTCCATGCTCTGGGAGGAAGGGCGCGCCGTCGCGCGAGCGCAGCTTCGGCCGGGCGACGTCCTCTTCTTCGCAGGCCTCTCCCACGTCGGCATCTACCTCGGCCGCGGCCGCTTCGTGCACGCCCCGCACACCGGCGACGTGGTCAAGATCTCCAGCCTCTCCGAGAGCGGCTACGGCTCGAGCTACGACGGCGCCCGCCGGTACGGGTACTGAGCGCAGCTAATCGAGCGGCGCGTCGAAGAGCGCGAGCCAGCGGGTGAGATCGGGCTCGATCGGCAGCTCTCCCTCGAGCTCTGACTTCAGTCGGAGCTCCTCCGCGTTGTCGCGCTCCTGCTCCTTGCCGGTCGGCACGAACGGCCAAAAGGTCGCCGTCTTGTAGCCGTAGATCAGGTAGACGGGATGGTCGCCGCCCTTGAAGGCGAAGAGCGCCGCCAGGAGCCGCCCGCCGAAGCCCCGCGCCTGGAGCTCCGAGCTGATGAGGTGGGTGGTCGTGACGAGGTCGGCGAAGTCGGAGTCGTGGATGACGAGCCACTGGAAGCCGAAGCTGTCCGAGCGCCGGCTGACCTTCGAGCCCGAATCGCGCGCGGCGACTCCGAGCAGCTCGTCGATGTCGCGCTCGGCCTGCATGAACTCCCCGGCCGAGAGCGGCTTGAAGACGACCGCGGCGACCCCTGCCGGCTTGAGCCCAACCTCGGTCTCGAGCGTCAGCTCGGCCGTCGAGAGCGCGAAGAGGCGATCGAGGTTCGCGCCCTTGAGCTTCTTGCGTCCGAAGAGGACGTCGCCGAGCCCCACCCGCTACTGAACGGGGCGGCCCATCTCCTGGGCGATCTGGGCAAGCCGGGCGAGCCGCTTCTCGAGCGGCGGGTGGGTCGCGAACAGCTCGCCGACCGACGACTTCACGCTCGTCGGGATGATGAAGAAGGCGTTCATCCCCTCCACCTCGCGCAGGTCGCGCTGCGGGATGCGGACGATGTCGCTCGCGATCTTCTGGAGGGCGCTCATCAGCTGCTCGGGTGCTCCCGTGATCAGCGCCGAGCCGCGGTCGGCCGCGTACTCGCGGTAGCGCGAAATCGTCCGGATGAGGACGAAGCTGATCAGGTACGTGACGATCGAGACGACGAAGATGATGAGCCACGCGGGGGCGCCGCCGTCGCGGTTTCGCCCGGCGCCGCCGAACATGCCGCCGTAGAGGCCGACACGCGTCAGGAGAGCGGCGAGCATGGCGAAGAAGCTCGCGAGCGTCATCACGAGCACGTCGCGGTTGGCCACGTGCGAGAGCTCGTGGGCCAGGACACCCTCGATCTCCTGCGGCTCTAGCCGCCGCCAGAGCCCTTCCGTGACCGCGACCGCAGCATGCTTGGGGCTTCGGCCGGTGGCAAATGCGTTCGGGACGTCGGTCGGGATGACCGCCACCTTCGGCTTGGGCAGGTCGGCCATCGCGCAGAGCCGCTCGATCATTTGGTGCAGCTCGGGGGCCTGCTCGGGCGTCACGACCTTCGCGCCGGAGGCGGCGAGGGCGATCTTGTCCGAGGTGTAGTACTGGAAGACGGCGAGCCCGATCACGATGAGGAGCATCGGCGCGAGGCCCACGTCGAGGACCTGGAAGAGGACGACCGCGAAGACGACGTACAGGAGCCCGAGCAGAAACGAGGTCAGGAGCATGCGGGCCGACAGCCCGGTGTCCCGGCCAAAAGTCTTTCGTTGCATGGGAAAAAGTGTAGGGCACGGGGTTACCCCTGGGCGCGGCCTAGAGTTAGGCGATGATTAGGGTCGCGGCGCTCTCGCTCGTCCTCTTCTCGCTCCTCGCGGGGGAGGCACGGGCCGAACAGCAGTTCCACGTCTACGTCGCGAACCGGCCGCCGGAGGACGTTTCGGGGGGCGCGGAGGGGCTGCTCGTCCCGGGCGCGGGACCGGAGACGAGCTTCCGGCAGGCCTTCGCGTCGCTCCTGCGCGGCGAGGCGCGGAACTCGCTCCGCGGGGGGCTCGCTGGAGGGCCGCCGCTCATCGAGGCCTCGGCTCCGCCGAAGACGCTCGAGCCGCCGTACATCCTCGTGACGCTGCCGCAGGGCGGCGAGCAGCCGAACGACCGGCGCTATCCGATCGCGGTCGTGGGAGCCGGCTACGACGGGATCCTCGTCTCCGACTCGACGAGGATTCCAGGGCTCGTCTCGATCGCGGACATCGCGCCGACTGCGCTCGGCGAGGACGGCGCGTTGCGCTCGCAGCCGGACGCAGATCCTCTCCGGACGCTACGGGAGCTCGACGACCGAATCGACGGGCACAACCGCGCCCGGCTCCCCGCCGGGATCCTCGCCGCCGTCCTGATCGTCCTGCTCACGCTCCTCTGGCCCCGCGCCGGCCTGCTCGCGTTCGGCGCGGCGCTCGCGGCCAACCTGGTGCTCGGCGTCGCCGAGGCCTCGTCTCTCTGGCCGACGCTCGTGGCGATCGGGCTCGCCGCCGGGCTCGGCGGGCCGCTTCTCGCCCTCGTGCTGCGATCCGACCTCGAGATCGGCCTCTTTCTGGCCACGATCGTGGGCGCCTACCTCGTCGTCCTGGGGGTCGAGGGCCCGGCCGTGGCGCTGTCGCCGTTCGGCCCGAGCCAGAGCGGACGCTTCTACGGGCTCTCGAACCTGCTGGAGACCATGCTGCTCGTTCCCACGCTCGCGGGAGCGGTCTTCCTCAGGCGCCGCCTGGGCTGGGGCGCATTCGCGGCGGTCGCGGCCGCCGCGTTCGTCGCCGTCGCCGGCGACCGGTTCGGCGCGGACGCCGGCGGTGCGATCGTCCTCGCGGTCGGATTCGGCCTCCTCGCAGCCCTTCTCGCCGGCCTCCGCGGGAGGCGGCTCGCCGTGACCCTCGCGGCGGTCGTCGTGCTGGCCGCCGGGCTCGCCGCACTCGATGCCGCGATTGGCCCGACGAGCCACCTCACACACGCGCTCGACTCCGGTCCGGACGGCCTTGCCTCCGCGCTCCGCGACCGGGTCGAGCTCTCGTGGGAGCGCATCGCGCATGAACCGGCGGCGGCGGCCGTCTTCGGCGCCGGCCTCGCTCTCCTCGTCCTTTTCGTCGCCCGCGTCCTCGGCTCGGACGCTCCCCTCGAGCGGCGCGCCCTGCCGCTTGCCTTCGCCGCGGCGCTCGCCGCATCCTTCGTCCTGAACGACTCGCCGAACGATGTCGCGGCCGCCGGTTTGGTCGGCTACCTCGCAGTCGAGGCCGTTATGCTTCGCGACCGATGCGCCGCGCTCTTGCCATCGCCGGGGCCCTCGCCGCGCTCGTCGTCGTCGCTTCCGGCTGCGGCGCCGCGGAGACCGTGAGCCCGACGCCGGAGACCGTGATCGGCACGGTGCCCCAGGAGGCGACGCCGACGGTGAACCCGAGCGAGGGAGACGCCGCCGCCGGCAAGGACGTCTTCGCCTCGAGCGGCTGCGCCGGCTGCCATACCTACAAGCCTGCAGGCTCCACGGCGACGATCGGCCCCGACCTCGACACCGCGCTCCAGGGCAAGGATCCGAACTTCGTCCTCGAGTCGATCGTCAACCCGAACGCCGAGGTCACCCAGGGCTTCCAGGCGGGCGTCATGCCGACCAACTTCGGCGAGTCGCTCTCCGACAAGCAACTCTCCGATCTCGTCGCCTTCCTGACGCAGCCGAGCTGAGCCTTCCGGACGGCTTTCCGCGCGACGTCGAGGTCCTCGCCTGCGACCTCGACCGGACGCTGATCGCCCGCGACGGCATGCTGCCGCCGCGCACCGAGGCCGCCATTCGGGCCGCGCGCGCCGCCGGGATCCGCGTCGTGATCGCGACCGGGCGGATGTTCGTCTCCGTGCGGCCGTACCTCCTCCAGGCGGGGATCGAGGACCCCGTCGTCTGCTACCAGGGGGCCGTCGTCGCCGAGCCCGACACGGGCCGCTGGCTCAGGCACGAGCCGATCCCGGTCGCCCTCGCCCGGGAGGCGATCGAGGCCATCGTCGCCGAGGGCTTCCACGTCAACGTCTACGTCGACGACGAGCTCTTCGTCGGGAAGGTCACGCCCGAGGCGCGGGCCTACGCCGACTTCCAGGGCCTCGTCATCCATGAGGTCGGAGACCTCGCCCGCTGGCTCGAGAAGCCGGCCACCAAGGTCGTCTCGGTGGGCGAGCCGGAGCTGCTCGACGGCCTCGAGGCCCGCCTGAAGGAGCGCTTCGCGGGGCGGCTCTACATCTCGAAGTCGCTCCCATTCTTCCTCGAGATTGCAAGCCCGAAGGTGACCAAGGCCTCCGGGCTCCAGTTCCTGGCCGACCACCTCGGCTTCTGCGCCGAGCGCACCGTCGCGTTCGGAGACGGCGAGAACGACATCGAGCTCCTCGCCTGGGCGGGCTTCGGGGTCGCGGTCGCCAACGCGCACGAGCGCGTGCTCGCGGTCGCCGATTACGTCTGCCCGCCGGTCACCGAGGAGGGAGTCGCAGAGGTGATCGAGAGCGTCTTAGACTCTCGCGCGTGATCGACGTCCGCGCCGCTCGCGCAGACCCGGACCGCTGGCGCGCGGCGCTCGCCCGCAAGGGCGCCGCCGAGATCTTCGACCGCTTCCTTGCGGCCGACGAGACCTGGCGCGCGGCCAACACCCGGGTCGACGAGCTCCGCGCCGCGCGCAAGCCGGCCGGCAAGGGCAAGCCCTCGCCCGAGGAGATCGAGCGGCTGAACGCGCTCAAGCAGGAGCTGAAGGAAGCCGAGTCGGCGCTCGAGGAGGCGACGGCGCGGCGCGACGATCTCCTGGCGCGCATCCCGAATCCTCCCGACCCGACCGCCCCCGACGGATTCGCCGAGGAGGACGCGGTCGAGGTGCGCCGCTCCGGCGAGCCGCGCGAGCTCGGCTTCGAACCGCGCGACCACCTCGAGCTCGCCGACATCGACATGGAGCGGGGCGCCAAGGTGTCGGGCTCCCGCTTCGCCTACCGCCTCGGCGACGCCGCGCTCGCCGAGCTCGCGCTCTACCGCTTCGCGCTCGACCGGCTCACCGGTCGCGGGTTCGTCCCCGTCCTACCGCCCGTGCTCGTCCGCGAGGCGGCGATGTACGGCACAGGCTTCCTCCCCACCGAGGAGGTGAACCTCTACCGCATCGAGCGGGACGACCTCTACCTGACGGGGACATCCGAGGTCGCGCTCGCCGCGCTGCATATGGACGAGGAGCTCGACGCGGCCACGCTCCCGCGCCGGTACGCGGGCTACTCGACGTGCTTCCGGCGCGAGGCGGGCGCGGCCGGCAAGGACACCCGCGGCATGTTCCGGGTGCACCAGTTCGACAAGGTGGAGATGTTCGTCTTCTGCCTCCCGGAACGCTCGAGCGAGCAGCACGAGCTCCTGCTCTCGATCGAGGAGGAGCTCGTGCGGGAGCTCGAGGTGCCCTACCGGATCGTGAACGTCGCCGCCGGCGACCTCGGCGACTCGGCCACGAAGAAGTACGACATCGAGGCGTGGTTTCCGAGCCAGCAGCGCTTCCGGGAGATCACCTCGACCTCGAACACGACCGACTACCAGTCCCGCCGCCTCGGCGTCCGCTACCGCGGCGAGCGGGGGCTCGAGCCCGTCCACACCCTGAACGGAACGGCCGTCACCGCGCGCGTCCTCCTCGCCGTCATGGAGAACTTCCAGGACGCGGAGGGATCCTGGGAGCCGCCGGCCGTCCTGAAGGAGTTCGGGGCCCCGTAGTCCGGAAGCTGATCCTGGCCGGCGCGCGAAGCCCCCGGGTGCGGGGGTTCGTCGGCGCGCACGGGATGCGCCTCGGGGCGGCGCGGTTCGTCGCGGGCGAGACGCTCGACGAGTGCGTCGTGACCCTTCGCCGCCTCAACGAGCAGGGCCTCCACGCCAACACGACCATCCTCGGCGAGGACGTGGTGGAGGCAGACGAGGCGCGGGCCGTGGCCTCGGAGTACGAGCTCGTGCTCGAGCGGCTGCACGCGGAGGAGCTGCGGGCGAACGTGGCCCTCAAGCTGACCCACCTGGGGCTCGGGCTCGGCGCCGACCTCGCGTACGAGAATCTCGAGCGCGTCGTGGGGCGAGCCGCCGAGCTCGGCAACTTCGTCCGCATCGACATGGAGTCCTCGGCCTACGTCGACGCGACGCTCGACATCTACCGGCGCCTCCGTGAGGCCGGGCACCTGAACGTCGGCACCGTCCTCCAGTCCTACCTCTACCGGGCCGAGGAGGACCTCGAGTCGCTCCTCCCGCTCGCGCCCAACCTCCGCTTCGTCAAAGGCGCATATCTGGAGCCGCCGGCGATCGCATATCCGGACAAGTCGGACGTCGATGCCGCGTACGCGCGGCTCGTCGAGCGCTCGCTTTCCGGGCCCGGTTACACGGCGATCGCCACGCACGACGAGCGCCTCATCGAGCGGGCGATCGCGTTCGCCGAGCGCGAGGGCATCGACCGCGACCGCTTCGAGCTCCAGATGCTCTACGGGGTGCGCCCGCAGCTCCAGCTCGACCTCGTGGGCCGCGGCTTCAAGGTGCTCGTCGCGACGCCGTTCGGACCGGAGTGGTTCCCGTACCTCATGCGCCGCCTGGCCGAGCGCCCGGCCAACCTCGCCTTCTTCGCCAGGAACGCCTTCCGGCGCTAACGCCGCTTCGGCGCCATGGCGTGCTGTCTGCCGAGATCGAGCCCGATAGCGAGAATCAGCGTCCCGGTCCAGATGTTCACGGGGTCGAACTCGAGCGCCTCGCGGTCGCCCACGCGGTCGAAGATGAACCAGATGATCAGCCAGACGATCGTCATCGCGTGCCTCCTCGTCGCTACCCGACCGTAGGATCGCCGACCCGAGACGGGCGCGCATCCGCGCTCCCACTGCGCACGGCTGCGGAAAAGCCGCAGGCGGCCGCGGGCTAGAGTTCGGCGCAGGCGGGGTGCCTGAGCGGTCGAAAGGGGCGGTCTTGAAAACCGTTAGGCGCCGAGAGGTGCCTCGTGGGTTCGAATCCCACCCCCGCCGCTGACCGCGCCGATCAGCCGCTGAAGCGGGCCTGGTTTCCACGGCGCCCAAAACGGAAATGCACCGAGTTCTCTGTCGGCGTCCGTTGCAAAGGGGTTGATGTTGTTGTTGGAGCGCACACGCACCGGTCTCAAGGAGATGCCATCGAACGCGATCTGGCTCATGTCACGAGCTCTGAAACCCGTGGATGCAATCGAGCAGGTGGGCGTGAGCGCGCGCGATCAGGGACGGAAGCTCGAAGCGGCCCTGATCGATTCGACACCAGTGGGCGGTGACTCGGTCGACGTCCGGATCAAGCGAGCACAAGAGGCCGCGGAGCGCGCGCACGAGGCGGAGGACGAAGCGAGGGCGGCTGCGCAGGAGGCCAAGGCCGACGCCCAGAGGCTCAAGGAGATCAGCGAACGTGGGCGCGCTCGTCTACGAGACTTCGAGCGGCAGTCCGACCGGGAGGTCGAGCAACGAGTTGCCGAGGCCCAAAGAGCCGCCGAGGACTTCGTGAGGCGCGAACGGGAGGCGGCGGAAGCGGATGCCGGGGAGCAACGAAACGAAATCGCCGAGGATGTTGAAAGCGAGATCGCGGATGCCGCCGACGACGCGGAGCAGTCGCGCCAGAGCGCTGAGGAGCTCGTCGCCGAGGCTTCCGACAAGCTGGCCGAGGCGAAGCGACTCGCCGATGAGGCTGCCGAGGCTGCACGTGTCGCCGCCGCGGAAGCGCAACGGCAAGCGCAGGAGCTCGCCGGCCAGGCCGAGCGCCAAGCAAGCGCCGCGGACACCAAGGTCAAGACGACGGAGGAACTGCGCGACCAGCTCGTCACAACCGCGAGGGAGACGGCGCGCGCCCTCAACCGGGAGACCGCGAACGGCCTGAGTTCGTACAACAAGGCCGAGTTGGTCGAGCTCGCGGCCGGCATTGGCATCAGAGGGAGGTCGACGATGACCAAGGACGAGCTCGTGGCGGCGCTCAGAACAGCCTCTCGCCGACGGTGAAGCGGGTAGTCACGTGAGATTCGTGAACAGAAAGACCGAGCTCGAGAGACTTCTCGAGAAGGCCGATGACTCCGCGCATCGGCTCGCTTCTGGGTGGTCGAAAGGCAAAGTCGTCAAGGCCGGCTTGATCGCGGGCGGGCTGGCAGCCCTGACCGCGGGCAGCGCGGGCATCTCCTCTCTTCGACGACGTGGCGAGCGGGCAGGAGGCGGATCGTGACGTCAAGAGCGCTGCCACCCGCACGCACCTTCGATCGCGGCACGCGCCTGTCCGAAGGAGCGCTCGTCGAAGCACGGGTCAGGGCGCGCCTTTTAGGTATCCCGCTTCTGAAGATCGATGCGCAGGTCGCCCTGGTCCCAGCCAAGTCCACGACGGGTGTGGCGTCGTCTTCACGAGCACCTTCGATCGAGGCAACATCGTCCTCGGGTAATGGGTCGAGGCGGGTCGAAGCACCAGGATCGGCCCTGGCCGAGGCCATCCGGAATCTCGACGAGGCAGCAGAGCTGCTCGCCGACCCGCGGTACGCCGGATCGGGCTAGAGGCGTCATCGCGCTCCCTCGAGGAGGCTGTCTCGCTGCACGACCGCCCCCTCGATCCAGCCCCTCGGAAGCTGACACGCGTGCTCCACCAGGGGGACGCAAGGTTCCCTACGAGGGGGCGTTTCGAAGGCCGCATGGGCCTGCGCGACCGCGTCCACGCCGTGATCTTCGCCGACGAGAGCGGCCTCGTCTCCCTGGGCTCGTGACGCGGGGCCAGACCTCCGCCTCTCCCGGGTGAAGCGGATTCCCGCGCTCGCCGCGAAGCAGCGGAGCAAGTCCGGCCCCGCTTCCATGAGGATGCCGCCGGACGTTTTTTCTTGCGGCTCGCGCGGCGTGACCCCGACCGAGCGGCAGTCCCGGGGGCGCTTCGCCTGAACGTTCGGGGGGCGACCGGGTAGCGACAGGCGCTTACATTTCGCTCATGAATGCGAGGAGCACTCGCGGGACGGTGCTCGTGCTGCCGACGGGGGTCAGGAGCGGACCCTGGGCCTGCCGTTCGCTCAGGCGCGCGGGCTTTCGCGTCGTCGGAGCCAACGATGCCGGTGCCTCGCACGGCGGCGGGCGCTCCCTGGCTTGCCGCGCTCCGCGCCCGTATCCGTCCGCCTGCGAGGACGCGGAAGAATTCCTCGCAGCCTTCGAGGGGATCTGCCGTTGCGAGGGGGTGGACGCCGTGCTGCCGCTCAGCGAGAGCCTTCTGCACTTGCTCGTCACCTCGAGCCCGGACCTGGGCCGCGCCGTCCTGATCGGTCCGACGCGGGAGCAGTTCGAGCTCCTCTGCGACAAGAGCCGGCTCGAGGTCGCGGCCGAACTCGCGGGAGTCGGCGTTCCGCGCTCCGTCGTGGTGAGCCCCGGAGGAGCGGATGGCGCGCTGCCGCCGCTTCCGAGCGTCGTCAAGCCCGCGACCTCGGCCACGCCGCATGGCGGGCGCGTCGTCTACCGGCCCGTGCAGTACGCGACGACGGAGCGCGCCCGCGAGCTCGCCGTCGCGCGCGTCCTCCTGGACGGCGATCGCGCGCTCGTGCAGGAGTTCCTCCCCGGGCCCGAGTGGCTCGTCGACTTCTTCCGCCACGACGACGGCCTCGCCGCCCTGACCCGTGTCGTCGTGCGCGAAGGAGTCACGCGCGTTGCCCCGCCGCCGGAAGGCATCATCGCCTCGACGCGGCGCCTCGTCGACACCGCCGGGTTCCGCGGCGTCGGGCAGGTGCAGTTCCTCTGCGGGGGACCGGAGCTCTGCGTGCACGACGTCAATCTGCGGGTCACGTTCGGCGTCGCCGCCGCCATGCGAGCGGGCCTGGACCTCCCCAGGCTCGCCGTCGAGCAGGCGCTCGGCCTGCCGGCGACGGTGCCGACACGGCACAGGCCGGTCAGGTACGTCTGGCTCGGCGGGGAGGCCAGGCACCTCCTCGGCGGCGGGCCGCCGTCGACGGCCCGGCCCTCCGCCGTCACGTTCGCGCGCGAGCTCACGCTCGCAGCGCTCCTCCCGCGCCGGATTCTCGACCCGGTCTCGCTCGCGGATCCACTCGTCTTCGTCGCTTCGGTGCGGCGTGTCTCCTCCGCCGTCGCCCAGCGACTCCGCCGGCGCCGCGCCGGTCGTCGGATCCTCGTGGAACCCGCCGCCGTCGAGGCGCGGGACGATCCCGTCGCCGAGACCGTCCGCTAGGCGCGGCTACGCGGCTCGGAGCGCTTCGATCTCGCGCTGGACGGCGAGCCGCTCGAGAGCGTCCGCCTCGATCTGGCGCACGCGCTCGCGCGTGATGCCGAGACGCCGGCCGATTTCCTCGAGCGAGGCCGGCTCGATGTCGCCGTTCAGGCCGTAGCGCAGCTTGACCACGTCGCGCTCGCGCTCGGGAAGCTCCGAGACGGCGCGGCGCAGCACCTCGGTGTCGAGGCTGACGGTGACCTCCTCCTCCGGCCCGGCCTCCTCGCCGGCCATGAGCTCGCCGAGCGACGTCTCCGAGTCGGCCATCGGCCGGTCGAGGCTCGTCACCGCGCGGGCGGCTTCTCGCACCTCACGCACCTGCTTCAACGGCAGCTTGGCCGTCTTCGCGACCTCGTTGTCCTCCGGAGCACGGCCGAGCTTGGCCGTCAGCTCGCGCTCGGCGCGGGCGATCTTCTGCTCGCGCTCGACGATGTGGACGGGAATCCTGATCTCGCGCGCCTTGTTGGCGACGCCGCGCTGCACGGCCTGGCGGATCCACCAGGTCGCGTAGGTGGAGAACTTGTAGCCGCGCCGCCAGTCGAACTTCTCGACCGCGCGGATCAGGCCGATGATCCCCTCCTGGATCAGGTCGAGCAGGCTGAGGCCGTGGCCCTGGTACTTCTTGGCGATCGAGACCACGAGGCGGAGGTTCGAGTTGATCATCCGGTCCTTGGCCTCCCGATCGCCGCGCTCGATGCGCTTGGCGAGCTCGACCTCCTCCTTCGCGGTCAGGAGCGGATGGCGGCCGACCTCGTTGAGGAAGAGCTGGAGCGCGTCGGTCGTCGCATGGGCGAGGTCGCCGTTCACGTACGTCGCCGCGGGGGCCGACTCGCGCGCGCAGTCGTCGCGCAGATCGATCCCGCGCCGTTCGATCTCCTCGTACAGATCCTGGACCTGCTCGTCGTCGAGTTCGACGGACTGCACGAGCTCGTCGATCTCGGACAGCTCGATGCAGCCGCTCTCCTCTCCCCGGTCGAGGAGCGCCTGAACTGCTGCATCCATATCGATCGTATTTCCGGTCATCGGTCGTCGAAACAGCGAACGTATGTTCTATACTGCCACCTCTATGGCACGCGCGCAGTACCTCGAGGATACGTGCAAGACGGCGCTCAACCGGGTCCCCAACGAAAGCCGCTTGCCCTTCCGCTGGACGGTGAACCCGTATCGAGGCTGCACGCACAGCTGCCACTACTGCTTCGCGCGCGCCTTCCACACGTACCTCGACCTCGGGATCGGCGACGACTTCTCGTCGAAGATCGTCGTCAAGACGAACGTCGTCGAGGTGCTGCGGAGGGAGCTCGCCGCGCCGAAGTGGGAAGGCGAGCCGGTCGCGATGGGCACCGCCACCGATCCGTACCAGCACTGCGAGGGGCGCTACCGGCTGACCCGCGGAGTCGTCGAGACGCTCGCCCATTTCGGCAATCCGCTCTCGATGCTGACGAAGTCGACGCTGATCGTCCGCGATCTCGACGTCTACGCACGCCTAGCCGAGGTCGCGCCGGTGACGGTCTCGATGAGCGTCGGGGCCCTCGACGAGGAAGTCCGGCGGGTCGTCGAGCCGGGCACGCCTCCGGGCCGAAAGCGCCTCGAGATCCTCGCCCGCTTCGCCGAGGCAGGGATCCGCACCGGCGTGCTCGTCGCCCCGATCCTTCCCGGCCTGACCGACACGGAGGAGCACCTCGACGCCGTCCTCTCCGCCTGCGCCGAGGCCGGCGCGGGCTACGCGGTGCCGATCGTCCTCCACGTGCGGGCCTCGATCCGGGAGCATTTCATGCCCTGGGTCAAGCGGACGTACCCGTGGCTCTACCCACGCTACGCCGAGCTCTTCGGCGGGCGGGCGTACGCACCGAAGGCCTACCAGCAGGAGGTCGCCGAGCGCTTCGCCCGCCTCCGCCTCCGCCACGGGCTCGGCGGCGGCGAGGCGCCGCGCCGCGAGGTGCCCGAGCGCCAGGAGCAGCTAGCGTTGGCCGTCTGATTCAGTCAAGTCGGGGTCTGACCCCGGCGGGTCTGTTTGGGCCGGCTGCGCCGGCACACCTGCGACACACCTCGAACCGGAGCCCGAGCGACCGCGACGGCGCTTGCCGCCACGGGAGCGGCCGGCTGGAGAGCTGCCCCAGCCATGGCGTCGCAGGCCACGGCGGGGTCTGACCCCGGCCTGGCCCGCACGGCCATGGCCCGCGCGGGTTGCGCCACTAGCATCCCTGGCATGGCTCCCATCCGCACCGGCACCTGCTCCTGGGCCGACGAGTCGCTCGTCAAGTACTGGTATCCGAAGGGCGTCCGCTCCGGCGAGGAGCGGCTGCGCTACTACGCCGACCACTTCGACGTCGTCGAGGCGAACTCGACGTACTACCGGCTTCCCGACGAGGAGCTCGTGGCGAAGTGGGCCGAGCGCGTCCCGGACGGCTTCGTCATGCACGTGAAGGCGTTCGGGATGATGACGCGCCATCCGGTGAAGGCGGACGTTCTCCCGCCGGAGCTGCGCGACGCCGCCCAGGTCGACGAGCGCGGCCGCATCAACAGGCCTCCGCGAGAGCTTCGAGCCGAGGTCTTCGCCCGCTTCCATGCTGCGCTCGAGCCCCTCCGCTCGGCGGGCAAGCTGGGCGGGATCCTGCTCCAGTTCCCTTCCTACATCGTCTGCAAGCCGCTCTCCTTCGAGTATCTCGAGTGGGCGAAGGAGGAGCTCCACGGCGACCACCCGCTCGTCGAGTTCCGTCATCGGAGCTGGTTCGAGGAGGAGAACCGGGCGCGCGTCCTCTCGTTCCTGGAGGAGCTCGGCGCAACCCACGTCGTCGTGGACGCCCCGAAGACGGAGGCCAAGAACCTCGTTCCGACCATCCTCGCCCGTACGAGCCCGATCGTTTACGTCCGTATGCACGGGCGCAACGCAAAGACCTGGAACATCCGCGGACGGAGCGCGGCCGAGCGGTTCGACTACCTCTATTCCGACGCCGAGCTCGGCGATTTCGTACCGGCCGTGCGCGAGCTCGCCTCGGACGCAAAGGAGGCGTACGTCATGTTCAACAACAACGGCCGCTCGCGCGCAGCGGGAGCGGCCGACGGCCGGGACGGCTGGATCTCCCAGGCGCCGACGAACGCGCTGATGCTCCAACAAATCCTCGATCCGGGGGAGAGACAGTCCGGATCGCCCGGTTAGGATTCAGTCCAGGCGCCGCAGCGCCGATGGGATAGTCGTGGGGAGTCGTTTTTCGCGCATAGCCGCACCCGTGCTCGGCCTGCTCGCCGTTGGGGCCGCGGTCGCCTTCGTGCTGGCGGCGCCGCTCCTCCTCGACTCGCTGCCGAAGCAGATCGCCGTCCCCGCGCCTCCGGCCGGCTCCGGAGAGGTCGCCTCCGTGACCGCGACACCGCTCCGGCCGGGGCATTCAGGCTCCGAAGGGGGCCAGCCGCAGACATCCGTCTCGGCCGGGCCGGGGAACGTCTCTGGCCTGCCGGAGACGGCCGCGGCCGGACCGCCGACGACTCCGACCCCAGGCGTCCCGGGTCCCGACGAGCCGCCGAGCGACGGCGGATCGGCTCCGCCTCCCCCGCCCGGGGACGACGACGGCGGGAGCGGCGAGGGCCACTCCCCGTCCGGCCACGAGCGCCCTCCCCACCAGGGCGACGACCGTGACGGGAACGACGGACAGTCGCAGCCGCCGGGCGGCGGCGGCGACCAGCCCGAGGACCAGGATCAAGATCCCAACCACGGGCACGGGAACGGCAACGGACACGGCCACGGACACGGCAACGGCCACGAGCACCATGGCAACGGCCACGGCTGCGGTCACGAGCACCACGGCAACGGGAACGGCAACGGCCATGACAAGCACGGCGACGGTGACGACTCGGACGGCCAGGGCAACGACAGCGACCACGCCAAGGGCCACGGAAGCGGAAACGGCCATGGCAACGGCCATGGGAACGGCAAGGGCCCTCACCAGGGGAGCTCGGACGCCGGGCACGGCCACGGATCCGTAGGCTCTTCACATGGCGGCGGCTCGGAGTCCTCAGGAGGCCACCATCAGGGAGCCGGACACGGGCACTCCCACGGGGGCGGTCATCCTCATTCACGGCCGCGGCGCTGACGCCGGCGACCTCGAACCTCTCCTCTCGCTTCTCGATCCCGACGACCGCCTCCTGGCGATCTTTCCGCGCGGCCCGCTCGCACTGCCCCCGGGCGGGCGCCACTGGTACATCGTGCGCGACGTCGGCTTTCCGGACCCGGCGACCTTCCTCCCCACCTTTGCCGGCCTCTCCGGCTACCTCGACGGCGTGCTGGCCGACCACGGGATCGGGTGGGAGCGAACAGCGCTCGCGGGCTTCTCGCAGGGCGCCGTGATGTCCTACGCCCTCGGGCTTGCGACCGACCGCCCGCGACCTGCAGCCGTCCTCGCGTTCTCCGGCTTCGTCCCGAGCGTCGACGGGTTCGAGCTCGATCCTCATGCGCGCGCCGGCATGCCGGTCGCGATCGCCCACGGATCGCTCGACCCGATCATCGGCGTGGAGTTCGGCCGCAGCGCCCGCGACCTGCTTCAGACGGCGGGGCTCTCGGTCAGCTACCGGGAGGATCCGGTCGCGCACACGATCGCGCCGGCCGGACTGGCGCAGGCGATCACCGTCCTCGGGGAGGCGCTCGGCTAGAGCGCCGCGTCACCCGGCCGCGGCTCCTCCAGCTCGGTTTCCGGAGGCCCCGGCGGAACCGGGCGCGGCACGGGAGTGAGGTAGAGCAGGTCGTAGACGAGCGCGGCGAGCCCGCCGCCGATGAGCGGCCCGATGTACCAGACCCACGCGTCGCTCCAGTGGTTGCCGACGAGCTGGGGGCCGAATGCCCGCGACGGGTTCATCGCAGCTCCCGTGAAGGGTCCTCCCATGAGTACGTCGAGCGTGATCGTCAGACCGATCGCGAGCCCAGCGACCGATGTGAACGATCCGCGCGGATCAGCCGCGGTCGCGAAGATGATCCAGACGAGGAAGAAGGTCAGGATCGCCTCGATCGCGAGCCCGGCCCCGGCGCCGATCCCCCCGCCGAGGGCGGGGACGCCGAGCTTCACCGGATCGGTGAACTGGTTGGGTAGGAGCCCGGAGATGAGGAGCGCACCGAAGAAGCCGCCCGCGAGCTGGCTGATCCAGTACGCGATCGCGAGGCGCGGCGACATCTTCCCGGTGATGAGGAAGCCGAAGGTGACCGCCGGGTTGAAGTGCCCGCCCGAGATGTGCCCGAACGCGGAGACCCAGACGGCGATCACGAGCCCGTGAGCGAGCGCGATCGCGACGATGTTCTGCCCGCCGGTGATCACGATCGAGCCGACGCCGATGAAGGTGAGCGCAAAGGCGCCCGTGAACTCGGCCACCGAGCGGCGGAAGGCGTCGCCCCGCATGCGCGCCACGGTAGGGGGAGCGCCGGACGGCGCCTACTCGATCATCTCGGTCCCGCAGGCCAGTCCGGCTCGTCCTCGACGCCCACGCCGTCGGCGATCCGGTTGATGTAGTTGAAGTAGGCGATCACCTGGAGCGCGTCGTGGACGGCGGCGTCGCTCCAACGGTGGCCGCGCAGGGCGTCGACGTCGGCCGCCGAGACGGCTGCGGGCTCGACGGTCACCTTGACCGCGAAGTCGCAGAGGGCGAGCACGCGCGGCTCGAGCCCCGCCTTGCGGTAGTCGTGGGAGGCATGGTCGGCGAGCTCGTCGGTGGCGCCCTCGGCACGGAGGTCGTCTGCGTGCGCGCGGACTCAGTAGTGGCAGTCGTTGGTTCGCGAGACGACGACCGCGAGGAGCTCGCGCTCGGCACGCGAGAGCTCCGAGCGGCCGAACATGACCGCCCGGTAGAGGCCCATCGAGGCGTGCAGGGTCTCGGCGTTCAGCGACATCGCCTTGACGATGTTGAAGACCTTGCCAGCGCGGCCGATCGCGGCCTCGTACTCGGCCCGAAGCGCTCCCGTCGCTTCGCCTTCCTCGATCAGCCGCAGGTTCGGCATCGCGCCATTTAACCGCCTTTCCGCTCGAAGTTGCATTCCTCGTCCGTGGCTGCAATAAGTGTCCGCCCCGGGCCGAGCAAAGGAGAGGACGTGGAGTACGGGGAGACGGAGGGATCGGCGCCGGACGAGGCTGCCGTCGCGGCGCGAGTCGACCACGCAGAGACGGGGAGTCGCGTCGCGGGGGTGCTGAACGCCGCGGAGGAAGCGGCCGAGACGATCCGGGCCAAGGCCCGGAGCGAGGCGGACGAGCTGCGGCGCCAGGCGAAGGTCGACGCAGATTCCCGCATCGACGAGCTGACGCGGGAGGCCGAACGGGTGCGCTCCGAAGCCGACGACTACGCCCACGACATTCGCGCGGCGGTCGATTCGTACGGGACGCAGGCGCGCCGCGAAGCGGAGGAAGAGGCTCGCAAGCTCCTGACCGAGGCGGAGGAGCAGGCGCGGGCGACGCGCGAGGCCGCCCAGGAGATGGCGAACCGGATCGAGGAGGACGCCCGCCGTCGGCACGAGTCCCTCGTCCGCGAGGCCAGGTCGCTCGAGGAGCGGCGGCACCGGGTGCTGGAGGGGTTGCGCGATCTCTCCGCCCAGCTTCAGGACGCCCTCGCCGAGCCGACGGGCCGGGACCTGGACGAGTCGCTCGCCGACGCGCTCGACGTCGAACGGCGACGCTGAGCTCCACCGGCGAAGCGCTCCGGACGCTCTTGCGCTCCTTTCCGACGGGGGTTGCGATCCTGACCGTCGACGCCGGCGGGGAACGGCTCGGCCTCACCGTCAACGCGCTCGTCTCCCTCTCCCTCGAGCCGCCGCTCGTCGGCGTGGCCGTGAGCCGCCAGGCCGCCATGCACGAGCTGCTCCGCGAGGCCGGCGGCTTCGCGCTCAGCCTGCTCGCCGGCGACCAGGAGGCGATCGCCCAGCACTTCGCGCGCGGCGTCCCTCCCTTCGCCCACTGGCACGGAATCGCGACGCGGGCCGGCGCAGCCGGGGCGCCGCTGATCGAGGACGCGCTCGGGTGGCTTCAGTGTCGCAACCACGACGAGTACCTCGCCGGCGACCACACGCTCGTGGTCGGCGAGGTGCTCGCGGTCGAGGAGGGCCGCCGCGCCGCGGCGCTCGTCTTCCTCGGACAGCGCTACAGCTCGGTGGAACCGTGATCGAGGCGGTCGTCTTCGATCTCGATGGCGTGCTGATCGACTCCGAGCGCGTCTGGGACGAGGTACGGGCCGAGCTCGCCGCGGAGCGCGGCGGGCGGTGGAGCGAGCACGCCTCCCGAGACATGATGGGCATGAGCTCGCCCGAATGGTCGCGCTACATGCGGGACGAGGTCGGCCTGGCCGACGACCCGAAGGAGATCTCCGCCGAGGTCGTCCGCCGCCTCGAAGCGCACTATCGGAACGAGCTCCCGCTCGTGACCGGGAGCCGGCAGGCCGTCGAGCGCCTCGCCGCCCGCTGGCCGCTCGGTCTCGCTTCGTCCTCGAACCGGGAGCTGATCGACCTCGTTCTCGAGCTCTCGGCGCTCGACCGTTTCTTCCGCGCGACGGTCTCCTCGGAGGAGGTCGCCCGGGGCAAGCCCGCGCCTGACGTCTACCTCGCGACGGCGAGCCGGCTCGGCGTCGATCCCGCCCGCTGCGCGGCGGTCGAGGACTCCGAGAACGGCATCCGCTCCGCGAAAGCCGCCGGGATGCGCACGATCGCGATCCCCAACCCGGAGTTCCCGCCGGCCGCCGACGCGCTCGCCCAGGCCGACGCCGTCCTCGCGACGCTCGAAGACCTCACGGTCGCCGCGGTCGAGGGCTCCAGCTAGCCCGACTGCGCCTGGAGGTTCTGAATCGCCTGGCGCAGGTCGGTGACGGCCGAGCTCGACATGAGGTCGCTGAAGGCCTCCTGCGCGTTGCTACTCTCCACCTTCTCGCGCGCGTCCCCGACCTGGTCGGCGAGCTCGTGGAGAGCGTCGTGCAGCTGATCCCGCGCCTGGGCCTGGGTCTCGTCGTTCGTGTCGACCTCCTCGACCCTCTGCGCGAGCTGCTCGAGCTGCGTCCGTGCCTCCTCCATCCGGGCGGAGACGTCCGAGCTCGAGGTCGACGTCGAGAGCTGCTGAAGCTTGGTCGTGACGATGGCCTGGGCCTGGTTCGCCATGTCCTGGAGCTGCTGCGCGGCCGCGGTCGTGTCGACGGTCGCCCCGACGGTTCCGGTGCTCGAGAGCGTGTCACCCCCCGCCGAGCCGCCGCAGGCCGCCCCGAAGACGGCGAGCGAGAGAGCAGCAACCATGCTCAGTACGATGCGCATGGAGGTCCGGCTACCCGAACGCTCCAGCGGGAAAACGCCCGAACCGTGCCCCGCGGCTCAGCGGTCGGGATGACCGACGAGGACGCAGCCGTTGTGGCCGCCGAGCCCCATCGCGTTCGAGAGCGCCACGCGCACCTCGGCCTTACGCGCCACGTTCGGCACGTAGTCGAGGTCGCAGGCCGGGTCCGGATTCTCGTAGTTGATCGTCGGCGGGATAACGCCGTGGTGGATCGCAAGCGCGCACATGATCGTCTCGATCGCGCCCGCAGCGCCGAAGGTGTGGCCCATGACCGACTTCGTCGAGGAGACGGCGAGCTCGTAGGCATGCTCGCCGAAGACATCCTTGATCGCCTTCGTCTCGGCCGCGTCTCCGAGGGGCGTCGCGGTGCCGTGCGCGTTGATGTAGTCGACCTCCGAAGGAACGACGCGGCCGCGCTCGAGCGCGTTTCGCATCATCTCGACGACGCCGACCGACTCGGGATCGGGAGCGGCCATGTGGTAGGCGTCGTTGGAGGCGCCGTAGGAGAGCACCTCCGCGTAGACGCGCGCGCCGCGCCTTTGGGCCGACTCGAGGTCCTCGAGCATGACGACCCCGGCGCCCTCCGCCATCACGAAGCCCTCCCGCTCCGCGTCGAACGGCCGCGAGGCAGCCGTCGGGTCGCCGTTCCCCTGCGCGAGCCCGCGCATATTCGAGAAGCCGGCGAGGATGAGTGGATGGATGCAGCTCTCCGTTCCTCCCGCGAGCACGGCGTCGGCGTGCCCGTTGCGGATCAGCTGGGCGCCTTCGCCGATCGCGTGAGAGCCCGTCGCACAGGCCGAGACGACCGCGTAGTTGGGGCCGCGGATGCCAAGCTCGATCGCGAGCTGGCCGCTCGGTGAGTCGACGAGGATGTTCGGGAGGAAGTTGGGCGAGACGCGGTCGGGCCCGCGGTCGCGGAGGATGTCGTGCTGGCGCATCAGCTCGTTGAAGCCGCCGATGCAGCAACCCACGACGATCCCGACCCGGTCGGGGTTGTACCCGTTCACCCCCGCGTCGCCGAGCGCCTCCTTGGCCGCGCCGAGCGCGAAGAGCACGTTGCGGTCGAGGCGCTTCACGTCTTTCGGCGATGCGAGCCCGGACGGGTCGAAGTCCTTGACCTCGCCGGCGATCTGGATCTCGAAGTCCTCGGTGTCGAACGCCCGGATGTAGTCGACGCCGCTGCGCCCTTCGACCGCTGCGTCCCACGTCGACGGGGCGTCGTTGCCGAGTGGCGAGACCATTCCGATCCCTGTGATTGCGACTCTCGTCATCTGCGTGGGAGTTAGACGGCCGGGGTGGTGGTTTCGGTTTCGCGCACCAGTCGAAACCTGCAGAACTCACGCCCGAAGAGCAGGCCGCGTCCCTCCCAGCTCCCGTCGGGCCCTTCGGCCAGCTCGTCGCGGATCGGCCAGCCGCGGTAGACGAGGGTCGTCCCCACGACCCGAAACGGCGCGACCGGGAGCCCGGCCGCGCGCGTCCAGCCGTCCCTCTCGCCGATCGTCTTCGTGAGGCCGAACGGCGGGAGCAGCCCTGCCTCGCGCTCGACGCGCCAGGATCCTTCGAGCTTCGTCACGCCGATAGTCTCTCCCGGATGCCCCCGGCGAAACTGCCCTTTCCTCCCATGGAGGCGGAGCTCGTGAATCAGCTTCCCGGCGAGGACGGCTGGCAGTACGAGCCGAAGTGGGATGGCTTTCGCGGCATCCTCGAGAACCTGACCGGAGAGCTCCACCTCTGGAGCCGAAACGGCCGGCCACTCCTGCGCTACTTCCCGGAGCTAGAGGCCCTCGGCGAGCGCCTCCCGCCGCGCTCAGCGGTCGACGGCGAGATCGTGATCGAGCGCGAGGGTGCCCTCGACTTCGACGCGCTCCAGATGCGGCTCCATCCGGCCGAGAGCCGCGTGCGCAAGCTCTCGGCGGAGATTCCCGCGGACTTCGTCGCCTTCGACGTCCTGCTCTGGGACGGCGAGCCCCTGCACCGGCTCCCGCTCGAGGAGCGCCGCAAGCGGGTCGAGGGCCTCCCCCTCTCGGTCTCGCCCGCTACGCAGGACCTCGCCGTCGCGCAGGGCTGGCTCGACCGGCTCGAAGTAGCGGGGTTCGACGGTGTCGTGGCGAAGCGAACGGGAGCCCAGTACCTCCCGGGGTCGCGCGAGGCCGTCGTCAAGGTGAAGGGCGAGAAGACCGCCGACTGCGTCGTCATCGGGGTCACCTGGAGCGAGAAGGGCTCCGGGATCGCGAGCCTCATGCTCGGCCTCTACGACGGCGCCAAGCTGGTCCCGGTCGGCACGGCCTCCGCCGCCGGGAAGCGGCGGGAGGAGATCCTCGAACGGGTGCAGCCCCTCCTCGGGCCGAACCCGGAGCGGAAGCCGCGCGGCGAGCCGAGCCGGTGGCGCCCGCAGGTGACGCTCGAGTGGAGCCCGGTCGCGCCGGAGCTCGTCGTCGAGGTGCGCTACGACAAGTGGCAGAAGGCCCGCTTTCGCCACGGCACGCGGTTCCTCCGCTTCCGCCCCGACAAGGAGCCCGGCGAATGTACGGTCGCCCAGGTGAAGCCGAAGCCGAAGAAGGGCGACCCTACCGTTCCGGCGCTTCTAGCCGGAGCTTCCCGAAGCGCGAAGCGAGGCTGACCTTCCGCCGCCACATCCCCGCGGTCAGGTCGCCGACCCTGGCGAGGCGCGCGGCCATGGTCTGGAGGGTGAACTCCTCGGGCTCGACCCCCGGCACCTCGTCCCAGGCGAGCGGAGCCGAGGCGCGGGCATCCGCAACCGGCCGGATCGAGTAGGCAGAGGCGATCGTGCGGTCGCGCGAGTTCTGGCCGAAGTCGACGAAGACCCCGCGCCGGTCGGCGACCTTCCAGGTCGTCGTCGCCACCTCCTGGTCGTCGATCCGCCGCTCGACCTCCTGCGCGAGCGCCTTCGCGAAGCGGCGCACCTCCGGGAAGCGAAGCTCCGGGCGGATCGGACAGAGGATGTGGAGGCCCGTAGCGCCCGAGGTCTTCGGGAAGCTCGGGAGCCCGAGCTCGTCCATGACCTCCTTGACGACCATGGCGATCGCGCGCACGTGCGACCACGGGTTGCCGGCGCTCGGGTCGAGGTCGATGAGCATGTAGTCGGGGCGCTCGACGTCCTCCACGCGGCAGTGCCACGTGTGCAGGTCGATGCAGCCGAGATTCACGATCCACGCGAGCCCGGCAGCGCTCGTGACGACGGGGAAGTCGGCCGTGCGCCCCCATCTGGGAAAGGTGATGCGCACGGTCTCGAGCCAGTCGGGATGAGGGTTGGGCACGCGCTTCTGGTAGAAGAAGTCACCTTCGACCCCGTGCGGGTAGCGGAGCATCTGCATCGGCCGGTTGCCGACGTGCGGCAGGAGGTACTCGGCCAGGTCGACGTAGTGCCGGACCAGGTCGCCCTTCGTGAGACCGCTGGCCGGGAAGAAGACCTTGTCGAGGTTCGTGAGCGCGACGTCCTGCCGGCCGATCCGCATCTCCCGGAATCTAAAGAATCACCCTTCGAGGGGAAGGCGCGCGTGCGGGGCGGGCACATGATGGGTCTGCCGGCTCCCCTCACATAACCCCCCGGCGTCTGGCGAATGCCCGTTTCGGGATGCGGCTTCAACAACCGTCCCAGGCGGGCTTCGTCATGTAATGGGCGCCGATCGAGGGTTGTTACCATGGCCCGGCAAGGAGAAGTGGCCGAGTGGACGAAGGCGGCGCCCTGCTAAGGCGTTAAGGGGGTAATCACCTCCTTCGAGGGTTCGAATCCCTCCTTCTCCGCTCCGTCCACGTGCGCCCGGACCTGACAAGCCGAACCGATGGGCAGGGCTCGCTCGTCGAGACGATTCTTGGCGCCGTCGGCGACGGGATCATCGTCTTCGACCAGAGCGGACACCTGCTCTTCGCGAATCAGCCGGCCGCCCGCGCCTTCGGCGCCGGGTCCGTGGACGAGATCCTCGCCCGCCCCCTCTCCGACGTGATGACGAAGTTCGACATCATGGACGAGCACGGCCACCCGGTCGCGACCGACCGGCTGCCGGGCCGACTCGTGCTGGCGGGGGTCGCGACACGGCCGGAGGCGATCCTCCGCTTCCGCATCCGCGCGACGGGCGAGGAGCGCTGGTCGGTGGCAAGCGCGCGCCCCCTCTATGGGGATGACGGCGAGGTGGAGGCGGCGATCTCGATCTTCCGCGACATCACGGACCTGAAGCGGGCCGAGGAGACCCAGCGGTTCCTCGCCGAAGCGACCGAGATTCTCAACCGGTCGCTCGACCTGCACGAGACGATCGCGAGCCTCGCGCGGCTGGCGGTTCCGACGCTCGCCGACTGGTGCATCGTGCACAGGCGGGGCGAGCAGGGCCACGTCGAGCCGCTGGTGCTCGCCCACTCCGATCCGGAGAAGGTGCGCTGGGCCGAGGAGCTCGGCCGTCGCTGGCCGACCGACGAGGACGGGCGCTCCGTGATCGTGCAGGTGCTCGACTCGGGGCGCCCGCAGCTCTTTCCCGAGATAACCGGCGAGTTGCTGGCGGCCGCCGCACGAGACGAAGAGCACCTCGAGCTGATCCGAAGCGTCGGCATGCGTTCCGCGATGACGGTGCCAATCGTCGGGCGGACGGGTGTGCTCGGAACGATGACGTTCGTCTCGGCGGAAACCGGACGCAGGTACGGAAACGCGGACCTCGAGCTCGCCCAAGAGCTCGCCCAGCGAGCCGGGTTCGCCCTCGAGAATGCTCTCCTCTACGAGCAGTCCGAGGCGCGCGGCCACGCGGCCCTCGTCCTCTCCCACATCGACGACGGGGTCTTCCTCGTCGACAGCGAGGGGATCGTGCGCCTCTGGAACGCGGCTGCGGCACGGCTCACCGGGCTTGCTCCGGCGGAGATGGTCGGGCAGGTGGCCGAGGAGGCGCTGCCCGGCTGGGCGGAGGTCGCCCCGCTCGTCCGGCTCGGGTCCTCCGGCGAGCCCGGTTCCGCGCCCATCCAGAGCCTGCCGCTCGAGGTGGGAGGTCGCGAGCTCTGGGTCGCCGCCTCGGGAGTCGCCTTCGACGAGGGCATCGTCTACGCCTTCAGGGATCTCACCGCCGAGCGTGACATCGACGAGCTGAAGACGGAGTTCCTGGCCACCGCCTCTCACGAGCTGCGAACGCCGCTCGCGGCAGTGTACGGCGCCGCCATGACCCTGCGGCGCACCGACCTCGACCTCGACGAGGAGCGGCGCGGCCGGCTGCTCGAAATCGTCTCGAGCGAGTCCAACCGCCTCACGCGGATCGTCGACGACATCCTGTGGGCCTCGCGCGTCGACTCGGGCCGGCTCGACGTGGCGATCGAGCAGTTCGACCCCGTGGCGGTCGCAACCGGGATCGTCGAGGCCGCCCGG
>DASUJY010000027.1:0-3025 GCA_036279015.1 Gaiellaceae bacterium | reverse complement strand
GAAGCCGCCGATCACGAGCGCATCGCCCCTGGCGGCCTCCTCGGCCCAGTCCCGAAGCGCGGGCCCGTCCGGGGGCTGCGCGAGCGAGCGAGCCTCCTCGGCCGACTCGAAGACGTATCCGGAGGTGCAGAGCTCGGGCAGTACGACGAGCCGCGCTCCGGCCGCGACCGCCGACCGGACGGCTTCGCGCGCGAGGCTGCGGTTGTGCTCCGCCTCGCCCACCTTCGGGGCAAGCTGGGCGCACGCGATCCTGACCGTCTCCACGGATGTCGGTTTACCTGGCCCGGCCGGAGGCGTCAAGATCGCTCCTCATGCCCTTGACGGACATCGAAGAGCGCGTGACCGAGGCGATCGTCGAGCGCGGCGGCGATCTCGTCGCGCTCGCCTCCGCCCTCGTCGCCTACGACACGACCGCCCGCAACCCGGGCGACCCCGCCCGCGACGAGGCCGCCCTCCAGGAGCATCTCGCCACGCGCCTGCGGGCGGCCGGCGCCGAGGTTGACGTCTGGGAGCCGGTTGCAGACGACCTCGCGGGGCGCCCGCTCGTCCCGCGGGGGCTCGACTTCGCCGGCCGGCCGCAGCTCCACGCCCGCTTCCCCGGCGCGGGCGAAGGCCGGAGCCTCCTCTTCAACGGGCACATCGACGCCGTCTCCTACGAGCCGCGCGAGCGGTGGTCGAGCGATCCCCTCCGGGCCGAGGTCCGCGAGGGCAAGCTCTTCGGCCGCGGGGCGTGCGACATGAAAGGCGGGGTGGCGGCGATGGTGCTCGCCGCCGAGACGCTCGCGTCGCTCGGAATCCGGCTCGCCGGCGACCTGCACGTCGTGACGAACACGGACGAGGAGTCCTCCGGAGCCGGCGGCATGGCCTGCGTGGCGCACGGGATCGGCGCCGACGGGGGCATCGTCACCGAGCCGACCGGGTTCGACGTCTGGGTCGCGTGCCGCGGCGGCATGTACGCGGAGGTGAGCGTGCCGGGGCGGCCCGGCCACGCCGAGCTCGCCCAGCCGCACTGGCGCGAAGGCGGCGCGGTGAACGCGATCGAGAAGGCCACCGTCCTCCTCGACGGGATCAGGCGCCTGCGCGAGGAGTGGCGCGGCCGCGCGGACACGCAGCACCCCTACCTGGCGCCGGCGAGCATCGTGCCGACGGTCATCTCGGCCGGCGAGTGGGCGGTGACGTACCCCGCGTCCTGCCGGATAACGTGCGACCTCATGTACGTGCCTGCACAGGGTGGCGGAGACGGCTGGCCGGGGGCGCTCGAGGGTGAGGTCACGGACTGGCTTCTCCGCGCGGCGGCCGCGGATCCCTGGCTCGCCGAGAACGCGCCCGAGATCTCCTTCTCCACCGGCGTCCCGGCGATGGAGATCGATCCGGACGAGCCGATCGTCGGGACGATGCTCGAGGCGGCCGCCGACGTCGGGCGTCCGGGGCGGCTCACCGGCCTCGACTCCTGGTACGACGGCGCGACCTTCACGCTCTACGCGGGCACGCCCTCCATCGCGTTCGGCCCGGGCTCGATCGACGCGGCGCACACGATCGACGAGTCCGTTCGGGTGGACGATCTCGTCGCGTGCGCGCAGGCACTCGCGGTCGCAGCGATCCGCTTCTGCGGGGTCGCGGCATGATCGTCCCGGAGCTGCCGGCCGAGATCGCCGAGCTCAAGGAGCGCGTCGGCCGCTTCGTCGAGCGCGAGGTCTTCCCCCTCGAGAAGAAGATCGCCGCGGCGGGCGAGATCGACTTCGCGGCGGTGGACGAGGTCCGCAAGAAGGCGCGCGCGGAGGGCTTCTCGATGCTGAACATGCCGGAGGAGGCGGGCGGCGCGGCGCTCTCGATGCTCGGCCAGGTCGCGCTGGAGGAGGAATCCGGCAAGGCGACGAACGGGCTCGGTTTCGCCGTCGTCGACCGGGGCCCGGCCGAGCTCTGGGAGATCCTGACGCCCGAGCAGCGCGAGCGCTGGGTGACGCCGATCCTGCGCGGGGACTACCGGGAGGCCTGGGCCGTCACCGAGCCCGGAGCCGGGTCGGACGTGAGCGGGCTCGCCGCGACTGCCGTCCGCGACGGCGGCGAGTGGGTGCTGAACGGCGAGAAGTGGTTCGTTACGAGCGAGGGCGACCCGGGCTTCTACATCGTGCTCGCCGTCGCCGACGGCGAGCAGACTCTCTTCCTCGTCGAGCCGGACGCGCCCGGCCTCGAGCTCGCCCGCGTGCCTGGCTTCCTCCACGACCCCTACCTCGACCACCACCCGGAGATCGTTCTCCGCGACTGCCGCGTGCCCGACGCGAACCGGGTACCCGCGGGAGGCAACGAGGGCGCGAAGGAGTGGTTCCTCGTCGAGCGGCTTTTCATCGCGGCCCGCTGTTGCGGCGCCTCCGCGCGCGCCCTGGCGATCGCGCGCGAGTGGGCGCTCGAGCGGGAGGCCTTCGGCAGTCCGATCGCCGAGCACCAGGGCGTCTCCTTCCAGCTCGCGGACTCGCTCGCCGACCTCCTCGCCGCACGCCTGCTCACCTATCACGCCGCCCACGCCTTCGACGCGTACGAGGACCGCAGGGTCGTGCACGGGAAGGTGGCGGCGGCGAAGCTCTTCGCGTCCGAGGCCGCCGGCCGCATCGTCGACCGCTCGCTCCAGATCCTCGGCGGGCGCGGCTACATGACCGAGAACCCGGTCGCCCGCTTCTGGCGCGAGGTGCGCGTCGACCGCATCTGGGAGGGGACGAGCGAGATCCAGCGCCTCATCCTCGCCCGGGGGCTCCTGAAGCGCGGCGTGGAGCCGTATGTCGGCTGAGCGCGGCTGGAGGACAGCGCGGATCGAGGAGATCCCGGGCGTCCCGCCCGCGAGCGAGCCCGCCTACTGGCAGGAATGGACCGAGGACCCGGGCTACGCGTCGCGCTGGCATTCGGTGCGCGAGCACTTCGGCATCGAGGCCTTCGGCGTCAACGCCTGCAAGGCAGCGGCCGGCGAGGAGCTCGTCGTCCCCCACGACGAGTCCTCCTTCGGCGGACAGGAGGAGCTCTACGCCGTCGTCCA
>DASUJY010000026.1:0-4438 GCA_036279015.1 Gaiellaceae bacterium | reverse complement strand
TTGATGCTGCGATAAATGGCTCTCGAGTACTGATACATACGCGCGAGGACCCTGTCCTCTCCCTCAGCCACCGAGCTTACCCTGCCTCCGGCAGAAACGCCTGCAAATTTCTGTTAACCGGAGATTAAGCACGTCAACTTTCGGGCTTCCAGAGAGGATCCTAACCTCGCCAGGAAGCTGTTACAAACTTCCCCGATCGCGGTGTTACAAACTCCTAGTTCGAGACTTCTCGGACGTAGGCGGTCGGGAAGCCCTTCGAGCGGGCGTTGGGGAGCGCCGTCTGGGCCTGGGACTCCGTGTCGTAGATGCCAGTGAACGTGACGTAGTAGCCGGGGTTCATGCTCGAGTAGTCCGTTGAGTTGAGGACGCCGACCTGGGGCAGCCCGTTCGAGCGTGCCCGGGCGGCGGCCGTGTCGGCCGGGCCGCGGCCGTTGCTCGTCGGCACCGACTTGAGGACGACCGTGAAGCCCTCCTTGCCGGTCGGCCACGTCGTGGTCGTCCCGGTCGTCGTCGCTGTCGTGCTCGTCGTGCCGGTCGAAAACGTGGTAGTCCCGATCGTTGTCGTCGAGAAGGTCGACGTCGTCCCGACGGTGGTGGTGGGCGGGTTGATGGTGATCGTGGCCGGCTGGGTGATCACCCCGATGCCGGTCGTGTCCGGCGCGCTCGAGACGACGGGACCCGAGCCCACCGGCGCGCCCTGCTTGTCGTCGTCGGTGGCGGCGACGGCGACCACGGCTCCGGCCACGAGCGCGACGACGAGGAGCGCCGCGAGCGCCGCCCAGAGCCAGACCGGCGAGTCGCGGCGCCACATCTCGACGTAGCGCCCGCCCGTGTAGACGCCGGGAAGCCGGCGCCCGCACTCGAGGCAGTACTCCTGGTAGGCGTCGTGGGGGGCCCCGCAGTTCGGGCAGCGGCCCGGAACGGGGGCGGGGGGAGGGGACGCCGACTCGGGCGGCGGGGGAGGGCCGGGCGGCTCGACCATTACTCTTCCTCGCCGGCCGACCAGCGCCCGATCAGCGTCTGGCCGAGGTCATCCGTGTCCGACACGAAGTCGTCGGCCGCGACCGAATGGCCGCAGGCCGGGCAGAAGTTGACGTCGGCGGGGAGCGGCCCGCCGCAGTGGGAGCACGTCGCAACTGGGCGCACGCCGCCGGCCGGGCGGCCGCAGTGGGAGCAGAAGTGCGCGCCGGGCAGGAGCGGTCCTCCGCACGCGCAGAGCTGGACCGCGCGCGTCCCACGCGGCACCGCCGCCGCTGCGAGAAGGAGCCCGTCGAGCTCGAGCATGCGCTCCTCGAGGGAGAGGACGTCGCCGGCGCGCTCGATCAGGAGCTCCGGGCGGAAGCGGTCGCGCCGCACCATCTCGACCGTGAGCCCGCCGACGTCCCTGATCTCCGTCTCACGCCTGCGCGCGAGGAACCGGCGCTCGCGGCGCATGCGCCCGGGCGGCGGCAGCGGCGCGAGGTGTGCCGGCAGCTCGGACGCCGGGGGCTCCCCGACGCCGGGCTCGTGCGGATCGCGGCGAGGTCTCCTCACCCAGGGCATCTGGCTGCCGAGTCTAACGCCCGGAAGCGACGGCTACGAGCAGCGAGGGCCGATCAGAGGGCGATGACGACGAGCCGCTCTTCCGTCATCTCGCGGACCGCGTAGTGCGGCCCTTCCTTCGTGTTGCCCGACGCCTTGACGCCCCCGTAGGGCATCTGGTCGGCCCGGAAGGTCGGCGCTTCGTTCACGGTCACGCCCCCGAACTCGAGCGCGGCCGCCGCGGCGAGCGCCGTCCTGACGCTCCCCGTGAAGATCCCGGCCTGGAGCCCGTACTCCGTCCCGTTCGCGAGCGCGAAGGCCTCCTCCGAGGAGTCGTAGGGACTGACCGTGCAGAGCGGCCCGAAGACCTCCTGGCAGGAGACCTTCATCTCGGGCGTGACGTCGGCGAGCACCGTCGGCTGGAGGAGCCCGTCGGCGACCTCTCCGCCGGCGAGCACACTGGCGCCGGACGACTTCGCCTCCTCGATCCAGGCGGTGATGCGCTCGCGTGCGTCCTCGTCGATCAGGGGGCCGACGTCGGTGTCCTCCTCGGCCGGATCGCCGACCTTGAGCGCCTGCACCTTCGGGATATAGCGCGAGACGAAGTCCTCGTAGGCCTTCCGCTGGACGTAGATGCGCTGGACCGAGATGCAGCTCTGCCCGGCGAAGGAGAACGCGTTGGCCGCGAGCTTCGTCGCCGCCTCCTCGAGGTCTGCGTCCGCCTCGACGACGACGGGAGTCGCGTTCCCGAGCTCGAGGTTGACACGCTTCTTGGCCGCGCGCTCGCGGATCTTCCAGCCGACCTCCGAGGAGCCGGTGAACGTGATGAGCTTCACGCGCTCGTCCTCGACGATGACGTCGCCGATCTCGGCGGAGGGGCCGACGAGCACGTTGAGCCAGCCCGCGGGGAGGCCGGCCTCCGACTCGAGCTCGGCGAGCAGGAGCGCGGAGAGCGGCGTTTGCCCGGCGGGCTTCAGGACGACCGCGCAGCCCGCCGCGAGGGCCGGTGCGATCTTGTGGGCGACCAGGTTGAGCGGGAAGTTGAACGGGGTGATCGCCCCGACGATCCCGATCGGCACGCGCACGGTGTAGGCGAGCTTCCCTACCCCTGCGGGAGAGGCGTCCATCGGGACGACCTCGCCGGCGAGACGGCGCACCTCCACGGCGGCCATCGTGTACGTCGAGACGGCGCGCTCGGCCTCGACTCGCGCGGCCTTCATCGGCTTGCCGGCCTCGGCGGAGATCGTGCGTGCGACCTCGTCGTGGCGCTCGCGGAGGAGCTCGGCGACGCGGTCGAGGATCGCGGCGCGCTCGTGCGCGGGCATCGGCTCCGCCATCGCTCGCTCTGCGGCGTCGAGCGCCTGCCGGGCGTGCGAGGCGCCCGCGCGGGCGACGCGCGCGATCGGCTCGCCCGAGTAGGGCGAGCTCACGTCCTGCCACTCGCCGGTCTCGATCCACTCACCGTCGAGGAGGAGCTTGCGCTCGTGCACGGTGACAGCCATGGACGTATTCAACCAGCAGACGCCCGAACCGCGCCAAACGCGTGGCGATCAGTACTGGATCGGTCGCGGCTGGGACGCGCGCTGCTCTGTTCGTCAGCTCCCTGCGTCGTCGGCTGCTGCACGCGCCGCAGCGATGGCAGCAGTGATCTTCGCCTGAAGTGCTGCGGACGCGTGTGCCTCGACCGCAGCGAGCGCGTTCGCCTCTCGTGCAAGACTTCGTGCAATCGCGTCGAGCGCCGTCTGAAGACCGGCCTGAGCCGGCGCGGGGAGAAGTGGCACGAGGGCCTGAAGCAGGTTGACCGCGTGGGCCTGGCCGTGAATGTCGGCCGCGAGGTCCGCGGCAGCCATGGCCTTCGCCGTCTTCCCGATGGTCGAGCTCATGACGTCCTTCCCGAGCTGGCGCACCGCTCGCTCGTGCAAGAGCGTGAGTCGAGCGGAGGCATTCGTTACGCCGACCTGCCCCTTGTCGGGGAGGGACGCGAGCAGGTTTTCCAGGACGCCAAGCGCCTTTGCACGCGCGGTATCTCGAGAGACGGCGGCGAGCACGCGGCGTTGGAGCTTGCTGCCCCGGCGAAGATCGCGCGCGGCCTTGGCGAGCTCCGCCTCGTCGATCGTCGCCTGGCGAGCGACGGCGACCACCGCCTTTGCGGCGGCGAGGCGCTCGGCCCGAGTCGAGGCGTCGCGGATGAGCTTCGCCTTGGCTGCGACTGCCTTCCCCAGCTGAGCGCGGTTTGCCCTCATGTGACGACGTCCGGATGCGTAGGCGTGCTTGTCGAATGCGGCTACGGCGCGCTCGAGCGCGCGATCCGCCGCCCGTGTGTGAGTCAGCACTCCTGGAAGCGAAGGCTTCGCCTGGGCGAGCGCCGCCGAGGCGAGAACGGCCGCCGCCGCGGCCAGGGCTGCCACGATCTTCGACATCGTCACTCTCCTTTTCTCGCGTCGTACACCAGCTCTTATGAGGCCCGAAGGCAGCTTGGTCAAGCGACGCCGGCGAAGGTTTACGGATCCCTCACCACGAGCTTGCTTTTCGAAGACACCGATCTCATGCCGCGGGCAACCATTACGCTCTCGCCCGTGACGGCCGAGATCCAGCGCGTCGGAGTCGTCGGCCTCGGGACGATGGGAGCGGGCATCGCCCAGGTCTGCGTCCAGGCGGGCGTCGAGACCGTCGGCCGCGAGGTGAGCGACGAGCTCTGCGAGCGGGCCCGCGAGCGGATCGGCCACTATCTTGCGCGCGGCGTCGAGAAGGGCCGCCTGAGCGCCGAGGAGAGGGACGCGGCGCTCGCGCGCCTACGGACGACGACCGAGCTCGCCGAGCTCGCCGGCTGCGACCTCGTGATCGAGGCGGTTGTCGAGGAGCTCGACGCGAAGCGCGCGATCTTCGCCGAGCTCGACCGGCTCCTTCCGGACGCCGT
>DASUJY010000025.1:0-34382 GCA_036279015.1 Gaiellaceae bacterium | reverse complement strand
GTCTACCTCTACGACGCAGCGGCGCCGTTCGTGGACTATCTCGCGGCGCTCGACGACGCGACCGCCAAGCGGCTGACGGTGGGAGTGGCGGGCGGCCTCGTCGACGTCTGCGTGCCGCTGCAGTGGAACTTCCACGCGCCTCTCGTCGTCGAGGTGCTCGACGGCGAGCCGGCGCCCGACCTCGACGACTGGGAGCACGTGGTCGAGTTCCCGCTGCAGCTGCCGACGGGGCGCCTGCGCGTCGAGGGCGCCGGCGGCAGCGGCGAGCGTGAGCTCGAGCTGCCTGCCGGCGCCTACGCCGCGCGCTGGTCCGGCCGCGACTTCCCGGAGCGCGGGGAGTACGTCCCGGACGCCTCCTCGCGCGACGGGTACCGTCTCCAGCTCTGGCCGTCCGCCGCCGCGCCTGGCGTGCTCGAGCTGAAGCGGTGGCCCGGCTACGACGCCCTGCGGGCGGCGGGCGCCTGACCGCCTCGGGTTCGCCGTAGGGGCCGTCCGTCGGCGGGGCTACACTTCTGCGCAATGGACGTTCTCGTTCTGATCGACAAGCTCGACGACCTCGTGCACAACGCGAAGGCCGTGCCTCTCACTGACCAGGTTCGCATCGACCGGGAGGAAATCTACGACATCCTCGACCAGATGCGCGCGACGATCCCGGAGGAGATCAAGCAGGCGCGCTGGATCGTGAAGGAGCGCCAGGAGATGCTGGCCGAGGCGAAGCGCGAGAGCGACCGGATCCTCGGGGAGGCGCGCGAGCAGGCCGTCCGCGAGGCGTCGCAGACCGAGATCGTCAAGCTGGCCGAGCGTCAGGCGCAGGAGATCGTCGAGGACGCCCGGCGGCAGGCACGCGAGACGCGCCTCGAGATGGAGGACTGGGCCGACTCGATCCTCTCGACGCTCGAGGTCAACCTGGACAAGTTCCTCGGCGCCGTGCGCCGCGGCCGCGAGCGGCTTCACGAGCGCTCGCAGGAGTCCGTGGTGGCCGGCATCACCGACGAGCAGGCCGTCTAAGTCGCCTTCACCGGGTTCGCTACTTTGTGGCCGTATGACGGTCTTCAACATCCGCACGGTCCGGCTCCAGTCGGGCGAGCAGTTCCGGGACGTCAAGGAGGTCGAGCTCGAGCCGCTCGAGCTCGGCGGCCAGCGGTATCTCCCGCTTCCGGAGACGCCCGAGGCCGTCCTGACGCTGACGCGGCTCTCCTCGGGGCTCATGCTCGAGCTCGAGCTCGAGGTGCGACTCGTCGGCCCGTGCGTCCGCTGCCTGACCGATGCGGGGCTGGACGTCTCGGTGCGGGACCGCCAGTACCAGGCGACGAGCCCCGAGGACGACGAGGAGCTTCGCAGCCCGTACCTCACTGGCGACCGTCTCGACCTGTCCGCGTGGGCCCGCGATGCGGTCGCGCTCGCCCTGCCGGACCAGATCCTCTGCCGACCCGACTGCGCCGGGCTCTGCCCGGTCTGCGGCCGCGACCTGAACCGTGAGCCGCACGAGCACGAGGAGGAGGCGGTGGACGACCGCTGGGCGAAGCTCGCCGAGCTCCGCGACCGCCTTTAGAGGCCCGCTGGCTATACTCCGCCGCGGTCATGGCAGTCCCGAAACGAAAGACGTCCAAGTCCCGACGCGACAAGCGGCGCGCGACTCATCGGCTCTCGACGCCCGTGGTGGTCGAGTGCCCGCAGTGCCATCGGCCGAAGCGGCCTCATCACGTCTGCCCGACCTGCGGCACCTACCGCGGGCGTGAAGTCGAGCCGCTCGAGACTCCCACGCCTTAGCCGATGAAGACTCGCGTCGCGGTCGACGCGATGGGCGGCGACCGGGCCCCGGAGGAGATCGTCGCCGGTGCGCTCGAGGCCGCGTCCGCTCAGGTCGAGCCCGTCCTCTTCGGGCGCCGCGAGCTGCTCGAGCCGCTCGCGCAGGGGCTCGAGGTCGTCCATGCCGAGGACGTCGTCGCGATGGACGAGAAGCCCTCCGACGCGGCGCGCGAGAAGCGTGGCAGCTCGATGTTCGCCGCCTGCCGCGCGGTCGGCGAGGGCGAGGCGGAGGCCGTCGTCTCGGCCGGGAACACCGGCGCGATGCTGGCCGCCGGGCTGCTCGAGATCCGCAGGCTCCCGGACGTCCACCGGCCTGCGATCGCCGTGCCGCTCCCGTCCGTCGGCGGCACCTCGGTCCTCATCGACGCCGGCGCGAACGCCGACGCGCGTCCCGAGCACCTCCTGCAGTTCGGGCACATGGGGGCCGTCTTCGCCGAGGAGATTCTCGGCATCCGGGCTCCGAGAGTCGCCCTCCTCTCGATCGGGGAGGAGCCGGAAAAGGGAAACCGCCTCGTGCGCGAGACGCAGCCGCTCCTCGCCGGGAGCGGCCTCGACTTCGTCGGCAACGTCGAGAGCAGGGAGCTGCTCGCGCACGCGGCCGACGTCGTCGTCTGCGACGGGTTCACCGGCAACATGGCGCTCAAGCTCATGGAGGGCACGATCAAGACACTGCTCGGCGAGCTCCGCAAGGAGATCGAGGCGACGGCGCGCGGCAAGCTCGGCGGGCTCCTCATCCGCCCGGCAGCGCGCGGCCTGCGCACGCGGCTCGATCCCGACACGTACGGCGGCGCCTACCTGCTCGGGCTCCGCGGTCTCGCCGTGATCGCGCACGGGTCGAGCTCCCGCACCGCGATCGCGAACGCGATCACGCTGGGCGCCCAGGGAGCGGCCGGAAAGGTAGTCGAACGCGTCGGCGCCCGGCTGGCCGAAAAGGTTGCGGCTACACCGGGGTAGCGTGTTAGCATCCGCCGTCCCGCCCGGCCCCTGAACGAAAGGCAGGTACGAGAACGAGATGGCAGCTTCCCGCGAGGAGATCGCCGAGAGGGTCAAGGAAGTCCTGGTCGAGCAACTCGGCGTCGACGAGAACGAGATCACCGAAGAGGCCTCGTTCCAGGAAGATCTCGATGCCGATTCGCTCGATCTCGTCGAGCTGATCATGGAGCTGGAGGACCAGTTCGGAATCAAGATCTCGGACGAGGACGCCCAGCAGATCACCACCGTCGGACAGGCTGTCGACTACATCTCGTCCCACCAGTAGCCGGGGCGGAGCGGCAGGCGGGGACGCCGCCCTCCTCGAGCTGATCGATTCTCTGCCGGCGGAGCGCCTCCGCACCGCCTTCACGCACGCCTCGTGGGCCCCTGACCGGGCGGACTCCTACGAGCGGCTCGAGTTTCTCGGAGACAGCGTTCTCGGGCTCGCCATCGCCCAGGAGCTCTACGAGCGCTTCCCGGACGCCCAGGAGGGGCGGCTCGCGAAGATCCGGGCACACGTCGTCTCACGGCAGAGCTGCGCGGTCGTCGGCCGTCGGCTCGAGCTCGGCGGGCGCCTGCTCGCCGCCGGCGGCTCCGACGTCGATCCGGAAGAGCTCCGGCGGCTCGCGATCAACCGGAACGTGCTCGCAGCGCTCGTCGAGGCGTGCCTCGGCGCGCTCTATCTCGAGCACGGCTTCGAGGCGATTCGTGGGCCGGTCGTCGCCGCCTTCGCCGACCGGATCGAGTACGCGCTCCAGGGGCACGTCGACTACAAGACGGAGCTCCAGGAGGAGCTTGCGAGGCGCGGGCTGACGGTGTCCTACGGCGTGCTCGAGGTCGAAGGCCCACCACACGACCGCACGTTCACCTGCGCCGCCGTGATCGACGACGAGCAGCTCGGCGTGGGCACCGGCGCCTCGAAGAAGGCCGCCGAGCAGGCGGCCGCCCGCCAGGTGCTCGAGCGGCTCGGCGTGTCGAGCTAGCGCTCCGGCCGCCAGCCGGTCGCGCGCTTGAAGCGCTCGTTCGAGACCGGAAAGCCGTCGGCGAGGACGTTGTAGACGCCGCTCGGGAGGTCGAGAGCGCGGAGGAGGGCGTCGGCCGCATCCTCGGTGTGGAGCGGGGGCACGGAGCGGCGGGGACTGTCGTTGCCGCTTCCGGGGCCCCAGAGGATGCCCAGGCGCAGGGCGACGCCGCGTCCTCCACCGGCTGCGAACCGCTCGACCTCGGCCTCGGCGACGAGGTCTGACCGGAGATGCGGCGCCAGATCGGCCGCGGGAGGCGTCGTCTCGTCCGCCGGCCCCGGCGGGTAGAGGAGCACGACGCCCGGGAAGACGAAGACGCCGGCACCGCCCTCGAGGGCAGCGTCGACGAGGATCGTCGTCGCCTCGGTGCGCAGCCGGTCGTTCTCGTCCCAGGCACCCGGCTCTTCGGAGCGCCCGCCGGCCGGGATGCGCGTCGCGAGATGGTAGACCGCCTCGGCTCTTGCGACGGCCTCCCGCACCGCGCCGGCATCGAAGAGATCGAGCTCCGCATGCCGCGGCGCGACGACGTCGTGGCCCGCCGATTCGAGGCGGGGGAGGAGCGACTGCCCCAGCGCGCCGGTGCCGCCGGTGACGAAGATCCTCATCCTTCGAGGCTAGCTATGCGTCGACGTGCTCGGCGCGTTGCCCGCGCCCGACGATCACGTCGCTAACGAGCTCGGCTGGGAAGAGGCCGTGCTCGACGACGCCTGGTGTTGCGGCGAGCCGCGCGGCGAGGCGGGCGGGGTCGTCCACCGGGCCGAGGTAGTCGGCGATCAGGCCTCCGTCCGGGCTCGGCGCCGCCTCGCGGAGCTCTGCCGTCCCGAGGCGTGCCAGGGTCGCATCGATCCCGTAGGCGAGGAGCTCGAGCGGGATCGGCGGGGCGATCGCCTCGACGAGCTTGTCGGACGAGACGATGACGACGAAGCGGTCGGATGCCGCTGCCACGATCTTCTCGCGCGTGTGCGCGCCGCCGCCGCCCTTCACGAGCCAGCGGTCAGGCGCGACCTGGTCGGCGCCGTCGATTGCGATGTCGAGGCGGGAGAGCCCGGTGAAAGACTCGACGGCGAGCCCGAGCGAGCGGGCCTCGTCCTCGGTGCGAAGCGATGTCGCCACACAGCGGAGCGAGAGGCCCCGCGCGGCGAGCGCGGGGAGGAGGTAGCCGACGGTCGTGCCGGTCCCGAGCCCGACCCGCATCCCGTCCTCGACGAGCTCCGCTGCCGCCTCGGCCGCCAGCCGTTTCTCGAACTCGAGGTCGCGCATCGGGGAGAATCATCCGTCCACGACGAGACGGAGGTGATCGATGGCGCGAATGTTCGTCCATCTGGCGACGGGCCCGGAGAACCCAACACGGGCCGCGCTCGCGCTCCTCGTCGCCCGCACGGCGGTCGACGAGGGCCACGAGGTGCAGGTGTTCCTCGCGGGCGACGGGGTGCAGCTCGTGCGCGAGGAGACCGCGGCGGCCGCGACCGGAGTCGGCACGGGCTCGGTGGCCGAGCACCTCGCCGCGCTTCGGAACGCCGGGATCACCGTCTTCCTCTCCGGGATGTCGAGCAAGGCGCGCGGGATCGAGGCCGGCGAGGGCTTCGAGCTCGCGCAGCCGCAAAAGCTCGTCGAGCTCGCGACCTGGGCCGAGACGACGCTGACGTACTGACCGCGGAGCGGACCTGTCCGTAGGGTCGCGCCGGTCGGCCAGCCGGGGTCAGACCCCGTCATGGCCAAGCCGGCCGTGGCCCCGAGCTCGGTTTCCTGCTCGGAGCGCCTCTTCTGTCCCTCGCACTGTGCCGAAAGGCATACGAATGCGTTGTCCGAAACGGCCATGTCGGGGTCAGGCCCCGACGTGTCCGGGGTGGGCAGGTATCGATGGCGACGGTTTCTGCGTGCCTGGTCTTCCCACAGCGGTCGTCCGTCGCCGTAGTCAGACTGCGGGCGCGTGCATCTGCGAGCGATCAAGCTGCGCGGCTTCAAGTCGTTCCCGGACCCGGTCGAGGTGCGCCTCGAGCCGGGCGTCGCGGTCGTGGTCGGGCCGAACGGCTCCGGGAAGTCGAATGTCGGCGACGCGATCGTCTGGGCCGCCGGGAGCCTGAGCCCGAGCGAGCTCCGCGCGGAGAAGCCCGACGACGTCCTCTTTGCCGGCGGCGGCACGCGCGAGCCTGCTGCGTTCGCCGAGGTGGAGCTCCTCTTCGACAACGAGGACGGCGACGGTCCGCTCGAGTTCTCCGAGCTCTCGATCGCGCGGCGGCTCCACCGCGGCGGGGAAGGCGAGTACCTCGTCAACCGCGCGCACGTGCGCCGCACCGACGTCGTCGAGATGCTCGCCGACATCGGCCTCGGCGGCGAGATGCACTCCATCATCGGGCAGGGACGGGTCGAGCAGATCCTGTCGTCAAAGCCTGCGGAGCGCCGCGCGCTCGTCGAGGAGGCTGCGGGCCTCGGGAAGTTCAAGCGGCGCCGGCACAGGGCAGAGCTCAAGCTCGCCCGTGTACAGATCCAGTCGGAGCGAGCGCGTGACCTCGAGGACGAGGTGCGGAAGCGTCTGCGCCCACTGGCGCTCCAGGCGTCCGCCGCCGAGCGCGCCGAGAAGCTTGGCCGCGAGCTCGATAGCCTGCGCGCCCGCATCGCGGCGGCCGAGCTCGAGCGCATCGACTCGCGCCTCGCCGAAGTCGCCGAGCGCAGGAGCGCCGCCGAGCTCGAGCGCACGCGGCGCGACAAGACGCTGAACGGGCTGCTCGAGGAGCGCCACGGAGCCGAGGAGGAGCTCGCCGAGGCGGCCGGGCGCCACGAGGAGGCGACGGCGGGGCTCTACCGGCTCCGAAGCGCCATCGAGCGGATCGAGCTCAGGCGCGAGCGCTCCGAGGAGACCGCGCGCGCCCTTCGCGCCGACGCGGCCCGCCCCGCGGCTCCTCCGCCTGCCTCGACCTTCGAGCAGACGCTCGCAGCCGCCTCCGGCTGGGAGCGCGCCGAGCTGGGCGAGGCCTCCGAGGCGGGCGGGCGCCTCGAGCTCGCGCAGGCGGCCGGGCTCGACGCGGTCGCCGTCCTCGCGGGCGACCAGCTCTGGTTCTCCTCCGGTGCGCGGGCGAAGGCCCAGCCGGCGCCGCGAGCCGACTCGGGCTTCCTCGTCATGCTGGCCGAGCGGGCCGAGGCGGTCGCGGCAGTGCTCGACGCGGCCGCCCAGAGCGCCCTTCGCTTCGAGCCGTCCCTTCGCGCGCGGGTGGATGCGGGCGGGAGCCGGTCGGCGGAGCTGGGGGAGAGGCTCCGCGCGCTCGGCGCGCGCGAGGCGGAGCTCCGGCGCGCCGCGAGCGAGGCGGGCGAATGGCTGTCTTCGATCGCCGTCGAGGCCGCTCGTCTCGAGCGGGAGCGCGAGGACGTCGTTGCGCGGCTGCCCGAAGGAGGGGAGGCCGAGGCGCTCAGCGACGAGGACGTCGATGAACTCCGCGCCCAGATCGAGCGGCTGGAGCGCCGCCGCGAGGCGCTCGGGCAGGTCAACCCGCTCGCGGCGGAGGAGCACGCGCGCGAGAAAGCGCGCCTGGAGGAGCTGACCGCCCAGCGCGAGGATCTCGAGCGGTCGCTCGAGGAGCTCGCGAAGCTCCGCGACGACCTCACGGAGACCGTCGAGCGGCTCTTCGAAGAGACCTACGCCGCTGTCGCGCGGCACTTCGAGGAGGTCGCCGGCACCCTCTTCCCCGGCGGCCAGGGGCGGCTCGTCCGCCACGACGGCGACGAGGACGGCGAGGAGCCGGGGATCGAGGTCGTCCTCCAGCCGGCGGGCAAGCGCGTCACGCGCCTCTCGCTCCTCTCGGGCGGGGAGAAGGCTCTCGGGGCGATCTCGTTCCTCTTCGCGCTCTTCCTGGCCCGGCCGTGCCCGTTCTACCTGCTCGACGAGGTCGAGGCGGCACTCGACGACACGAACATCGGCCGGTTCGTCGAGCTGCTGCGCCGGTTCTCGGAGCGCGCGCAGTTCATCGTCGTCACACACCAGAAGAGGACGATGGAGGCCGCCGATATCCTCTACGGCGTGACGATGGGCGCCGACGGGGTCTCGCAGATCGTGTCGAAACGGCTGGCCGGCGGCGAGGCTCTGCAAGCGCTCTCCGCGTGACGAGCTGGGCCGAGTTTCTCGGCGACGAGCGGGGGCCGGAGGGGAGTGACGAGGCGGAGGGCCGCCGCGGTTGGTTCGGGCGCCTGCGGGAGTCGCTGGCCGGAAGCCGCAAGGCGCTCACGCAGGAGCTTCTCTTCAATCCGGCCGACTCGGAGTCGTGGGAGCGCGTCGAGGAGGCGCTGATCCGCGCCGACGTGGGCGTCCCCGCCACGGTCGAGCTCGTGCAGCGGCTCGAGGCGCGCGAGCCGGCGAGCGAGGGCGAGCTCGTGCAGGGCCTCCAGGAGCTCGTCGAGGAGATGATGGCCTCCGACGGGGGCGGGCGCCTGGCCCTCGGCGCCGATCCCGCGGTCATCCTCGTCGTCGGGGTGAACGGGACCGGGAAGACGACTACGATCGGGAAGCTCGCCTCGCGGCTAGGCCAGCACGGCCACTCGGTCGTCGTCGCGGCAGCCGACACCTTTCGCGCCGCCGCCGACGAGCAGCTGGAGATCTGGGCCGAGCGGGCCGGCGCCGACTTCGTCGGGGCCGCGCGCGGGGCGGACCCGGCCGCCGTCGCCTTCGATGCGATCGGGGCCGCCGAGGCGCGGGGACGCGACGTCGTCGTCGTCGACACGGCCGGGCGGCTCCACACGCAAACGAACCTGATGGAGGAGCTCGCCAAGATCCGCCGGGTGATCGCCGGCCGGCTCGAGGGGGCCCCGCACGAGACGCTTCTCGTCGTCGACGCGACGACGGGGCAGAACGGCCTTCAGCAGGCGCGCCTCTTCGGGCAGGCGGTGCAGGTCTCCGGCGTCGCGCTCACGAAGCTGGACGGGAGCGCCAAGGGCGGCATCGCGGTCGCGATCGCACATGAGCTCGGCATCCCTGTGAAGCTCGTCGGAGTCGGGGAGACGCTCGACGACCTGCAGCCCTTCGACGCGGCCGAGTTCGCGAGCGCGCTCGTCTCGGCCGACTAGGCTGCCGCGCATGGCGAACAAGGTGTTGCTCATCACGGGCGCGTCGAGCGGGATCGGTGAGGCGACCGCGCGGCGCGCCGTCGAGGCCGGTTGCCGGGTCGTCCTAGCCGCCCGCAGGCTCGACAGGCTGGAGAAGCTCGCCGAGGATCTCGGGGGCTCTGAGCGCGCAGTCGCAGTTCGATGCGACGTGACCGAATGGGAAGACCAACAAGCCCTGGCCGAAACGGCGATCAGCCGCTTCGGCCAACTAGACGTCGCTTTCGCCAACGCAGGCTTCGGCGCGAAGCGCGGCTTCCTCGAGGAGACCCCCGAGTTCTGGAAGTCGATGGTGCTCACGAATGTCTACGGCGCCGCGCTCACGATTCGCGCGACGTTGCCCGCACTCAAGGAGTCGCAGGGCCACCTGCTCCTGACCGGATCGGTGGCGGGACGGCGCGCGCTGCCGGGCTCGCTCTACTCGGCGACGAAGTGGGCCGTGACGGCGATGGGCGAGGCGGCGCGGCTCGAGCTGAACGGAAGCGGCGTCCGTGTGACGCTGATCGAGCCGGGGACGGTCGACACCGCCTTCTTCGACAGCCCGGTCTCGGACGCGCTCGAGCCGGACGACATCGCGCGCGCCGTCCTCTACGCCGTCTCGCAGCCCGCGCACGTGGACGTGAACGAGATGCTGGTCCGCCCGACGAGCCAGGAGAGCTAGTGCGCCTCCCAGCAATGCACGCCTGCTTCCGGCCCGCGATCACACATCGCCAGGGTCGTCCCTCGCTCTTGCCAAGGCCGTCAGCCTTGGCCGCAAGCGAGTGGCGCCTCTGGCTCGGTGCTCGCGACCCGGACGCGGGGCAGCATCACTCGGAGGCGCACTAATGAACGCGCGCGTCGTCCGCTACGAGGCAGTCTCGGACGAGGACTGGGAGATCGGCCGCCGCTGGTTCGAGGAGGACTACCTCCCGATCGCCCACGACACGGACGGTTTCTCCGGCGCCTACCTCCTCCACGACGAGGAGCGCCGGTGCACCGTGAGCATCACGTTGTGGGCCGACGCCGAGACCGCCGCGGCGAGCGGCATCGCGGTTCAGCAGCACCTCGATGCCTGGGAGCAGATGACCGGAAAGGCCGCGTCCGTCGAGACTCTCGAGGTCGTCTTCGACGAGCTCCCGGACGCCTAGCGCTCCACGCCGAACGCGATGTCGACCGTGGTGCGGAAGAGCGTGATCTCGTCGTTCTCGACGACGGCGCTCATCTCGACGACATGCGCTCCGTGGATCTCTCGCACCGTCTTGCTCGCCTCCTGAACTGCGACCTTCGCCGCCTCGGCGAAGCTCGTGGGCGACTGTCCGATCACGCGGATGACCTTCGCGATCTCTGCCATGCCTCTCTCCTTCCGTAGGGAGTGAAAAGACCCGCAGATACACTTCCCGCCCGGCATGTTTGACACGCTCTCCGACAAGCTGCAAGCGACCCTCGGCGACCTCCGTGGGCACGGAACGCTGTCCGAGGAGGACCTCTCGAAGGCGATGCGGGAGATCCGGCTCGCCCTCCTCGAGGCCGACGTCAACTTCCAGGTCGTCAAGGACTTCGTCGCGCGCGTGAGGGAGCGCGCGGCCGGCGCGGAGGTGACGAAGAGCCTCACGCCCGGGCAGCAAGTCGTGAAGATCGTCCACGACGAGCTGACCGCGATCATGGGCCAGGGCGGTTCGAAGCTCGCCTTCTCCGGCCGGCCGCCGACCGTCGTCCTCCTCGCCGGGCTCCAGGGCTCGGGGAAGACGACGGCCGCCGCCAAGCTGGCGCTCCTCCTGCGGAATGAAGGGAAGGCGCCGGCGCTCGTCGCGGCCGACCTCCAGCGCCCGGCGGCCATCGACCAGCTCGAGCAGCTCGGGAAGCAGATCCAGATCCCGGTCTACCTCGACCGGGCGACGAAGGACGCCGTCAAGGTCGCGAAGGCCGGGCTCGACCAGGCTCGCGCGCAGGGGCGCGACGTCCTGATCGTCGACACGGCGGGCCGTCTGCACATCGACGAGGAGCTCATGGACGAGCTTGCGGCAGTCCGCAAGGAGCTCAGGCCGCACAACATCCTCCTCGTCCTCGACTCCATGACCGGACAGGACGCCGTCAGCGTCGCGGAGGCCTTTTCCCAGCGCGTCGACTTCGACGGCATCGTCCTCACGAAGCTCGACGGCGACGCGCGCGGAGGCGCCGCGCTCTCGGTGAAGGCGGTCACGGACAAGCCGGTCAAGCTCGCGTCGATCGGCGAGAAGCTCGACCAGCTCGAGTACTTCCATCCAGACCGCATGGCCTCCCGGATCCTCGGGATGGGCGACGTCCTGACCCTGATCGAGAAGGCGGAGGCGGCCGTCGAGGAGGACGAGCAGGCCGCGCTGGAGAAGCGGATGCTCCAGGGGCGCTTCACCTTCGACGACTTCCTCCAGGCCTACAAGATGATGCGGCGGATGGGACCGCTCAAGAACGTGCTCTCGATGATCCCGGGGATGGGCAAGCAGCTCCAGGGGGTCGATGTGGACGACCGCGAGCTCGGCCGCGTCGAGGCGATCGTGCTCTCGATGACCGCCGAGGAGCGGCAGAGGCCGGAGATCATCAACGGCTCTCGCCGGGCGCGCATCGCCGCGGGGAGCGGCACGAACGTGCAGCAGGTGAACAAGCTCCTGCAGGCGCGCAAGCAGATGGAGAAGATGATGAAGCAGATGGGGCGGGGCAAGACCCCGAACCTGCAGTCGATCATGGCGCAGCAGCGACGATGACTAGGCTTCATGGCGTAGCCCGAAGGAGGGGGTCCGTGGGGAATCACGGGTTCCCCCACGCTGAGCAGCGTCGATAGAAAGGAACGGATGGCAGCGAAGATCAGACTGGCCCGCGTCGGGTCGAAGAAGAACCCGATCTACCGGGTCGTGGTGGCCGACTCGCGCTCGCCGCGCGACGGCAAGTTCATCGAGATCGTCGGGCGCTACAACCCGCAGACGCAGCCCTCGACCATCGAGCTCGACGAGGCGAAGGTAAAGGACTGGATCTCGAAGGGCGCCCAGCCGACCAATTCGGTCAGGCGCCTCCTGAAGGCCAAGAACATCTCGTAGTGGAGGACATCGTCGCGTATCTGGCGCGGAACCTCGTCGACAGGCCCGACGCGGTGAGCGTCACACGCACGGAGCGCGAGGGCGCGACGGTTCTCGAGCTCCGCGTCGCCGAGGAGGACGTCGGCAAGGTGATCGGGCGCCAGGGCCGCATCGCCAGGGCGCTGCGCACGGTCGTCCGCGCGAGCGGCGCGCACCGGAACGAGCGCGTTCAGCTCGAGATCCTCGACGAGTAGTGCCTGACACGGTTCCGGTGGGCCGCGTCGGGCGCCCGCACGGCCTCGACGGCTCCTTCGTCGTCGAGGAGGCGAGCGAGGATCCCGCGCGCTTCCAGGTCGGGGCACACGTGCTGGCGGACGGGGAGGGCGCTACCGTCGTCGCCTCGAAGCGGGCGGGCGGCAGGCTCGTCGTGCGCCTCGACCGAGCGGTGGAGCGCGGCACGGTCCTGGCCGTCGAGCGGGCGAAGCTCCCACCCGCCGGCGAGGGGTACTACGTCTTCGAGCTCGTGGGCCTCCAGGTCGAGGAGGAGGGCGGGCGCGGGCTCGGCGCCGTGCAGGACGTGGCGCCGGGCGTCGCGAACGACGTGCTCGAGCTCGACTCCGGCCGCGCGCTCCCGCTCGTCTCGAGCTGCGTGCTCGACGTCGACCTCGAGCGCCGCCGCATCCTGGTGGCGCGTGGCTTCGCCGAGCCCGACTAACGTTCTGCCGTGCAGATCGACGTCTTCACACCGCTGCCGCATGCCTTCTCCTGGATGACCGAGGCACGGCCGCTCGCGGCCGTGCTCGGCACCGAGCTCGACCTGCGGCTTTGGAACTACCGTGACTTCACGCCGCTCGGGAGCGGTCAGATCGACGACGAGCCCTACGGCGGCGGCGCCGGGATGGTGCTGCGCGTCGACGTCGTCCACGCGGCGCTCACCGCGGTGTACGGCGAGCCCGGCGGGCGGCGGATCGTCGCCCTCACGCCGCAGGGGACGCAGCTCGACCAGGAGCTCGTCGAGGAGCTCGCGGGCGAGGTGGCGCTCACGATCCTCTCGGCGCGCTTCGAGGGCTTCGATGAGCGGATCGTCGAGCACATCGCCACGGACGCCGTCTCGATCGGCCCCTACGTCCTCTCCGGCGGCGAGCTCCCGGCAATGGTGCTGGTCGACGCGATCGCGCGCCGCCTGCCCGGAGCGATCCGGGACGAGAGCGGCGCGGTCGAGACGTTCTCCGCCGCGCTCGAAGGCGGCCGCGAGTTCCCGCAGTACACGCGCCCGCCGGACTTCAACGGCTGGACGGTGCCCGAGATTCTCCTCTCGGGCGACCATGCGCGCATCGAGTCCTGGCGCCGCGAGCGAAGCCGAGAGCGAACGCTTTCGTGAGGGGCCCGGTCGACCGCCTCACGTCGGACCTTCCGGCCCCGTGGCCGACGGTCATCGACTGGGTCGTGACGATCCTCGTCGCCGTCGGCGCCGTGCTTGCGATCAAGGCGTGGGTCGTGAATCCGTATCGCATCCCTTCCTCGTCGATGGAGCCGACGCTCCACTGCGCCGAGCCGCAGCCGGGCTGCCTCGCGAGCTACTCCGACCGCGTGCTCGCGAACCGCTTCATCTACCACTTCCGCGACCCGCACCGTGGCGACATCGTCGTCTTCGAGACGCCGCAGAAGGCCTTCGAGGCCTGCGGCGCCGGCGGCACCTTCGTCAAGCGGCTCATCGGACTCCCAGGCGAGGTGGTCAGCGAGCGCCGCGGCTCCATCTTCATCGACGGGAAGAAGCTCGACGAGCCCTATGTGCCCATGTCGGAGCGCGACGACAGGACCGACAGCTGGAAGGTTCCCCCGGGTCACTACTTCATGATGGGAGACAACCGCTCCCAGTCCTGTGACAGTCGCGAGTGGGGCTCGGTGCCCCGCGACGACCTGATCGGGCCCGTCTTCGCGGTCTACTGGCCGCCGCAGCGGATCTCATTCCGCTGACCCGCGGCCTGCCGCTTCGGTACCATGGTGCGTCGGCCCGCGCGCCGTCCCCTCTCATGAGCACGCCCATCGACATCCTCGAGCGCAAGCAGCTGCGCGACGGCATCCCGCAGTTCAAGGCGGGGGACACCGTCCGGGTCCACTTCCAGGTGATCGAGGGCCAGCGGCGACGCGTCCAGGTCTTCGAGGGGATCGTGATCAAGCGCCAGGGCGCCGGTGTCCGCGAGACCTTCACGGTGCGGAAGAACTCCTTCGGCGTCGGCGTCGAGCGGACGTTCCCCGTGCATTCGCCCAAGATCGAGAAGATCGAGGTGCAGGCGATCGGCGACGTCAATCGCGCGAAGCTCTACTACTTGCGCTCCAAGGTGGGCAAGAAGGCGCGCGTGCGCGAGAAGCAGCGCACCTAACCGCTATCCTCGGGCCCGTGCGGAAGACGGGCCGGAAGCTCCTCAACTTCGACCGCCGGCTCGGAGCCCGCTTCGTCGCGGGGGCCGACGAGGCCGGGCGCGGCAGTCTCGCGGGACCGCTCGTCACGGCCGCCGTTCTCTTCGACTACGCGCAGCTGCGCGACCACAAGGTGCGTCCGCTGGCGCTCCTGAACGACTCGAAGCAGCTCTCGCCGTCCGAGCGGGCGACGCTCTTCCGCGCCGTGAACGGCTGCGCCACGAGGATCGCCGTCCGCATCATCCCTCCGCGAGTGATCGACTCGGACGGGCTGCACCGCTCCAACCTGCGGGGCCTCCGCGAGACGCTCGCCGACCTCTGCCCGCCGGCCGAGGTGTGCCTCGTGGACGGGTTCCGGCTGGGACCGCTCGCGCCGGAGCACAAGGCGGTCGTCGACGGCGACACGCGCAGCGCCGCGATCGCGGCCGCCTCGATCGTCGCGAAGGTCGTCCGCGACCGGGCGATGCACCGAATGGACGCGCTCTATCCTGCCTACGGCTTCGCCTCTCACGTCGGCTACATCACGCCCGGACACTCAGCCGTCGTCCGAGAGCGCGGGCCGAGCGACATCCACCGCCTCTCCTTCGAGGCCCGCTGCTATGCCGAGCAGATCGCAGGCGCGGGCGCTCGGGCCTAGAGCCGAGCGGCGCGTCCGCCGCTACTACCGTCTGCGCGGCTACCGCGTGCTCGAGGCGAATGCGCGGGCCGGGCGGAACGAGCTCGACATCGTCCTGCGGCGCGGCCGACGCCTCGTCTTCTGCGAGGTGAAGGCCCGAAGCGGGGACGGCTACGGCGACCCGCGCGAGGCGGTCGGGCCCGAAAAGGTGCGGAGGCTCCGACGCGCCGCGGAGATCTGGCTCGCTCGCAATCCGGCGATGCTCCAGCTGGACGTCGTCTTCGAGGTGGTCGGCGTGCGCGGGACGAAGATCGAGCGCGTCCCGATGGGCTAGCGGTGCCGTGCGTGGCGACTCCGTGCGTTCCGCTCGAATCGGTAGTAAGCCGCATCCGGAAGGCGGCTTTCCCCGAGGCTCCAATTGCTCCCGTGCGCCACGCTGGAGGCCAGCCACGAGGGAATGGAGGAGACTTGGCGGAGGAAGCCTGCATACTCGAAGCGGCGATCGACCAGGAGGCGCCGTGCCCCGGCCCTGCCTGCTCGTTCTGGATCGACGACTTCGCAGACGGCCATTGCGTGCTCGACACGCTCGAGAGCGAGCTCTTCATGCGCCCGGGTGTCGCGGAGCATCTGCTGCGGCTTCGCTGTGCACTCCGTGACGAGACCGCCTCGCAGCGTCTGGCGAGCGGTGCGCCGGGCTGACGTGACGGTGGAGGCCGCGCGAGGACGCGCAGCGAGGCCCGGCTAGAGCCGGCGACTGACTTCGTTGAGCGGCTTGCGCTTCGCCCGTTTGAGCCAGTGGTCCGCGGGCCGTGACTCCGGGTCGCGCCGCCGGGCCGGATAGCCGAACGAGAGGATGTTGAGCACGTGCTCCTCGCCCGAGAGTCCGAGCACGTCCGAGGTCTTCTGCGGATGGGGCATGCCGTTCGGGCATGACGTCACGCCCTCGTTCCAGGCGGCCAGCATCATGTTCTGCGCCGCGCGGCCGCAGTCGAAGCCGGGGCTGCCGGTCACGACGATCGCGACGACGAGGCGCGCGCCGCGGACGTTGTCGGGGGCGTAGACAGTCTCGGCGACCTGGCCCCGAAGCTCTTCGGACTCGACGGCGAGAAACGTCCAGGGCTGCCGGTTCGAAGCGCTTCCGGAGACGCGGCCCGCCTCCAGGATGCGCCGGACGAGGTCTTCGGAGAGCTCGCGTTCCGAGTAGACCCGCTGGTCCCGCTTGCTCGCGATTGCGAGAAACGTGTCCACTCGCGCAGAGTATCGCGTCATTGCGCCTGCGTTCTGTGCGTTTTCACCGCCTAGCGTGGAGACGTGCTCGCACGCGCCACAACCCATGCGCTCGTCGGTCTCGAGGCCCGGCCGGTCGAGGTCGAGGCCCACCTCCAGCGAGGCGTCCCGGCGTTCGCGATCGTCGGTCTCCCCGACAAGGCCTGCCAGGAGGCGAAGGAGCGCGTCAGAAGCGGGATCACGAGCGCCGAGCTCGAGTGGCCGCTCCGCCGCATCACGGTCAACCTCGCGCCGGCAGGGCTCCGCAAGGAGGGCTCGGGTTTCGACCTCCCGATCGCCCTCGCGGTGCTTGCTGCGTCGCATCAGGTTCCGGCCGATCGCCTCGCGCAGCATGCCGCGCTCGGGGAGCTGGCGCTCGACGGGCGCGTCCGTCCCGTGCCCGGCGCGCTGGTCGCCGCCGAAGCAGCGCGCCGGGCCGGCCTCGACCGGCTCATCTGTCCGCCCGAATCGGCCGGCGAGGCGGCGCTCGCCGGAATCGAGGTGGTGCCGGTCGAGCACCTGTCCGAGGCGCTCGCGTATCTTCGCGGGATTGCGGAGCCGCGTCCGGTCGAGCCGCCGCAGGCGTTCTCCGGCAACGGCGGCCCCGATCTCACCGACGTTCGCGGGCAGGAGCGGGCGCGGCGAGCACTCGAGCTGGCCGCCGCCGGCCGTCACAACCTGCTGCTCGCCGGGCCGCCGGGGACGGGCAAGACAATGCTCGCCCGGAGGCTGCCGGGGATCCTGCCGGCACTGACGATCGAACAGGCGCTCGAGGTGACCAGAATCCATTCGGTCGCCGGAGTCCTTCCCGCGGGCCGGCCTCTCGTCGACCGGCCGCCCTTTCGCGCCCCGCATCACACCGCCTCGACGGCGGCGATCGTCGGCGGAGGCACCGGGCCGCGGCCAGGCGAGGCGAGCCTCGCCCACCAGGGCGTGCTCTTCCTGGACGAGCTGGCCGAGTTCTACCGCCCCGCGCTCGAGGCGTTGCGACAGCCGCTCGAGGACGGAGCGATAGCGATCGCGCGCGTGCAGGGCCAGGCGCTCTTTCCGGCGCGGTTCGTGCTCGTCGGGACGATGAACCTCTGTCCCTGCGGAGGCCGCGGCGACCCTGCCGCCGAGTGCTCGTGCTCGCCCCAGCGGCTCGCCGCCTACCGAGACAAGCTCTCGCGGGCGCTCCTCGACCGCTTCGACCTCGTCGTCCAGGTGCCGCGAGCCCGCGCGACCGAGCTGAACGGCTCGCCAGGCGAGTCGTCCGAGATCGTCCGCAAGCGCGTCGAGACCGCAGCGCTCCGGCTCCGAGACCCGCCTTCGCTCTCCGAACCGGGAGCCGCGCTGCTCACGCGCGCGGTCGACTCGCTTCCGCTCTCGGGCCGCGGCCGTGCTCGTGTCGCGCGGGTATCGGTCACGATCGCTGCGCTCGCAGGGGCTGGAACCGTGGCAGCCGAGCACGTCGCCGAGGCGCTCTCGTACCGCTCGCCGAAGGAGCTCGGATCATGGACGTGACCCCGATCGCGACGATCGGCCGGGGTCATCGCGCCTACCCGGCGTTGCTAGGCGAGCTGCACGATCCACCCGCATCGCTTTTCGTCCGCGGTGATGTCGCCGCGCTCTCGCAGCCGAGCGTCGCGGTGGTCGGGGCTCGCAGCTGCTCGGCGTACGGAGCACAGGTGGCGCGCACGCTCGGGCGCGACCTGGCGGCGGCCGGTGTCGTGGTGGTCAGCGGCCTCGCGCGTGGGGTAGACGGCGAGGCGCACCGCGGGTCACTCGAGGGCGGCGGGAAGACTGTGGCCGTTCTCGGCTGCGGCATCGACCGCGACTACCCTCGCAGCCACGCCGAGCTCGCGAGGCGGATCGTGGCGTCCGGTGCCGTCATCTCCGAATATCCACCGGGAGTTGAGCCGGCACCCTGGCGGTTTCCGGCTCGAAACAGGATCATTGCCGGGCTCGCCCTGGCGACGGTCGTGGTCGAGGCGAGGGAGCGCTCCGGCGCCCTGATCACGGCGGACTTCGCCCTCGAGCTCGGAAGGGACGTCTTCGCGGTGCCAGGCGAGATCACGTCTGCGCTCTCGGCCGGCACGAACGATCTCCTGCGTCAGGGAGCGGCACCGCTGACCTCCGTCCGTGACGTTCTGGAAGCGGCCGGCATCGAGCCGGCTCCGCTCGGCTCGGTCGTTCCCGTCTCGGAAGCCGCGGCGGCCGTTCTCGCCCTCCTCGCTGAAGGAGCGCGTGCCGCCGACGAGCTCACCCGGGCGGGTCACTTGCCGAGCGGCGAAGTCGCTGCTGCCCTCGTCGAGCTCGAGCTGGCGGGGCTCGTCGTGCAAGCGGAAGGGGTCTACCGCGCGTTCCGCCGCGAGGGGAACCATGCCGGCGTCCCTGCGTAGGGCAGCCGCTCGCTTAGGCGAAGAGCTCCTGCGGATTCTCGCGCAGGGCCTTTTCGGCGACGCCCGCTGCCTCCACTGCCGCGACCGCGGCCTGCGTGTCCATCACCGGTGCGTCGCTCCCGAAGACGAGACAGCCGGCCCCACAAGCTTCCTCTGTGAGGCGGAGAGCGAGCGGGCCGTACGAGGCGGTGTCGAAGTAGACGGAGAGAGCCGGCACGTCGCCGCCGCGGGCGCGGAGCCGCTCGAGCTGGAACGGCCCGCCGCCTGCCAGGAATCCGAACACCATGCTCAGGTCGGGGCGGCCGCGGACGAGCCAGGCCGCGTACGCCGCCTGCATCTGTGCCGGGTAATCGACGAGCGCGGGCCACCACGCCGGAGAGCCGGACGGCGGGGACGGCACCGGGCCGGGGTGGACGAACAGCGTCTGCCCGGCAGAGACGAGCTCCTCGGCGAGCGGCTCGAGTCCGGCGACGACGGAGGGCGCCGCGACACACGCGCCCGCGAAGCCGTCTCGACACTCTGCGACCGCGAACGCGCGCAGACGCCCCCCCGCCGCGGCGATCAGCTCGAGGATTCCGTCGTGATAGGCATCGACGAGCTCCGGGATGCCGTCGCAGGCGAGCGTCGGCTGCAGCGAGACGATCGCTACGTCGATGCCGGCCGCATCGAGGAGGCCCAGGCGAGTGTCGAGGTCATGTTGCTGGAGGTTCGCCTCGAAGGTGCCTTCGCCGAGGACGAGCTCGTCCCCGTCGATTCGCGGCGGCCGGTTGCGGCGTCGCAGGGCGGCGACGAGCTGCTCGGGCCAGAGGTGCTGGTGGACGTCAAAGGAGGTCATCGGCGAGATCGAACCCGAGCCCGGGACGCCCCGGGATGGCGAGGAAGCCCTCGCCGTCGACGCGCACGGGCTCCGCCAGCATGAAGTCCCGGCGCCCGGGCGTCCAGCCCGGAGGGTCATACGGAAACTCCAAATATGGGCCGCCGCCGACCCCGGCAGTGAGGTGGAGGTTGGCCAGGAGCCCGATGCCGTTCGTCCACGTGTGCGGCGTGAAGAAGTGGCCGCGGGCGGTGACGCGCTCGGCGAGCTCACGCTCCCGCAGGAGCCCGCGCGAGAGCACGGCGTCGGGCTGGTAGACGTCGAGCGCATCGGCTGCCTCGAAGGCCTCGAGCTCCGCGCTCGTCCGGGCCATCTCCCCGCCTGCGATCCGGAGGCCGCTCTCCCGGCGGAGGGTCGCGTACCCCTGCACGTCCTCGCGCGGGAGCGGCTCCTCGAGCCAGAAGACGTCGAGGTCGCGCAGGCGACGGGCGACGCCGCCGACGGCGGTGGCAGCCAGCGCTGGTCCGATGTCCCCCGGCATGCGCCAGCCCTGGTTGAGGTCGACCATGATCTCCATCGTGTCGCCGACGGCGTCGCGAACAGCCGCTACGGCGGCGAGGCCCTCGTCGAGCCGGCTGCGGTCGATACGGACCTTGAGCGCCTTGAACCCCTCGTCCCGCAGCCGAAGCGCCGACTCTGCCCGCTCGACCGGCGAGCGCTGCTCGCCGGTCGAGGCGTAGGCCGGGATTCGCGTCAGCTGCCCGCCGAGGAGCTCGGCCACGGGCTTCCCCGCGGCCTTGCCGGCGAGATCCCAGAGAGCTGCCTCGAGCGGCCAGTAGCGCCCGGCGTGGAAGTTGAGCGTCTCCAGCACGGCGACGTGTCGCTCGATCGCCAGGGGGTCGGTGTCCACGAAGAGGTGCTCGTAGCGCTCGAAGCCGTCCATCGTGTCTCCGGAGCCAATGCCCGTGAGGCCTTCGTCCGTCTCCACGAGCACGAGCGTCGCCTCGAAGAAGCGGCGCGGCTCGGGGTCCCAGGCCGCATGGAAGGGCGGGTCGAGCTCAGTCGAGCGGCGCTCGAGGCGAACGCGCTCGATCTTCACGCGCGGCGGAAGAACGGGTTCTGCGGCTCGCTCCGGACGGCCAGAAGCTCGTCGAGGCGCGGCCGGCCCTCCGCGGCCGAGGCGAGGGCCGCGCGCGTCGCCTCGACGTTGTTCGCGAAGACTTCCTCCTCGTCGGACGCCGCCGAGTCGACCCAGACCGCGGTGATCAACGCGAGATCGTCCACCTCACCCTGTGGGATCGTCCCGTCCGCCACCGACTCGAGCACCCCGCGGGCGACGGCCGCCTGGGCGGCGCCCCAGTGGAGGAAGCCGTGGGCGTCGCCGCGGATCTCGGCCTTGTTGACGAAGAGCGTCGGCGGCTTGACCGGCAGATTCGGGCGCGCGACGACCACGAACGAGCTGTGCCCGGCCCGAGGGGTCGCGAGCGCGGTCGCCCAGGCAGTCCCGACCGGGCCTTCGCGCGGGCCGAGCACCGTGTTGATGTGGGCAGCGTTCGGCCCGCTGCCGGCGAACCCCTCGCCGATCAGGATTTGGCTCAGGGGCGAATCACCGCCCGGGCGACCTCGCCGGCGTTCATCGCGGCGAAGGCTTCGTTGATCTCGTCGAGCCCGTACGTCCTCGAGACGAGGCGGTCGAGGTCGAGGCGGCCGTCCATGTAGAGGTCGAGCACCCGCGGCATGTCCGTGTGCGGGCGGCAGGAGCCGTAGAAGCTGCCGGTCACGATCTTCTCCTCGCGTGGCAGGCGCGGGGCCGGAAGCGCGATCTCGGCGCCCTCGGGCGCTATCCCGATCGAGACGATCGTCCCGCCGCGCCGCACCGCGTCGTAGGCCTGCGTCACGAGCGCCGGGATGCCGGCCGCCTCGAATGCGTAGTCGGCGCCACGGCTGTCGGTGATTCCGCGCACCGCCTCGACCGCGTCCTCCTCGGCCGGGTCGACTGCGTGGGTGGCGCCGAGCTCGAGCGCGAGTTCGCGCTTGAGTGGAACGGGGTCGACCGCGACGATCGTCCGCGCCCCGCCGAGCTTCGAGCCGAGCACAGCTGACAGCCCGACCCCGCCTGCCCCGAAGACGACCACCGAGCTGCCGGGCTCCACCCTCGCGCGGTTGATCGCTGCGCCGACTCCCGTCATGACCGCGCAGCCGACGAGTGCCGCGACGTCGAGCGAGGCGTCCGGGCGGATCTTGACGCAGCTCACCTCGGGCACGACACAGCGCTCGGCGAAGGTCGAGAGGAAGGAGTAGTGGTAGAGCGCGTCGCCGTTCTGGGAGAGGCGGGTCGTCCCGTCCGGAAGCGTTCCCTCGAGCATGGCGGGGAAAGACGTCTCGCAAAGGTTCGGGCGCCCCTCGCGGCAGAGCGCGCAGTGGCCGCAGCCGGGGAGCCAGGAGAGGACGACGTGGTCGCCGGGCGCGACGCTCGCGACGCCGGCGCCCACCTCCTCGACGACTCCGGCGCCCTCGTGGCCGAGCACCACGGGCAGCGGGTTCGGCGTCACGCCTGCGATCACGTTCCAGTCGCTGTGGCAGACGCCGCTCGCCTCGATGCGGACGAGCACCTCGCCGTCGCCCGGCGCCGCCAGCTCGACCTCCTCGACGCTGAGGGGCTCTCCGACCCCTCTGAGGACGGCGGCGCGCACGAGCGGATTCTAAGCCGGTCGCCCAGGTACGCTCGCGCCATGAAGACGCAGGCGGCCGTCCTCTGGGAGCCGGGCAGGCCAGTCGAGATCCTCGAGGTCGACCTCGCCAGCCCGAAGGAAGGCGAGGTGCTCGTCGAGATCGCGGCCTGCGGACTCTGCGCGACCGACCTGCACGTCGTGGACGGCGAGCTTCCCGAGCCGCTCCCGCTCGTGCTCGGGCACGAGGCAGCGGGCGTCGTCGTCGAGACCGGCCCTGGAGTCGACTCGCCCGCGCCCGGCGACCACGTCGTCCTGGTGCTCGTCCCGTCGTGCGGCGAGTGCGCCGAGTGCCGGCGCGGGCGCCCGAACTTCTGCGAGCTGGGAGCGCGCATGGCGGCGGGGGGGACGCTGGCGGACGGGACGAGCCGCCTCAGCGTGAACGGGACGACGCTCCGGCACTTCAACTCGATCTCCTCGTTCGCGGATCACGCGGTCGTCCCCTCCTCGACCGCCGTGCGGATCAGGGACGACGTTGCGCTCGAGGCGGTCGCGCTGATCGGCTGCTCCGTCCTCACCGGCTACGGCGCGGTCGTCAACACAGCCGGGGTGGAAGAGGGCGCCGCCGTCGCGGTCTGGGGTTGCGGTGGGGTCGGCGCGAACGTCGTCCAGGGCGCGCGCCTCGCGCGAGCGTCCACGATCGTCGCCGTCGACGCGCGGCCCGAGAAGCTCGAGCTCGCCCGCTCCCTCGGAGCAACGGAGACGGTCAAGGCGGGCGACGGCGTGGACGTCGTCACCGCTGTCCGCGACCTGACGGGCGGGGGCCCCGACTTCGTCTTCGAGGCGATCGGCTCCGAGGCGACGATCCAGCAGGCATGGGAGAGCGCTCGAGCGGGCGGAACGGTCGTCGTCGTCGGCATGATGCCGAAGGGGCAGACGCTGGCGATCGACCCGTGGCACTTCATCTCGGAGAAGACGCTCCGCGGCACGTTCCTGGGGTCGGCCCGGATCCGGACGGACATCCCGCGTCTCGTCGAGCTCTACCACGCGGGCGAGCTCGAGCTCGACGCCCTCGTCAGCCGCAAGCTCGCCCTCGCGGGGCTGCCCGACGCCCTGGAGCGGATGCGCGCCGGCGACGGAGTCCGTCAGGTCGTCGTCTTCGACTGAGCCGCGAGCGGCGCGCCTTCCCCTTGCAGGCGGCGCAAGTCCTCGATCGGGATGTGGCAGCGCATGTAGTGGCCGGGCTCGACCTCGGCGAGCGGCGGCTCCTCGCGTTCGCAGATCTCGCCGAGCTTGCGCGGGCAGCGCGTGTGAAAGACGCAGCCGGAGGGCGGGTCGGCCGCGCTCGGGATCTCTCCCTCGAGGCGGATCCGCGTCCGCTCCCCGCCCGAGAGCGTCGGCACGGCCGAGAGAAGCGCCTCGGTGTAGGGATGGTGCGGCGGGTCGAAGACCGTCCCTGCCTCGCCGAGCTCCATGAGGTGGCCGAGGTAGAGGACCGCGATCCGGTCGGAGAGGTAGCGGACGACGCCGAGGTCGTGAGAGATGAAGAGGTACGTGACGCCCTGCGCGCTCTGGAGGTCGGCGAGGAGGTTGAGGATCGCGGCCTGGACGGAGACGTCGAGGGCCGAGGTCGGCTCGTCGCAGACGACGACGCGCGGCTCGCCGGCGAAGGCGCGCGCGATCGCGACGCGCTGCTTCAACCCGCCCGAGAGTTGCGCCGGCCGCGCTCCGAGCAGGCGCTCGTCGAACCGGACGGACTCGGCGAGCTCGCGCACCCGCTCGTCCCGGCGCCGTCCGGTCAAGCCGAGCAGCTTGCGGAGGGCGCGGCCGACGATCCTCTGCACGGAGAAGCGACGGTTGAGCGCCGAGTCGGGATTCTGGAAGACGATCTGCACCGCGCGCACCTGCTCCGCGCCGCGGCGCGCGAGCCGTCCCGCGAGCGGCGTCCCGTCGAGCTCGACGCTCGAGCCCGGGTCGGGCTGCGTAAGGCCGAGAAGGAGGCGGGCGAGCGTCGTCTTTCCGCTTCCCGACTCGCCGACGAGCCCGAGCGTCTCACCCTGGCGGATGAAGAGCGAGACGTCCTCGAGCGCCTTCACCTCGTGGCCTTCCTGCCGGAAAGTCTTGCCCACGTGGTCCGCCTGGAGGACGACCGGAGCGTCGCCGTTTCCGCGCTCGCGAGCCGGGCTCGGCGTCGTCGTCCGGGGCAGCTCGTGGGCGCGCTCGTGGAAGTAGCAGCGGCTCGCGCGGCCCTCGCCGAGGTCGTAGAAGTCCGGCTCCTCCTGCCGGCAGATCGGCTCCGCGAGCCCGCAGCGGTCGACGAAGACGCAGGCCGGGAGCTCGGCGCCGAGCTGCGGCAGGTAGCCCGGGATGGTGTCAAGCCTCTGCACGTCCTTGCGCAGGCCCGCGCGTGGGATTCCGCGCAGGAGGCCGACCGTGTACGGGTGCCGGGGATCTTCGAACACACGCCGCGCCGACCCCTGTTCGACCAGCCGGCCGGCGTAGAGGATCCCGACCCGCTCGCACATACGGGCGATCACGGCCAGGTTGTGGCTGATGAAGAGGACGCTCGTCTGGAACTCCTGCCGGAGTGCGTTGACGAGGTCGAGCACCTCGGCCTCGACGGTGGCGTCGAGCCCGGTCGTCGGCTCGTCGAGGATCAGCAGCGTGGGATCCTTGGCCAGCGCCATCGCGATGACGACGCGCTGTTGCATCCCACCCGAGAGCTGATGCGGGTAGCGCCTCATGACCCTCTCGGGGTCCGAGATCTGAACCTTGGCCAGCATCGCCCGGGCCCGCTCTCTCGCCTCGTCCTTCGAGCTGCCGGCGATCGTGAACGCCTCGATCACCTGGTCGCCGCCTCGGATCGACGGGTTGAGCGCGCTGCCGGGGTTCTGGTAGACCATCGAGACCGTCCGGGCGCGCAGCCCGCGTACCTGGGCCCCGCTCAGCGCCGCGAGGTCCTCACCGCGGACGTGGATCGACCCGCCCGTGATGCGCCCGTTGCGGGGCAGGTAGCGCATGACGGCGAAGGCAGCGGTCGTCTTCCCGCACCCCGACTCGCCCACGAGCCCGTAAGCCTCGCCGTGGCCGATCTCGAGCGAGACCCCGCGCAGCACCGGCCGCCAGACGCCGCGCACGCGGTAGGCGACATCGAGGTCGCGAAGCTCGAGCGCGGGCCCGGCCGGGACGTCCTGGATGGCGGGTGTCGAGCTCAATCCTCGAAGGCGTGGGCCACGCCGTCCGCGACGAGGTTGACGGCAACGACGAGCGACGCGATCGCAAGTGCGGGGAAGAGGACGGGCCACCAGATGTTGGCGCTGATGAAGCCGTAGCTCTCGAAGATCTGCAGGCCCCAGTCGGGAGCCGGCGGCTGGATCCCGAAGCCGAGGAACGAGAGGGCCGCGATCGTGAAGACCGCGTACCCGAGCCGGACCGTGAACTCGACGATCACGGGAGGTAGGACGTTCGGCAGGATCTCCGCGAACATGACGTACGGGGCGTGCTCGTTGCGCAGCCTCGCCGCCTGGACGTACTCGAGCCGGCTCTCGGAGAGGACCGCCGCCCGGACGGTGCGCGCGACGAGCGGCGTGAACACGATGCCGATGACGATGATCACGGTGGCGTTGGAAGGCCCGAGCGCGACGAGCGCGAGGAGGGCGAGGATGACGAGCGGCACCGCGAGCAGCGCGTCCATGACGCGCATGATCACGTCGTCGACGATCCCCTGGAAGTAGCCCGTGATCAGGCCGAGCGCCGTTCCGAGGGCCGTTCCGAGCAGCGTCGCGAGCGGCGCGACCGTGAGGATCTCCCTCGCACCGGCGAGCACGCGGGAAAACACGTCACGGCCGAGCCGATCGGTTCCGAACCAGAAGTCCCCGCTCGGGCTCGCGAGCCGATTGAGCGGGTCGCTCGCGAAGGGATCCTTCGGAGCGACGGCCTCGCCGAAGATGGCACAGAAGATCCAGAAGAGGAGGATCACGCTCCCGACGAGGAACGTCTTCGAGCGCAGAATGATCTTCAGCCGCTCGCGGCGGGCGATCCGCGCTTCGTCCGGCCGCCTCTCGGTGAGCTGCTCCGGAAGGACGAGCGGATCGGGGACGGTCGTCATTCGCTGGCCGCGTAGCGGATGCGCGGATTGAGGAGCGAGTAAGCGAGATCGGCCAGCAAAGTGGCGATGAGGTAGACGATCCCGATCACGAGCACGCCGCTCTCGAGCAGCGGGAAGTCCTTCTGTCTCGCCGCCTGGAAGATGAGGCGGCCGATCCCCTGATAGTTGAAGAGCGTCTCGATGACGACGAGGCCGCCGATCAGGTACCCCGTCTGCGTGGCGACGACGGCGATGGTCGGCAGCAAGGCGTTCCGGAGCACGTGGCGGCGGATGACGACTCGCTGGGGGAGGCCCTTGAGCATCGCAGTGCGCGTGTAGTCGGCGTCGAGCGCCTCGATCGTCCCGGCCCGCGCCATGCGGGCGATGTAGCCGAACAAGACGAAGACGAGAGGAATGGCGGGAAGGATGAGGTACTCGAGCTGCGTGAAGAAGCCGCTCCCTTCGGGCGCTTGTGCGGTGATCGGGAGAAGATCAAGCCAGAGCCCGAAGACGAGAATCACGAGGATGCCGGAGACGAACTCGGGTATGACAGTCGCCGAGAGCCCCGACACCGTGATGAAGCGATCGAGGAGGCGGCCCTCGTGGAGGGCGGCGATGATTCCGCCTACGATCGAGAGGGGCACGACGATCACGAATGCGACCGCGGCCAGCTTGAGCGAATTCACGAGGGCGTCGGAGACGAGACCGCTCACCGGACGCCCGAAGACGAGTGACTGTCCGAGGTCGCCCTGGAAGAAGCTCGAGATCCAGTCGGCGTACTGAACGACGAGCGGGCGGTCGACGCCGAGCTGCTCGTTCAGCGAGTCGACGACCGACTTGTCGGCGAGAGGACCGAGGATCGCGCGGCCGACGTTCCCCGGGAGTACCTGCGCGCCGACGAAGACGATGATGCTGAGAATCCAGAGGGTGACGACTGCGAGTCCGAGGCGCTTGAGGAGGAATCGGGCCATGCGCAGGCGTTCGCGGTGCTACCGGACTGCCGTCCGGTAACAGGGGCTTAGAGACCGTCTCAAAATGACGACCTGAGCCGCCGGAGCGCGCTGGACGACGCGAATGCTTCGTCCTCGGTCGCGCACGTATCGCATGGATACGCGCGCTCCCTGCGTCCTCGCCTCGCGCCCCCCAGCGCACTCCGGCGACGAGGCCCCATTCCGAAACGATCTCGTGGCGGGAGCGGCACTAGCTCACGAATCCTGCCTCGCGCATGTCCAGGTGGCCCATCGCGCTCGGCTCCACGCCCGTCACGTTCTTCCTCGTCGCCGTGAGGAAGTTGTAGAAGTAGCTGAAGATGATCGGGGTCTCATCGAGCAGAAGCTCCTCGATCTTGCGCGCGACGCCCTTCTGCGACTGGACGTCGACCGCCGCCACGTAGTCGTCGACGAGGCCGTCGTAGGTGTCGTTCTTGAAGTGGGCGGAGTTCCAGGTGCCGTCGCTTCGAAGCGGCGCGTCGAGGAAGACGTTGGGTACCCCGCGGTGACCGTACTCGGTGATGCCCATCGTCGAGTCGAGCCATCTCGAGTTTCCGTAGGTGCCGTCCCCGTAATAGGAGGCCGAGTCGGTGATCGAGAGCTGAATGTTCCCGCCGACCTCCTTGGCGGCGTTCTGAATCAGGACCGCGTAGTCGGGGATCTCGAAGCCCCGCCACGTCTCGAGCTTGACGGAGAAGCCGTTGCTCATCCCTGCGTCGGCCATGAGCTGCTTCGCCTGCTCGACATTCTTCTCGCGCTGCTCGATGGAGGTGTCGGCCGAGGGGAAGACGGGGGCGAAGGGATGGTCGTCGCCGATATCCGACAGGCCGTCGAAGAGGCCGTCCACGATCGCCTGGCGGTCGAGCAGGAGGCCCATCGCCTGGCGCACGCGCTTGTCCTTGAAGGGGTCCATGTCGGTGCGCATGTGCACCTGCCGATGAGCCGCCGACCGCGTCTTGATGACGGTGATGTCGGGGTTGTTCAGGAGGGCCTGGCCGCCCGCGACCGAGAACTGGAGCTGGACGTCGGTCTGTCCGCTCTGGATCGCGAGCACGGCCGCCTGCTCGTCGGCGTAGAACTTCATCTCGAGCGCGTCGGCGAGCGGCTGGTTCGGGCTCCAGTAGTTCGGGTTCTTCGTGTATGTGACGCCGACCTTGGGCGTGTACTTCTGCAGCTTCCACGGGCCCGTGCCCATGAAGCTCTGCTCCCAGGTGTCCGGGTCGAAGTCGGCCGGCAGGATGATCGCGTTGTAGTTGTCGGAGCTGACGAGATACGGGAAGTTTCCGTTCGGCGCGCTGAGCGTGAACTCGACGGTCGCGTCGTCGATCGCCTTCGTCGAGCCTGGCTCGATGATGCCGCCGATCGCGGAGAGGGCGTTCCCGCCCGTGTCGGGGTTCGAGAGCCGGTCGAAGGTACCGACCACGTCCTTGGCGCCCATCGGCGTGCCGTCCTGGAACGTGACGCCCTGGCGGATCTTGAACGTCCAGACGGAAGCATCGTCGTTCGGCGTCCAGCTCTCGGCGAGGACGGGACGGAGATTCAGCTCGCTGTCCGAGAAGTTGAGAAACTCGCCGGACTGGCTGAGGACGCTCAGCCCTCCCTGATCCTGGACGAGGAGCGGATTCAGCTTCGTCGCCGGAGGCGTCGTCCCGGCACGGATCGTCCCGCCGGCCTGGGCGTTGCCGAGCGTCTGGCCGCCGCCCGTGGGCGCGCTTGTGCCCCCGCCTCCGCCGCCGCAGGCGGCCGCGAGGAACGACAGGAGCGGGATCGACATGCCGACGACGCTCCCGCGCCGGATGAACTCTCTGCGGCTGAGTCTTCCGGCGACGAATTCGTCGATGACGTGGTTCTCGATCTCGTTCCGCCCCGCACGGATCTCGTTGACACGGCGTTGGGCGTCGTCCATGCCGAAGCTCCTTTCCTGTTTGAAACAGCGGTTATGTCACGGAGATTCAGACGTGTCAATCGGCCTCTGGTCAGCGGCGTACCGAACCGTCCGTCCTCGGATACGTTCCTCTCAGTGCAGGTGGATCTCGTGCTCACCGAGCATCCGTCGTACCTCGGCGCTGCGCGCGCGGCGCGCTACGAGGAGATCGGGGCGCTGCTCTCGACCATCGCCGGGCATCCGGTCGAGGTGGTGCAGTACCTGGACGTCCGAGCGCTCGGCGGAGGCCCGGTCGTGCTGAGCGGCTCCAGCGCGCCCTGGGATGTCCACGATCCCGCCGCGCTCGATCGCCTCGGCGCCGCCGTCCTCGCCGCAGACGTGCCGGTGCTCGGGATCTGCGCAGGGATGCAGCTCCTCGCCGAGTTCGCCGGTGGCCGGATCGCGACGATGGTGCCGGCCGAGCGCGAGGAGCTGGGCTTCGGGCCCGTCGAGGTGCTCGACGCGAGCGAGCTCCTCGCCGGGCTCTCGGTTCGGCCGACCGTGTACCACGACCATCGCGACGAGATCACGCTCCTGCCGCCGGACTTCCACGTCCTGGCTCGTACCGAGGCGTGTGAGATCCAGGCGATCGCGGCACCGGAGCGGCGCTGGTGGGGAACGCAGTTCCATCCGGAGCGCTTCGACGACGAGCATCCCGACGGACGCCGGATCCTCACCAACTTCTTCGACCTCGCCGCTGCGTAGCGGTTGGTGCGCAGAAACCTCAGGTTTTCTTGCCCGGGTTCATGAGGCCCTTGGGGTCGAACGCCTTCTTCACCTCGGCGTGCAGCCCGAGCGCCCGCGGGCCCAGCTGGAGGGAAAGCTGGCCACGCTTCGTCCAGCCGATGCCGTGCTCGCCCGAGATCGATCCACCCAGGTCGACGGCGAGTCCGAAGAGCTCGGCCGAGGCCCGCTCCGCCCGCGCCAGGGCATCCTCGTCGTCGCGGGCGAGCATGAGCGTGGAGTGCAGGTTGCCGTCCCCGGCGTGGCCCCAGCTGCAAGCCGGGAGTCCGTGTCGAGCGCCGACCGCGAGAGTTCCCTCGATCGCCTCCTCCAGCCGGTCGACGGGGACGACCACGTCCTCGCTCACCTTGCCTCCGAGCCGCGCCGTGACCGCGATCGACACGCCGTCCCGCCAGCGCCAGAGCTCGGCCGCCGCCGCGGCTTCGTTCGGCGCGTCGACGCGGATCGCATCGGGGTCGAGGGCTTCGAGCAGCTCGCTCTTGACCCGTTTCGCCTCCAGCACCGATCCGTCTGCCTCCGCCAGCACGAGGAACCCGGCACCGCCGGGCAAGCCGCCTGGAAACGAGCCGCCGGCGGCCTCGAGGGCGCCCGCATCCAGAAACTCGAGCGCCGCGGCGACGATCCCGCTCCCGTAGACGCGGGCGATTGCCTCGCAGCCCCGAGCGGCGCCGTCGTAGAAGGCAGCCACCGGCAGGGAGGCCTCCGGTGCGGGTAGGAGGCGTAGCCAGGCGGCGGTCACGATCCCGAGGGTCCCCTCCGATCCGATCAAGAGGCTCTTGAGGTCGTAGCCCGCGACGTCCTTCCGGACGGCGCCTCCGACCGACACGAGCTCCCCGGGCGGCACGACCGCCTCGAGCCCGAGAACCCACGCACCAGTCACGCCGTACTTGAAGGCGTGAGGACCGCCGGCATTCGTGGCGATGTTGCCGCCGATCTGCGACTGCTCCGCCGCTCCCGGGTCGGGCGGGAAGACGAGCCCGCTCTCCCGCGCCAGGCGGCGCACCTCAGCCGTGCGAACGCCTGCCTCGGCGTTCATTCGCCACAGGAGGGGATCGAACGAGCGCACGCGATCGAGCCGCTCGAGCCCGAGGACGATCCCGTGGCCGACCGGGACGGCGCCCGCTGCGAAACCCGTGCCCCCGCCGCGCGGGACGACGGGCACGTCGTGCTCGTAGCACCAGGCGACGACCCCGGCGACACCTTCGGCGGTGGTGGGGAGGACGACTGCCTCGGCGCTGCCCTCGACCCCGCGCGACTCGGTTGCGTCGGAGAGGTACGAGGCGGGCGGGTCGGAGAGAACGTTCTCGGCGCCGACGAGCGCGGCGAGCTCGTCCCTGAGCCTGTTCGAAACGGTCATCGACCTAGACGGTGACCAGGGCCTCGGGGAGTTCGGACGCCATCGCCTCGACGTCGCCGCGCTCGAGACCCTCGCTCACGAGTGTCTCCGCGAGCCGCAGGAGCGCCTCGGGGGCAGGGGGAGAGTCCGGCTGGCCGGCATCCGAGGAAAGCACGCAGTGCTCGGGGCCGACCGCACGGATGAATGCGGCGAGCCGCGCGCCGCTCGCTCCCTCCTGGTGCAGGAGCTGGAAGGCGGTCACCTCGGCCTTCGCGCCCAGCGCGACGAGCGAGCGCGTCGCGGAGGCGTCGAGGGCCGGCACCGTGAAGGAGGCATGCGTGATGAGCACGCGGCGAACGCCCGCTTGGAGGGCGGCGGGGACGAGCCAGCCGATCTCGGCAGGGCTCAGGTGTCCGGTCGCCAGCACGGCGTCGGCGGCGGAGACCAGGTCGAGGATTCTCCGCACGGCGGTCTCGTTCGCGCTCGTCACAGGAGGTAGCGCCCCGACCGGCGCTGCGCCATGAGGGCGCGGAAGTCCCGCGTCGACATGGGCGTGCGAATCGATCGTCGGCATCCAGACGACACGGGCTCCGAGGGCGAGTGAGGCTTCGACCGCATCGGGGTTGAGCCCGCCGACGGCCGAGTTGAGGACGATGCCGCCGTACACCGCGGGCCGTCGTCCCGCGCGTGCCGCTCGCGCGCGGCCGGCGGTGGGCTCGAAGTGGCTCTTGAGCACGCAGCCCCGGAAACCGGCCGCCTCGTAGAAGGCGACGGTCTCCGCATCGTCGGCCAGCCTGGGCAGGAGGCACGGCGAGGAGTGCACGTGGAGATCGAACATCCCGCTGCGATTGTAGGATGTGGTAAATAGAGCATGCATGGTTGAAGAAAGCGCAACGACTCTCCGGCGGGGCCTCGCGGTCCTTTTCGCCCTCGGCGATGCCGGGGCGTCCGAGCCGGCCGGTCTCGGGGTCGTGCGGATCGCCGAGCTCATGGGCGAGGACAAGAGCCAGATCTCGCGCAGCCTGAAGGCGTTGGCAGGCAGCGGCCTCGTCGAGCGTGATCCCGAGACGCGTCGGTACCGGCTCGGCTGGCGTCTCTTTGCGCTCGCCGCCCAGGCCGGCGATCCGCGCCTGCTCGCGGCCGCCTCTCCCGTCGTGGACGAGCTCGTCGAGGCCCTCGGTGAGACGGCCCATCTCTCGGTCCTGCGCGGAACCGACGTCCTGACGGTGCTCTCGACTTCCCCGACACGCACGCTGCAAGGAGCCTCGTGGGTTGGCCACACGGTTCCTGCGTACGCAAGCTCCGCAGGCCGCGCGCTCCTGCTCGACTTCGGGCTCGAGGAGCTGGAACGGCTCTTTTCAGACACTGAGTTTTCTCGCCTCGGGCCGAACACGCCCCGAGGAGCCACCGACCTCTTCGAGCGTGTACGAGCAGCGAGCCGGTCCGGCTACGCAATCGTCGACGAGGAGCTCGAGCCGGGTCTAGTCGGCCTCGGCGCCCCCGTTCGCGATTTTCGCGGTGGCGTCGTCGCCGCGCTCAACATCTCCGCGCCGCGCTTCCGGCTGGAGGGACGGCTCGAGGTCGCCGGGACCGCGATCGCGAAAGCCGCCCTGTCCGTTTCGGAGGAGCTCGGCTACCGGCCGCCGAGCTGATGCAAACTCGGCCCGTCTCATTCGAGAGCGAAGGGCTGCAGCTCGACGGCGACCTCTACCTTCCGGACCTCCCGGCCGAAGCTCGGCTGCCGAGCGTGATCGTGTGCTCGGGATACCAGGGGCTCAAGCAGATCCAGCCGGCCCGCTTTGCACGGGCCCTCGTGCCGCTCGGGTACGTCTGCCTGGGCTTCGACTACCGCGGCTTCGGCAAGAGCGAGGGCCGGGCGGGCCGGCTCATGCCGGAGGAGCAGGTCGCGGACGTCCTCGCCGGCCTGAGCTTCCTGGAAGGCGTCTCCGAGGTCGATCCGGCGCGCATGGGGCTGATCGGCTGGGGCCTGGGCGGCGGGATTGCGGTCGCCGCGGCCGCCCTGGATGCCCGCGTCGCCACCGTGGTCGCGCTCAACCCGGTCGCAAACGGCGAGCGCGCGACCGAGTTCGCGCACGAGCCTGGGAGCTGGGAGCGACTCCAGGCCCGCATCCGGGCCGATCGCACGCGGGATGTCTCGGAGCTCGTGCCTCCTTTCGAGATCCTGCCGCTCGACCGGGACACGACCGTGTACGCAGACGACGAGCTCTTTCGCTATCCCGGCTTCGAGACTCCGGTCTCGCTCGAGTCCGCGGACGCGCTCCTGCGCTTCCGACCGGAGGACGTCGTTCGCAACATCGCTCCGCGGCCGCTGCTCCTCATCCACGGAGCCGAGAACAGGCTCAACCCTCCCGTGGAGTCGATCGAGCTCCACCGTCGCGCGGGCGAGCCGAAGCAACTCGTGTTGCTCGAAAACGCCGGCCACACCGAGTGGATGTACGACGACGATCCGACTTTCGCGAGGGTGGTCCGGCTCGTAGCGGACTTTCTCGAGGGCGGCCTCGCACGGCGCCCTGCGGCGTAGACGCTTTCAGAGCCTCCGCGCGTAGTCGAGATTGTGGTCCTTGAGGCTGGGATCGCTTCCGAAGAAGGCGTGCTTGGACATGTCGGGCGAGTAGCGGCTCGCCGGCGGAGTTCGGCCGAGCGCCTCCGCGAGCGCGCGCGTCAGGTACGAGGCGTTCCCGCAGCAGAGGCCGAGGTAGCGGACCCCGAGCGCGTCCGCCTCGCGTGCGAACTCCGCGACCTCGAAGCGGGTCGACTCGAACGGCTCGAGCGCGATCGGGAAGAGCATCCCGTCGTGACGCGGGTGCCGGAGGCTCTGGAAGGTCGGCATCTCCGCGCTCGTCTGGTACGGGACGGGGAGCGCAGCGACGTGGCCGGAGACCTGCTCGCGGACCGCGGGCAGGAGCTCGAGTGTCGTCTGGAGACCGCGGATGCAGTTGAGCCCGACGACATCGGCCCCGGCCTGCTCGAGCATCGCGCACGCGTCCGCCGGCGTGAGCCCTTCCCGGGTGACGGGCTCCTGGTGGATGCACATCGTCACGACCGCGGCCAGGCCTGCCGCCTTGATCGTCTCGAGCGCCATCCGCGCCTCCTCGGCGTAGGAGAAGGTCTCGGCGATCACGTAGTCGACCCCTGCCTCGGCGGCCCAGCCGACCTGCTCGTCGAACATCGCCTGCACCGCCTTTTTCGACTCGTCG
>DASUJY010000024.1:0-3909 GCA_036279015.1 Gaiellaceae bacterium | reverse complement strand
ATCGTCGCCGTCTTCGCGGCCGCCTGGATCGTCGCGCGCGCGACCGCCTGGCTCGCGGGCCGCATCCTCGTCTGGCACGACCGGCGCCAGGAGACGGCCGATCTCCAGGCAACCGGGAAGATCGCCGACCTGAAGCGCCGCGAGACGCTCGTCAGCGTCATCCGCACCGGCATCACCTATCTGACCTTCGCGGTCGCCGTGATCGTCTCGATCGCGCAGCTCACGGGCGGCGTCGACCGCCTGACCGCCCTGGCGGGCGCGTCGTTCGCGCTCATCCTGGCCGGCTTCGCCGCCCAGCGGATCCTGATCGACATCCTCGCCGGGCTGACGATGTTCGCCGAGCGCTGGTACTCGGTCGGCGACACCGTCACACTGGTCGCCGGGGGGCAGCTCCAGGGAGTCGTCGAGGACGTCTCGCTGCGCCGCACGCGCCTGCGCTCGCTCTCCGGTGAGGTGATCCAGGTGCACAACTCGCAGATCCAGGCGGTCTCGGTCCTGCCGCGTGGCGTCAAGGAGCTCGCGATCGAGCTCTTCGTCGCCAAGCGTGAGCCCGGCGAGCGCCTCGTCGAAGACGTCGTCCGCATCCTGCCGGAGGGCCCGACGACCTTCATCCGTCGGCCCTGGATCGACCACGTCGAGGATCTCGCGCACAACCTGACGCGGATCCGCCTCCACGCGACCGTCGCGCCCGGGCGCGAGTGGCTCGCCGAGGAGTTCTTCACCGACCTCTTGAAGCAGCGCGCAAGCGACTCCCTGATCGTGCACGGACCGGTCGCCTTCGCGGTCGACGAGCGCGCGACCCGGAGCTACGCGCGCGCGAGCGCAACGACGCGCACGGCATTCGGCCGCGCGCAGCGAAACGCCGCCTAGTGCCCCTGGGCGCTAGGGCGGGTCGCGCTCGGCGGCGAGCCGAGTGGAGCGCGAGACCGTCCGGGGGCGGCGCACGAGGCGAACCGCTCCCCAGATCGCGAGACCGCTGAGCCCCGCCACGAGGCTCGCGACCACGATCTGGTCGGCGTAGGGGACCTCGAGCAGCTTGATCCCGCTCAGGATGAGCGCGGCCGCGAGGGCGAACCGGAGCATCCGGTCGGGGACGCCGACGCTCACCTGGCTTCCGATCAGAACTCCGGGGATCGATCCGAGCAGGAGCCATCCGATCGCCCCGATGTCGACGTTGCCGGCGACGAGATGCCCGAACCCGGCCACCCACAGGAGCGCCGCGGCGTGGAAGATGTCGGTTCCGACGATGATCTTGGCGCTGAGCGGAAAGGCGAAGAGAAGCGCGAGCCCGAAGAGCGTCCCGCTTCCGACCGACGTCAGGCCGACCACGAACCCGCCGACGGCGCCGATCGAGATCGCGACGAGACGGTCGCGGTTCGTCAGGCGTCCGAGCTGCCTGGTCGGGCCTTCCCGGTGCATGATCGCCTTCGTCAGGAACGCGAGGCCGCCGACCATGAGAGTGCCGGCGAGCACCTTGCCCTGCACGGAGTCGACGCCCTCGCCGTAGCGGTCGGTCAGATAGCCGACCGTCCACACCCCGAGCAGGGAGGTCGGCGCGCTCCCGAGCAGCATCCATGAGCCGAGGCGCAGGCGGACGGTCCCGAGCCGTCGGTGCCGCGCCGCTCCGAACGACTTGAAGACCGCACCGTGGAGGATGTCCGTCCCGACCGCGACGGCCGGGTTGAAGTTGAAGAGCAGGATCAGCATCGGCGTCATGAGCGATCCGCCCCCCATTCCGGTCATCCCGACGAGGACCCCGATCAGCAGCCCGGCGAGGGCTAGGCGCGGATCGTTCATCTCGGAACGTCCATCTAATAGACGACGAGGACGTCGCAGCCTGCGCGACGCAGCACGTCCTGGTTGACGCTTCCCTCGACGAGGCGCTCGAAGAAACGCTTGTGCCGGCTTCCGACGACGATCAGGTCGACGCCGCGCTCCTGCGCGAGACGCACGATGGCGTCGGCGGGCGGACCGACAGTCGGCACGAACTCTCCGTGGAGACCGCGCTCGTCGAGGTACAGGCGGGCCCCTTCGAGCCGCTCCTCGGCGAAACGCTCGGCATCTTCGGGCTTCGAGTCCGTCGGCGGAGCCACGTTCGTGACGACGAGGGTGGCTCCGAGCGCCTCGGCGTAGTCGGCCGCGCGCCGGAGGGTCTCCGAGCTCGGGTCGTCGTAGGCGACCAGGATCTTCTCGACCTCCACGGGCCAAGGGTAGCTGCGCCGCAGGAAAAACAGGGTCGAGCATCCCCTGGACGGAACGCCGGACCTGCGCGCGGGAGAGGTCGATAAGCTCGGCCGGATGTCCGAGGACCGCTGGTACAAGAACGGCCTCGTCTACGCGGTCAGCGTCCCGGCGTACTGCGACTCGAACGGCGACGGCATCGGCGATCTCCCCGGGCTGGCGAGCCGCCTCGACTACCTCGCGGGACTCGGGGTCTCGTGCCTCTGGCTCCTGCCGTTCTACCCCTCGCCCTGGCGCGACCACGGCTACGACGTCACCGACCACTACGGCGTCCACCCGGACTTCGGGAATCTGGGCGACTTCGTCGCGCTCGTGCATCAGGCGCGCGACCGCGGCATCAGGGTCGTCGTCGACCTCGTCCTCAACCACACCTCCGACGAGCATCCCTGGTTCCAGGCCGCCCGGGCGGGGGATCCGAAGTTCCGGGACTACTACATCTGGGCGGATCGGCGTCCGAAGGACGCGGACAGCGGCCTCGTCTTCCCGGGCGTGCAGAAGACGACGTGGAGCTACGACCGCAAGGCGCGGCGCTACTACTTCCACCGGTTCTACGGCTTCCAGCCCGATCTCAACGTCGACAATCCCGCCGTCCGCGCGGAGATGCGGAAGATCATCGGCTTCTGGGCGGCGCTGGGAATCTCGGGGTTCCGTGTCGACGCCGTCCCGTTCCTGATCGAGCCGGCGGGCCCCGCAAGCCCGCGGCCCGGTCCCGAGTTCGGCTACCTGCACGAGCTTCGGAACGAGCTCTCGTGGCGAAACGGCGACGCGGTCCTGCTCGGCGAGGCGAACGTCGAGCGGGACGGGATCGACGACTACTTCGGCGTCGGCGGAATGCACATGCTCTTCAACTTCCTCGCCAACCAGCACCTCTGGCTCGCGCTCGCGCGCGCGGACGCGAGCACGCTCGTCGAGTCGCTCCGGCAGACTGCGGGGATCCCGGCCTCCGACCAGTGGGCCAACTTCCTCCGCAACCACGACGAGGGCGACCTCGGCCGGCTGGCCGACGAGGAGCGCGCGGACGTCTTCAAGGCGTTCGCGCCGAAACGGAGCATGCAGCTCTACGGCCGCGGCCCTCGCCGCCGCCTCGCCCCCATGCTCGGAGGCGACCGCGCCCGGCTCGAGGCCGCGCTGAGCCTGCTCCTCACCCTGCCCGGGACGCCCGTCCTCTACTACGGCGACGAGATCGGCATGGGCGAGGATCTCTCGCTTCCCGAGCGCCAGGCGGTGCGGACGGCGATGCAGTGGACGCCGGGGCGAAACGGCGGCTTCTCGAGCGCGCGCCGTGCCGACCTGCGCGTGCCGACGATCCCGGGCGGACCGTTCGGGTTCCGGAACGTCAACGTCGAGGATCAGCAGTACGACCCGGGCTCGCTCCTCAGCTGGCTCGGGCGCGCCCTCCGGATCAGACGCTCGCATCCCGAATTCGGCCACGGCGACTGGGACGCGCTCGGAACGGGCGACCGCGCAGTGCTCGCGCTCCGCTACGACGAAGCGGGCCGCACGACCGTCGTCCTCCACAACCTCGCAGGCGAGCCGCGCCGCGCCGATCTGCGCCCGGCCTTCGAACGGAGCTCGCTCCGTGACGTCTTCGCCAACCGGCGCTACGAGGACGGGCGGGCGAAGTCGCTCGAGCTCGACGCGTACGGGTACCGCTGGCTCGTCGCCGCC
>DASUJY010000023.1:0-83317 GCA_036279015.1 Gaiellaceae bacterium | reverse complement strand
CTCTAAGCAGGCAGTTCTACTCCCGCGCGTCCGCCTATCTCTGCGCCCGAAAGTGGCTCTCTGCGCTTCCGCCGTACCATCCACGTACCATGGAATCGTTGCTCGTTTTGCAAACGGGCAACTTCTTTTCGTACTTCAGTGCATATGCGTCTCGGCGCCTTTGGTTTTCGGAGGAGGGTCCGCGTGCTGAGCGTGGCCAAGCTCACGGTCGGCCAGGAGCACTACTACGAGCAGGAGGTCGCCGGCGGTCTTGACGACTACTACGCCGGTCGCGGCGAGTCGCCGGGCGTGTGGGCAGGGCGCGGCGCCGAGGGCCTCGGGCTTGCGGGGGTCGTCCAGGAGGGCGCGCTCGGGACGCTCCTGCGCGGCTTCAACCCGGCGAGCGGCACGCGACTCCGTACGCCGGTCAGGCACCGGACGATTACGGTCGAGCGTCTCGACCCGGAGACGGGGAAGCTCGTCGAGGAGAAGAAGCCGCTTGCGCCCGTCGCCGGCTTCGACCTTGTCTTCTCCTGCCCGAAGAGCGTCAGCCTCCTCCACGCGCTCACCGACGACGAGGAGGTGCGCCGGGCGGTCTCCGAGGCGCACGAGGCTGCCTGGCGCTCGACGCTTCGCTACCTCGAGCGCGAGGCGTGCGTCACGCGCCGCGGCGAGGGCGGGCAGATTCGGGAGCGAGCGGGTGGGTTCGTCTCTGCCGCCTTCCGCCACCGGACGAGCCGCGCCCAGGACCCCCACCTCCACACGCACGTCATCGTCGCGAACCTCGCTCGCAGCCCCGACGGGGAATGGCGGGCACTCGAGGGCAACTGCCTCCTGCGCACTTACCGGCTGGCCGCCGGCTACCTCTACGAGGCCGACCTTCGCTACGAGCTCTCCCGCCGCCTCGGGCTCGCGTGGACGGAGCCCGTCAAGGGGATGGCGGAGGTCGTCGGCGTCCCCGCTGACGCGATGCGCGCCTTCTCCACTCGGCGGCGGACGCTCCTCGAGCATCTGCAGGCGCGCGGCGGCGCGGGCTTCCGCGCGGCCCGCGTCGCCGCGCTCGCCACCCGAGAGCGGAAGGAGGAGGTCCCACTCGAGCGCCTGCGCGCCGAGTGGCGCGCCCGCGCCGCCGAGTACGGGCTCGGACGGGCGGAGCTGCGTGCCCTCCTCGGCCGCTCGCCGGAGCGGCCCGAGCCGGACCTGGCAGGGCTCGTCGAGTGCCTCCTCAGCCCTGAGGGGCTGACAGCGAAGCAGACGACCTTCAGCGAGCCCGACCTCGTCTGTGCGCTTGCCGAGGCGCATGCGCAGGGTGAGTCCGCCGAGGACGTCGCCCGCCTCGCGCGCTCGCTCGCCGCACTCCCCAACCTGGCGCTCGTCGAGTCGGGAGCCGTGCCCGGGCGACCGGCGCGGCTCACAACCCGCGAGCTCCTCGCTGTCGAACGGGAGGCGCTCGCGCTCGTCCTGGCCGGCAAGGACGCGAACGCCCCCGCCGCGTCACCTCGTGACGTTGCCTGCGCGCTCGCACGCGCCACGCTCTCGCTCGAGCAGCGGGAACTTGTGCACGAGGCCTGCAACTCGCCCGACCGGGTCATCTGCATCGTCGGCCACGCCGGCACCGGCAAGACGACGGCGGTGCGGACGCTCGCCGCAGCCTTCGAACGCGCGGGCGTGCCCATCCTGGGCGCGGCGCCGAGCGGGCGGGCAGCGGAGGAACTTCGCGCCCGTACCGGAATCGAGAGCGCGACCCTCCATCGGCTTCTCCTTGACGCGCACGCCGCGGACGGGCTCCCCCGCGGGTGCGTCCTCGTCGTCGACGAGGCGGGGATGGCCGAGACGCGCATCCTCGTTCCCGTCCTCCGTCTTGTCCACGACGCCGAGGGCAAGGCCATCCTCGTCGGCGATCCCGCCCAGCTTCCCTCCGTCGGGGCGGGCGGCCTGTTCCGCTCTCTCTCCGAGCGGCTCGGCCCGATCGAACTCACTGAGAACCGACGGCAGCGCGAGTTCAACGAGCGCGAGGCGCTCGCCCGCCTCCGCGCGGGCGAGCCCGAGCCCTACCTCGCCTTCGCCGCCGAGCGGGGACGGCTCCACGTCGTCGACGACCCGCTCAAGGCGCGCACCGGCCTCCTCGCCGACTGGTGGGAGGCGGCCAAGCGCGACATCGAGGGCAGCGTCATGCTCGCCTACCGGCGTGCCGACGTCGCCGAACTGAACGAGGCAGCCCGTGCCCTTCTTGCCGGGGAGGGTAGGCTCGGCCTCGACCGCCTGCTGGTTGGCGAGCGCGAGTTTCGCGCTGGAGACCGAGTCGTCTGCCGCCGCAACTGCGACAGCCTCGGAGTGCGAAACGGGATGCGTGGGACGGTAGAAGAACTCGACGGCGAGCGCTTGTCGCTCGCCGTTCGGACGGACGGTGGCGAAGAGCGAACGCTCCCCTCCTGGTACATCTCGGCTGGCTTTGTCGAGCACGGCTACGAGCTCACGGGCCATACGGCGCAAGGAGCAACGTTCGAGCGGGCGTTCATCCTCGCCGGTGACGAGGGGGCGCTCCAAGAATGGGGCTACGTCGCTTGCTCCCGCTGCTCGTCAGAGACCCACCTCTACCTCGCCGAGAGCGGGCAGCAGCTCAAGGCACACGGACGAGCGGTCGAGCAGACGGACGCGACGACGCGGCTCGCCGACGCGCTCGCTCGGCCCACGAAGGAACGCCTCGCGCTTGACAGCTCGCGCACTCGCCGCGATCCCCGCGAAGCTCGCCGAGCGCATCTCGAGCAGGCGCATACCCGCGCAGAGCAGCGCCTCGCCGAGGCCCGAGCCGAAATGCGGAAGCTCGCCTGGTGGGAACGGCGCAGGCGGCCCGAGCTCCATTCAGAGCTCGCTTTCCGGGAGGCGCTGCTCGACCACGCTCGCGAGTCTCTCGCGGCGTTCGTGCGCGAATTGGCTGAGAAACCGAGAGCCCAGACTAGGAAGCCCGAGCTGCCGCTCGGGAGGCAAACGCTCGAACGGCGCCGCGAAAGTGCGCGAACGCGCCCCGAGCGGGAACCACCCGGCATCGACCTTGGCTGGTAGGGAGATTCGACGGGCCCGCCCGGAAAACGAACCGAAGCCGTAAGGGGACCGCGAACGGATTCCACCCTTGCGGACATTAGGTTGTGATGATGTCTTGCATGACCGTGAATTCCTCGCCCGATGACGGTGATCTCTGGACGAGGGCGCGGGCGGGCGGGCGAGATGCATTCGCGGAATTGTTCGACCGCCACGCGAACACGATCTACTCGTACTGCTTTCGGCGCACCGCCGAGTGGTCGTTGGCGGAGGACCTGACATCCGTGGTCTTCCTCGAGGCTTGGCGCAAGCGACATGCTGTCGAGCTCGCCGAAGACAAGGTGCTCCCGTGGCTCTTTGGGATCGCGACGAATGTCGTTCGGAGCCACCGACGCGCGCGCCGGCGCTATGAAGGAGCTCTCAAGCGCTTGCCGCCGCCCGAGCGCCAGCTCGACGTTGCCGAGGAACTGGTTCAGCGCATCGACGACGAGCGGCAAATGCGCGACATTTTGGAGGTGCTCGAGCGCGTCCTCCCACGCCTCGAGCAGGAGGCTTTCGCACTTTGCGCTTGGCAGGGCCTTAGCAGCCACGAGGCTAGTCTCGCTCTCGGCGTTCCCGAAGCGACGGTGAGGACGCGCCTATTCCGAGCGCGCGCGCGCCTACGTGATCTGACCCAGAGCGCCTCCGGTGGTGTCGATGGTGTTTCTGTCCGAAAGGATGCCCATGAGAGTTGACGTCTTCAACCCGCCCGATCCGCGCATGCCCGCCGGACATCGCCGGCAGCGACGGGCCCATTTCCTAAGTGAAATCAGCGCTGTCGACCGATCCTTTGCCGGGCCGCTCCGACGTCTTCTCTGGGGCTCCTCCCGGCGGCGCGTTGGTCTCGCAGCCGCCCTGCTTGTTCTTGTCGGAAGCGTGGGGACAGCCATCGCTGTTGGCACGGATCTGCTCACGCAGCAGAAGCGCGTACATGCCGAGGATGCGAAGAGCCAAATCGCGCCGCAGCCGGAAGGCGACGCCGTCCAAATCGATGCCGGAAGCGACTGGTCGCTCGTTGCGTGGAAGAGCGATGAGGGCATCTGCCTTGACTACGCGGTGCCCGGGAATTACATAAGCGCCTGCGGATTGCCCGTCGTCGGTTCACCGCCGAACACCGCTGCTCCCGATGCGGAAGCGCCGACGCATGTCGTCGCAGGCCTCCAGACGGTTCCTGACAGCGGCACACTCGTAGTCGCCGGGGTCGCGGCGTCTACGGTCTCCCGGGTAGAGGTGGAACTTGACGATGGACGAATGCTCGAGGGGCGTCTCTACAACGCGCCGGCCGCGCTCGATACGTCGTTGCGCTTCTTCTTGCTGCGGGCAACGATCGAACCCGGCGCAACGGATGCACTCGAGCCTCGGGCGCGGGCATTCCAAGCGTACGACGCATCCGGGACGCTCCTGGAGGACGTTTCCGCCGGCTTCGGGCCGTGATTCAAGGGATGACCTAGCGAAGTAGGCGAATCCTGGCCAGTGGCGCATAGATCAAAAGCGCGCGCCCAATGAGGTCGCCGTGGGCCACGGGGCCGAAGTTGCGGCTATCACAGGACGCTTCGCGATTGTCGCCCATCACAAAGTAGTGATCGTCCGGGATCCGAACGGGCGCAAAGCTCTCGTCCGCGCGGCCGCTTGTGTAGGGCTCCGCGAGGCCCTGGCCATTCACATAGATCCGCCCTCGAACCTGCGCGATGCGCTCTCCGGGAAGAGCAATGACGCGTTTTATATAGGTACGCGCTCCCCCACACCGGTTGGGAAAACCGGCCGGGAGATGAAATACAACGACCTCTCCCCGACGCGGTTCCCGTAACCGGTAGACCACGCGATCGACGAGCACCTTGTCGGCGGCTGTCGCGCGGCAGCCCGCGTCGCTCGCGCAATGAAGCGTCGGCTCCATCGACGCCGCGGAGACCTGATACGTACCCAGTACATAGGTCCGAACGAGGAAAAGGAAGAGCACGGCGGCGCCGACGACGAGCGCCCAGCGCAGTTGGCCGCTCCGCCTTCGCCATGTGAACCGCCAGCGGTCGATAGATCGCTGAGGGTCGGGCAGCTTGGACGGGCGGATAGGCAGAGCCGGGGAGCGCCCCGCGCTCCCCGGCTTCTTGTCGACGGCTCCTTTGCCGCCGTCGCTTTGGACGGCGGGCTTAGTCGTGCCAGTTCGTCCTACAGCGCCCGGTGACCTGTGAGTTGATCGCGCAGAGTGCGGAGACATACACGCCGCCCGAGCCACCTTGTGACAAGGACGTGCCGGTCGCATAGATCCAGTTCCCGTTGCTGTACCGGATTGCGAGGCTGCGCGTCGCGTTCACGTCGATCCTGTTGCTGTCGCGTTTCGCCGTGCTGGGAGTCGAGTACTGGCCGCCGCCGTACATCGTCCCTTTGCGATCGCAGTGGTAGTCCTGACTGATTACCGGTGCGTATCGCGTGCAATGCGTCGCCGCCGAGGCACCTGACGCCTTCGGTGCGCTGAGCCCTCCCAGAGCTGCCACGGCGCCGAGGGCGACTGCCGCGATGTGAGCTGCGACTAGCGCCGAACGAGTCCGATTACGAAGCATGTTTGAGTCCCTCCTTATGACCGCGCGACGAGAGCTGTGGTCGTCTCGATGGGCCATCAGTCGACGGAGACCGTGAGCGAATCCCATTTGTTCGAGGGCAGCCCAAGGTCTTCGGAGACTGTGAAGCCGCCGTCGACGATCGTCGCCCCAACGGTCGCGTCGCCCTCGGTGAGGGAAACGCTCGTGACTTCGCGCGGAATGACGCCGCCACCCACCAGCGCGCCTGACGGCCCAGGGACGAATAGAGCGACAGTTGGCTCCGCATCGCTGGGGTTACCACAGGCGGATGCTGAGGAAGGGATGACCAGGCAAAGACCGCTCGAGCCCGGGACCACGTAGAGCGGACCAGCCGAGGTATCCGCCAGCTGGCGAGCGTTCGAGAATGATTCATCCGAAATGCCGTAGTCGGACGCGCCTTCGGGACCAATCAGGTCCTGAATCGCCACCTGATCAGATTTCGATATCGCGACGGGTGCCAGATCGGCGGCGCTGAGATCGGCGGGAACATCGGTGCTCGTTCCCGTAGCGTGAGACGTTGCGACGAAGCCAACAGCGCCCGCTGCAAGCACGGATATGACAAGGACAGACTTACGCCACACAGCGCTCACCTCCATCGAGTCGGGTTGACAGGCGGGCTAGATGTGCCCGCCCAGCGAACGAGTGCATCGGCACCTCCTCTCTCAGAAGCGCCGTGTCGCCGAGTCACCCCGTCTGCCGGCCGTTTCGCTCCAGCTAGGGCCAGGAGCGACAATTCAGCCGCCAAGCGCGGCGAGAACGTGCAAGACCAGCCGTGGAAAAGCGAGCGCAACGGCCGGGGCGCCTCCCTACGCCATGGATTGGAACCACTGTCGATCCTACGACCGTCTAGGGACGCGTGTCAACTCTGGGCAAGGGACGCACACGCGAGCCGCGCCGCCGAGCGACGCTCGCTAAAGTTCCTCCGCGGCCGGCGGTAGCCTCCCTGGATTGGAACCTAGGGTCGAGCCGCCGGCCCTCTCTTTTCCAAAGCATCAGCTTGGCCTACAGCTCGATGCCGCGGCTGAGCTCAAACTCGGCGATGTGGCGAAGCTGGAGGAGCTTTGGGATGTCTTGCTCGCGGCCGAGCGCGGCGACCATGCGAGCCAAGTCGTCGACGGATGCCACTCGGGGCCGCAGCCCTTTGCCGATGTGCTCGCCCGTCGCGTGCCAGCGGAGGTCGTCGTAGCCGCGCGTCCCAACCGGCTTGGGGACGACCTTGAGTTCGCCGCGGTCGGTGCGAAGCGCGAGCACCGTTTCCTCGCCGAGGCTTGGCACTGAGACGTCGAGCCCATTACCGTCCGCGCGCTCCGCGCCGAGATCGTCGAGCGCCTGCGCGAGACGACGGACGTTCTCGTCGCGCATAGAGGGGACGATGTCGATGCCCAGAGTTAGCTCCTCCGTTCCCTGGATGACGCGGGCGAAGCCGCCGATGAGGATGTAGGCGACGCGCCGGCGCTCGAGCGCGCCGAGGAGCTCGTAGGGGTCGAAGCGGGGCCTCTCAGCCACGGGTAGGCGTTCGTCGGCCCACCGCCCGGAGCATCCGCCCCACCCGTCGCTCGGGGGCGAGGAGGACGTTCTTCTCCAGGCGCGCGTCCTGCGGAGGCTCGTAAGGGACGAGCTCCGAGTGGAGGTCGAAGCCGCAGGCGCGCAGGAGCTCGCGCAAGGTGCCGAAGCCGGGGTCGACCGCGTCCTGCTCCCACCGGGCGATCTGTGTCCGCGGGCGCCCGACCCGCTTGCCGAGCTCTCCCTGGGAGAGCCCGGCGCGCAGGCGCGCTTCCCGTAGCAGTCGGCCGGCCGTCACGGGACTAGTCTATCTGACGGCCCGCACGTGATCCGTCATTGTCATCTGATATGTTTCTAGAGCCGTGAACGCCGCGACGGCCGCTCTTCCCGCCTTCCTCACCGTCGATGAGCTGGCGTCAGTCCTGCGCTGTCAGCCCGAGAAGGTCTACCGCCTCGCCGCCCGCGGCGAGCTGCCTTCCTACAAGGTCGAGGGTCGACGGCTGTTCGACCAGGACGAGGTTCGGAGATGGCTTGAGCAGTGCCGCGACGGCGTACCCTCGCAAGCCCACGGACTCACCTGAGGCGGCAGACCACGGCGTCGATCCGCACCTACCGAACCGCCAACGGCGAGCGCCGCTACTCCGTCCGCTACCGGGACCCGGCGGGGCGCAACCGCTCGCGGACGTTCTCGATCCACAAGGACGCGCAGGCGTTCAAGCTCGACGTCGAGCGCCGCCACCAGAGCGGCCTTCTCTACCAGGCGCCGCCAGAGCGCTTCGGCGACGTCGCGCAGGCCTGGCTCGAGCGGTTCGTCATCGGCGCCGCCGGCCGAGTCCGCCCGCGGCCGAAGACGATCAGAGTCGCGGAGGACTGCCTCCGCTACCTGGTGCCGCTCAACGAGCTGGCGGTCGAGCGAGTCCGCCGGCCGCTCGTCGAGGACCTGCTCGCCGAGGTCGCCGCCCACGCGCCGCGCCGAGCCGAGATGGCGCTCTCGCAGCTCAAGCGGATCCTCAAGGCGGCCGAGGAGCGCGGACAGCAGGTCGACCGAGCCATCTATGGCATCCGGATCGCGCGGGCGGACGAGCGAGAGCCCCGCTTTCTCACCTGGGACGAGGTCGAGGAGCTGCAGTCCTGGATGCCGGAGTACATCTCGCGGATCGTCCCGATCGCGGTCCTGACCCTGCTCCGCCGCGGCGAGATCTTCGCCCTCCGCGACGCCGACATCGACTTCTCGAGCGGCTCGATCGCCGTCTTCTCGCAGGCTCAGGACGGCGAGCGTGTCAAGACGAAGACACGCGCCGGCCGGCGAACCGTTGACGTCGGCCCGCGCGCCCTCAAGCTCCTCCGCGAGCAGCAGCTCGCCCGGGCGCCGAACGTCGACGGCTACCTCTTCCCCGCTCCCGAAGGGTCGGCCTTCGACGCCGACAACTTCATGTCCCGCGTCTTCAAGCCCGCCGCCCGCCACGCGGGCATGCCCGAGCTCACCTTCCACGACCTCCGCCACACCGGCGCCTCGCTCATGATCGCCGCCGGCTGCCACGTGAAGGTGATCGCCGAGCGGATGGGCCACTCGGACGGCGGCATGCTCGTCCTACGCCGCTATGGACACCTCTACAAAGGCGCCGGGCGGCAGGCGGCAGTCGCGCTGGAATCGCAAGTTTTCGAGGAACCGAGAAATTCCGCCGTACCATCCACGTACCATGAACTCACACTCTGGTAACAGTTCGGGCAACAAGAAAGCACTGCTATGCAGGGCTTTTAGAGGAGCGGATGATGGGACTCGAACCCACGACCTTCTGCATGGCAAGCAGACGCTCTAGCCAACTGAGCTACATCCGCGCGCCGCCGATTATAGCCGCTTGGCTTCCTGGTCCAGGGCGTCGTTGACGAGCCGGTCGGCGAGCTCGTTGTGCTCGCGGCGGACGGCCGTGTAGCGGACGGATTCGAGTTGCCGAGCCAGTCGGGCGGCCTCTACGGAGAGGTCGACGAGCGCTGCGTTCTTCACGCGGTACTCGCCTCTCATCTGCTTGACGAGGAGCTCTGAGTCGGAGACGACCTCGAGCTCGTCGATGCCGAGCTCGACGGCCTTCGCGAGCCCGTTGAGCAGGGCTCGGTACTCGGCCACGTTGTTCGTCGCGACGCCGATCGCCTCGCCGCGCGCGTCGAGCACCGTGCCGTCTTCAGCCTCGAGAACGAACGCGGACGCGGCCGGGCCCGGGTTTCCGCGCGCGCCTCCGTCCGTGAAGAGCCTGGCTTTCACAGGAGCGGATAGATGTCGAACGCGGGCTCCTCGTAGGGATGCGCCTGCCGTAGCGCCGCGACGACCGCGTCCTGGCTCTCCTCGGGGAAGACGGTCTCGAGCCGGAGCTCGGCGACGCGCTCCTCCCTCCCGCTCTCGCCGACGGACGGGGTCGTGCTCGCCCCACCGAGGAACGTGCCGGTTCCCTGCGTGTACCAGGAGCACCGCTCGTAGTGCCCGATGCGACCGGCCCCGGCGGCGAAGAGCGCGTCGCGCACGGGGTCGAGGGCTTCGCGCGGAACGAAGACGACGAGCTTACGGTTCAGGTTTCCCTCCGCGGACCTGCGGGAACGAGGCGGTCGTGGCCTCTCTCCAGGTGCAACCGCGCCCGACCCCGGAGGAGTACGCCGAGGTTGCGACGCAGATCGACGTCGACGAGGACCTCGCCGTCTTCGCGGCGACGATCGAAGACTGGGCCGGTCCGCGACAGGGCTGGGAGTTTCTCCTGCGAGAGGGCACGGACTTCGGCCGGCACAACAACGTCGAGGGCGACGTGCTCTTCGCTCTCGGCGAGCACAACTCGCGGCTCGCCTTTCGGCTCGACCAGCTCGAGGCGGCGGAGGACACCGGCGAGGAGCTCATCCTCCGCTTCGAGGAGCGGGACGGAATCGCCAAGCTCGCGCGGCTGCGGGCGAATGGTCTCGACGTCGAGCTCTTCCACATCCTCACCTTTACATAGGCGCGACAGAGCGTCCCTCTATGGCGCGAGAGCGTCGCCCACCCGTGCGTCGCGGGCGGCTACGCTCGAAAGCGGGTGGAGGCGCGGGGTGGCCCCGGGCTAGGGTGCCGGCTCCTCGAACTGGTCGATCTGGGCGCGCTGTAGCTTGCCCGAGTAGTCGACGTAGATCGACTTCCACTCCGTGTAGAAGTCGAGCGCAGCCTGCCCCGCCTCGCGGTGCCCGTTCCCGGTTCCCTTCGTGCCGCCGAAGGGCAGGTGCACCTCGGCGCCGGTCGTTCCCGCGTTGATGTACGTGATCCCGGTGTTCAGGTCGCGCATGGCGCGGAACGCCTTGTTCACGTCGCGCGTGAAGATCGACGACGAGAGCCCGAACTCGACCGAGTTGGCCGCGCGGATCGCCTCGTCGATGTCGGTCGCCCTGATCAGCGCCGTTGTCGGGCCGAAGATCTCCTCCTGGGCGATTCGCATCTGGGGATCGACGTCGCCGAAGATCGTCGGGCGGTAGAAGAAGCCCTTGTCGAGCCCGTTCTCGGTCGCGATCTCGCCGCCCGTCAGGAGCTTCGCGCCCTCGTCCTGGCCGACCTCCGTGTAGGAGTGGATCTTGTCGAGCGCGGCGCGGTTGATCACCGGGCCGACGTCGACGTCCTCCTCGAGCCCGTAGCCGAGGCGGAGCTTCTCCGTCCGCTCGACGAGCCTCGACTGGAGCGGCTCGTAGACCTTCGAGCCCACGATCACACGGCTGGCCGCGGTGCAGCGCTGGCCGGAGGTGCCGAACGCCGACCAGAGGATTCCGTCCACCGCGAGATCGACGTCGGCATCGTCCATCACGATGATCGCGTTCTTGCCGCCGAGCTCGAGGTGGATGTGCTTCAGGAGCGGCGCCCCGTTCTCTGCCGTCTTGACGCCGACCTCGCGCGAGCCGGTGAGCGAGATGAGCGGCACGTCGGGGTGCTTGACGAGCCGCTCGCCGACGGTGCCGCCTCCCCCGTGGACGATGTTGAGGACACCTGCTGGAAGCCCCGCCTGCTCGAAGATCTCGACGAAGCGCTCGCCGAGCGCGGGCGTGTCCGTGGCGGGCTTGAAGACGACGGTGTCGCCGCAGACGAGCGCCGGGGCAATCTTCCAACTCGGGATCGCGATCGGGAAGTTCCACGGCGTGATCGCGCCGACCACTCCGACCGGCAGGCGCACGCTCATCTGGAACTTGTCGGGCATCTCGGAGGGCGTCGTCTGACCGAACATGCGCCTGCCCTCGCCGGCCATGTAGTACGTCATGTCGATCGCTTCCTGGACGTCTCCCCCGGCCTCGGCGCGCACCTTTCCCATCTCCTGCACCATCAGGTCGGTGAGCTCGTCCTTGTGCTCGACGAAGGCCTGCGCGACGCGGAAGAGGATCTCCGCCCGCTTGGGCGCGGGCACGAGGCGCCACGTCTCGTAGGCGGCCTTCGCGGCCTCGACCGCGCGGTCGACGTCCTCGGGCGTCGACTTCGGAAACGCCCCGATCAGCTCGCCCGTCGCCGGGTTCGTGCTCTCGAAGGTCTCGCCGCCGGCGGCGTCGACCCACTCGCCGCCGATGTAGTTCTTGTAGGTCTTCGTGCCCGTCGTCGCCATCGCTCTCCTTGTCGGTCTCGGAGAGCGATTGTATGTGCGCTCAGTCTCCGGATACGTCGGTGGAGGGGAAGGTTCCGGGGAGGCGGCCGCGGCGGCGGTCACGCGTCTGCCGGCGCTCCTTCATCTCCGGCGTCGGGCTCCCCTGGCGCCGGTCCGGTCCGCTGCGCCGGTCGACGATCACCTCGACGTTCGGATTGTCCTTGTAGTACTCGACGAGCCTGTCGTAGAGCTCGTCCTTGAGCTCGGGCGGGATCACGCAGTAGATCACTCTGCGCCGGAGTGTAGTGCCGCGTCTACAGCCTGGGAATATCGGGCGAGACGCGCCCGTCGGCGCCGAGATGGCCGTTCCAGTGCTTGAAGCGGTCGTCGAGCTCGTCGAGCTCGTAGCCCCGCTCGGCGAGCCGGACCGGCTGCGCCGACTCGAAGACGACGCGGTACTGGTACCAGGAGATGTCCCACGCGACCGTGACGACGACTTCCTGGTTGACGCCCGAGAGCGGCAGGAAGCTGACGCGCGCCTCGCCGAGGCTCTTGGCGATCCCGGCGACCGTACGCCTGTAGGCGCTCTCGTTCAGCACCTCGGCCGCCTCGACCATCGCCTGCTCGGTGGCGGAGAGGCGGCGAAGCATAGGCTCGGGCATGACGGGCTCGGGCTCAAGCTTGCGGTGCTGCTCGATCAGCCCGAGGCCTGGGAAGCGCCGCCGCCGACGGGACGAATCGGCCACGATCGGGGTCGTCGGGCTGCCCTCCTTGATCCAGCCGTGCTCGTCCGCGGTCTCGGTGCAGAGCGCGCAGACATCGACCCAGTCCTCGCCGCCGGGAGTGAAGCGGAACGAGCGCTCGCCCATGAGCAGTGTCCGGTGGCAGACCGCGCACTGGCGGTAGACGTCCTGGCGCCGGACGATCACGACGCCTTGGCCTCCTCGCGCTCCTTCTGTGTCGCCTCGATGATCTTCTGCGCGATGTGCGTCGGCACTTCCTCGTAGCGGAGGAAGGCGAGCGCGTAATCGCCGCGCCCGCCGGTCAGCGACGTGAGCGACTGCGAGTACGTGAGCACCTCGGCCATCGGCACCTCCGCCTTGATCGTCGTCATGCCCCCGCGCGGCTCCATGCCCTGGAGGCGGCCGCGGCGGGAGTTGAGGTCGCCGTTCACGGCCCCGACCGCGTCGTCGGGGACGGTCGCCTCGAGGGACATGATCGGCTCGAGCAGCACCGGGTCGGCCTTCTCGTAGGCGGACTTGAACGCCATCGAGCCGGCGATCTTGAACGCCATCTCCGAGGAGTCGACGCTGTGGTAGGAACCGTCGACGAGCCGGACGCGCACGCCCTGCACCGGTGCGCCCGCGAGCTCGCCGCGCGCCATCGCTTCCTGGATCCCCTTGTCGACCGCTGGCCGGAAGCCCTGCGGGATGACGCCGCCGACGATCTTGTCCACGAACTCGTAGCCCTCGTGGCCGGGGAGCGGCTCGAGGACGATGTGGCAGTCGCCGAACTGGCCGCGGCCGCCGGTCTGCTTCTTGTAGCGCCCCTGCGCGCGCGACTCCTTGCGAATCGTCTCCAGGTAGGGGACGCGCGGCTGATGCAGATCGACGTCGACGCCGAAGCGGCGCTTGAGCCGGTCGACCGCAACCTCGACGTGCATCTGCGAGAGCCCGGCGAGGAGCTGCTCGCCGGTCTGCTCGTCGCGGCGCAGGACGAGGGTGGGATCCTCCTCCGCGAGGCGCCTGAGCGCGCTCGCCATCTTCTCCTCGTCGCCCTTGGCCTTCGGCGTGATCGCGAAGCTCATCACCGGCTGCGGGAAGTCGAAGCTCGGCATCTCGACGCCCTCGTCCTTCTCGACGAGGAGGTCGCCCGTCATCACGTCCTTCAGCTTTGCGACTGCGCCGATGTCGCCTTCGGCGAGCCCCTCGGCAGGTGCGTGCTCCTTGCCCTGGAGGAGCAGGACCTGGCCGAGCCGCTCCTTGCCCTTCGTGCGTGCGTTGACGAGGTTCGAGTCGGAGCCGAGCTGACCGGAGAGGACGCGGAAGACGTTGATGCGCCCGGCAAAGGGATCGGCGAGGGTCTTGAAGACGAAAGCGGCGGGCCCGTTCGCCGGCACCCCGAGGTCGAGTGGCTTCTTCGCCGGCGACGGGACGCCCTCGACGAGGAGGTCGAGGAGACCGGTCGTCCCGAGATTCTTCGTCGCCGAGCCGCAGAGGACCGGGAAGAGATCGTCGTTCGAGACGGCGTTCTTGAGCGCGGCCGCGAGCTCCTCGCCGGAGACCTCGCCCTCTTCGAGGTAGCGCTCCATCAGCGCCTCGTCGGTCTCGACGACGGCGTCGACGAGCTGCTCACGGTACTCCGCGGCCTGCGCGGCCACCTCGTCCGGGATGTCGACCGGATCGCCTTCGCGGGCGCCTTCCGGAGACATGTACGCGCGCATGTGGAAGAGGTCGACGATCCCGGAGAGCTCGTGCTCCTGGCCGATCGGGATCTGCACCGCGACGCAGCGGTTCGAGAGCTGCTCGCGCAACTGGCCGAGGACGGTGAAGAAGTCGGCGCGCTCGCGGTCGAGCATGTTGACGAAGAGGACGCGCGAGAGGCCGAGCTCGACGCAGCGCTCCCAGAGCCGCGTCGTCTGCACCTCGACGCCGTTGACCCCATTCAGAACGAAGAGCGCCCCCTCGACGACGCGAAGCGAGGCGATCGAGTCCGCCTGGAAGCCGGGATCGCCCGGCGCGTCGATCAGGTTGAGCTTGCGGTCCTGCCACTCGGCGTGGCAGACGGCCGCCGCGAGCGACATTTGCCGCTTCTGCTCGTCCTCGTCCCAGTCGGCGACAGTCGTCCCCTGCTCGACGGAGCCCAGGCGGTTGGTCGCCCCCGCCTGGAAGAGGAGCGCCTCGACAAGGGACGTCTTCCCCGTTCCGCGGTGCCCGACGACCGCGACGTTGCGGATCTTGCTCGGCTCGGAAACTGGCACGGACGGCGAGTTTATCGGCTTCAAACAGGGGTGGTGCGATGATGCCGCCGGTGCAGATTTCCCTTCGCCGAGCGGTTCTGGCGGACGCTCTCGCGCTGGCCGACATCCACGTGCGCGCGCGGCGCGAGTCCATGCCCTACCTCCCGGAGTTGCACAGCCCGGAGGACGTCCTCGAATGGATTCGCGAGATCATGCCCGCCCACGAGGAGGTCTGGTCGCCGAGCGCAAGGGCCGGGTCATCGGCTTTTTCGCGCTGAGCGACGACCTGCTCTACCACCTCTACGTCTATCCGGACCTTCAGGGCCGGGGAGCCGGGAGCATGCTCTTCGACCGCGTGAAGGAGCTGCGCCCCAGCGGCTTTCGCCTCTGGGTCTTCCAGCGCAACGTGCAGGCACGCCGGTTCTACGAGCATCGCGGCCTGCGGGTCGTCGAGCTCACCGACGGCTCCGGCAACGAAGAACGCGAGCCGGATGCCCGCTACGAGTGGCGGCCGGAGCCCAGCTAGTCCTGCGTCTGACGCACCATCGCGGAGGAGAGCCGCGCCTTGAGGCGCAGGATCGCCTTCGTGTGGAGCTGGGAGACGCGCGACTCCGTAACCCCGAGCACCTCGCCGATCTCCCGTAGCGTCAACTCTTCGTAGTAGTAGAGCGTGACGACGAGCTTCTCCCGCTCGGGGAGGCGCGAGATCGCCTCGCCGAGCGCCTCGCGGAGCTCCGTGTGCGCCATCGCCGACTGCGGCTCGGCCGCGGTCGGATCCTCGATCGTGTCGATCAGCGCGACCGCGTCGCCGCTCGAGCCCGGGCTCGCCCAGAGCTCGTCGAGGGCGGCGATCGAGGAACGCGAGATCTCGAGGAGCGAATCCTGGAACTCTTCCTCCGTGATCCCGAGCTTCGCAGCGATCTCCTCGTCGGTCGGAGCGCGCGTGAGCCGCGACTCGAGATCGCCGATCGCCCGCTCGATGTCACGTGCGCGGGCGCGAACGGAGCGCGGCACCCAGTCCATCGAGCGCAGCTCGTCGATGATCGAGCCCTTGATCCGCGCGATCGCGTACGTCTCGAACTTGATGTCACGGGCGGGATCGAAGCGCTCGATCGCGCCGATCAGGCCGAGGAGGCCGTACGAGACGAGGTCGCCTTCCTCCACGTGCGCCGGAAGCCCGCTGCCGAGGCGCCCGGCGACGTACTTCACGAGCGGCGCGTAGGTGAGGATGAGCCGGTCGCGCAGCGCGCGGTCGCCGGTGCGCTTGAACTCCTGCCAGAGAACGCGCGTGTCGGTCGCCTGGTCGGCCATCGCTCCCGAGAGGATAAGGCTCCTAGATGCTTGACCGGAAATTGCCCGGAAACCGTGGCACCGCCGGAGGGCGCCCATGACGCATCGCCTGAGACCGTGCTCGCTCCGCGCCCGTACACGCGGTACGGGCGCGGAGCGATCGCGGCCTCATGCTCGGTCACGGACACCCCCGCCGGCACCACACTTTCCGGCCAACCATCTAGCGGAGAGTCCGGTAGGCGAGCTCCCCCATCCAGAGCGCGAGCACCGCGCCCGCGACCGCGATCACCCAGGCGCCCCCACCCGCCCGGCCCGCGAAAACCGCGATCGCGGCAAAGCCGGCGGCGAGAAGCAGGAAGAGTGCGCCCAGGGGTCGGCGTCGCACGCCGGTATCATGCGCTTCGCCGAGGGCCGTAGCTCAACTGGCAGAGCACCGGTCTCCAAAACCGGGGGTTGCAGGTTCGAGTCCTGCCGGCCCTGTCCCTCGTGGCCAGCCGAAAACCCGCATGGATAGCGGGTTTTCTTACTTTCTTTCTTACACCGGCGCCGACGGCTTGCGGCTGCTGAAAGGGGCCCAAATCCGGATCTGACTGTGGCGCGACTGTGGCGCCGCCGTCCGATGCCCTCGTTAGCGTCGTCCTCGTGACCGCCGGGATCCGCGTCCGCCATTCGAAGGTCTGTCCCTCCCGCTCAGGGGGTGCCTGTCGGTGCCGGCCGACATACCAGGCGAGCGTCTGGAGCGCGCGCGAGCGCAAGCGGCTCTTCAAGACGTTCGCCAGCCTCGCGGAAGCGAAGGCGTGGCGGACGGACGCGCAGGTCGCGCTGCGGCGAGGGACGATGCGCGCGGGCTCGACGGGGACGCTCGGGGAGGCGGCGGAGGCGTGGCTCGAGGGCGTGAAGAGCGGCGCCGTCCGCAACCGAAGCGGGCACGCGTACAAGCCCTCGGCCATCCGCGGCTATGAGACGTCGCTCGTGACGCGCGTCCTACCGGAGCTCGGCGGCGTGCGTCTCTCGGAGATCCGCCGCGTCGATCTGCAGGATTTCGCCGACCGCCTCTGCGCCGACGGGCTCGATCCGAGCACGGTGCGGAACACGCTGATGCCCCTGCGAGCGATTTTCCGCCGCGCTGTGGCCCGAGGCGAGGTCGGCGTGAACCCGACGTCGGGGCTCGAGCTTCCGGCGATGGAGGGCGCCCGTGACCGCATCGCTTCGGCGGCGGAGGCCGCCGAGCTCCTCGCTGCTCTACCCGAGCGCGATCGGGCCGTCTGGGCGACCGCGATGTACGCCGGCCTGCGCCGCGGCGAGCTGCTCGCTCTCCGCTGGGAAGACGTCGACCTCGCGGCCGGCGTGATCCACGTCGACCGCTCGTGGGATGCGAAGGAAGGCGCCGTCGGGCCCAAGAGTCGCGCTGGTCGACGGACGGTTCCGATTCCGGCCGTTCTCCGCGATTACCTCGTCGAGCACAAGCTCAGCTCGGGCCGCCACGTCGGCCTCGTGTTCGGGACGAGCTACGCGCAGCCGTTCACGCCGTCGAACGTCCGCAAGCGGGCGAACGCCGCGTGGGTTCGCGCGGGCCTCGAGCCGATCGGGCTCCACGAGTGCCGGCACACCTTCGCCTCCCTCATGATCGCCGCGGGTGTCAATGCGAAGGCCCTGAGCGCGTATATGGGCCATTCATCGGTGACCATCACTCTCGACCGCTACGGCCACCTGATGCCCGGCAACGAGAGCGAGGCAGCCCAGCGGCTCGACGCCTACCTCGCCGAAGCAGTGACCGGAGCTCCGGCCACCGCGTGACTGGCTTTGGCCCCCACTCTCAAGCTACGGTGTGCTCGATGAGCGACACGCTTCAGCTGACGATCACCTACGACGATCCCGACGAGGATGGGTGGATCGTCGCACGCGTCGTCCAGGTGCCCGGCGCGATGAGTCAGGGCCGAACGCGCGAGGAAGCGCGTGAGAACGTCATCGACGCTCTCCGCGTCATGCTCGCGCCGGACGACGATGCGGACGTCGGCAGCAGCGAGCCGCTCGAGCTCACGCTCACCGAGTGAAGCGCCGCGGTCTCGAGCGACACCTGACCGCCTACGGTGCTCGCAAAGTCGCCGAAGGCGGGAAGCACACGAAATGGCGAAGCGCCGACGGCGCTCGGGCGACGGCTGTGCCTCGCCACCGCGAGATAGGCCCGGGGCTGGTGCGCGCGATCTGTGCGCAGCTTGATGTCCCCGTGCCCCGACAGCCTCGCTAGGAGTCAGCTGCCCACGCTTCCCGGCAGTCTGGCCGACTGATCTAACGAGGCTGAGCGGCAAGCACCGCCCGAATGGTCGAGGGCCACCACTGCCGACCTCCCTGCGATGTCGGTACGCCGTCGGCACTCAACCCGCGTGCGATCTGCCCGAGACTTCTCCCGTCGGCGCGCTCTCGGTGGATCCGAGCGATGATCTCCTTGGGAAGACCTGTCCTACGACCCCATCTCGTGGGCGATCCGGGCGTTGCTCGTGCCTGTCGCCTCCGCTCGAGGAGGAAGCGCTCGACCTCGTCGACCGGGATGAGGCTCGTCCCCCAGCCCGTCTCGATCGTCTCGACGAAGGGCAGAACACGGCGGATAAACGTCGAGCGGCTGATCCCGAGCGCAGTTGCGGCCTGTGTGCGTGTGTACGCGAGCCGCTCGACATAGGCCGCTTCGCGGACAACGACTCGCGGAGCGTCCATCCCACGCGCCGAAAGTCCCGTATGCCTCCGTGCCTTCTGAGTCTTGCGACGACCGCGCCGGCTGCGCGACATACGTACAACGTACACGAATCGTGAGACGGATTTGCATCGAGATGCATCTGCCTCCCGGGTGCTAGTGAGATGTTCATAAGGCGCGAGCGTTGGGCGGGTCCTAGTAAGCAGGGACCGCCGCGACGCCTATCTGGACGCCTAACTAGTGGGATAGGTCGATCGGCTGGTTGGCAACTATCGATCCGTCCTGAGCCAGCGCAGTGAGTTCGACCGGGCGGTGACCGGGTTCTGTCTCGTCCCCGCTCATGACGTGCACCCACCAGGGCCCCCGCGTCGACGCTTCGCGAATGGTGCCGTCCTCAAAGCGCACAGTGACACTGACAGCGGGCGGCTCAAGCTGACCGAGAATCACCCGGATGTCCCCCCACGCGGAGCTTCCCGAGCCCATCCACGGGACAGCCGTGCTCACCCGCTTAGCCGTGCATGCCCATCCATCGAGCTCGGAGCCGATCGTGCTCACGTCGCAGAAACCCGAGCCCTCCCGTAACGGTGCCGCCCAGACCGTCGCGAGACCGCCGCCAGTCTCGAAGGCGGCCAGGCGGACGAGCCCAGCCGGGTCAATGTCCCTAAGGTCAACCCCAGGCTGATCCTCATTCGCCAGTCGCCGAATCTCCGCAAGAACCGCAGCCGGAGTCGGCTCTTCGTCGTCGGAGCCGAAATACCGCGGCGCAACCGTGAAGGCTGCCGCGGTCAGCCCGCCGATCAGGATCAGGGCCCCAGCGAGAACCACGAGGATCCGACGTCTGCCCGCACGTCCGCTCGATCGGTCGCTGCCGTGACGTGGTGTCGCAACGATACGCGCCAGCAAGGCCTCGTCTTGGAGGACTGGCTCGTTCGCGGGAACCGGATTCGCGTCATGCAAGCGCTGGACCAGCTCAGGGCTCATCGTCTTTCTCCTCCCGCCCGCTCGAGTTCTTTTCGAAGCCGGCCGTGCGCGCGCCAAAGTCGCGTGGCGACGGTCGCCGGCGAGCAACCAAGCGCCCGCGCTGCGCGACGGGGCTCCAGATCCTCCCAATAGACGAGAAGGAGGAGCTCGCGATCTTTCTCCGACAGCCGCGCCAGCGCAGTTAGAAGCTCGCCGTGCCCCTCTTCTGAACCCGGCGGCTCTCGTGTGGACAAGCCCGCGAGTCGTTCGGCCACGGCATCCTGACGCTTCGAACTGCGAAGGCTGTCCGCGATGACGCGCCGTGCGACACCGTACAGCCATGGAAGCGCGTCTTCAGGCACGTCCTCGAGGCGGCGCCAGGCGACCGTGAAAGTCTCGGCGACAATATCGTCGGCTCGCAGCGGGAGCCGGCGCCGTGCGTATGCGTAGATCGATCCGTAGGTCTCCCTGTAAAGCGCTTCGAACCGCATGATCTCGTCCGTTGCCTCGAACGGCGCCGAGAACGCGAGCGCAAAGGATGTGCGTGCTTCCACCACATGAATCATGGCCGGCAGGGACTCAGTCATCACACCGTCACTCAAAGAACAGCTCTTCCTCGCTCCGCCACGCTCCGGCTTCTGCGAAGGAAGGCACCCGGCCGCGGCCGCCGGTTGACCTACTCACTGTGGCGCCGACTGTGGCGCGCCCGCGCGAACCCGCATAACCAAGCGAAAAACCGCCCGTCTCCAAAACCGGGGGTTGCAGGTTCGAGTCCTGCCGGCCCTGACGAGAAACCCGCTGGAATCAGCGGGTTTTCTCTAGCTCAAGTCTGGAAGGACGACCCTGTAAACCCGACGCTAGACTCCAGGTTCGAGGCCGAGCCGAAGGAGAATCGATGATTACGCTCGACCACGTTGGGCTCGCCGTCGCCGACTACGAGCGAAGCAAGAGGTTCTACGAGAGAGCGCTCGCGCCCCTCGGGATAGCGCTCCTCATGGAGTTCTCCGGCGCAGCCGCCGGGTTCGGCAGGGCTGATGCAGCAAGACCGTCGCTCTTCATCGAGGCGGAAGGGGAGCCTGTGCGGGGTCGTCTTCACATTGCGCTGAGGGCTGAGAATCGGGCACAAGTAGACGCGTTCCACGTTGCAGCAATCGAGGCAGGCGGAACCGACAACGGCGCACCCGGAGTGCGAGCCCTCTACCACCCCGACTACTACGGGGGCTACGTGCTGGATCCCGACGGCAACAACATCGAGGCCGTCTGTCACGAGCCCGCGTAGGGCGCAGTCTCTGGGACGCGTTCGCGAATCGGCGAGAGCGCGCGACTCGGATATCGTGACGAGGAGTGTCCGAAGCCAGCGACCTGCGGCGCGCCGGGCGACGCGGAAGCGAGGGAGACCAATGATGCAGACAACGACGGACTACGCGGTGATCAACCCCGCGACGGGAGAGCAGCTCAAGGCGTATCCCACGCTTACGGACGACGAGCTTGACGCAGCCATCGCTCTGGCGTCCGAGACGTACGGCAACTGGCTGCGCTCCAGTTCGGTCGAGGAGCGCGCCAAGCTGGTGCGCCGTGTGGGTGAGCTGCACCACGAGCGGCGGGAGCAGCTGGGCGAGATCACCGTTCGCGAGATGGGCAAGCCGATCGAGCAGGCGCTCGGCGAGATCGACTTCTGCGTCGACATCTACAACTACTACGCGGACAACGGCCCCGACCTGATGAAGGACGAGCCGATCGAGCTTCTGGCAGGCGAGGGCTCCGCGATCGTCCGCCGCAGCGCGCTGGGCGTGATCCTCGGGATCATGCCGTGGAACTTCCCGACCTACCAGGTGGCGCGGTTCGCCGGCCCGAACCTGATCATCGGTAACGCGGTGCTGCTGAAGCACGCGCCGCAGTGCCCGGAGACGGCCGAGGCGCTGCAGGCGATCTACCTCGACGCGGGCTTTCCCGAGGGCGCCTACGTCAACCTCTATGCCACGAACGAGCAGATCGCCCGCGTGATCGCCGACCCGCGCGTGCAGGGTGTGTCGGTGACAGGCTCGGAGCGGGCCGGCGCGGCGGTGGCCGAGGTCGCCGGCCGGAACTTGAAGAAGGTCGTGCTCGAGCTGGGCGGGTCGGATCCGTTCATCCTGCTCAGCACCGACGACCTCGACGCGACCGTCCAGGCGGCCGTCGATGCTCGGATGGACAACGCGGGGCAGTCGTGCAACGCCGCCAAGCGGTTCGTCGTGATCGACGAGCTGTACGAGTCGTTCCTCGAGAAGTTCACGGCGGCCATGACAGAGTGGAAGCCGGGCGATCCGGCGGCCGAGGGCACCGTGCTCGGCCCGCTGTCCTCGAGCACGGCGGCGGAGCGGCTCCAGGATCAGCTCGACCGGGCGATCAAGGGTGGTGCCAAGGTGGTCGCCGGAGGCGAGCGCGACGGCAACTTCTTCTCCCCGATGGTGCTGACCGACGTCACGCCCGAGAACGACGCCTACCGGGAGGAGCTGTTCGGCCCGGTCGCGGTCGTGTACCGGGTCGACTCCGAGGACGAGGCGGTGAAGCTCGCCAACGACACGCCCTTCGGGCTCGGCTCCTACCTCTTCACGACCGACCCGGAGCAGGCCGAGCGGGTGGCGAACCGGATCGACGCCGGCATGGTGTACGTGAACATCGTCGCCGCGGACGGCGCCGAGCTGCCCTTCGGCGGCGTGAAGCGGTCGGGCTCGGGGCGCGAGCTCGGCAGGTACGGCGCCGACGAGTTCGTCAACAAGAAGCTCATCCGGGTGGGCTGACCGCCTCGTAGCCTGGCGGCCAGCCCCGCACTATGCCGACGGGCCGACGACGAGGCGCGCGACCGCCTCGTTCTCCTCGATCCACGCCGTCGTCGTCGCGCCGCCCTCGAGCGTCGCGCCGACGTCGAGCTTCTCGGCGTTGTTCCAGAGGAGCAGGCGGTCGTCGGCGACGTCGAAGTTCCACTGGTGAAGGCCCCCGTAGCGGGCGCTCTCGCCCTCGTTGCGTTTGTGCCTGAGGAGAACGGTGCCGCCCGGGCGCACGACGGCGGCCATGTTGCCGATGATGCCGAGCGGATCGGCGCTGTGATCGAGCGAGTTGGTCGCATAGGCGATGTCGAACCTGCCCGCGCCGAAGTGGTCGAGCAGCTCCTCGCCGGCCACGCGGATCGTGCGGATCGGCGGAACGAGCCCAGCAGCGCGGAGGAGGCGGTCGTACTCGTCGGCGAGCGGGTCGACCGGAACGATCGTCAGCCTCTTCCCTGGATAGTGGTAGCCCACCGTCGTGAGCGGGCCCGCGCCGACGTCGAGGATCGAGACGTCATCGTCCGGGATCCGGCCGAGCTCCGCGCGCAGGAGCGGATCCCCGATCTCGGTGTCCGGAGCGAGACGCGACTCGCGGTCGCTCGCCCACTGCTCGGTTCCAGGCGCCCCGGCCAGCCAGTCGGCCCAGAAGTCGACCTCGCTTCGCGTGCGAGTCCGCCACCAGAGCCGACGGCCGAAGCGTGAGTGCATGAGCGCGCGTCGGGGGGCGGTCACCCAGCCCATGCGGTCGGGATCACCCACGCCAGGTCCTCCAGCCAGGCCCGAGCGCGGGATGCGACATCCAGGCCCGGGCGATGCCTTCGAGCCCGTGCAGCCGCGGCGGATCGCCCGGCGTGAAGGCGGCCAGGTCGACGTTGTGGTCGTCGGCCGAACGGGAGTGGCTCAACCAGCAGAGCGTGGCGAGCGCGCCGACTGCGTCGGCAGGAACCCGCGCCGCCTCGGCGCTCCGCCGAACCCAGGAGAAGAGGACGGGCGACGAGGGCGCCTCGCCCGCGAAGAGCCGTGCCATCCGGCGGGGCAACTCCTCAGGAGAGGCATCGGACAAGTCGAGGAGCACGAGGGCATCGCCCAGGAAGTAGAGGAGATCCCAGAGCGGCAAGGCGGCTTCGCGGGCGTTCTCCCAGTCGAGCACGACGAACTCGCCGCCGTGTGCGACGACGTTCCAGCTGCCGAGATCGTTGTGCTGGACGACCGCGTCGAGCGGCGGCAGCGATTCCACGAGATCCGCGGACACGCCGAGATCGGCCCAGTGCGGGACAACGGCGTTCCGCAGGCGAGCTCGTTCGGCCTCCGCCGCCTGGGGCGAGGCCCGGGTCAGGTCGCCGAGCTCGAGGATCCATGCGCCGATCCGTTCGATCAGGGCGAGCTTGAGGGATCGGTCGCCGCGTGCCAGGAGGATGTCGCGCAGCCGCCTGCCCGGGGCGGCCGTCTCGAGCGAAGCGTGGACTCCGTCGAGCTCCAGGCGTCCCACCACCCGGGGCGAGTGCGCAGCGACGTCACCTCCTGCGGCCTGTGCGAGCCGAAGGCCGCGCTCGTCGTTGTCGAACCGTTCCGAGTAGCCGGCGACGCGAGCGAACTTCAGGATCCACTCCGGCCGGTCGGAGCCGGCCCGAAAGAGCTGGAACGCGTTGCGACTGAGGGCGTCTCCCTGACCGAAGGTGAGAAACCAGCTCACCTCTTCCGGAACGCCGAGCTCGCGCGCCGCGGCGACCAGGGAAGGGGATCCGGGGGACTGTGTCGCCACGGTGACGACCGGGGAGGCCCACGAGGGGAAGCGGCCACGAGACATGAGCGCCCGGGCGGCGCGAAGCCGCGCCGCCTTCCAGGGTCGATCGACGACGCTCCAGTGCTCCAGGGCGTACGACGCCGGCAGCTCCTCGTCGAGGGGAAATGTCAGCGTCGGGCGCTCGCGCGACGGCCGCAGGACATATCGCTGCGTTCCGTAACCGCTTCCCTGAAGCGGCCGCTCCCGCGACCCCTCGACGATGATCGACGGTGCGCCCGTCCGACTCGCCTCTGCGGCCAGGCGTGCCGGAGCGACGGCCAGGTCCGGGGGCCGCCCGCCGCCCGGCTCATCGACGACGTCGATCCCGGCCGATGTCAGCCCAACCCGCCACTCGTCCAGTCCATCCAGAACAAGCGCACGGTCGACCCGGTGCGGGATGAGAAAACGAGGATCGACTCGATGGAGGCTCACAGCTGCTCATCGTAGGCGCGGGAACGGCGAGCCGACCCTCGTGGTTCATCGCGGGAAATCCAGGACTTGACCCGGCCGCGGCCTGCTGGGAAGGTCGGCGTCGCGGACAACGACTTGGGAGGTAGGGGAATGCCCGCTAGGACCAGAAGGACTTTCATTACCCGCAAGGTCGGGCTCGTCGCGCTCGCGGTGGCCTCGACGGCGGGAGCGCTCGTCGCCGCCGTGCCGGCGCTCGGCATCACCGGAGGAACCCCGGACAGGGTGCACACGAACGTGGGAGTCGTCCGCTTCACGACCTCCGACGGCCGCTTTCGCTGCTCCGGCACGCTGATCTCGCCCACGGTCGTCCTGACGGCCGGTCACTGCACCGAGGGGCCGGCGACCAACGTCTACGTCTCGTTCGACGACGAGCTCCAGCCCGATCCGCTGCAGGCCGGAATCACCGCTGCCGAACGGACCCGGCGCGAGAGGCATTACATCACCGGTACCGCTCACCCGGACCCCGGCTGGGACGGCGTCCTCAGCCTTCCCAAGCAGCATGACCAGGGAGTCGTGGTGCTCGACGCGCCCGCCACGACGAAGTGGAGCATCACGCCTGCTCCGTTGCCGCCGATCGGCTATCTGGACAAAAACCAGGGAGAGCTCAAGGACGAGACCTTCACGCTGGTCGGCTACGGCGTCGACATCGGCGACAAAAAGAGCCAGATCGTCGTGCAGGAGCGGCGCTCGACGACCTCGTTCCTCAAGAACGTGCAGACCGAGGTGGTCGTCTTCCAGATCAACGACAACGACTCGAAGGCGGGCGGCGGCTCCTGCTTCGGCGATTCAGGCGGGCCCGTGTTCCTGAACGGCTACGTGCTCGGAGACGCCTCCTACGTCAATTCGCTGACCTGCAACGCAACCGGCAGCTATCAGCGCGTCGACACGCCCTACTCTCGCGCGTTCCTGGACAGCTTCATCGATCCGTAGTGGAGGACTGACAACGAGACGAAGGAGGCTCTGATGCGTCTGCCCACTCGACGCCGCACGCTCGTTCTCCTCGGCGTGCTGCTCTTGCTCGTCGCAGTGCCCGCCGTCGTCCTCGCCGCCGCGAACCGGAACTTCAACGGCGCGACGGAGAGGCAGTCGGCGAAATGGACGGCGCGCTCGGCGCAGATCTCCGGGAGCGGTTGGCACAGGGTTCCCGGGCTCTCGATCTCGCGCTGCACCGTGCACGAGGTGGCCGAGACCGTCACGCTCACCGTGAGCGGCGCGCCTGTCCGTTTCCGCGGCGTCGTCGACGGCGTTCCGGAAGCGCCGATGAAGCCGGGCGTCGTCCGCTTCGTCCCGAGCGGCAAGGAGTCCGTCAGCTTCACGTTCGTGGCGAACACGGCGGCGTTCGAGGCGAACGACAACCATCGCTTCGACATCCAGTGGCAATCGCCGAGCGGCGCGCCGGTCAGGCTGCACGGTGCCGCGGTCAACCTGGTCTTCGAGCGGGGCAGCCAGAGCTGCTGACGACATGAAGCGGGCCGGCTCGAGGGCCGGCCCGCTTCTCCGTCTTCGAACCGCCTCCTCTCAGGCGCGGAAGAAGAGGTACTGCTCCTGCATGCGTTCGGCCTGACCCTGGGTGAACTCGAAGTAGCACGGGTCGTCCGAGTAGTCCATGTAGTTGTGGATTGGGTCGAGACCCGCCTCGAGGCACGTGTCTCTGCCGACCTGGCAGCCGAACGCGGGCCCCTTCTCGGCCGGAGTGTCGTCCACGTAGTCGCCCTTGGCGTTACAGCCGCCCTGGAAGGTGTGGTAGAGCCCGAGCCAGTGGCCGGTCTCGTGCGTGGCCGTGAAGCCGAGGTTGAAGTCCTCGTACCCCGGGATCGTGCTGCCCGGCATGGAGGCGAAGGCGATGATGACGCCGTCGACCCACGGCTGCTTGTCGTAGGAGGACGGGAAGTACGCCCAGCCGAGGTAGCCGCCGCCCGAGACGGTGTAGATGTTGAGCGCGTCGGCGCCACCCTCCCGAAGCTGCCGCTTCGCCTTGAACTCGTCCGCGCCGCCCGGGGTCATGTTGAACCATTTGGCATTCGTTGTCCGATCGACGCCTGCGAGCCTGAAGTTGAAGCCCGTGTCGGGACCGCCGTAGAACCCGCCGTAGCTCAGGTTGAGGACGTTGATCTGGTTCCGGATCCACGAGCCCGGCGCGTCCCCGTCCTCGACCGCCCCGCTCTCCCTGATGATGTGGAAGTAGACCGGAATGGTCGCCCTGAAGTTCTGTGTGCTCGGAGCCTCCCCCGCCGGGACCTCCTCGGCGGTCTCGTTCAGCGCGGGCTCGCGCGAGAGCCCGCGGGCCCCGCTCGAGCGGGCCGCAAGCGAGTCGAGGAAGCCCGAGCCGAGCCCGCAGCCGGGCGAGAGCGACGCCTGCGTCGACCAAGCGGCGCCCGCGCCGCCGGCCGACGCCGTCGAGGCATAGAGCGCAGCGAGCGAGACGAGCAGCGTCGCGAGCACGGCTCGGACGCGCCAGCGGCGCAGCCCTGACCTACCCATTCGGTCTCCTCTCCCTAGAAGGAACGTCCCAGTGGCGCGTGAGACTAGCGCACCCCTCAGGAAATCCCAATCTCTCCTACAAAGTCTGTGCTTCTTCGAGCGCAGGTGCTTCGGCCAGGAAGCGTGCGAGGCGCCTCGATTCATCCTCGTCGAGGGACACGGCGGCGTCGGCTCTCATCCCGCCCAGTCGCGCCTCGCTCCACACGCTCACGCGGACCTCCGCCTCGCGGTCGTCAGCGGCGAAGTAGCGAGAGACGCGCAGGGCTCTCCCCTCCTCACCCTTCCGCGTGCGGCCCGGAAAGAGCTCGGTCACCTTGATCCGAAGCGGCGCCGAGCACCAGGGGCAGTAGCGAAAAGCGCTCTCGATTTCACCCTCGCAACGGCGGCATTGCGTCATCTCGCTCCTTCCACACGGAGCGTAGCGCGCTTCTAATCCGCGAGGAAGAGCGCCGGGCCGTCGCCTCGATGCGCCTCTTCGATGAAATCCTCGAGCACCTCGAGCGGCGAGCTCGGCGCGGCACGGAGCTTGTCCACCGCGGTCGCAAGCCCGTCGAGGACCTCGTCGAGGCGCCGCCCGGGCGCATCGTTCCAGCGCTGCGGGACGTCGTGTAGGGCGGCCGTCAGGGCGAGGCTCGCCCGCTCGTAGGCTTCGAGCGCGAGGTCATCGGCGTCCGTCGTGCGGCGCCAGACGCGCTCGAGTGCCCCCGGAGCAGACCAGCGGCGGGCAAAGGCGCTCGAGGGCTCGATGCTACGGCCGGCCGCGTCCTCGGCTGCTGTTCCCTGGCACCAGCCGCTCAGGACGAGCTCGTACGCTTCGGCGAGCATGCTCTCAGCCGCCGCAACTACGTCATGCGAGACCCTCAGCGCCATCCCACCCCCTCTTCGCCGCAGCCTATCGGAGCCGACGAGAGCTCCGGTAGGTATTTCGTGAAGGTATCCAGGACTAAGAGCGCCCACCGCGGGTAGGCCGGACCCGTGTATCTCAGCAGGACCTCCGAGCGTCGCAACCAGGACGTCTTCCGCCGTGCCAACGAGCGGTTGCTCGACGCCGTCCGCGGCCGCGTCGATGGACGGCGCAGGATCCCTTTTCTCTGCGAGTGCCTCGATCCGTCCTGTCGCAGCACCGTCGCGCTGACGATCGACCAATTCGAAGCCCTCAGAGACGAGGTCAACCGCTTCGCGATCGTCACCGGTCATCCCCGAGTGGAGGGCGAGCATGTGATCACGACGCACGGGGACGTTACGATCGTCGAGAAGAGTGACTGAGCGCGCGGACCGCATCGCCAGGAACGAGGCTCTCTTCCGCGAGGTGAACGAGCGGATCAACGAGTTTCCGCCGGACGGGAGCCCAGAGGAGCCGATTGAGTTCCTCTGCGAATGCGGAGACGCGGAGTGCACGGCGACGATCGTCCTCACCGGACCCGAGTATGAGCGCGTCCGCGCGACGCCGACCGACTTTGCAGTGCTCGAGGGTCACGAGGCGCCGGATGTCGAGGGCGTGATCGCATCGAACGACAGGTTCCTGACCGTGCGCAAGCACGAGGAAGCGGCCGACATCGCACGAGATTCGGATCCCCGGCGGGACAGTTAGCGGCTCTCGATTCCGGGTAGGCAACAGAGAGCAACGGAGGGGAACTGATGAAACGTCTGATCGCAATCGGCGCCGGAGCCGGCGCCGCGCTCGCGTACTTCTTCGACCCGAAAAACGGGACTCTGCGAAGGCACAAGGCCCGCGACCGCGCCCTCGCCTTCTTCCGTCGCACGGGGCGGCGGGCCGGCAGAGCCGGTCGCTCGGCGGGCTCCCAGGCCTACGGGCTCACGCAGCAGGCCACGCACCTGCGAGAGCAGCCGAAGGAGCAACCCGACGACGTGACGCTCGCGCGGAAGGTCGAGACGGAGCTCTTCCGCGAGGCCGAGGTTCCGAAGGGCGACATCAACGTCAACGCCGAGAACGGGGTCGTCTTCCTGCGCGGGCAGGTCTCCGACGAGAGCCTCGTCGAGGCGCTTGGCAAGTCGGCCCGCAGCGTTCAGGGTGTGCGCGGGGTCGAGAACCTCCTGCACACGCCGGGGACGGACGCGCCCACGAAGCAGACCTAGCCAAGGAAGTAGGGGCGGGATCGACCCGCCCCTTCTTCTCGGCTCTCGCTTCGGTCAGTCCTTCGAGATCTGCTCGACGACCTGGCCGGTCTGCTTGTCCTCGCCGCGCCGAGCGATGTCGGCCTGGGCGACGATCCCCACCAGCTTTCCTCCTTCGACGACCGGCAGCCGCCGCACGCGCCGCTCGGCGAGAAGCTGGAGAGCGCGGTCGAGGTCTTCGTCCGGCGACACCGTCGCCAGATCGGAGGACGCGACCTCGCCCACGCTCGTCGACTGCGGATCGCGGCCCTCGGCCACGACCCGAACGACGATGTCTCGGTCGGTCAGAAGCCCGACGAGCCGGTCGCCTTCCACGACCGGGATCGGCCCGACATCCTCGCTCGCCATCGCCCTGGCGGCGTCGGAGATCGAGTCCTGCGGCGCGCAGCTCGCAGGCTTCGAGGTCATCACTTCGCGCACCTGTGTCATGTGCCCCCTCCTCCTGTGTTCGTCTTCTCAGGACTTGTCGACGACGGCGTACCGGCCCACGCGGGCCCGCTCCCGCCCGTCCCGGCCCCGTCGCGCGACGAACCGCATCGTCGCGCCGACCCCGCCCGCGAGGACGAATCCGGCGCCGAGAGCGCTTGCCGCGACGAGCGGCAGCTTGGCGCGTAGACGCCCGGCGACATCGGTCACGTCGTCGATTCCGGCACGCAGCTCGTCGACTGCGCCGGCGAGCTGCTCCCGCTCCACGGCGATGTCACGGCGCACGTCCGCCGCGGAACGTTCGTCAGCGGCCATTGCGAATCACCTCCGTCGTCAGCCTGGCCTCCTGGATCGCCTGCTCGGGGACCGGCGGCGAGCCCTTGCGGATCGCGCCGAGGCCCACGAGGAGAAGCGCCAGAGCCAGCAGAGCGAGCGCGGCGAAGACGATCAGCAGCGCGAGCCAGGTGGAGAGAACGAGCGCGAGCGCTGCAGCGGCCGTCGCGAGGCCGAAGCCGAGCGCGAAGAGGCCGAAGATCGCGCCTCCGAGCGCCAGCCCGATCCCGATCCCGAGCGCCGCGACCTTCCGCTTCAGCTCGAGCAGGGCGAGCTCGACCTCGAGGCGCGCCAGGGTGCTCGCATGCTCGGCCACCTGCTTCGCCGCAGGCCCGACGCCTTCAGCCGCGTGGGTGGGCATGTCCCCTCCAGTCGAGCGCCTTGGCGAGGACGACACCCGCCACGAGCGCGATTCCGATCACGACGTACGGGCTCACCCCACCGCGCTTCGCCGGCTTCGGTCGCTTGCCGAGCTCTGGGCCGGCGGGCGCGACCGCCCCCCCTGAACCCGGCTTCAGATTCGTGGAGGCTTCCCCCTTGAGGCGCGCGCGGATGAGGCTCGGCTTCATCCGCCGCAGCAGGACCGCATCCTCGGCAAGCGGCTCGGCGAGCTTCGCGGCAGGACCGCCGCTTGCGGCGGCACGGTCGGCGAGCTGTTGAAGCCGGTCCGCCCCTCGCTCGAGAACGGCGTCGCCGGTCATCTCTTCACCGGCGGCCGCTCGCCGGTGGCGACGCGCCACACGCGCGAGGCAAGAGTGCGCGCAGCAATCGTCGCGAGCGCACCGAGCCCGGCGTAGAGGCCCGTCCAGAGGAGCTTCCGAATCACGTCATTCAGGTAACCGCGATTGGTCAGGGTGAAACACCGAGAGCCGATCGAAGGCGACCGGCTACCATGAGCACGCTGCCCTCTTAGCTCAGCTGGTAGAGCACCTCCATGGTAAGGAGGGGGTCGACGGTTCGAGTCCGTCAGAGGGCTTCCCGCACGTCGTGCGGTGTGGCGCGTCACCGGGCCTCCCCTCGACGGCCCGAGCGTCCACGGGGCGTCCATTCGCCTCGTCGTAGCGGAGAGTAGGGAGGAGCCGGGGCCGATCCGGGGAGGAACGGTGTCGAGGGCGTCGAGTACGCGCCCTCTGAGTGGTAGGCGCCGGGGCTTCCCGTCCTTGGTCGCCGTCGCGATCGTCCCGTCCTTCGTGACGGCGGGTGACGCTGACGGTTGGCGGGTCGGCTTGGAGGTCGAGGTCGCGACGTTAGGTGTCGTAAGCAGAGCCGGAGCGTTGCGGGAGGGCAGCGTTCGCGGGACGTTATGGTGAGGTTGTGGACACACCTGCCGCACTCACCGACCTTCCTCGACACTTGCAGCAGGCGGCACGTGTTGATCCGAACGGCGAGGTTGCCTGGCCGCTCGAAGATGTCGCAGATGCCATAACGGCGCTTGCCGACGCTGGCAGCGTGGTTCTCGGCCTCGACACCAGGACCTACTACGAGGCCGGCGGGATTATGGAGGTTCCGCGCGCAGAGATTTCTCAACACCCTCTTACGCCGGAGCAGGAGCGAGACGAGGCACTGAGCGCACTAGACCGCTACTCGGGCGACTACGGAGACTGGGTTCTCGTCACCTGGAAGAAGGCGTAGGAGCCGGGAGGTTGCGGAAGGGCAGCGGAGGTTACGGTAAGCCGCGCCCGAGTGGCCCGGAGCCTCGTCTCAGGGCTCGCACGAAAAGAACGAGCGCGATGATCGTCCCCGTGAGTCCGAGCGTTGCTTCAAGGTCGGAAACCTCCGCAACCGCGTTGTGCATCCCATCTGCAATGAGGACGGACATCTGGACGCACTACGCCGGCGGGCGGTCGTAGAGTCCGCTCACGTGGCCTACGTTCTTGCTGGAGCCGGAGGGTTGCGGGATCGTGGCGGGGCGTTACGGTGAGGAGCCGTGCGTCTGCGTCGGAACTCCCCGAACGATCAAGAGCGCGAACCCAAAGCCGCCTATGGAGAGCTTGCGGGGAAGATTGAGGCTGGCTGTCTCAGTCCTCGTATGAATCCCACAGGCGATCCGCGGAAGCTCGCGCGGCGAATTTCCAAGCTCCGTGAGAACGAAAGGCGGGTCTTGGAGCTGGCGGCGGCAGGACGGTCGAACGAGGAGATCGCCCGCACGCTTATGGATTACGCGGTCAACGGTCGAGGCGCACCTCCGCTACATCTTCACGTGTCTCTCGGAGGGGAAGAGAGCCGCTCGACGGCGAAGCTCGCAGTAGCTGGCGGGCGGGCCACTATGAGCCTCGTAGTCGGCATCGTACTGCTGTCCTAAGCGAAGCCCGGACGGGTTGCGGAAGGCGGCGGGGCGTTACGGTGAGTGGCGGGAACATTTGCCCGCGGCGTAGGGTCAGACGAATCGTGCGCGCCCCACTCTGCCTCTCAATATTCGCCTTGACCGTGGCCTTAGCGGTCTCGGGGTGCGGTGGCAAAGCCAGCGCGGTTATCACAGGCGCAAGGAGCGGAGAGACGACTTCCCCGGCGTTTCCGCAGCCACCCGGTGAGAGACCGCCGCGGACATTCACCATCCGCTCCCAGGACGGGGCAACCACCTATCAGGCAGGTGTCGCTCGAGAAGGTGACTCGATCGTCTGCATCTGGCCGGACGGAACGCGCACCGGGACAGTCGTCCCTGAGAGCAGCAGCGAAGGGGTCGCGATCTTGGACGGCGTTGAAGGTGCGCACGAGGTCCGGGTCTCGAACAGCGAAGGCAGAGTCACAGCCAGCTGCGGTTGACCCAGTGAGGATGCCGGACGGGTTGCGGAGCGGCGGAGCCGCAGCGGTCAGGCCTCGGCAGGCTGCGGGCGGCGAGTAGTCCGTACCGCACGGCGGGCTACACCGTTATCGAACGCACGTTCTGGTGTTCAGACGAAAGGAAGAAGATGGCTGAGGCCGTTATTGGCTGGCAGGGTGACCCGCCCTGGGTCGGTGAGGCGAGCGAGCGTGAGAACTGGGACGCTGACGCGTGGCGCGAGTTCGAATTCCTGCGGCAGCAGGTGGAACGGATGGGCGTCGAGCTTGATCTAGTTGGGTCCGCCTCCGAGGGCGGCGTGACGGGCATGGCTGCCTACGATCCGTCGGGCTGCGTGGGCGGTGTGCCGGTGGTCATCACGGACGAGAGGCCGATCCTTCAGGGCTACCGGCGTTTGGTCGAGGAACTGAACCTGGTTCGCCAGGCGTCCAGGCGCACGTTGTGAAACCCGTATCGGCTTCGGCGAGGCCTCCCGTGACGGTCAATCATCGCGAGGCTGGCGACCATGTAGCGCCGACGCTCCTACACCACCTATGACGTGACCGGGAGCCGGAGTCGCCGCGTCCAGCCGGCGGCGACCGCGAGCGGCCAGAGGTTAGCCGCGAGGTTCCGGAGCAGGATCCCTCGACCGGTGGCGGGAACGAGCAGCCTCGACGCGACCCGGACGTTGCGCTGCCGCGGTTCGACAAGGCGGCGATGCCTGTTCTCGTAGCGGGCGAACGCCTCCCCGGGGTTGCCGGGATCTGCCGCGAGTTGCTCGGCCAGGGTGAACGCAGCGACCATCGCGAGGCTCGATCCGCCGCCGAAGAGGGAGACCGAGCTGGCGGCATCGCCGACCAGGGTGATTCGCGGCGTCGACCAGCCGTCCAACGTGACCTGGCTGACGGCGTCGAAGTAGAGGTCGTCCGCCGCCCGGGCACGCTCGAGCACCTCCGGGACGCGCCAGCGATCGCGCGCGAAGACCTCGCTCAGCACGCGCTTCTGTGACGCCGAGTCCCGGAGGTCGACCTCGAGCGGTCCGCTGCGGAACGCGAAGAACGCGACGGCGCCGTCGCGCGTCGGCGAGATGGTGGCGAGCCGACCCGGCGCGTTGTACATCACGATCTCCCGACCGGGCCCTCGAGTGCGATCGAGCGGCGTCGACGCGACGTACAGCCCGAGGTGGCTCACGAAGCGCGATTCGGGCCCGAAGGCCAGGCGCCTGACGCGCGAATGCAGCCCGTCGGCGCCGACGACGAGGTCGAAGCGCTCCTGCGCCCCACGCTCGAACGCCACCTCCACGCCGTCGCCGTTCTCGTCGAGCGAGGCGATCGAGTCGCCGAACCGGAAGTCGGCGTCGCTTCCGGCCGCCTCGTGGAGAATCGCCGCCAGGTCGGAGCGGCCGAGCTCCACCCTGCGGCTGCGGCCGGCGCGCCTGATCGCTTCCAGATCGATCCGGCCGACTCGCCGGCCCCCACCGTCGACGAAGGCGAGGCCGGTCGCTCCCGTTGCCGCAGCGCGGAGCTTCGGCATCAGCCGCATCCGCTCGGCGACGGCGACCGCCTCGCCCTCGACGTCGACCGGGTTCCCGCTCGAGCGGAGCGCGCCCGCCCGCTCCACGACCGTAGGCTCGAACCCGCCGCGGCGAAGCCAGTACGCGAGCGTCGTGCCTGCGATGCCGCCGCCCGAAATCAGAATCCTCAACATTCTCCGACCTCGAGCTTCTCGGCCGGCTGGTGGATGGTCAGAACTCGTGCAGACATGCGCTCCTTTCCAGAGCGTTGGAGACGAACGGTGTTTCGTCGTCGTCGATCTCGAGCGAGACGCCGCGGGGCGCGTCGACTGCGGTCTCACCTGACCCGTAGCGGCGGGTCATGTCGCTTGCCTCGACGGCTCTTGCGCCACCGGCGGTATGCGGAGCGAATGGCCGGGATAAAGGCGAGAAGAATCACGGCGTCCTCCTAGACATGTGCATCCCGCACGCTGGACGCGCGCCGGAATGAGCCCCGCAGGTCCGGGAAGCTCGACCTGCCCGTTCACTTGGATGGCGGTCTTTGTCGACCTCGCCGGCGAACCGGTAGCGGTAGATAAGGATGCTGGTCTCAAAGTCGATCACGCCGCCACCTTCAATGCGGCTGAGTTCACGGGACGACGCTCAGCCAACCGAACCGCCGTCTCGGGATCGTGTGCTACCAGATAGACAGTGGGGTTATCCGCGGCGTAGGCGCGGATCCGCTCGTGCGTGATCTGTTCTTCTCGATCGTCGGCGCCGACGCCGTCGGCCCTCCCGCGGAGCATCGAGTCTTCGGTGTACGAGCTGTCGCCGGCGAGCAGCACCGTGTGATCGCCTTGCTCGATAAGAACGCCGATCTGCCCCGGCGTGTGACCGGGCAGCGGCACGATGACCACGTCGCCCGCATCGGTCAGCGGCAGGCTTTCCGGGAACGGGCCTAGCGGCTCCGGCTCGAGCTCGAGCACGCGCGGATCGAAGGAGGCCGGCCAGTGCTTGTTCGCGACGTAGCCACGCGAGCGGCCACGGAAGCCCGCCGCGAACTCGAGTTCGGCGCGCGTGACGAGGATCTCGTTGTCAGGGAAGTGGTGGAGGCCGCCGGCGTGGTCGGTGTGCAGGTGGGTCATCACGACCCAGCGGACGTCGCGCGGCCGGATGCCGAGCCGCTCAAGCTGCGGGCCGATCTCCTGCTGCGGCTCGACCCATTCCCGAAAGGCGCGGACGCCGGGATGCCAACGTGGGAAGTAGCCCGGCTGCGAAGCACGGGCATCCTCGCCCGTGTCGACCACGATAACGCCCTCCGAATGCTCGATCGCGAAGGCGTAGATCGGGAGAGGCGCCGTCCATTCCTGGTCGAGGATCGTGTGCAGTAGGCGACGCCTGCCGTGACCAACACCCTCCCGCCACGCGGCGGTGACGGCGACGGTGCCGGTCTGGATTGCGTGGATCTTGGTCATGAGTGCTCCTTTGCTTTCCGCGCTCCTTTGGCGCGGCTCGGTTTGTTCGGCGCGAAGCCGCGCAGGATCAGTTCCGTTACGCCTTCCGCGAGTTGCTCGTCGAGTGGCCCGCCTGTGATCAGCAGCCGATAAAAAAGCGGCCCCCCGAGAACGTCCAGTGCGAGTTCGAGATCGACGTCGCGACGCAGGTCACCGCGCTCAACGCCCCGCCGTAACACCTCCGTCAACGCCGATCGCCGCCGGATCAGAAACCCTTCGCGGACGGCCTGCGCCAGGTCGGGCCGCTCGGTCATCGCGCTGACGAGGTTCGGCATAAGCCGCCCCGGCAGCGAGCTGCGATAGAGCTCGACCGCCTCCCGCATCAGCGCGGCCAAGTCGGCCCTTGTCGAGCCCGTATCGGGGATGACGATCTCCTCGTCGACGAGCGCCGCGACCGACGCCATCACCAGATCGTCCTTCGACCGGTGGCGGCGGTATATCGCCCCCTTCCCGACCCCCGCGCGCGCCGCAACATCCTGCGTACGGAACCCGTGCACGCCGCGCTCGGCGATCAGCTCGAGCGTCGCGCGCAGGATTGCTTGGTTCGCTCGCGCGTCCCGGGGCCTACCGATCCGCGGTTCGTCTGGCTTGGCCTGCACCCATCCTCCTTCCCCTTATGGAACTATCGAGTACCGGATCACTCTAGCAGACTTCCGGTACTCAGGAGTGCCGTAATCTCGGCGACCTGCTTCGAACATGGTCACCGGACGACGCAGCTACGTCACCCCGGGTCGCTCCAGGCCGGCTACCGCGAGAGGAGTTCGATCACCTCGACCACTCCCTCCATCGCGAGACGGCCGCCGGCGGTCAGAGGGCTCGGCACTTCTCTGCAAATCGGGTGGACGGTTTGTCGGGACGGCAGACGCGTCTCACGCGCAGGCGTGCTCGAATGTTCCCGCGCTGTTCGCACGTTGAACCGACGACGACTCGTGCGAACCGTTCCCGCAGATCCGGTGACCTCCCTGCTCGAAGAGCCCGCACTGCGACAGGGACAACCTAGATCTCGCGTGGGATCATTCGTGTGGATGAGCGTCGCGACGTTTGACGAGCTCTTACGCCTCGGCCGCGAGGCGCTTGCGACAGCGGACTGGGAGCGCGCCGGCGCCCTGTTCGAGCAGGCCGCTGAGATCGACGAAACCGCGGAGGTTCTCGACGGCTTGAGTGAGGCGCTGCAGTTCGGGGGCGAGCATGCGCGGGCGATCGGGGTGAAGGAGCGTGCATTTGCCGAATACGAGCGGAGTGGCCGACGCGCGGAGGCCGCCGAGCTCGCGCGCTGGCTGGCCTTTCTCCATGTGTCGGTTCACGGGAACATTGCGGCGGCAAACGGTTGGATGGCACGGGCCGAAAGCGTGCTGGAGGGGGTCGAGGAGTCTGCAGCCCATGGGTGGCTCATGCTCGACCGGGCTCCGTGGACCTCCGATGCCGCAGAACGCGAGCAGTTCGCGACCGCAGCGATCGCGATCGCCAGGCGCTACGGCGACAAGAACCTCGAGTTCGATGCGATTGCGCTGCTCGGCGAAGCCTACGTCGCTGCGGGCCGCGTAACAGAAGGGATGACGCTGCTCGACCAGGCGATGGCGGCGGTCTCCTCGGGAGAGGTCGTCCGTGTCGGCCCCGCCGGGGAGATCTACTGCAGGCTGTTGAGCGCCTGCGAACGGGCGGTCGACGTGAGACGTGCCGAGCAGTGGCTCGCCGCCGCGACTCGCTTCGAGGCGTGGGGCGACTTCGTGCCGCCGACCTGTCGGATGCACTACGGCGGGATCCTGATCGCACTCGGCCGCTGGGACGAGGCGGAGCGCGAACTGCTCACCGCGATCCAGATCTTCGAGACGGGCTACTGGGCGTCCCAACTGTTCGCGGTCTTTCGGCTCGCGGACCTGCGCGTCCGGCAGGGCCGATTCGAGGAGGCCGAACGTCTGCTGGAGGGCTTCGACTGGCACACGAGTGCCAAGCGGTCACTCGCGAAGATCGCGTTGGCACGTGGCGACCTCGCTCTGGCGGCTGACCTCGGCCGTTTGTGTCTCGAGAGCACGCCGCCGTCCGACCCAGATTGCACCGCCGTGCTCGCGCTGCTCGTCGAAGTGCAGCTCGCAGGTGGCGACCTCGCCGCCGCGGGAGAGACACGCGACCAGCTGTCTGCTGTTGCGGTAGACCGCGAAGACGACCGGACGCACGCCGTCGCCAAGCTCTCCGAGGGAATGGTCCGATTTGCTCGAGGAGACGAGCACGCGCGGGCCGACTTCCAGGCTGCGTTGGAGCTGTTCTCCGGGCTCGGTCTCACCCTCGAAGCCGCACAGGCGCGGGTGGCCCTAGCCGGAGCGCTCCGCTCGCACGCGCCCGCAGCGGCAGTCGTCGAGGCACGGCACGCGTTGGCAACGTTCGAGCGTCTCGGTGCGGTCCGAGATGCCGACGCTGTTGCAGCCCTGCTCCGAGAGCTCGGGGCCCCGGCGCGGACGTTCCCGAAAGGCTACGGGATGCTGACCAGGCGCGAGACGGAGGTCCTTGCGCTTCTCGCCGAGGGATGCTCGAACGCAGAGATCGCCCAGCGGCTCTACATCAGCCGCCGAACAGCCGAGCACCACGTCGCTCACATCCTCGCCAAGCTCGGCCTCCGCAGCCGAAGTGAGGCGGCCGCGTACGCGCTGCGCGAGCAGATCAAGAATCCGTAGCAGGATGGGTAGTCCCACCGATGCTGTGCGCCGCGCACCGTGGCCATCCTCGCTCTCGTGGAGACAGGGCTGGATCGGGAACTCGAGAAGACGCAGGCAGCACTGCTCGCCCGGTTCGCGCCCGAGACTCGTGTCCGCCGCATTCGCTGGTCGCAGGGCGAGACGCAGGTCTTCGAGCTCGGCAGCGAGTCGCCGCTTCTCTATGTCCATGGTGGCTTGGGCGGCGCCTACGAGCTGGTGCCGATCCTCACGGCTCTGGCCAAGAACCACCGCGTCTTCGCCGTCGACCGGCCGGGCCACGGGCTGGCGAGTCCGTTCGACTACCGCGGGGTCGACCTGCTCGCCCACGGCCGGACATTTCTGCGGGACGTCGCGGACGTGCTCGAGCTCGCAACCCTCGACGTGGTCGCCAACTCGCTTGGCGCGTTCCTGTCCGTCGCCTTCGCGCTCGACGTTCCCGACCGCGTGTCGCGCCTCGTGCTCGTCGGCGCGCCGTTCGGGATCGCGCGAAGGCCTCCCCTCCCGATGCTCCCGATCGGATTCCCGCTCATCGGCCAACCGCTCGGCAGGTACCTCTTCTCGAACGCGACACGCGACGGGAGCCGGAAGTTCTGGGGGCAGGTCATCGTCAAGCATCCCGAGCGAGTCGACGACTTGATGCTCGACGTCGACGTCGCGCACACGCGACGAAACGTCGACAGCATGCTCAGCTTGATCGCGTGTATCGCCGATTGGCGCCGACTTGGCTACCGACGCAAGCTGATCCTCGGCGAGCGCTGGCGAGCGTTGACGACGCCGACGCTTCTCGTCTGGCCCGAACATGACGCCTTCGGATCGCCCGAGGAGGGTGAGGCTCTCGTCGCGACGAATCCGAACCTTCGCCTGGTTCGAGTTCCCGGGGCAGGCCACAACGCATGGTTCGACGACCCAGACACTGTCGTGGCCGAGATCGAGCGTTTCCTTGCGACAGAACCAGGAAGCGGACGGGCGACCGCGGTGCCGTCAGGCGCCTAGACCTCGCGCGAGTCCCGGAGGGTCTCGTTCGAGGGATCCGGCGCCCGGACGACGACGACGCGTGCGAGGTGGTGCGAACACCAGCCCGCCGAAGCCACAAGAGTTCGGAACCATCCGTCGACGCGTCCTTACGGACGAATGCGGATGATCGTCTTTCCCGTGACCCGGTCGGTCGGGTTGAGGGCCGCGACGGCCTCGTCGAGGGTCGCGACGTTTCCGATGTTCGTCCGCAGCCGTCCGTCCCGCACCCGCTGGACAACCTCACCCAGTTGGACACGATCGGACTCGACGACGAAGTCGATCGCCAGGCCGTCAGCGGGCCGCGTCCCAGGCGGTCCGACGACCGACACCACTGTTCCTCCGGCCCGGACCAGACCCGCCGACCGCTTCCCGATGTCGCCGCCGATGACATCGAAAACCAGGTCGACGCCGCCGACGCCCTCCAGGGCGTCGTTCTCGAGGTCGACGAACTCCTGCGCGCCGAAGTCGAGCGCCGTCTGACGGTCGGCAGCGCGTCCGGTGCCGATGACGTAGGCGCCGGCCTCACGTGCGAGCTGCGTCACCGTCGACCCGACTGCGCCGGCCGCGCCGTGCGCGAGGACGCTCTGCCCCGCCTGAAGGCGGCCGTGCTGGAAGAGTCCCTGCCACGCAGTGAGGCCCGAGATCGGCAGGCTCGCGCCCACCGTGAAGTCGACGTCGCCCGGCAAGGGCGCGAGGTTGCGTGCCTCGACGGCCGCGTACTCGGCGAGGGTGCCGTCGCGAGTCCAGTCGGTGAGGCCGAGCACGCGCTGTCCCACCGAGAGTCCCGTCGTGCCATAGCCGAGGGCGGTGACCACTCCGGCCAGCTCGTGCCCAGGGATCGACGGTGTTCGGTCACGGCCGCGGCGATCTGTCCAGGTCGAGGGCCACGCCATCTCGGTCGGGACGAATCCCGACGCATGAATTTGAACGACGACGTCGTTTATCGCCGCCTGCGGCTCGGGCTGCTCCGCCAGCGTCATCCCGGCCGTCCCCGCAGCCTCGTCCGTCGCCACGATCGCCTTCATCGTCCGCCTCCCCGTGTCGATTTGAGTGAGCTCGGCGTAGCCTCTCGCAGATGGACGAGCTCTTGGATGAATTCGGTGGCCTTGGTGTCCACGATCTGCGCGCCGATCATCTCGCCGCCCGCGCGAAGGTTCAGCGGTCGAACGGGCCGACTTGCTGTCTGCGGATCAGGTGAGGGCGCGTTCGAGAGCCGCGCGGTCGGTGGGCTCGCCGTGCGTTGGCAGCACTATCTCCACGGGCTTGTCGAGCAGCGGCCTCAGCCCCGCCGCCACCTGCTCGACCGTGACCCCTTCCGGAAGCCAGCTCGCGCGGATCTCGAGCCCGTTGCCGAGGTCGATCAAAGTGTCGCCGGCGATCACCGCATGAATCTGCTCGCTCCAGAGCACGAGGTCGAGCTGGCCTTCACGGCCGGGATACGCGTCCATCCCGAACAGCGAGTCGCCGATCGCGTAGCGCGTCGCCGGGACGAGCTGGTCCTCCGGGCGATCGGGCGCCGGGGCCCACACCGGAAAGCCGAGCGATGCGGCGTCGCGCTCGTGCCACGTGGAGGTGAGTACCGTGAGCACCTCGCGCGCCCCGAACAGCGCGCGCACGTCGTCCGGAACAGCGATCGGGTCAATGAGGATCACTCGCTCGCCGTCGTCGATTGCGTACGCCGACACCGGGCCTTCCCACTCGGGATGCGTCGCGGTCCAGTGGTGCACGCCCTCGGGAAGCATTGTCTCGATGTTAAGCACTATCGCTTTTTCTGCATGCAGCGCGGCCTCGCGGCCTGTCAGTTTGCGCAGGGTCGCCCGGACGCACGCCTACGGCGATGGGAGCACGAGTGGAACGTTCCCCTCTTCTCCGACGAAGACCGATGACTCGACGAACCGCCTCTTCCCGGGCGTGCCTATCCACGTTCAGGCACGCGAGCTTGCCGACGCGCGTTCGCTCGACGACTACACGATCCGAGAATGGGTCGACTTCGACGGCGCGACGTATGTCGAGCACGAGGGCGAGGTGGAGCTGCTACCGGGAATCCGCCTACTGCCCGCGCCGGGGCACACGGACTGGCATCAGGTGGTCGTCGTCGAGACCGACGCCGGCAAGAACGTTCTCGGAGGGGACGTGGGCACCTCGTTCCACGAGCTCGGCAGCGGCACGACCGAGGGACAGCGTCGCGTGCTCGCGCTCGGAGCGCCTACGTGGCTCTCCCACGCGCCGGAGCCGAAGATCCCGGAACGTCGCCCGTAGATGCCGCCGATCCTGCCCTTCACGTCAGGCTCCGGATGATGCCCGAGCTGGAGCGGTTGCAAGCCGATCATGCCCCGGCGGTCCTGGCTTTCGAGCTGGCGAACCGCGCTTACTTCGCTGCCTCGATCTCCGACCGTGGCGATGACTACTTCGACCGGTTCACCGACCGGTTTGACGCATCGCTGGCCGAACAGGAGGCTGGGACTTGCGCCTTCTACGTGCTCGTGGCCGAGGATGGCTCGGTACTCGGCAGGTTCAATCTGGTCGGTATCGAAGACCACACTGCAGTACTCGGCTACCGGGTTGCGCAGCATGTTGCTGGCCGTGGCGTGGCGACCGCGGCCGTCCGTGAGCTGTGCCGGTTGGCGTCGGCCCAGCACGGTCTGCGCACCCTACGGGCGGCTGCCGCGCACCAGAACGCCGCGTCCCGGAAGGTGCTGACGAAAGCCGGGTTCGTCTCTGTCGGCCCGGCCGACCCGGCTCACATTGGCGGTAAGTCAGGCACGTGGTATCAGCGCGACCTGCCCTAGCTTGTATGTCGTGATCGACCGTCGCAAGCCCGATCGTCGACGGGATCGACGTCCGGGCGACTACGGACTGACCTGCCCGTCAGACCGTGCAGAGGCCGAGTTCGCGCAGCAGCCAGGCCCGGCCGGCCGGGCTGAGGGCGACAGCGCGTCCGCCGGGGAGTCGTCGCACCCAGCCGCGGGCGAAGAAGACGTCCGCGACGGCGGCGCCGAGCGCGCCGGCGAGGTGCGGGCGCCGCTCCGTCCAGTCGAGGCAGGCGCGCGCGAAGCTGCGGCGTCTCCGTTCGAGCTGGTCGATCGCGATCCCGAGCTCGCCCAGCCAGGTGCGCCCGGTGTCGGTGACGTGGAAGCAGTCGTCGCCTCCGCGGAGCAGCTCGTTGGCTACGAGCGCCTCGGTGACGGCGACCCCGAGCTCGCCGGCGAGGTGGTCGTAGCAGGTGCGCGCACGCTTCAGCGCGCGTGCCGCCTCCGACTGGCGCAGGCTCGTCGGCTTCCTCGCCGGTGCGACCCGCGCGAGGACCTCGAGCGCTTCCGCGACGTCCGGCCCAGCGAGCCGGAAGAAGCGGTTGCGTCCGCTCTCCTCGGCGACGACGAGCCCGGTGTCGCAGAGCGTGCGTAGATGCGCGCTCGCGCCCGACGGCGACCTACCCGCGATCCTCGCGAGCTCTCCGGCGGAAATGTCGTCACCACCGACCAGTGCAAGCAGCATCGCCGACCGGCTCGGGTCGGCGAGGGCCGCGCCGACGGCGGCGATGTCTGCGTCGGCGATCATGCCCCATCCTAGCGCAGCGACTGTTCAGCGCAGACTGAAAAGTCTACGCCCAAGGCAATCGAGCCGGCGCGCACTCGCCTGAGAGGACGGGGAACGTGTCCTCGCAACACGAAGTATTTAGCTGCTGTGCTAATCTTCTAAAGGATGACGGGCATCGACGGCTACCGGGCACTCGCCGATCCGACGCGGCGGCAGATCCTGAGGCTGCTGCGCGACGGCGACCTTCCTGCGGGTGCGATCGCAGAGCAGTTCGAGATGTCGTGGCCGTCCATCTCGCGTCACCTTGGGGTGCTCGCCTCTGCCGGGCTGGTCACGGCGACGCGCCGCGGCCAGCAGCTCGTCTATTCGCTGACGACGTCTGTGCTGGCCGATATCGCCACCGAGCTCGCGGAGATGGCCGGTATCAACAAGACCACTGCCACACCGCGACCGGCCAAGCCGCGCACTGCCACCGCAACTCGCTGACCACCGGACCAATGACATGAATGGGATTCCACTCGCAGTGCTGCTGGTGGCCTTGGTCGTTGTCTCGTTCACGGCGGGCTGGGTCTTCCGCGACGCGCGCGGACGCGGCCTGCCGCTTCGGAAGGCGTTGACATGGTCGGTGCTTTCCTCGCAGGAATGGCCGTTGCTCTTCTTGCTCTACCGGCGCGTGCGGCCGCGCCGCGTTCGTGGCGACAGCACCGGCGCAGGAGCGTAACGGTGAGTCTCGGACGTCGACGAGCGCTTCGGCTCGCCGCCGGTCTGACGCTCGCCGAAGCCGCGTTGGTGGCACGGCGGCGCGGCTTCCTCTTCGGCGCGAGCACCGTGGTGCGCTGTCGCGCCGGCCACGTGTTCACGACGGTATGGATTCCCGGCGTGTCAGTGAAAGCGATCCGTCTTGGCTTGTGGAGGTTCCAGCGATGCCCCGTCGGTGAGCATTGGACGATCGTGACGCCCGTCCGCGCCGCCGATCTCACACCTGACGAGCGCAAACGAGCTTCCGTGCAGGGAGACCCGCGGATCCCGTAGCCGCACCTTCGCGCAGGCATTCCCCGGGGCCGTAAGACACGCGCTGTCGAGGCGTCGCTACGCTCCCGCTATGAGAAGCCAGCGCGTTCCTGGAGGGGTCGTGCACAAGCTTCCGTCGGACTTGCGCCATGCGCTGATCACCAATCGGACGGCACTTGATGCCTGGAACGACATCACGCCTTTGGCCCGCAACGAGTTCATCTGCTGGGTCGAGGACGCCAAGCAGGCAACGACCCGAGAACGGCGCATTCGCCGTACCCGAGAGGAGTTGGAGGAAGGCATGCGTCGGCCCTGCTGCTGGGCGGGCTGCAGCCACCGCGAGCACAACGGCCGATAGCACTACGACGAAAGGATCTCGATGACCGAAGCCAAGCCTCCGCTGCCCCCGTTCACGCAGGAGACCGCGGCGCAGAAGGTGCAGGCCGCAGAGGACGCCTGGAACACGCGCGAGCCGGAAAGGGTCGCGCAGGCGTACACCGTCGACTCGGTCTGGCGAAACCGCGATTTGTTCGTCACCGGACGTGACGAGATCATCGCGTTCTTGACGCAGAAGTGGGAGCGCGAGCTCGACTACGCGCTGCGCAAGAACCTCTGGTGCTTCGACTCGAACCGCATCGCGGTGCGCTTTCAATACGAAAGCCACGACCGCAACGGACAATGGTGGCGCAGCTACGGCAACGAACTCTGGGAATTCGACGAGAACGGCCTCATGGGCCGCCGCGAAGCAAGCATCAACGACGTGCAGATCGACGAGAGCGAGCGGCGCATCTTCGGCGCCCGGCCGGAGGCGGAACGCGGACAGGAATCCCCGCTCCGGTAGCGCCTCCAGGACGCGCGTCGGCGCAGCGGAGCGCGGGCGACACGCGGTCGGGGCGACGATGCAAGACGACCGCCCTTAGCGAAGAGCCTCCTGGAACCGCGGGTCGTTGCGTACGGCGGCGAAGTCGTCGTCTCTGCGCGCGTCTTCCCGGAATCGCGGTAACAGCTCTACGGACCGACGGAGGTGGACGAACGTCTCGTCGCCCGTCTCGCCTGCAAGCGTCGCGAAGCAGGCGTAGTTGTAATTCAGGCCCGCGTGGTCCGGCATGCGCTCGAGGGCACCGCGGACAGCTTCGAGCGCATCGGCGTACCGCTTCTCGCCGTAGGCCTTCATGGACTCGCTGTGGAATGACCACGCCTCACCCCAGTCGATCCCTTGGTAGGCCTCGCCGGGGGTGGCGCCGACCGCGAGCACGGTTCCGTCCCCGGTCGCCCTCCGCCGTGACTCCGGCCCGACGAAGACCAACGTCCCTGCAGGCGCCTCGACCGTGTCGCCGTCGAGCTCGAAGGTCGCATTCCCGTCGAGCACGATGTACAGCTCCTCTTGCCCCGACCCGGTCTCGTCGTGCTCGCCGATCAGCGTGCCGTCGTCGGCGGGCGTGTACGCGTTGATTCCGAATGCGTGGATCCCGAGACGCTCGCGGACCGGAATATCTCTGCCGCGCCGCTCGATGTCGTCGAGGTGCGCGACCTCCCACTTCGGGTTGTCGCTCATCGAATCTCCTCGTGGTGGCGGTCTCGTGAGATCGTAGCGGGCACGGGCGCGATTCCCGCACCTCGGTCCGACTACGTTACGAAGGGTCGCTGCGCGGTTACGAAAGCACCATGAACTACGCCAAGACCAACCTCCGTGCAGTGAGCGACAGCGCGGCAGAGCACGGCTTGTCGGACATGCAAGAGGCCCGCTTTCCTCGCACCGATCTCGGGACGGAGCAGACTGGACTCAACTTCCTGACGGTCAAGCCCTCCCAGCGAGAGGCATTCGCCCACCGACACGAGAGTGCGGAGGAGATCTACGTCGTCCTCAGTGGCTCGGGTCGCGTGAAGCTCGACGACGACCTTCTCGACCTCGAACCGCTCGATGCGGTTCGAGTCAGCCCTGGCGTCGCTCGCTCGTTCGAGGCCGGGCCCGACGGACTCGAGGTGCTGATCTTCGGGCCGCATGTCGAAGGCGACATCGAGATGGTCGACGACTTCTGGGACACGGCTCGTTAGAGGCACTTCTCCTCTTCCGAGCGCCTGATCGACAAGGGCAGCGCCGCTGGAGCTGGCGTTTTCCTCAGACGAACGACGCCGGGTGGCCCCATCGGCAGCGTTCTTCGCCGTGGCCATGCTTGGTCCGTGAGCGGAAGTCACCCGCGGCTTCCGACCGCATGCGGATGTACGCAAGCACCGCCGTCACGCACTAGGCCGACGAGCGGTCCCCGCGCCCGGGCAACCGCAACCGGCGACGCCGCCGCCTGCCGTCGCCGATCACCGAGACGACGGTCTGGGCGAGATGCGGGCAGCCGGTCGAGGGGAACGCGTGCCGCCGGTGCCGGTGCAGAAGGAGGAAGAGATCCCCGTGTGGCGCGTCCCGGTAGAGGTCGCCGAGGCGGAGGCGGTCGATCGCGGCGAGCGTCGGCGTGTAGATCGCGTCGTACCAGTCCGCCGCGATCTCCGCGTTCTCGAGCACGCGTCCTCGTCCTCGCATCATGTGGTAGCCGTGCACCTGGACGTTCTCCAAGAGCTCGAGATAGTGCGCGGGGCGGCTGACCGAGACGCGGGCTCCGGGGCGCGCCTCGGCAAGCCCGCTGTCCTCGAGGAAGATCCGCTCGAGCTCTCGTAGGACGACTTCGAGCATGTCGGCGCCGGCCGGGAGAGGGACGCGCGCGATGAGCTCGGTCACGTCTGCGTCGATCATCTCCGCGCCTCCGCGCCGCGCGAGAGCCGCGCGGTGGTGACCGTCGATCACGAAGTAGGTCTCACCGAGCTTGACCGTCACGATCGGCGGGAAGGCGCCGTCGGCGAACGCGGCCTCGAGCGAGCGCAGCCGGTCGCGGCTGAAGGCGTGTAGCGGGCGGAAGTCGCGGGTGAACGAGCTGGCGCGGCCGTCTGTCCCGACGAGCGCGTCGAGCGGGATTTCGCGTACGCCCAGGTAGCGGCGTCCGAACGGCTTCAGTCGCCGCTCGACCTCGTCGAGCTCGAGCAGGGGATCTCGGCGCCGGCCCCTCAGTCCCTTCATTGCGAGATCAGCCTACGATAGGTCTCTCGAAGAGGCCGAAGGAGACGTTGTGTCAGCAGCCTCGATCGCCGACCACTGGGCCAAAGGCGATATCTACGCATTGATCGTCTCCGCGCTGGAGGCATCTACGAAGCCGCTTGACTCGTTGACGGTCGAGGACCTGGCGCCAGTCGACCACTTCCACGCACGGGGCTTTCCCGCCACGGTCGAGCTCGGAGATCGCCTGCCTATCGAGGCAGGCGACCAGATTCTCGACATCGGCTCCGGCCTCGGCGGGCCCGCTCGTTACTTCGCACAGCGCTTCGGCTGTGCGGTCAGCGGGATCGACGTCACCGCACCCTTCGTCGAGGCCGCAAAGAAGCTCACCGCATTGCTCGGCCTGAGCGACAAGGTTTCGTTCGAGCAGGGCGATGCACACCACCTGCCCTACGCCGACGGTCTCTTCGACGGTGCCTACAGCCAGCACGTCACCATGAACATCGCCGACCGCGAGCAGTTCTTCCGCGAGGCCTGGCGCGTGCTGAAGCCGGGTGCTTTCTTTGCTCTCACCGAGCACGGCCTCGGACCCGGCGGCGCTCCGCATCACCCCGTCCCCTGGTCCGAGGACGGGAACGGCGAGTGGCTGGCAACACCGACTCAGACCCGCGACCTGCTCACCACCGCTGGCTTCGTCGAGGTCGAACTCGAGGACACGGGGAGGAAGTATCTCGAGGCGTACCGGAACGTCCTCGCGCTCGCCGAGCGAGGCGAGCTGCCCCCGTTCGGCATGCACCTCCTCCTGGGCGACAACGCTCCTCAGAAGGTCCGCAACGCAGCACGCAACATCGAGGAAGAGCGAACGCATCCCTTGCAGGTGCTCTGCAGGAAGCCGGGCACATGACGTGGCGATCGCCGAGGGCGCACGTCGCCCTCCCCGTCAGCCTCCCTTCTTCCCGCCGCGGCGCGCTTCCGCCTTCGTCTCTTCGGCGCGTTCCTTCATCGGAGCGCGTTCCTCGGGCGTGAATCTCTTCGACTCCCTCGCGGTGGTGCCTTCGCGGACTTCTGCCTGTCCTTTCTCGGGCTCATGAGACCTCCCTCACCGTCCTGTCACGACGAGGGGCGAGGCCCGGCTCCGCCGGCGATCTTCTCCAGCAGGGCGTCGATGCGTCCAAAGCCCCACTTCGCGCCCTCTTCGACGCCGTACTGCATCGTCGTGTCCCGCTCTCCCTTCGTCTCGAACCGCATCGTCTGCGTCAGCTTCGTCTGTTCACCGAGGTCCTCGAACTCGAGCGTCTGCAGATGGTTCTGGAACGTCTGCACGAGCCGCTCCGGCACCTCGACCTCGCGGAACTCGCCCTCGACGACGCCGACGGCGGTTCGGAACCGGTAGGTGCCGCCCGGTCGGACGTCCATCTCCTCGACGACCGTCCCGTCGCCCCACCATTCGGGGATCAGCTGCGGATCCGTCCAGACGGAGAAGACGTGCGCGCGCGGTGCGTCGAAGACCCGCTCGACGCGGATCTCGAGCTCGTTCGGGGTTGTGACCGTGGTCTCGTTCATCATCACCTCACCGCCTGCTTCACGAGCTTCGCGATTTTCGCCTCATCGGCCTTGGTCAGCTTCGTCAGCGCGAAGGCGACCGGCCACATCGAGCCGTCGTCCAGGTTCGCGCTGTCGTTGAAGCCGAGCATCGCGTAACGCTCCTTGAACTTCTCCGCGTTGCGGAAGAAGAGGACGACCTTGCCGTCCTCGTTGGCGTAGGCGGGCATCCCGTACCAGGTCTTCGGCGTGAGCCCGGGGGCGGCCTCTCCGACGATCGCGTGGATCCGCTCGCCCAGGGCGCGGTCGTCCGGGGACATCTCCGCGAGTGCGGCGAGCACCGCCTCCTCCCCCTGCGCGGCCGCCTTCAGCTCCTTGGCGCGCGCTCTCATCGCGGCCTTCTCCTCGGCCGTGAATCCATCCTTCTTCGTCGGGCTCATCGTGCTCCTTTCGTCCGTTCGACGACCTGCGCGAAGCGGTCGAGCCGCTGCAGCCAAGCGCTGATGCCCTCGAAGGCGTAGGGCGCGAGCATGCACCTGCGGACACGGCCCACCTTCTCCGTCGTGACAAGCTCGGCCTCCTCGAGCAGCCGGATGTGCTTCTTCATTCCGGTCAGAGACATGCCGAAGGGCTCGGCGAGCTCGCTGATCGTCGCGCTGCCGAGCCCGAGCCGTTCGAGCACGGCGCGGCGGGTCGGGTCGGAGAGAGCCGTAAATGCACGGTCGACGGTCGTCGGATACTGAACCATTGAGTTCAGTATTGCGGACCAGTCCGGGAAGGGCAAGTGCTCTTGGTCAGCGCGCCGACCGGCTGGCTCGCGCTTCCGAGTGGCTGACAACGGGTCAGGCGGGCTCTGCGACGGTCTCGTCGCCGCGCGCCCTCAGGACTCCTACGAACGCGATCAGAAGGTAACCGAGTGCGGCGACGCGGGGCGCCACGACGGCGAGCGCGATCGCGCCCGCGTAGAACCCGATGCTGGGTGAGGCCGCGCGGAGGATCGCGTTGACCTCGTCGTCACTAACCTCGGGCTTGAGAAGCTCGCGGTCGCGCACGACGGCCCCCCACAGAGCGCTGAAGAGCAACGCGATCGCGAGCAGGCACGCGCCGTAGAAGATTGCAGCCGTTCGCTCGGCGCTCTCGTCGCGAATCGCATCCGCGACGAGCTTCGTCGGATACGGCAAGAACGAGACCGCCATGAGCCGCAGCAGATTGATCCGCATGACGGCGTTGTTCGCGTAGCGCAAGCGCCGAAAGATCCCGTGATGGGCCAGCCAGATGCCGCCGATCGTGAAGAAGCTCGTCGCAAACCCGAGATACGAAGGCCACTCGTCGACGATGGCGCTCCAGAGGTCCTCGAACGCGTCCTCGGGCACGCCGATCTCGAGCACCAGGAGCGTGATCGCAATGGCGAACACACCGTCGCTGAACGCCTCGATCCGGTTGGTCTCCCAGCGACTGCTCATCACGAAGATGGTTCGACACAACAGTCGCGCGTCCTATCCGCGGGTGACGCTGCTTGGGGCCTCTACTGCGCGATCTCCCAGATGTGGCCGCCGGGGTCTCGAAAGCTGGCGGTCCGGACGCCCCACGGTCGGTCCAGCGGACCGTTCAACAGCTCCACACCTCGTCGGCCCAACTCTTCGGACATCGCGTCGACGTCATCGACGCCGAGCGTGAACTGGAACCGGACGCCGGCTTCGCGGCTTGCCACAGGCGCCGGTTCGATCAGACCCGGCGCTTCCGTCGCCTTCAGGAGATTCACGAGGGTAGCGCCGAACTTGAAGACGGCCGAATCGTCGTCTTCGTAGTGGATGGGTAGCCCGAACACCTCTTCGTAGAAGCGCCTGGCGGAGTCGAGGTCTTCCACGAACAACGTGATCGCGGCGATTCCTCCAGGCCACTCTTGCGTTTCGCTCACAGTCGGCTCTCCTTTCGCTTGTTCCGATAGGACCGCTCCCGGACGCCGAGACCTACCAGACGCCGGGGACGAACCGGCGGCGCGTCGCCGCATAGCGGCGGTAATCCTCCCCCAGTCCCGCGAGGAGCGCGCGCTCTTCGGAGCGGATGCGGGCGAGGAGCCCCGCCGTGGGAACGAGCGCGAGCACGATCAGCGAGGCCCAGTTGTCGAGCGCGAGCCCCACGCCGACGAAGAAGACGAGCAGCCCGGTGTAAGAGGGGTGGCGCACCCAGCGGTATGGCCCGCGCTCGACGACCGTCTGGCCCGCACGGACCCGCACGTCGACGGTGAAGAAGCGGCCGAGCACCAAGATGGCCCATTGCCGGATGAGCACGCCGGCGGCCATCAGCACCAGTCCGAGCATGAAGAGCGGCCAGCGGCCGAAGCCGACCGCCGCTCGGTTCCAGTTGGCGAGCTCGAAGCCGCCCAGAATCCCGGCGGCAATGGCAACGACGACCGCCAGCAGGCTCCAGCGCTCCGCCCGTGTCCCGCCTCGGTTGAAGCGGCTGCGGAAGCGCGCCGCGTACTCGCCCAGCACGAAGAGGCCAAACAACGTCCAGAAGGCGATGTTGGCGCCCGGTTGCTCGTACGGAGGCGTCACCGCTCCCTTTGTACCGCCTCGACCGGCGGGAACAGGCGTCAAGCCCTGCGAGCTCGGGGCTCACAGGACTTGACGCGATTGACGCTGCCCTTGTCCGCCTCGCTAGCCGGCCGAATGACTTCCGCGCGCGGCGGGCTGTAGCTTCGGACGGTCGCGCACGCTGATGGCCGAGTAGTGATTTCGACGCACTCATCGCCGTGCTCGACCCCCGATGTCGTGCTCCGAGCCGACGGCGGCCTCACCGGCCCGTCGCACGTGATTCGAGGGGCGGAGACCGTCGCCGGCCAGGCGCTTCTCTCGTCGCGCGTCGACCTGACCATCCGGCGCGCGCTCGTGAACGGCGCCGCGGGAGCCGTAGCGTTCGCCAGGGCAAGCCGTTCTCCGTCGGCGCCATGACGATCGGGAACGGGAAGACCGTCGAGATCGACTTCCTCGTCGATCCGGGCCGGATCGACGAGCTCGACCTCACACTGCTCGGCGAGTAGGCATCCGTTCGAGCCGCGCGCAGGATACGGTCCCGGTGTGAACAGGCCAAACCGGATCAGGAGCCATTGGGATCGGCTGCTGGCGCGTCTCGCGCGGATCGGCGCAGATCCGCAGGACGACGACGACACGCGCGCCGGCAAGGCGCTCCTCGTGCTCATCTCCGTGGTGATCCTGCCGATCGCGCTCCTCTGGGCGAGTCTCTACCTCGCGTTCGGATCGCCGGTCGGCTGGGTGCCGCTCGCGTACTTCCTGATCCTGCTGGGGGCGCTCGTCGTCTTCTCGCGCACACGCGACTTCGGCTGGCTCCTGCGCGTCAGCCAGGTCGCCATCCTGTTTGCTCCCACTGTCTCGATGACCCCGCTCGGGGGCTTCCTCGACTCGGGCGGGGTCGGCCTCTGGGGGATCCTCGCCCCCCTCGGGGCGCTCGTGTTCGACGACGTCCGCAGCGCGGTTCGCTGGTACGTCGCGTACGTCGTCGTGTTTCTCGGCTCGGGGATCGCGGGAGAGCTGCTGGGCGGCGTGTCGCCCGAGGTCCCGCGGTGGTTCACGAGCACGATGCTCGCCCTCAACATCACGGTGGGCGGCGCGATCGTGTTCACGCTGCTGGCCGTGTTCGCCGGCGAGCGCCGAAACGCGCTCATGGCGCTGCGCGACGAGCAGCTGAGGGCGGAAAACCTGCTGCTCAACATCCTGCCGCGCTCGATCGCCGACCAGCTGAAGGCCGAGACGCGAACGATCGCGGACCAGTTCAGCTCGGCATCGATCCTGTTCGCCGACGTCGTCGACTTCACCCCGCTCGCGGAGCGCCTTCCACCGGCAGAGGCCGTCAGCGTCCTCGACCACCTCTTCAGTCACTTCGACGCGCTCGCCGAGCGTTACGAGCTCGAGAAGATCAAGACGATCGGCGACTGTTACATGGTCGCCGCGGGTGTGCCCTCGCCCCGGCCCGACCACGCCCGAGCCCTCGCCCTGATGGCGCTCGACATGCAGTCGGCCATGCGCTCGGTCGACGAGGTCGGGCATCTCGGCCTCGAGCTCCGCGTCGGGATCAACTCGGGACCGGTCGTCGCCGGCGTGATCGGGCGGAAGCGGTTCCTCTACGACCTCTGGGGCGACGCGGTGAACACCGCGAGCCGCATGGAATCCCACGGGACTTCGGGGCGGATCCAGATCACCCGCGAGACGAAGGAGCTGCTCGGGGAGGAGTTCGTCTACGAGCCCAGAGGCCCGATCCAGGTCAAGGGCAAGGGTGAGATGGAGGTCTGGTATCTCGTCGGCCGCCGGGCCGGATCTACCGCCGAATCCCGCGGACTTCAGGAGCCCGCCCGGCCGCCGGAGGTAGTGCCGGGCGCCTGATCACCGCGTGGCGTCGACGGCGGCCAGGCCGAGCCATGCGGCCCGTGCCTCCAGCTCGTTCTGCACGGCTCTCGTCATCGCGGGCGTGAACTTCACGTCCTCGTGAATCGCGTCGACCCGGAGCACAGCGGCCTTGCGGTCGGCGGCCGCGTCGACCTTTCCGACCAGCCCGTCCTCGTAGAGGATCGGAAGCGCGAAGTAGCCCCAGCGGCGCTTGGCGCGGGCTTGCACATCTCGAGCGTGTAGTCGAAGTCGAAGAGCTCGAGCGCTCGCCCGCGATCGTGGACGAGCCGGTCGAAGGGCGAGAGCAGCGCGGTGCGGCCCTCGAAGTCGTCCACGAGCGCGGCGGGATCGACGCGCCACTCGCCCTTTACACCCTCGACGACGGCTGGCTCGCCGGCCTCGCCGACGTGGATCGGCTCCATCGGCATGGCCCTCGCCCTCTCTGCCGGGCGATGCCGAGCGATGCGAGCCGCCGCTCGTCCGTCGTTCGCGTCGCCTCCTCGACCGAAGGGACGGCGAGGTTGGACGGATAGACGCGCTCCGACACATCCCACAGGCGCTCGCGTCCGACCCGGCCCGAGATGGCCACTTCGCCGCGGACGAGCAGAAGCTCGAGCATCTGCGTGACGTTCCGGCTATTCGTCCACCCACTCGAGGGCCAGGGCGCGACGCAGGTGTCCGGGATGTCGCGCGAGGTCAGCGGCCCGGAAGCCCCAAGGCGCTCGAGGATGTCCCGGCGGAAGCGGTCGTTCGCCCGGAGCCGGGCACGCGGTCTCTCGTGTGCGGGCCGACCATCGGCGCCCGCCAGGTCGCCGCCTCGAGCAGCTGCGCGCGCACCGCGATCCGGCGCGCGTGAGCCCGCGTGAACCGGTGAGCTTTCGTCGCGCCGCTGCGGGTGGAGGCCATCCGCGATAGCTTGCCGCCTCAGAGCGTCAGACGGTTGCAGTCGCTTCGCTCTGCGTAGTTTCCCGCAGCGTGATCCTTGCTTTTGCTGACGCCGCACGCCCCCGCGGACCGCTTCCATTGGAGCGAGTGAGCGCCCTTCGATCAGCAGTCCGAGAGGACCTCGGGGCCGAGTACGGCGTCGCCTGGCGCGGCCGCGACGGCACGGTCGCGAGCGGCAGCCTCGCGCTCGAGCGGGGCGAGCTCGTCCTCCGCGGCAGCGCGAACGGCGGCGCTGTGAAGCACGAGCGCGTGCCGCTCGACCGGATCGCGGCGGTCAGGGTCGGGCGCGCGGAGGCCGAACGTGTCCGCGGCGGACGCTCCGTCGTCCTCGAGCTCCGCGACGGCGGCATCGTCCCCATCGCCCCACTCGGAGTCGCGGGCGCGGTCTTCGAGCTCGCCGACCTGGTCGCGGAGCTGAGCGCCGACGCGGCTGCCGCGGCCGCGCCGGTCGTGGTCGTGCTGCCGCTTCGAGCAGGGATGTCGGCGCGTGCCCGCGCGCTCGTCTCGAGCGGCCCGCCCTTCGACCTCGAACGAGCGGGCCTCGACCGCCACCAGGTGTTCGTCACCGACCATGAGGCGATCTTCCTCTTCGAGGGCGCGCACGCCCGCGAGCGGGTCGAGCGGCTGCTCCGCGACCCGCATGTCCTCCGCCACGCTGCACGGTGGCGCCGCTGCATCGCCGGTGCTCCGCGCCTCGCCGAGGAGAGCTACGCCTGGCGACGCCAAGAGGCGTCGTGAAGCCCATCGACGCAAGGAGAAGCGAATGACGATCGATCCGTCCCGTACCGTCGCCGAGCTCGTGCTCGAGCGCCCCGCCCGCGCACGCGTGCTCGAGCGCCTGGGGCTCGACTACTGCTGCGGCGGCAAGCGCAGCCTGCGGGAGGCATGCGAGAGCCGCGGCCTCGACGTCGCAGAGACGGCCGCCCAGCTCGAGGCGGCAGCCGCCGAGGAGGGCGCCGAGCCCGACTGGACGCAAGTGCCCCTCGCCGAGCTCTGCGACCACATCGTCGCCGCCCACCACGACCGGCTGCGCGACGAGCTGCCGCGCCTCGACGCGCTGCTCGAGAAGGTCGTCCGCGCTCACGGCGCCGTGCAACCGGACCTCGCCGACCTGCGCGACACGTTCCGGGCGATGCGCGCCGAGCTCGAGGGGCACATGGCCTTCGAGGAGGAGCAGACCTTCCCGCTCTGCCGTACCGGAGGCCCGTTCGACCCCGACCAGCTTGCCGCGCTCGAACACGACCACGAGGAGACGGGCGCCGCGCTCGCGCGCCTGCGGGAGCTCGCGAAGGGCTACGCGCTCGACGGGGCCCTCTGCAACACGCACCGGGCCACGCTCGACGGGTTGCGCGAGCTCGAGCTCGACCTCCATCGGCACATCCACGAGGAGAACAACGTGCTCTTCCCTCGGGCGCTCGCCGCAGCATGAGCCCCGGTTCTCCTTCTGCTGCCGCAGTTCGAGCCGACCTTTCGTAGGCTGTCGGGCCGATGGCTCGGCGAGCGGATGGGCGCACGCGGGACGGCCTCCCGGGCGAGACCGCCCTCGACGCCGCCCTCCGGTCCTCGCTCCTCCCCGCCCACCGCTTCTTCCGCCGCGGGCCGGTCTCGGCCGAAGGCTGGAGCCAGCTCGTCGCCAAGGGGCGCGAGTCCGAGTCGTTCTACCGCGAGCGCTGGCAGCACGACCGGGTCGTCCGCTCGACCCACGGCGTCAACTGCACCGGCTCCTGCTCCTGGAACGTCTACGTCAAGGACGGGATCATCACCTGGGAGACCCAGGCGGTCGACTACCCCTCGACCGGGCCGGAGATGCCGGAGTACGAGCCGCGGGGTTGCCCGCGCGGCGCCTCGTTCTCCTGGTACACGTACTCGCCGCTGCGGCTGCGCTACCCCTACGTGCGGGGGAGCCTGCTCGAGCGGTTCCGCGAGGCGCGCGAGCGGCTGGGCGACTCGGTCGATGCGTGGGCGTCGATCGTCGACGACCCCGAGGCGCGGCGGGAGTACCAGTCGCAGCGCGGCAAGGGCGGCTTCGTCCGCGCGTCCTGGGAGGAGGCCGTCGACATGATCGCGGCGGCGCACGTGCACACGATCAAGCGCTACGGCCCCGACCGCGTCGTCGGCTTCACGCCGATCCCCGCGATGTCGATGGCCTCCTACGCCTCAGGGACGCGGTTCCTCGCGCTGATCGGCGGCGTCATCCTCTCCTTCTACGACTGGTACGCGGACCTGCCGCCCGCCTCGCCGCAGACGTTCGGCGACCAGACCGACGTGCCGGAGTCCGGCGACTGGTGGAACGCCGGCTACCTGATCGTCTGGGGCACGAACCTGCCGACGACACGGACCCCGGATGCGCACTTCATGGTCGAGGCGCGTTACCGCGGGCAGAAGGTCGTCGTCGTCTCACCCGACTTCGCCGAGCACGTCAAGTTCGCCGACCAGTGGCTGCCCGCCCAGCCGGGCACCGACGCAGCGCTGGCGCTCGCGATGGGGCACGTGATTCTGAAGGAGTGCTACGTCGAGCGGCCGGTGCCGTACTTCGAGGACTACGCGCGCCGCTTCACCGACCTGCCGCTCCTCGTGACGCTCCGCGAGCGCGACGGCGCCTACGTGCCCGACCGCTTCCTTCGCGCCTCCGACCTCGGGTCCGACGAGGAGCTGCCGGAATGGAAGCCGGTCGTCTGGGACGAGGCCGCCGGCGGGCCCACGGTGCCGTCCGGCTCGGTCGGGCACCGCTATGCGCCGGGGGACGACGGCCGCTGGAACCTGCGGCTCGAGGGGATCGAGCCGGCGCTGAGCCTCTTCGGCCACGGACATGCCGTGCCAGTCGACCTGCCCCGGTTCGACGTTGGCGACACCGAGGGCGGCGGCTCGATGCGCCGCGGCGTCCCGACACTCGAGGTCGGCGGGCAGCTCGTGACGACGGTGCTCGACCTGATGCTCGCGCAGTACGGGGTCGGGCGCGAAGGGCTTCCGGGAGAGTGGCCGGAAGGCTACGACGATCCCCAACCGTGCACGCCGGCCTGGCAGGAGGAGCTGACCTCGGTCGACCGGCACGAGTGCGCGCGGGTCGCGCGCGAGTTCGCGCACAACGCCGAGCGGACGAACGGGCGCTCGATGATCGCGATGGGCGCCGGCACGAACCACTGGTTCCACTCCGACCTCGTCTACCGCTCCTTCCTCGCGCTCGTCCTGCTCTGCGGCTGCGAGGGCGTGAACGGGGGCGGCTGGGCGCACTACGTCGGCCAGGAGAAGGTGCGCCCGCTCGCGGGCTGGCAGACGGTCGCCTTCGCCACCGACTGGGTGCGCCCGCCGCGGCAGCAGGCCGGGACGCCCTTCTTCCACCTCGCCACCGACCAGTGGCGCTACGAGGGCTTCGGGCCCGAGGAGCTCGCCTCGCCGCTCGGACGCGGGCTCTTCGCGGGGCGCTCCCTCGTCGACCTGAACGCGCTCGCCGCGCGGCTCGGCTGGCTGCCGTCGTTCCCGTCGTTCGACCGCTCCACCCTCGAGCTCTGCGCCGAGGCCGAGCAGGCGGGCCTTGACCCCGCCGCGCACGTCGCCGGCGAGCTCCGCGAGAGGCGGCTGCGCTTCGCCTGCGAGGACCCGGATGCGCCCGAGAACTGGCCGCGCGTGCTCACGGTGTGGCGCTCGAACCTCCTCGGCAGCTCGGCCAAGGGGCACGAGTACTTCCTCCGCCACCTGCTCGGTACGACGCTGCCCGCGGTGCGCGCCGAGGAGTCGCCGCCCGAGCTGCGCCCGTCCGAGGTCGTCTGGCGCGACGCGGCGCCCGAGGGGAAGCTCGACCTCCTGACGACGATCGACTTCCGCATGACGTCGAACGCGCTCTTCTCCGACATCGTGCTGCCCGCGGCGACCTGGTACGAGAAGGTCGACCTCTCCTCCACCGACCTGCACCCGTTCGTGCACACCTTCAACGCGGCGATCCCACCGCCGTGGGAGACGAAGTCGGACTGGGACGCCTTCGGGCTCGTCGCGCAACGGTTCTCCGAGCTGGCCGAGGCCCACCTCGGAGTCCGCCGCGACGTCGTCGCCTCCCCCCTCGCCCACGACTCCCCGGACGAGACGGCGCAACCCTTCGGGGAGGTGGCCGACTGGCGGGCCGGCGAGTGCGAGCCGGTGCCGGGGCGCACGATGCCGAAGCTCGTCGTCGTCGAGCGCGACTACCCGGCGACGGCGGCGAAGCTCCATGCTCTCGGCCCGCTCGTCGACGAGCTCGGGCTGGCGGTGAAGGGAGCGTCGTGGAAGCCGCTTGAGGAGGTCGAGTGGCTCCGCAGCCAGAATGGCACGGTTCGAGGGGGGCCCGCAGACGGGCGGCCCTCCCTGGAGCGGGTCGAGGGCGCCTGCGAGGCGATCCTCGCGCTCTCGGGCACGACCAACGGGCGCCTCGCCGTCGAGGGCTTCCGCGCGCTTGAGAAGCGCGTCGGGGTACCGCTCGCCGATCTCGCCGGCCCGCGGGCCGGAGACCGCATCACGCTGCACGAGGCGTCGGTGCAGCCGCGGACGGTGATCACCTCGCCCGAGTGGTCCGGAATCGAGGCGCACGGCCGCCGCTACGCGCCGTTCACGATGAACGTCGAACGGGAGAAGCCGTGGCACACCCTCTCGGGGCGCCAGCACTTCTACCTCGACCACGCCTGGCTCCTCGAGCTCGGCGAGGGTCTGCCGGTCTACCGCCCACCGCTCGCCTACCGGCGCCATTTCGGCGACCAGGGCGTCGGCGGCGACGCGGTCGAGGTGACGCTCCGCTACCTGACCCCGCACTCGAAGTGGTCGATTCACTCCGAGTACCAGGACAACCTGCACATGCTGACGCTCTTCCGCGGCGGGAAGGCGCTCTGGATCAGCCGCGAGGACGCCGAGGCGCTCGGCATCCGGGACGACGACTGGGTCGAGGCCGTGAACCGAAACGGCGTCATCTCCTGTCGCGCCGCCGTCACGCACCGGCTGCCGAAGGGCACCTGCATGATGTACCACTCGAAAGACCGGCACCTGAATGTGCCCAAGACGGAGACGACGGGCCGGCGCGGCGGCACCGACAACTCGCTCACGCGGATCGTCTTCAAGCCGTCGCACCTCGTCGGCGGCTACGCCCAGCTCTCGTACGGGTTCAACTACTACGGTCCGACCGGCTCGCAGCGCGACGAGATCACCGTGCTGCGCCGGCGCTCCCAGGAGGTGACCTTCTAATGCGAGTCCGCGCGCAGGTGGCGATGGTGATGAACCTCGACAAGTGCATCGGCTGCCACACCTGCTCGGTCACCTGCAAGCAGGTGTGGACGAACCGGCCCGGGACCGAGTACGTCTGGTTCAACAACGTCGAGACGAAGCCGGGGCTCGGCTATCCGCGCACGTACGAGGACAACGACAAATGGCGCGGCGGCTGGGAGCTGGACCGCAAGGGACGGCTCCGGCTCAAGGGCGGCGGGCAGCTCCGCAAGCTGCTCACGATCTTCTGGAACCCGGACCTGCCGACGATCGACGACTACTACGAGCCGTGGACGTACGACTACGAGACGCTGATCAACGCGCCGCTCTCCGAGCACGACCCCGTCGCGACGCCGCGCTCCCAGCTCACCGGCGACCGGATCAGCGTGAAGACCGGGCCGAACTGGGACGACAACCTCGCCGGCGCCCCCGAGCACGCCGTCCACGACCCGCTCCTCGCCGGCATCGAGGACAAGGTCCGGATGGAGTACGAGCAGGCGTTCATGTTCTACCTCCCGCGCATCTGCGAGCACTGCCTCAATCCCAGCTGCGTCGCCTCGTGCCCGTCGGGCGCGATGTACAAGCGCGAGGAGGACGGCGTCGTCCTCGTCGACCAGGACAAGTGCCGCGCCTGGCGCTTCTGCGTCTCCGGCTGCCCGTACAAGAAGGTCTACTTCAACCACAGGACCGGCAAAGCGGAGAAGTGCACGCTCTGCTACCCGCGGCTCGAGGTCGGGCTGCCGACGATCTGCTCGGAGACCTGCGTCGGCCGCCTCCGCTACCTGGGGCTCGTCCTCTACGACGCCGACCGGGTCGAGGAGGCCGCGTCGGTCCCCGACCCGCAGCACTTGCTCGAGTCGCAGCTCTCGCTCTTCCTCGACCCGAACGACCCGGAGGTGCAGGCGGCCGGGCGCGCCGAGGGCATCGCCGACGACTGGCTCGAAGCGGCGCGGCGCTCGCCGGTCTACAAGCTCGCGGTCGACTGGCGGATCGCGCTGCCGCTCCACCCGGAATACCGGACGATGCCGATGGTCTGGTACGTGCCGCCGCTCTCGCCGATCGACTCGGCGCTCGCGACGGACGGCTACGACGGCGATCCCGACGATGTGTTCCCGGCGATCGAGCGCATGCGGATCCCGGTCGAGTACCTCGCCAACCTGCTCTCGGCCGGCGACTCCGACGTGATCCGCCGGGTGCTCCGCCGCCTCGCCGCGATGCGGGGCGTCATGCGCTCGATCCAGCTCGGCGGCGGCCGCGACGAGGAGCTCGCCCGCTCGGTCGGGCTCGACACGATCGAGCTCGAGGCGATGTACCGGCTACTCGCGATCGCCAAGTACGAGGACCGGTACGTGATCCCGAAGGCGCATGCCGAGCTCGCCGACCGCCTCGAGGCCGAGCACGCCGGCTGCTCGCTCGAGGGCGGGCCCGGCGGCTACGGCTCGGTCGGCTATCCGCCGCAACGGATGCCGAGCGGACGCCGGCTGAAACTGCTCGGAGACGACACGTGAGGCGGAGCCGGGAGACGCCGTACCGGCTCCTCTCGCTCGCGCTCGACTACCCGAGCGAGGAGGTCGACGGGGTCCTCGCGGCGGCCGCCGGCGAGGCTGACACCGGGCTCGCCCCCTTCTGGCACTGGTGGCGCGAGACGCCGCTCGCGGAGCGGCAGCGCTGCTATGTCGAGACCTTCGACCTCGACCGGCGGACGAGCCTCCACCTCACGTACTACCTGCATGGCGACACGCGGAAGCGCGGCATGGCCCTGCTGCGCCTGAAGCGGCTGTACGCGGCCGCCGGCCTCCCCCTCGACACCGAGGAGCTGCCGGACTTCCTGCCGGCGCTCCTCGAGTTCGCGGCCCTCGCGCCCGACGACTACGGGAAGACGCTCCTCGCCGAGCACCGCCTCGCGCTCGAGCTGCTCCGACGCCGGCTCGCGGAGGTCGAAAGCCCCTGGGCCTGCCTGCTCGAGGCGCTCTGCGGCTCGCTGCCGCGACTCGCCGCGCCCGAACGCGACCGGCTCGCGCGCCTGCTCGCGGAGGGGCCGCCGGACGAGCGCGTCGGCCTCGAGCCGTTCGCGCCGCCCGAGGTGATGCCCGGGCTCGGGGCGCGCCCGTGAGCGAGACTGCCAATCTCTACGTCTGGGTCATCCTCCCCTACACGGCGATGGCGCTCTTCGTCGGCGGGCACATCTGGCGCTACCGCAAGGATCAGCTCGGCTGGACGAGCCGGTCGACCCAGCTGCTCGAGAGCCGCCTGCTCGCCTGGGGCTCGAACCTCTTCCACTGGGGCGCCATCGCAGTCATCGTCGGCCACGTCATCGGCGAGCTCATCCCCTCCAGGACGACCCGGGCCATCGGCATCTCCGAGGACGTCTACCACCACCTGGCCGGGATCGGCGGCGGGATCGCAGGGTTCATCTGCCTGATCGGGCTCGTCATCCTCGCGTACCGTCGCGGCGCCATCGCGCGCATCCGCGTCACCACCTCGACCGCGGACGTCGCCGTCTACATGCTCCTTTTCGTCCTGATCGTGCTCGGCCAGATCCAGGCCGTCGGCTACAACGTCTTCGGCTCCGGCTACGACTACCGCATGAGCGTCGGCCCGTGGTTCCGCTCGCTCTTCTACGACCCGAAGCCCGAGCTCATGTCGGACGCCCCGGTCGCCTACCAGCTCCACGCGGCGATCCCTTGGATGCTTTACGCCCTCTGGCCGTTCAGCCGGCTCGTGCACGTCTGGAGCATCCCGTTCCAGTACCTCGGACGGCCCTACGTGCTCTACCGCCGCCGCTACGCCCCTCCGCGCGCGGCGGGACGCTGAGCCCGCACCGCTAGACGGATCCCCGCCAGAGAGCGAGCCCGCGCCTGAGGAGCGCCGCGAAGACGACGAGCCAGACGGCGAAGCCGACCCAGATCCAGACGCGTGCGAAGTCGACGAGCCCGCCGATCCCCTCCACCTGGCCGACGACGTAGCTCGAGGCCGTGTACATGCCGACCGGGAAGACGGTCGACCAGCGCCGCGCGTCGTAGGCGAATCTCGGCGCGAGCACCTCGCCCGCGACGAGCGCCGGCAGCCAGAGCGCTGCGGCCGCCCAGAGCGCGAGCGCCGCGACACCGAGACCGTCCTCCAGGCTTCCGAGCGCTTCGATGGACTGCGCCGCCTCGGCCGACCGGCCGCAGGCGAGCGTCGCGATCGCGAGCGCGCCGCCTGCGACCCAGTGGTCGCCGCGGCCCGTCACGAGCTGGTGCAGGTCGAAGCGCGAGAGCACGAACAGGTAGGCGGCGAGCCCGAGCGCGAGAGCGGCGAGCGCGCCGACGCCGAGCCAGAGGACGTCCTCCCGCGCGGCGAGGATCGCAGCGAGGACGGCGAGCGACTCAGTCGAGACGACGAGCACGAACGAGACGCCCACGGTGGGCACGGTCCAGCGGCCGAGGACGCGCGGCACGAGGGCGAGCCAGACGCAGAACGCGATTGCGAGGAGCGCAGCGCCGACGTGGCTCCAGCCGAGGAGCGCCAAGCGCGCGCCGAGGACCGCCGTCCCGGCGACGCCCGTCAGGGAGGCCGGCGAGGCCGCCTCGAGCCGGGCCCGCCCCCGGTCGAAGAGCACGCGGCCGGCGACGATGAGCCCGAGACCGGCCCAGAGCACGATCGTGAGCGCCAGGAAGACGCGCGACAGCGTCTCGTACCCGTCCACCGTGAGGTCGATCGAGATGATGCCGGTGCCCATCACCGCCGCACCGGACGCGGGCGGAACCGCGTCCAGCACGCGCCTTACGGGCACGAGCACCGAGTCCTGAAGAGCAAGCGCCATGGTCAGCCGTCTCTCGGCGCAGCCGGGCAGGATCGCCACGACCGTCGCCGCGCGCATACTCACCGATGCTCGCGACGTCAGCCGCGCCAGGGGTTGCGTGCCTCGACCTGGTGGAGGAACGCATGCCGGATCGGGGGGTCGTCGTCGAAGACGCCGCGCCAGAACGTCGTCACGGTGCGCGAGTGCTCCTCGCGGACGCCGCGCATTTGCGTGCAGAGATGCGCCGCCTCCAGGTGGACCGCGACGCCGAGCGGCTCCATCACCTCCACGAGCGCGTCTGCGATCTCGCGCCCGAGCCGCTCCTGCACCGTGAATCGGCGTGCGAACAGGCGCACGAGCCGCGTGAGCTTCGAGATGCCGATGATCCGGTCGCCGGCGATGTAGCTGACGTGAGCGAAGCCGTGGAAGGGCAGCGAGTGGTGCTCGCAGAGGGAGTAGAACGAGATCGGGCCCTCGATGATCTGGCTCAGCCGGCAATCGGGACCCTCGCACTCGGTCGGAAACGCCGTCAGTGCGTTGTGATCGCCCTCGTAGCCGGCCGTCGCGTCGTAGATCGCCTTGAGGAACCGCTCGGGCGTCCGCTCGGTCCCGGGCTGATCCAGGTCCATACCGAACGCGCCGAAGATCTCGGCCATATACGTGCGGAAGCGCTCCCACTCATCTGCGCTGACGTGCCGCGGTGAGACGTGCTCCCAGACGTCCACCTCTTCGGGGTCGGTCGCGGGGCGCTCCGGCCCCGGGATCAAACTGCCCCGCAGAGCGCTCGGGTTCGACTCGGCCATGGTGGCGGGCCTCCTTTCCGTTTCAGCCTGCCCATCCCCGGTCGGGGCGAATCCAGGATCAGACGCAGGAGGTCAGGCGTGCTCGCTCGGCGAGGAGATCGGCGCGACGGACGCGTTGGGCGGAAGCTCCTGCGCACGCCCGGAGTCGCTGTCCGTGTAGTGCTTCGCAGCCGGCCACGGCGCGAGGATCAGGAGCAGTGTCGCGTCCTCGAGCGCGTGGACGCTGTGCTCCTCGCCGGGGGCGAAGGTGACGAGCGTGCCGGCCGCGCATTCGGTCGTCTCGCCGGAGACCTCGATCGCGACGCGACCCCCGATCACCTGCACCACGGCGCGCTCGCGCACGTGGTGGTTCCCCATCGTCTCTCCGCTCTCGAGCTCGATCGCGACCGCCCGGCACTCCGGTGCGCTGAAGAGGACGCGCGGGATCTGCCTCTCTCGACGCGGAACGCGGGGCGCGTCGGCGCCCGGCTCACGCGGACGCTCCTTCTCCGTCGACGGCGGCAGCGACAGGAGGTCCCAGCGCTTCACGGCGCGTAGGCTAGCGCGTCTCGGCGGTCGAGTAGTCACCGTGCAGGCTGCCTTCGAGCCGGCGCGCGTCCAGGCGGCTGGCGAGGCGGGTCCCGCCGCGGCGGCGGAGGGATCGGACGTACGGCCGGCTCCTCGGGTGCGACGGTCACCGACTCGCCATGGTGAAGAAGCTCGAGCCGCGGCCCGTCGCGCAGTGTGTAGCGGGCGTGCTCGTGCTCGACCTCGACGCGAAGACGACAGCCGCGGAAGCAGAGTCCGAAGGCGAGCCGGTTGAGCCGTTCCGGGAGCCGCGGCGCGAAGCTGAGCATGCCGCCGTGGTCGCGCATGCCGCCGAAGCCGGCAACGGCGGCGATCCACGCGCCCGCAAGCGAAGCGATGTGGAGGCCGTCATCCGTGTTGTGCTCCAGATTGTCGAGGTCGATCAGAGCCGCCTCGCCGAAGTAGTCGTACGCGAGCTCCACGTGCCCGACCTCGGCGGCGACGACGGCCTGCGTGCAGGCCGAGAGGGACGAGTCGCGCACCGTGAGCTGCTCGTAGTAGGCGAAGTCGCGCGCCTTCTCCTCGCCGCTGAACGCATCGCCCCGCAGATGGAGCGCGAGGACGAGGTCGGCCTGCTTGACGACCTGCTTGCGGTAGAGGTCGACGTAGGGGAAGTGAAGCAACAGCGGATACTGCTCCGTGGCGGTGCGCTCGAAGTGCCAGCGCTCGTGCTCGGTGAAGCCCTCCGCCTGCGGGTGGACGCCGAGCCGCTCGTCGTAGGGTACGACCATGGAGCGGGCGGCATCGCGCCAGGCGGCCGCTTCCTCCGGATCGACGCCGAGCTCGGCGCAGCGGTCGCCGTGGCGCTCGACTGCGCTGGCAGCGAGCTCGAGATTCCGCTGCGCCATCAGGTTCGTGTAGACGTTGTTGTCGGCGACCGCGCTGTACTCGTCGGGGCCGGTGACGCCGTCGATGCGGAACCGGCCTTCGACGTCGTGGTGGCCGAGCGAGCGCCACAGCCGCGCCGTCTCGACGAGCAGCTCGAGCCCCGCGGTCCGCTCGAAGTCCTCGTCGCCTGCGGCGGCGACGTAGCGAGCGGCGGCGTCCGCGATGTCCGCATTGACATGGAAGGCGGCCGTCCCGGCCGGCCAGTAGCTCGAGCACTCCTCGCCGGCGATCGTGCGCCAAGGAAAGGTGGCGCCCTCGAAGCCGAGCTGGCGAGCTCGGTCGCGGGCGAGCTCCAGGGTCGCGTGCCGCCAGCGCAGCGCATCGCCCGCGGCGTGCGGAACCGTGTACGTGAGAACGGGCAGCACGAAGGTCTCGCTGTCCCAGAAGGCGTGCCCGTTGTAGCCGGGACCGGTGAGGCCCTTCGCCGGGATCGCCCGCCGCTCGGCCCGGGCGCCCGCCTGCAGCGTGTGGAAGAGGGCGAAGCGCACCGCCTGCTGCAGCTCGGCGTCGCCCTCGAGCTCGACGTCGGCGCGGTCCCAGAAGTCGCCGAGGTAGGCGCGCTGCGACTCGACGAGCCCCTCCCAACCTGTGTGGCGCGCCTCGGCGAGCGCTGCTGCCACCTGGTCAAGCAGCGCGGCGGCCGAGCGGCGGCTCGACCAGCCGTAGGCGAGGAACTTGACGACGCGGAGACGCTGACCCGGCTCGAGATCGGCGGTGATCGTCACCCGGCCCAAATCGGCGCTCGTCTCCGCCACGCCGATCTCGATCCGGTCGGAGGCGTCGACCGCGTGGTCCATGCCGGCGGCGAGGCGAAGGCGACTACGGGTTGTCGAGTGGACGAGCACGACCTTCGCCCCGAGATCGCCGGCGAGCTCCCCCTCGAGGGTCGGAGCGAGCGCGGCCGCGGCCCGGGGATCGTCGCTGAAAGCTGGCATCGGCTCGTTCGCGACGAGCTCCGACTGCACGACGAGCCGTGCCGGAGCCTCGAGGGGCTCGACCTCGTAGCAGATCGCCGCGACCGCACGCTGCACGAACGAGACGAGCCGCGTCGAGGCGACTCGCACCCGCTGCCCGGCAGGCGAGCGCCAGTCGGCGGTGCGGCGCAGCACGCCGTCCCGGAAGTCGAGCACGCGCTCGTGGCCGAGCAGGTCGCCGAAGCGGACGTCGAAGGGCTCGTCGTCCACGAGCAGGCGGACGATCTTGCCGTTGGTGACGTTCACGACCACCTGGCCCGCCTCCGGATAGCCGTAGCCCGCTTCCGCGTAGGGCAGCGGCCGCTCCTCGTAGAAGCCGTTCAGATAAGTGCCCGGAAGGCCGTTCGGCTCGCCCTCATCGAAGTTTCCGCGCAGACCGATGTGGCCGTTCGCGAGCGCGAAGACCGAGCCGGACTGTGCGAGCACGTCCAGGTCGAGCTCGGCCTCGCGGACAGCCCACGGCTCGACGGCGAACGAACGATGCTCGATCACGGTTCCAGCAGCTCGGCGAGGTCCATGACGACGTGATCGGCGCCGTGCTCACGTAGCGCATCCGCCTGGCCGGCCCGGTCGACGCCGACGACCCAGCCGAAGCCTCCTGCGCGACCGGCAGCGACGCCGGCCAGCGCGTCCTCGAAGATCGCCGCCTCGGCCGGCATCACGCCGAGAGCGCGCGCGCCGGCGAGGAAGGTGTCCGGCGCCGGCTTGCCTCGCAGCCGCTCGCGCTCGGCGACAATCCCGTCGATCCGGGCCTCGAGCAGGTCCTCGATGCCTGCAGCAACGAGGACGGCGCGGCAGTTACTGCTCGAGGAGACGACCGCCCGCCGCAGGCCCGCCTCGCGCGCCGCGTGCAGGTAGCGCACCGAGCCTTCGTAGACGTCGACCCCCCGCTCCCGGATCAGGCGCTGCACCAGCTCGTTCTTGCGGTTCCCGAGGCCGCGGACCGTCTCCACGGAGGGCGGGTCGGACGAATCCCCCTCCGGCAGCTCGATAGCGCGCGAGAGCAGGAACGAGCGCACGCCGTCGTAGCGCGGCTTCCCGTCGACGTACTCGTCGTAGTCGTCGTGCACGTCGAACGGGACGAACGGCTCCCCCGTCCGCTCGGCCCGCTCGCGGAGGTAGGCGTCGAACATCTCCTTCCAGGCGGCGGCATGCACCTTCGCCGTCTGCGTCAGCACGCCGTCGAGGTCGAAGAGGCAGGCACGAACCGAGTCGGGCAGGCCGAGCATGACGGAAGCGCGCAGCCCGGCCGGCTCAGGTCGACGGTCGGTAGGAGAGCACACGGCCCCACGTGTCGTGCGTCCCCCAGATGCCCGCACGGAGGCCCTCGAGCTGGACGATCTGACTGTGGTCGACGAACAGGTTGACGTCTATCCCGTAGTTCTTCACGTACCAGCTGAAGACCTCGGGCTCGGCGGCCTCGAACATGACGTGCTCGAGCCCGACCTCGGAGGCGATGCGGGCGACGACGTCGGTGCGCCACTCGCGCACCTGCTCGGTGATCCCCTCCGACTCGATCATGATCATGTGCGCGCCGGCCTCGAGATGGCGCTTGGCGAGCTCGATCGCATAGCCGACGTCGCGGGTGCCCTCCGCCTCGAGCGCCTCGACGGTCGAGGTGCCACCGGCGCCGAACTGGATCCCGACCTCCGGCTTCGCCTTCAGGCCGGCGCCGCGGACCGCCTTGGTGAGGGCAACGAGGTCGTCGATCGGCAAGGTGACGAAGCCGGCGGAGATCTCCACGATGTCGAACCCGAGCTCGCGGCACTCCTCCAGGTAGCGCTCGACGGCGTCGCCCCGCCGGGTCAGCACGTGCTCGAGGAAGCCCCCCGTCGACACCGCGACGTCGTGCTCGTGGCAGAGCTCGTTGAGTGCGCGAACGGACTCGCGGGGCATGAGCGCGAACGAGCCACCCGCGTACTTGAGCGTGTCGACCCAGACGCCCATCGTCTCGAACAGGTCTTCGAGATAGCGGCGGCCGACGGGCGTGTAGTAGGGGCCGCGGATCTCCGTCACCCCGCGGCTCCGGGGCTTGGGCGGACGCGCGTTCAAGGGCAGGAACGCAAACGCGCGCTCGGTGCCGGTCTCGGCCGTTGTCATCTCGATGCTCCTTTCGTCGTCTCGCGGGCGCCCGTGCGGGCGAGCAGCGAGGTGAGGTCGTGCGTCTCGAGCTCGTCGAGCGCGGCGACCGCGTCTGCGATCTCGGCCGCGAGCTCGTGCTCGACTGCGGCCGCGGCTAGGCGGTCGAACTTCTCCCGCGCCGGCTCCCAGCCCATCGGCCGGGTGAGGAACCCCTCGTAGTCGGCCCGCTCGGCGGCGAGGACGCTGCCGTCGTCGAGCCGGATGCGCACGCGGCAGGCGTGCTCGGCCGGGAAGCGCGCCGTCAGGTCGGCGGCGGGCCGCACATCGACGCGCCGGAGCAGCGCCTGCACGTCGACCGCGACGATCCGCGCCGCCGCGTACTGGTCGGGCAGCACCTCCCCGTCGAGCAACGCGACCGCGAGCAGGTAGGGAAGCGAGTGGTCCGCCTCCTCCTTGGTCTCGATATCCGTCTTCGCGCCCTCCTCTCCGCCGCCGATGATGTCGTAGGCGACCTGGAAGGTGTCGAGCTCGATCCGCTCCACACGAGCCGGGTCGACCCCGTGCGCGTCGCGGAGCTCGAGCAGCGCTTCGATCGCCGACTGGGAGTGGATCTCGGCGTTGTAGCGCTTGAGGAAGGTCCGGCGGACGCGCTCGAGGTCCTCGCGCTCCCAGTCGATCTCGAACGGGCCCGCGATCGCCTCGATGAAGCCCTTGTTCCCTTCGAAGACCTCGGCCGGCCCCGTGATCCCGCGCGAGGCGAGCAGCGTCGCCTCGACCGCGCCAAAGCCTGCGAACGGATAGGCGAGCCCCTTCCACTGGGAGAGCGCGCCGGTACGCGTGACCCGCAGCGCGTTCAGCGCAGTCCCTGCGATCGCGATCGCGTTCGCCGTCTCGGGCTCGCCGAGACGGAGTGCCTTCGCCGCCCCGGCGGCGGCGGCGTAGGCGCCCTGCGTGACGTGGTCGAAGCCGCGGGCCCGCACCGGCGCCTCGTCGGAGAGCCGGCACTGCACCTGGTAGGCGACCGCGAGCGCGGCCAGGAGCTCCCGTCCCGAGGCACTCGCGTGCTCGGCGGCCGCGAGCACCGGCGCGAGGTTGTCGCTCGGATGGCACGTCTCCCCGGGCGCGAAGTAGGAGTCGTTGAAGTCCAGATAGCGGACCGCAGCGCCGTTCAGGAGCGCCGCCCGGTCGAGCGCGCTGGAGCCGCCGCCGACGAGCGTGCAGCGCGGCGTTCCGCCCAGCTCCTCGACCAACCCTCGGATCGCCTGTACCGGCGGCCCCTGGAGCGCTCCGAGGGCGCAGCCGAGCGCGTCGAGCACCCGCACCTTCAGCGCTGCGCGAGCCTCGTCCGAGACGTCGTCCCACGTGCGGGCGCAGACGAAGGCGGCGAGCCGCTCGACCTGGGTCATTGCGAGCGTCCCCGCCGCAGCAGCTCGGCGAGCACGACTGCGTCGTTGTGTTCCGTGTCGCGGGCACCGTAGACGAGCGTGACGGTGCCTTCGCGGGCGCGGCGGCGCAGCTCGCGCAGCCTCTCCTCCTGCCCTGCGAGCTCGTGGCGGTAGCGCTGACGGAACTCGGCGAACCGGGCCGGGTCGTGGCCGAACCAGCGGCGCAGCTCCGGCGATGGCGCCAGGTCGCGCGCCCACTCGTCGAGCCGCGCCTCCTCCTTGGAGACGCCGCGCGGCCAGAGCCGGTCGATCAGGATCCGGTAGCCGTCCGTGGCGTCGGCCGGCTCGTAGGCTCGCCTGATTTGCACCGCCACGTCCTACCCCCGCGGGAGCTCGTACCGGAGGAAGAGATGCGAGCCGGCCCGCCTGACCGAGAGCAATGTGCCCGCGAGGGACCGGCCGGGCAGGAGCTCGGCGCCCTCGAGCAGGGAGAGCCGCAGCTCGCCCGCCGCCCGCCCGGCGAGCTGCGGCGAAAGCGTCAGGAAGAGCTCGTCGACGAGGCCGCCTTCGACGAGCGCGCCGAACAGGGTCGGCCCGCCCTCGCAGAGGATCGTGTCGTGGCCGCCGGCCTGCAGCGCTTCGGCCGCCACGACCGGGTCGAGTGCCGGCCGCCCGCCGATCGGGACGATCGAGGCCGACGGCGGCAGCCGACGACCCAGGCGCGCGGCGCCCTGCTCGCTCGTCAAGACAAGCGCGCGTTCGGTCAACCCCGGGTGCCGTGCGTCGATCCGGCCGGTGCCGCTGAGGACGGCCAGCGTCGGCTCGGGCGGCCGGCCGCGCCGCCGGCGCAGCTCGGCGTAGAGCTCGGCGGCGGGCGGGTAGGCGTGCTCGGCGGTCCAGCGCGTTCGGGGCGAGCCGCGCAGGGTGCCGGAGCCGACCAGGATGGCATCGGCGCAGGCGCGCAGCAGTCCCATGAGGAAGCGGTCGTGCTCGCTGCCGGCGGCGAGCAGCTGGTTCGACTGCCTCAGTGCCGGGATCGCCGTGACGCCGTCGAGGCTGGTGACGAAGTTCGCGTACAGGCGTGGCTCGGAGAATCCAAGCGCGCCGCCGTAAAGAGCCGCCAGTTCGTCAGGCAGCTCGAAGCTGGGGAGCCCCGGTGCCTCGAACAAGGTCTCGAGCGGCTGCAAGCGCGATCCGCGACTGCTGCCGACCGTGGCGCTCATCCTGCCTGTACGCCGCGCGCGACCGGCTCGCCGTGCTGGATCGGCTCGCGCGCGGCATCGAGCTGGCGCCCTTCGGGGTCGCGCTCGCGGATGCCCTTGCAGGCGCTGTCGGCCGCCAGCCCGCCGCCGACGATCAGATAGCGGATGCTCGCCATCTTCCTATCTCCCTCCCTACTCGCACGATCGTGATCCGCGTACCCGTTCCTCCGCTTTCAAGCCCGAGGAGCGGCGACCGAGGCGTAGGCTACGTGCCGTGGCGATCGTAGTCGGTGTCGACGGCTCCCCGGAGTCGAGGGAGGCGCTTCGCTGGGCGCTCGCGGAGGCGAAGCTCCGCGACACTCCGCTGCGAGTGATGGGTGCCTTCGACGTGCCCCTCGACGGCGTGTCCGGGGTGGCGTCGATGATGGTCACTCCGCTCTACGAGCCGAGCGACGTCGATGCGAGCGAAATTCGGCAGGCGACCGAGCTCGGGCTCGAGAACGTGTTCGCCGAGGTCGCGCAGGACGTGCCCGGCGCGGACGAGGTCCGCGTCGAGCACGAGGCGCTCGAAGGCCACGCCGCCGAGGTGCTGGTCGCAGCGGCCGACGGCGAGGAGCTGCTGGTCGTCGGGTCGCGCGGGCGCGGTGGCTTTGCAGGCCTCCTGCTCGGGTCGGTGAGCCAGGCGTGCGTCCAGCACGCGCGCTGCCCGGTCGTCATCGTCCGGCGCGTGGACTGACTCAGGCGCCGACGATCTCCTTGAAGGCCGGCTCGTCGCGGACGGCGTCGAGGTCGGAATCCTGTCTCGCGTAGTCCCGGAACTGCTCCGAGAGCTCGGTCGCCCTGCGCAGATGCCCGAGCGCGTCCTCGGTCCGGCCGTCGAGGGCCTCGCAGCACGCGAGGTTGTAGTGGAGGAGGCCGTACTGAGGATTGGCCTCGATCACCTCCCGCCCGCGCTCGATCACCTCCGCGTAGCGCCCGGCCTCGTAGAGCGGCCGGAGAGGAGCCCACAGCTCCCAGCCGACCGGGTCGTACGCCTTGCCCGCCGTCGCCCCGACGGCCACGATCGTCGTTCCCGGCTCCTCCGCGAACGCCGTCCGGTTGACCGCGGGCCGTACGAAGACGAGCGTGCCGGCGGGCGCGTCCTTGCGCTCGCCGTCGAGCTCGAAGACGGCGCGCCCCCGGGTGACGACGTAGAGCTCCTCGTCGTGCTCGGACTCCTCCTCCCCGGCCTCGGCTTCCCGGTGCTCGTTGATCACCCGGTCGCCTGCGTTTCGTGCCGTCCACGCGGTGACGCCGAAAGCGGTGATGCCGAGATGGTGACGGACAGGCCGCATCGGCTCGCGGCCATCGTCCAGCTCGGGAACGTCGTCGACGTTCACGACCATGTACGTGCTCATGGGAAACCCCCTCTTGTTCCTTCGTGCTTGCCCCTGGTGCAGCTTGGGCCAAGTCTAGGGAGGCGGGCACCCCGGCGGGGCGGTCCTGCCCCGCCGGTTGCCGTTCTTCGCTAGCCGCTCAGCGGCTCTCCGGTCTCGAGCAGCGTCTTGAGGCCGCTCAGCACGCTCATCCAGCCCGTCCCGGAGACGCTCTCTGCGGTCTTCGGCGCGCCCTCGAGCTGGTCGTGGGTGACGCTCAGAAGCGACGTGCCGTCCTCCTGAGGCTGAATCTCCCAGGTGACGCGGCTGGCCGGCTCGGTGGCGGTCTCCGGGTTGTAGAGCGCGCGCCATGTGTGCTGGAGTCGTCGCGGCGGCTCCGATTCGAGCACTTCCCCTTCGACCCAGTGCTCGGAGCGGTCCGGCGAGTACCCGTTGTAGGGGGCGCCGGCTTCGAACGTCGAGTCGACGTAGGAGCCGTGGAAGTACTTCGTCGTGAATTCGGGATTCGTGATCGCCTCCCAGATCTGCTCGGGGGTCGCCTTGACGAGCAGCTGGTAGACCTGCGTGGTCTGCGCGGTCATGGTGGTCATGCGCTTTCCTCCTCGAGGGTCGTCTTGAGCTCCGCGAGTGCCGACACGCGGTGCTCCCTGTATTTGTCGATCCAGCGGTCGTGGATCAGCCGGATCGGGAGCGGGTTCAGGAAGTGGAGCTTCTCCCGCCCGGCCCGGCGCGTGACGACGAGGCCGGCGTCCTCGAGCACACGCAGGTGCTTCATCACTCCGAAGCGCGTCATCTCGAGCTCCGACTCGAGCTCCGGGAGCGTGCGGCCGTCACGCTCGAAGAGCCGGTCGAGCAGATGCCGACGGGTCGGGTCGGCCAGTGCTCTGAAGACCCGGTCGTCGTCGTCCATGGCGGGATGATAGGTGACCTACAGGTCACATGTCAAGCAGCCGGTGTTGCCGAGTACCATCGCCCTCAATGGCCTACGACGAAGAGCTCGCCGGGCGCATCCGCGTTCTCCTCGCGACCGAGCCCGCGCTGACTGAGAAGGAGATGTTCGGCGGGCTCGCCTTCCTCGTCGGCGGGAACATGGCGGTGGCGGCGAGCGGCCAGGGTGGGTTGCTCGTCCGAGTCGACCCGGAGGAGTCGGACTCCCTCCTCGCCGGCTCCCCTGCCGAGGTGGCGGTGATGCGCGGCCGCCCGATGCCCGGCTGGCTCCGTGTCGGCGCAAGCGAGCTCGCAGGCGAGGACGCGCTCTCGACGTGGGTGGGGCGCGGCGTCGGCTACGCCCGTTCGCTTCCGGCCAAGCGCTAGCACGTGAGCTTCCGCGCCATCGATCCGGCCGCTTTCGAGTGGACGACGCGACCACACGAGCCGGGCGAGGCCGCGCGCCACGTCGCGGAGCTGAGCGACCTCGCAGGCTTCGAGCAATCGCGGGCCAACCTCTGGCGCTACGAGCCTGGAGCGAAGGGCCGCCGGCACCGACACGCCCTTCAGGAGGAGACGTTCGTCGTTCTCGCCGGGACGCTCTCCATGTACGTCGGTGAGCCACCCGAGCGCCAGGACATCGGAGCGGGCGGGCTCGTGCACGTCAAGCCCGGCACGCCTCTGCAAGCAGCGAACCACGGCGACGTCGAGCTGCTCCTGTATGCCTACGGCACGCCGCCCGAGAGCGAGCACGCCGAGATACTCGACCCGGCCGTCTAGCGCTCTGCAGGTGTAACCGCGCTCGGCGCGGGTAGGCGCCTGCAATGCGGGTCGTCGTCGTCGGCGCGAGCGGGAACATCGGCACGAGCGTGCTCGCGGCGCTGGCCGGCGAGCCGGAGGTCGACTCCGTCCTCGGTCTCGCGAGGCGCCGCCCGGACGCGCAGTTCCCGAAGACCGAATGGGCCGAGGCGAACGTTCAGCACGACGACCTCGAACCGCACTTCCGCGGCGCGGACGCCGTCGTCCACCTCGCGTGGGCGATCCAACCTTCGCGCGACCTGGCCGCTCTGCGGCGTACGAACGTGCTCGGAAGCGAACGGGTCTTTCAGGCCGCCGCGGCGGCCGGAGTCCCGGCGGTCGTCCACGGCTCTTCCGTCGGCGTCTACTCGACCGGCCCGAAGGATCGCGCGGTGGACGAAAGCTGGCCGCGGGACGGGATCTCCACGAGCTTCTACGGACGCCACAAGGCCGAGGTCGAGAAGCTGCTCGACCGCTTCGAGACGGAGCGCCCGGGCATCCGCGTCGTCCGCCTGCGGCCGGGGCTCGTCTTCAAGCGCGACGCGGGCGAAGGAATCCGTAGGCTCTTCCTCGGGCCGCTTATGCCGAGCGGCCTCGCACGGGCGGGGCTCGTCCCGCTCGTTCCGAATGTTCCGGGCCTCCGCTTCCAGGCCGTCCACTCGCTGGACGTGGGCGAGGCGTATCGCCTTGCGATCGTCGGCCAGGCTCGCGGCGCCTTCAACGTGGCGGCCGAGCCCGTGCTGGACGGCCCGGCGCTCGCGGAGCTCCTCGACGCGCGCGCGGTGCGCGTCTCCCCGGGGCTCCTCCGCGGCGCGGCAGGGCTGACCTGGCGCCTGCGGCTGCAGCCTTCGCCGGCAGGCTGGATCGATCTCGCGCTCGGCGTTCCCCTGATGGACGTCTCGCGCGCACGCTCGGAGCTCGGCTGGGAGCCGAGGTGGAGCGCGGCCGAGGCTTTCCTCGACCTCATGCAGGGGATTCGCGAGCGGCGAGGCAGCCCGACTCCCCCGCTCGCGCCCGAGTCGAGCGGCCCCGCTCGCTCGCGTGAGGTCGCGACCGGAGTCGGCCAGATAGACAACGCAGACCGAGGAGGATGAGATGAAGGCCGTCGTGTGGCACGGGAACGAGGACGTGCGGGTCGACGAGGTCCCCGACCCGTCCATCCAGGAACCGACCGACGCCGTCATCCGCGTCACCTCGAGCGGCATCTGCGGCTCCGACCTCCACCTCTACGGCGTCCTCGGGATGTTCATGGAGGAGGGCGACATCCTCGGCCACGAGGCGATGGGGATCGTCGAGGAGGTCGGCTCCGAGGTGCGGGACGTGAAGGCCGGCGACCGGGTCGTGATCCCGTTCAACATCGTCTGCGGCCACTGCTGGATGTGCGACCACGGGCTCTACGCCCAGTGTGAGACGACGCAGGTGCGAGAGGAGGGCAAGGGCGCGGCGCTCTTCGGCTACACGAAGCTCTACGGCCAGGTGCCCGGCGGCCAGGCGGAGTACCTGCGCGTCCCGCAGGCGCACTTCGGCCCGATCAAGGTGCCCGAAGGCCCGCCCGAGGAGCGCTTCGTCTACCTCTCGGACGTCCTTCCGACGGCGTGGCAGGCCGTCGAGTACGCCGACATCCCGCCGGGCGGGTCGGTCGCGGTGCTGGGGCTCGGACCCATCGGTCAGATGTGCTGCCGGATCGCGCGCCACCGCGGCGCCGAGACCGTCGTCGGCGTCGACCTCGTCTCGGAGCGGCTCGAGCGCGCGCGCCGGCACGGAGCCACCGTGATCGACATGGACGAGAGCGACGACGTCGTCGCCGAGATCAAGGAGCTCACCGAGGGGCGAGGCCCGGACGCCGTCATCGACGCCGTCGGCATGGAGGCGCATGGCGCGCCGGTCGCGGAGCTCATGCAGAAGGCGACGGTCCGTCTACCCGACCGCCTCGGCGTGGCGCTCGCCGAGCACGCAGGCATCGACCGCATGACGGCGCTCTCGACCGCGATCGAGACCGTGCGCCGCGGCGGCACGCTTTCCGTCATCGGCGTCTACGGCGGCCAGATGGACCCGATGCCGATGATGGACCTCTTCGACAAGGGCGTGCAGATCCGCATGGGCCAGGCGCACGTGAAGCGCTGGATCCCGGAGCTCCTCCCGCTCGTCACCGACGACGCCGATCCGCTCGGCGCCGAGGACCTCGCCACGCACCTTCTGCCTCTCGACGAGGCGCCGCACGGCTACGAGATCTTCCGCGCGAAGGAAGACGGCGCGATCAAGGTGCTGCTGACGCCGTAGAGCCCGTCACGCGGCGCGCGAACTCGAGGACCGTCGTAGGCGAGCCGCCCTCCGTCGCGCTCGAGCCACTTCGTCGGCATCGCGGACCGATGCTAACGAAGCTCTGGAGGCAGCGCGGACGACGGCTTCAGGACTCGTCTACCGAGGGCGGCGACTCGCTCTCGAGGAAGACCTGCTCGAGGCGCTCGTTCACTTCTCGGAGCCCCTCCCTCGCCCACTCGATGCGCTCCTCGATCAGGCGCGTCTCCTCACGGAGCCGCTCCTTGCGGACGCGTGCGTCGTCCTCGACCTGGCGGGCGCCCCTGCGGGCGTCGGCCTCGATCGCCTCTGCCTTGCGGCGGGCCTCGGCGAGGATGCGCTCGACCTCCTGGTCGGCCTCGAGGCGCTGCTCGCGGTGGTAGGCCTCGGCCTCCGCGTGCGCCTCGCGCTTGATGTCGTCCGCCTCCTCGCGGGCGAGCGTGACGATGTGCTGACCGGCCTTCTCGGCCGCGGTGAAGACTGCGGTGACGCGCGCTCCGATCCCCTGATCCTCCGGCGGGCTCGCCTCCGGGCCGGCGGCGGGCTCCTCCTCGGCGGCCTCGGGCTGCACTTCCTCGGCGTTCATCACGCCGAGAGTATCGGTCGCTGCGGACGCACCTTTAGGAACGGTGGTCGCGGATGCCGAGCCTCTCGAGCTCGAGCCCGGCCAGCTCGGCGTGCCGGCCCTCTTCGACGTCGCGGTAAGGGTGCGAGCTGACCGAAAGCAGCCGGTCGTAGGAGAAGTTCGAGAGCGCACGGCGGGCGAGGAACTCCGCCAGCAAGGGATCCTTTGGAGTCCGCCGCAGAGCGCGTCGCACGGCGCGCGCGTCGGCCGTCCACGTCCAGCGAAGCGGCAGATAGAGGCCGAGGAGAGGAAGGGTCGGGATGAGGGCGATCGAGAGGGCGAGCAGCACGCTGAGGTCTTCCGTGGAGTCCCGGCTCTCGCGCCCGCTCGCGCTCGCGCTCCTGCCGGCCGCCTCGACCTCAGCGGCGACCTCGCCCACGCGCCCGCCGACGAAGGGGACGCTCTCGAGGCTCCGAAGAAGCCCCCCGGTCTGCTCTACGGCGACGCCGGCGGTCACCACCGTGTCCGAGAGGTCGCGGAGGTCCCGCACCTCACGCCCGACGAGGAAGGCGAGCACGAGCCAGAGAACGACCCAGCAGACGGCGACCACGTCGAGCACGCGGATCAGGCGAACTCCAGCCGTCGGAAATGAGAAGCCCACCAGGCCTCGATACCCGCACGGCCGAACTCCACCCCGCGCTTCGGGCAGGCCTCAGCCCGCCCGGCGGTGGGCCGGGGCACCAGCAGCCACATATCCTCACGTCATGGAGCTGACGCTCGAGTTTCGCCGCACACTGACTCTCGCGGCCACGGTCCTCGGGTCCTCGCTCGCCTTCATTGACGCGACCGTCGTCTTCGTCGCCCTGCCGACGATCAAGGACGACCTCGGGCTCGGCCTCACCGGGCAGCAGTGGATCGTCCTCTCGTACTCGCTCGCGCTCGCCGCCCTCTACCTCGCAGGCGGCGCGATCGGCGACCGCTACGGCCGCCGCCCCACCTTCATGGCCGGAGTGCTCGGCTTCGCGCTCGCCTCCGCCTTCGCCGGCGCGGCGCCGTCCGGAGAGCTCCTGATCGTTGCGCGCACGCTCCAGGGAGTCGCGGGAGCGTTCCTCACGACCAACTCGCTCGCGCTCCTGCGCGGCGTCTACGGAGACGAGGCCGGCCGCGCGATCGGTCTCTGGACGGCGGCAACGAGCGTCGCGACGATCGGCGGCCCGCCGGCCGGAGGAGCGCTCGTCGAATGGGTCTCCTGGCGCTGGATCTTCTTCCTCAACCTGCCGCTCGCCGTCGTCACGCTCGTGCTCGCGCGGGCCGGGCAGTGCAACGAGCGGAAGCAGCTCCGCGTCGGCAGGCTCGACATTCCCGGCGCGGCGCTCGCGGCGCTCGCGTTCGGGACGCTCACCTACGGTCTCGTCGAGGGCCAGGAGAAGGGATTCGCCGATGTCTGGTGGGCGTTCGCCGTCGCCGTTCCGGCGCTCGTCGCCTTCTGCCTCGTCGAGCTTCGCTCGCGCCAGCCGATGCTCCCCTTCGAGCTCTTCCGGCGGCGGAACTTCGCGATGGCGAACCTGGAGACGTTCCTCGTCTACGGCGCGCTCTACGGGCAGCTCATCTTCATGCAGCTCTACCTTCAGTTCATCGGCTTCTCGCCCTTCGAGGCGGCGGTCGTGACGATGCCGGGAAGCGCGATCATGATCTTCCTCGCCGCCCGCTTCGGAAAGCTCGCCGACCAGCACGGGCCGCGGCTCTACCTGACGGCGGGCCCGTTCCTCGTCGGGATCGGCATCCTGCTGATCCTCCCGGTCACCGAGCGAAGCGACTTCTGGAGCTTCGGCCTCGCCTCGGTGATCGTGTTCGCCTTCGGCCTCGCCATGCTCGTCGCGCCGATCACGTCGACGGCGCTCAAGTCGGCCCCGGCCGAGCTCGCCGGGATCGCCTCGGGCGTCAACTCAACGGTCTCTCGGCTCGGCAACCTGATCGCGGTCGCGGTCATCGGCGTCGTCGTCACCCTTGTCTTCGACTCGCAGGTCGGTACGAGCGACGCCGTGCCACTGGCACGCGGCCAGTCCGACGAGGTCCTCCGCGACGCGTCCATCGACGCGTTCAGGAGCGGGATGCTTCTCGCCGCTGGGCTCGCCTTCGCCGGCGCCGCGGTCGGCGCCGTCGGGATCGTCAACCGCGAGGACTCCGAGGTCAGCGAACAGGCACCGGCGCCAGCCGGAAACTGAGCCGCGCCGCTCGCTCCCGCACCTTCGCGACGACCTCCTCCCTCGTCTCGCCGGCCCCGTACAGGATCGCCAGCCGGTAGCTCTGCGCGTCGTTCGTCCCCTGAGCCGAGAGGGGGAGCCCCGGCCGGACGAGGACCTCGAGGTCGTCCTCCGGGTCGGGCACGGCGTCGACGTAGGAGTCCTCGAAGACGCGCATCACGTAGCTCACGGCCACCCCGTCCGGCAGGCCCGTCTGCCAGTGCGGATCGTCGCCGCAGGCGAGCTCGAAGAGCGCGTCGTAGGTCGAGCGGCCGTGCAGGCTCTGGACGAGCGGTGCGAACTGGGACGCGATCCGTCCGTTCACCTCGATGATCTGCGCCGGCCCCTGCTCCGAGACGAAGAACTCGACGTTGAAGAATCCTCCCTCGAAACCGAGTGCCGGCAGGACGCGCTCCGCGATGTCGGAGAGCTCGGCCTGCCGCTCCACGGGCAGCCGTGACGGGTAGTCGAAGCGCTCGAAGCTGAGCGTGCCTTCGTACTTGACCGAGTCGGTGACGCCGATCGTCGTCACCCGGTCGCCGTGGACGTAGCCCTCGAGCGTCACCTCGTCGCCGGAAAGGAGCTCCTCGCCGAGGAAGCCGTGCACGGAGTCGGGATCGCCGCCGACGAGCGCGGCGATCTCCGCGTAGCGCGTCGTGTAGCGGTCGGCCTCGTGCAGCCGCTCGAGCTCGGCGACGTCGTCGATCCGGTAGGCGTTCTGGGAGAGCCGGCCCACGACCGGCTTCGCGAAGAAGGGGGGCTCGCAGGGAATCCGGCCGTCCAGGAGGCAGAACCTCGGCGTCGACTCCGGCGCGACGAGCCGCTGCACCTCGCGCGAGGTCGGCTTGTGCTGGAGCGCGAGGAGCGAGCGAGGCGACGGGCCCGGGAGCCCGCGCCGCTCCGTGAGGATCGAGGCGAGGAGCGCGGACAGGTCCTTCGTGCCGAACGCCCCGTCCGCGGGCACGTCCTCCACCTCGGCGAGGAAGGCCTTCGGGTCGAACTCCTCGAGCTGGTCGAGATCCGCGCCCTCGTAGCGGACGCGGTAGCGCTCCTCGAGCCCCGCGTTTCGGATCGCGACGAGGTCCCGCTCCTGCGGGCAAACGACGAGGATGTCTCTCATGCGCGCGACCCGCCCCTCAGCGGGAAGCGCGAATCGTAGCCGCAAGTCCGCTCTAGAGTACGCGCGTGCTCAACGCCCGCACCGACGTGGTCGGCAGCCTGCTGCGACCTCCAGCCCTGCTCGAGGCGCAGAAGCGGCTCCAGGCAGGCGAGATCGCGACGCCCGAGTTCAAGCGGATCGAGGACGCCGCGGTCGACGAGGCCCTGCATCTCCAGGAGGACGCCGGGCTCGACGTCGTCACGGACGGCGAGATGCGCCGCCTTTCCTTCCAGAGCCAGCTGCCGGCCGCGGTCGACGGCTTCGGCGACTGGGACCTCGACGCCTTCCTCTGGGGCGAGTGGCGCAGCGACGAGCTCGGCGACATGAGCGTCGAGCGGCCGCCGCTCGCCGTGAGGGGGAAGCTTCATCGCAAGCGCTTCCTGTCGGCGGAGGAGCTCGCGTATGCGCGGGGTCGGACCGGCCGGATGCTGAAGGTAACGCTCCCGAGCCCATCGCTATTCGCCAACTTCTGGAATCCGGACGAGCCGCCCGAGGCTTACGCGACCCTCGAGGACTACCTCGGAGACGTCGCCGAGATCCTCAGCGACGAGGTCGAGGAGCTCGTGCGCCTCGGGGCCGAGTACATCCAGCTCGACGCGCCCCACTATCCCCTCCTTCTCGATCCGGGCTATCGCGACTTCTACGAGAGCCGCGGCTGGCCGGCCGACCGCTGGCTCGATCTCGGCCTCGAGCTCGACAACCTCGTGATCGGCGACCACCCCGGGGTCACGTTCGGCATGCACCTCTGCCGCGGCAACCAGGCGAGCCGCTGGCTGGTCTCGGGCGGCTACGACTGGATCGCGGGGCGCCTCTTCCCGCGCGTCAAGGCCGACCGGATCCTGCTCGAGTACGACGACGAGCGCTCCGGCTCCTTCGAGCCGCTGCGGGAGGTCCCCGAGGACAAGGTCGTCGTCCTCGGCCTCGTGACGACGAAGAGCGGCCGGCGCGAGACCGTCGAGGAGCTCGCGGCGCGCGTGCGCGAGGCAGCCCAGTTCCTCCCGCTCGAGCGCCTCGCGATCTCACCCCAGTGCGGCTTCGCCACCTCGGTGCTCGGAAACGCCCTCACGCTCGAGGACGAGCGCGCGAAGCTCGAGACGCTCGCGCGCACCGCCGCGGCGGTCTGGTCGTGACGCTCGTCCTGGACGGCGGCGGCCTGACGCTCGCGGACGTCGTGCGCGTGGCTCGCGAGGGCGAGCCGGTCGAGCTGGCGGCCGACGCGATCGAGCGGATGCGTGAGTCCCGGGCGCTCGTCGAGCGCGTCGTGGCGCGGGGCGACGAGGTCTACGGCATGACCACCGGCGTCGGGGCGCGCAAGAAGGTGCGTGTTCCGCTCGAGGAGATCCCGTCCTTCAACCGCCGCCTGATCGAGAACCACCGCATCGGGATGGGCCCGGACGCGCCGCCGGAGGTCGTGAGGGCGACGATGCTCCGGGTCGCGAACGCCTTCGCGAAGGGGACCTCCGGGATCCGGCCCGAGCTCGCGGAGCGGATCGTGCGCGCGCTCAACGAGGACGAGCGCCCGCGCATCCACATGCTCGGCTCGCTGGGCCAGGGAGACCTGGCTCCGCTCGCCGACCTCGCCGCCGAGCTCTTCGGGGACACGGAGCTCCTGGCCAAGGAGGGCCTGGCCCTCATGAACTCGAACGCGTTCTCGACCGGCCTCGCCGCCCTCGCGCTCGCGGACGCCGAGCGGCTCGTCCTGGCCCTCGAGGTCTCGGGTGCGCTCGACCTCGAGGCATTCGCCGCCAACCTGACGATGCTCCACCCCGCGATCGCCGAGGTGCGCCCGTACCCGGGGCTCTGCGCGGCGCTCGCGCGCCTCCGCCGCCTCCTCGCCGGGAGCAGCCTCTGGGAGCCCGGCGCGGCCCGGAACCTCCAGGACCCGCTCACGTTCAGGTGTCTGCCGCAGGTGCAGGGCGCGACCCGCGACGCGCTCGAGTTCGCGCGCGCGCAACTCGAGATCGAGCTCAATGCCTCCCAGGAGAACCCGCTCGTGATCGCCGACGAGGACCGCATCGTCTCGGTCGCCAACTTCGACGTCCTCCCGCTCGCGGCCGCCCTCGACTTCCTGCGTGTCGCGCTCGCGCCCGCCCTGACAAGTGCCTGCGAGCGCCTGATCAAGCTCCTCCAGGGGCCGCTCACCGGGCTCCCCGACGGGCTCGCCCCGCGACAGGGGCTCGCCGAGAACTCGCTAGGAGAGCTCGGCGTCGCAGCACAGGCGCTCACGGCAGAGGCGCGCCTCCTTGCACAGCCTGTCTCCTTCGAGGTGATCACCTCGACGCACGCCGAGGGGATCGAGGACCGGATCACGATGGCGCCGCTCGCCGCCCGGCGCGTGGCGGGGATGGTCGAGCTCGGCGAGCGCCTGGCAGCGATCGGCTTCACGGTCGCCGCCCAGGCGGTCGACCTGCGGGCGCCCGAGGCGCTCGGAGAGGGCACGAGGCGAGCCCACGAGCTCGTCCGCAGCCGCGTGCCGTTCATGGGCGAGGGCGACCCCCTGCCTGCCGACCTCGACCCGGTACGGGAACTGATCCGCGCGGGCGAGTTCGCCCTTTAGACTCATGGCCATGGCCGGAGCGGGACTTCTCGAGCGCCTCGAGCAGGGGCATGTGATCTGTGCCGAGGGGTACCTCTTCGAGCTCGAGCGGCGCGGCTACCTTCAGGCCGGCGCCTTCGTCCCCGAGGCGGTTCTCGACCACCCCGAGAAGGTGACGGAGCTCCACCGCGAGTTCGTGCACGCGGGCTCGGACGTGGTCGAGGCGTTCACCTACTACGCGCACCGGGAGAAGATGCGCGTCGTCGGGAAGGAAGGCCTCCTCGAGGATCTGAATCGAAACGCGCTCGCGCTCGCAAAGGAAGTCGCGGAGGAGACGGGCACGCTCTTCGCCGGCGACATCTGCAACACGAACGTCTTCGATCCCGCCGACGACGAGTCGAAAAAGGCGGTGCAGGCGATGTTCGACGAGCAGGTCGGCTGGGCCGCCGAGGCAGGGGTCGACTACGTGATCGCCGAGACCTTCTCCTACGCCGAGGAGGCGCGGATGGCGCTCGAGACGATCAAGGCGGC
>DASUJY010000022.1:0-114424 GCA_036279015.1 Gaiellaceae bacterium | reverse complement strand
TGAACCGCTTCGTCGGTTCGGACGGCACGGGCGGGCTAACGTTCGACTCCGCGAGCTGGGCGAACACCGCCCAGGCGGATGCGTCCTGGGCCTCCGCCTCGTGGGCGAGCGCCTCGTGGGCCTCGGCTTCGTGGTCGAGCGCCAGCTGGGCGAGCGCCTCGTGGGCCTCCGCCTCCTGGGCCTCCGCCTCCTGGAACGCGGCGAGCTGGGCTGCCGCGTCGTGGGCGGCAGCTTCCTGGAACGCGGCCAGCTGGGCCGCCGCTTCCTGGGCCGCGTAGGCGAAGGCGAGCGCCCGCCGGGCGCCGATCCCTCGTTCGAGTGAATGTGGAGCCTCTCCCGCAAACGGGGGAGGCTCCTATGCGTTTCCGCGCCTAGCTTCCGGTCTGGCGTTCAACACCTCGCTCGGCCTTGCGGCCCTCGTGCAGAGCGAGAACGGGAAAGGGACACGAACTCGATGCGGCTCGATCGTGCAGCAAGTGCAGGACTCAGGCAAAGCGCTCTCTGGGGCAAGCCTTCGAAAGGCGAGACGCGCTCGAGCGCGCTCTGGGGAAAGGGCGGACGCGGCCTCGTCGCAACGGTCGTCCTCGCGCTTGCCCTCGTGGCTCCGGCCGCGGCCAGCAGCTCTCATTTCACCGCTTACACGACGCCCGGGCTCCTCGCCTCGGCGCAGGCCGATCCTTCGGCGACGTTCGACGTCATCATCCAGGGGGACGGCGGCAAGACCGCCGGCGCCGTCTACGCGGTCGTCAAGAAGCAGTTGGACGACGAACGGGGCGGGGCCCGTGGCATTCGGCGTGAGTTCTCCTCGCTCGACGGCGTCGCGGCGAACCTGACCGGCGCGCAGATCCTGCGCCTCGCCTCGAAGAAGGACTTGTCTGCCATCACCGTCGACGCCCCCGTCGAGCTCTCGGGCTCGCTCTCGAACAAGCAGCGGTGGCCCTTCGTCACCGGCTTGCACAAGTTCTGGGCCGGTTCCGCCACCGTGCCGACGCCGACGATCGCCTTCGTCGATTCGGGCATCGACGCGTCCCGTGCCGACTTCGGCGGCCGGGTCGTCGCCAACGTCGACATGACCTCGCTCTCCGGCAACTCGCCCGGCGACGGGCGGGGCCACGGCACCTTCGTCGCCGGAATCGCTGCGGGCTCGGGCGACGGCTACGCCGGAGCGGCTCCTGCCTCGAAAATCGTTTCGCTGGACGTCATGGACGACCACGGCATGGCCATGACGCGCGACGTCATCGCCGCCGCCGACTGGATCCTCGCGCACAAGGACGAGTATGGGATCCGCGTCGCGAACTTCTCGCTCCATTCGTCCCTTCCGAACAGCTTCATGTTCGATCCGCTGAACAAGGCGGTCGAGCGCCTCTGGTTCTCGGGCGTCGTCGTCGTCACCGCCGCCGGAAACTACGCTGTCGACGGCCGCCCGAGCGGCGTTCCCTTCGCGCCCGGCAACGACCCCTTCGTGATCACCGTCGGCGCGGATGACATCCACGGCTCGGTCTCCACGAACGACGACTTCGCGGCTCCCTGGTCCGCCTACGGCTACACGCTCGACGGCTTCGCGAAGCCGGAGCTCGCCGCGCCGGGCCGCTACATCGTCGGCCCGTCGTCCGCCGGCTCGACGCTCGCGCTCGAGCAGCCCGAGAACGCCGTCGCGCCCGGCTACATCGAGCTCTCCGGAACGTCGTTCGCGGCGCCCATCGTCGCCGGCGGCGCAGCCCAGATCCTCGGCGCTCATCCCACGTGGACGCCGGACCAGGTGAAGGGCGCACTGATGCTGACGGCGCGGCCGGCCGGCCAAGCCGCCCCGCGCTCACTCGGCGTCGGAGTCGTCAACGTCGCGCAGGCGGTCCGGCTCGGAAGCGCGCCGAACCCGAACGCGGCTCTCAACCGGTTCGTCGTCACCAACCGGTGGACAGGCGCCAGAGCCTTCGACTCGGCGAGCTGGGCGAGCACTGCCTCCGCCAACGCTTCCTGGGCTTCCGCCTCCTGGTCGGACGCCTCCTGGGCCTCGGCCTCGTGGTCGAGCGCCAGCTGGGCGAGCGCCTCCTGGGCCTCGGCGTCCTGGGCATCAGCCTCGTGGGCGAGCGCCAGCTGGGCGGCAGCCTCGTGGGCGAGCGCCTCCTGGGCCTCCGCCTCGTGGTCGGACAACGCCGAGACGGAGACCCCCTTGCCCACGGGCGAGTACCTCGACAGCGCCGAGCTCCAGCAGTTCGCCGCGGATCTCGGCCTCACGCAGTGACCGATCCAACGGCCTTGCTCCCGTGATCGGACGGTGAGCAGGACAGCCCCGGGTGGCCCACCCCGCCCGGGGCTCACCCTTCCGGGGGAATTTCGCGGGACGCGGCGGCCGTCCCTCGAACGGGGGACGCCGCCTCACCCGGCCGGCCGTACCTTGGACCTATGGCTCTGCGGCCCCACGCTTTCGCGTGGAACGGAGCGTCCGAGGACGCGCGGGCGCCCCTGGGGTGGGTGAGATGAGCGCAGTTTCGTCCGAGTTCGGTGGCAACGAGCGCCGCGGGGGCCCCGAACCCCCCGAGGAGGGGCTCTCCCTTCAGGCGAAGGCCTACCTCTTCACGGTCGCGGCCGTGGCGGTCGCGGCGGCGCTGGTCCCGCTTTCACACCTGAAGCCGGGATCGCACGGCTGGCCGACGTTTCTCGTGCTCGCCTCGTGCGCCGCGGTCGCCCAGCTCTTCGTCGTCCGCACCCCGCGCGACCAGTCCTACCACACGACGATCGTCTTCCTCATTCCGGCCGCTCTGCTCCTGCCCCCGGAGCTCGTGGCGCTCGTGGGCGTCGTCCAGCACATCCCCGAGTGGCTGAAGGTTCGCTACCCCTGGTACATCCAGGGGTTCAACATCGCGAACTACACGCTCAACGGCCTCGCGGCCTGGAGCGCGGTGCACGTCGTCCAGAGCCTCGACCTGAGCGACGAGGTCGGCCTCGCGGTGGCGGGCCTCGCGGCCTCGGTCGTGTTCGTCGCCCTCAACCACGTGCTCCTCGCCACGATGCTCCACTTCGCTCGGGGCCACAGCCTGCGCGCAACGGGCCTCTTCTCCGGAGAGAGCCTCTCGACGGACTTCGTCCTCGCGGCCCTGGGCGTCGCCTTCGCGGCGCTCTGGAAGTGGAACCCGTACCTGCTGCCGACCGCGGTCGCCCCGCTCCTCCTCATCCATCGTTCGCTCAGCGTGCCGGCGCTCCAGGAGGAGGCCCGCGTCGATTCGAAGACGGGGCTCTTCAACGCCCGCTACTTCGCCGCCGAGCTCCGCGAGGAGCTCGCGCGTGCGAGCCGGATGGACCGCCCGATGTCGATCATCATGGCCGACCTCGACCTCCTCCGCGACATCAACAACTCCTATGGCCACCTGGCCGGCGACGCGGTCCTCGAGGGGATCGCCGAGGTCTTCCGCAAGCAGCTCCGCCACTACGACGTGCCGGCGCGCTTCGGCGGGGAGGAGTTCGCCATCCTCCTGCCCGAGACTGCCCCCGAGCAAGCGCTCGAGATCGCGGAGCGCATCCGCCGCGCGGTCGCCGACGGCCGCTACGAGGTCGAGACCTCGAGCGAACCGATCCGCGCCACGGTCTCGCTCGGCGTGGCCGGCTTCCCGAAGGACGGCGTCGACCCGAACGAGCTGATCCACCAGGCCGACCTCGCCGTCTACCGCGCCAAGCTCCAGGGCAGGAACCGCGTCCAGGGCGCGAGCTCGGAGCCGCTGCTCCTCGCGGCGAACGAGCGCCCCGCGCGCCTCGCCGCCGTGCCGGAGGACGGCGAGTACGCCGCGGTCGCGAGCCGCGCGCTGCCCGAGCCGCGCACGACCGAGCGTCGCGAGCAGCAGCCGCGGCCGCACTCGCCCGGCCGGCCCCATTTCCTCGCTCTGTCTCCGTCGGTTGCCGTGCTCGTCGCACTGGTCTCGCTCGCAGGCGTGGGGGCGGGCATCGCCGGAGCCTTCCTCGGCACGAACGACAACCTCCTCGGGCTGATCGCCATCATCATCCTGGTTGGCTGCGGACAAGCACTCTCGATCGAGATGGAGGCGGGCTCGATCTCCGTCAGCGCGGTCGGAGCGCTCGCGGGGGCGGCTCTCTTCGGACCACGGGCGGCACTGCCCCTCGCCGTCGCGACCGTGGCAGTCGAGTGGAGCTCCCGCCGCGACGCCTGGTACTACGTCCTCTTCAACATCGGCGCGCTGAGCCTCGCCTCGCTCGCCGCGGCCGCGGTCTTCACGATCGGCTCGGACGAGACGCGCACGGGCGAGCTCGTGACCGCGGCCTCCGGCCTCGTCGCCGGCGGCGCGTACTTCGTCGTCAACACAGGCCTCCTCTCCGGCGCGATGGCCCTCGAGGGGCACGACAAGTGGCGCGGCGTCTGGAACGAGCGCTTCTCCTGGCTCCTGCCGCACTACGTCGCCTTCGGCGCCGTCGGCGGCGCGATCGCGCTCGCCTACTCGGCGATCGGGCTCTACGGCCTCGCGGTCTTCGTCCTGCCGCTCTTCCTGATGCGGAAGACGATGGCGGCCTATCTCGGGCACACGGAGAAGTCGACGAAGCAGCTCCGCCAGGCGGCCGAGACGATCCGCGAGCAGAACGTCTCCCTCGAGCAGGCCAACCGGCTCCTGCGGGAGCGCTCGACGGCCGCGATGGAAAGCCTCTCCGCGACCGTGGACGCGCGCGATGCCTACACCGCCGGCCATTCGAGGCGCGTCCAGCAGCTCGCGCTCGCGATCGGCCGTCAGCTCGGCCTTTCCCAAGCCGAGCTCGACCTCCTCGGCCACGCCGCGCTCTTCCACGACATCGGCAAGCTCGCGATCCCGGACGCCATCCTGTTGAAGCCGGGGAGCTTGACCGGGGAGGAGTGGTCGCTGATGCACCGCCACGCCGACGAGGGCGCCAGGATCATCGACCGGCTCGGCTTCCTCCAGGACGCGGTGCCCGCCATCCGCCACCATCACGAGCGCTTCGACGGCACCGGCTATCCGGACGGACTCTCGGGGGAGGAGATCCCGCTCGGCGCCCGCATCATCCACGTCGCGGACGCGCTCGACTCGATGTTGACGACGCGCATCTACCGCGCCGCCAGGCCCGCCGACGAGGCCCTCGAGGAGCTCCGGCGCGGCGCGGGGTCGCAATTCTGCCCCCGCTGCGTCTCGGCGCTCGAGCGCCTGCTCCACACGGACGAGCCCGGTCGCTCCGAGACGCCGTCACGTCTGATCGCAACGGCCTGAGAGCCTTGCGGCCCGTCTAGCCTGCTCTATCCTTGGCGGGGAGAGCCATGTCCCGCTCGCTGCGCTACACGGACGAGATGCTCCTCGACGAGCTCCGCGCGTCGGCCCGACGGCTCGGGCGCTCGCCGACGATGCGCGAGTTCGCTCTCGACGAAGCGGCGAGACCGCATCCCCAGACGCTCGTCACGCGCTTCGGAAGCTGGAATGCGGCCAAGCGGCGCGCAGGCCTCGTCGCGCGTCGCTTTGCCACGAGGGAGGAGCTGCTGCGCCAGCTCCGGGAGCTCGGCGCCGAGGTAGGGAGGACCCCGACCGGCGCAGACCTCGTGCGGCGTCGGGCGACGATGCCGTCGAAGTCGCTCTACTGGCAGACGTTCGGCTCCTTGCGCGCGGCGCTCCACGCGGCCGGCTTCGACGTACCAGATCCCCGCGAGCGCGCAGAGTGGGCGGTCGAGGCCGGGACGGCGCTCGCGCGCCGGCTCGGGCGGCTGCCGAGCTTCGAGGACTGGTCGCGGGCACACCGTCGTGACCCGCGCCTGCCGAGCGAGTGGCAGGTCTACCGCCTCTTCGGCGGGCGCAAGGGCGCCTGGGCGGCGCTCCAGCGGCGGATCGACCGAAGGCTCGGTGCCGCTAGCCCGCGGCCGCGGGCGCGACGAGCGCGGCCAGGAGCGCGAGGCACGAGCGGTGCTCCTCGGGCGCGCGGACCGAGGGGAGAGGCTCCTCGCTGAAGGTCAGGTCCGGGCGGAAGCTCTCGCGCCGGCCGACGGCGCCACCGCGGACGGCGAGCAGCGTCCCTTCCTCGAGGTCGTCCTTCTCGAGCGAGACGCCGGCGTAGCTCTCGACGAGCTCGAGAGCCGCCCTGGTGGAGGCGAAGAAGAGCTCGTTGCGGCCCTGGCCGATCCAGAGCGGCCTGCCCATGCCGCGCGCGACGTAGACGATCTCGGGCTCCCGCTCGTCCATCCAGGCGCTCGCCATCGAGCCGTAGAGCTCGTCGAGGGCCTCGGCGGAGTTTCGTCTCGCCTCCATGAGCGCGAAGATCGCCTCGGAGTCGACCGTCATCCGCGGTGCGGCTCGCCCGAAGCCGTGCTCGGCGAAGATCTCCTCATCGTTTCTGATGATCCCGTTGTGGATGCCGACGAGGGCGCCGTGGCGGATCGGGTGGTTGTTGTCCTCGAGGCTCGGATGCCCCTTCGTGTAGTCGCGAACGTGGACGAGCGCCTGCCTCGCCGCCCCGGCGACGCGCACCGAGTCGAGGAGCCGGCTCGCACCGGAGCGCTGCTTGTGGACCGCGAGGTCGACCCCCGGCCCGCGGTAGCAGTAGCCGGAAGCGTCCGATCCGCGTTCCGAGATCGCCGCGAGGAGGATCTGGGCGGCGAGTGTGGGGTCGACGCGACTCGAGTCGCTGAGGCTATATCCGGCGATCCCACACAAGAGACGATCACTATAGCCATCGGCCCGGCGCGGCCAGAGGGCCATCCCTCGGAACGGTGGTGGTTCTCAAGGCGGATCCCTCGCAGGCCGATAGAGCGCTCGTGGGACAACGCCCAGTCTCGAAGCTGCCCCAGCCGGATCCCGACCGGAGCGGAGCCGAAGCCGAAGAGCCGAAGCTCGAGCTCGTCGCCGACCCGGCTGCGCTCGACTCGCCGGAAGACGAGGACGAGAAGGAGGAGGCCAAGGAAGCCCTCGCCCCGGGGCCCACGCAGGACCCTCTCAAGCTCTACGTGCGCCAAATCGGCGACGGCCCGCTTCTGACCGCCGCCGAGGAGCGAGAGCTCGCGAGGCGCAAGGACGAGGGCGACGAGGAGGCGAAGAAGAAGCTGATCGAGTCGAACCTCCGGCTCGTCATGTCGATCACGCGGAACTACGTCAACTCGGGCGTCCCGCTCCTCGACCTCATCCAGGAGGGCAATCTCGGCCTCATCAGGGCGGTCGAGAAGTTCGACTACAAGATGGGCTACAAGCTCTCGACCTACGCCACCTGGTGGATCCGACAGGCAGTCACGCGCGCGATCGCGGACCAGGGCCGCACCATCCGGCTGCCCGTCCACGTCGTCGACCAGGTGCGGCGCGTCATGCGCGCCCGCCGCGTGCTGACCCAGAAGTTGAACCGCGACCCGCTCCCGCACGAGATCGCGAAGGAGAGCGGGTTCGAGGTCAAGCGTGTGAACGAGCTACTCGACCTCGTCGAGGACCCCGTCAGCCTCGAGACGCCGGTCGGGGACGGCGACTCGATCTACGGGGACATGCTGGAGGACGTCAATTCCGAGCAGCCCGATCTCGTCCTCGCCGAGCTCCTGCGCGGCGTCGAGCTCCAGGTGGCGCTCGGCAAGCTCTCCGAGCGGATGCGGCACGTGCTCGAGCTTCGTTTCGGGCTCGCGGGCGGGACGCCGAAGACCCTCGAAGAGGTCGGCACCGAGCTCGGAGTCACGCGCGAGCGCGTGCGTCAGCTCGAGTCGCGCGCCCTACGCGAGCTCCAGACCGGCGCGCCGGACCTCCGCCTCTACCTGCGCGCCGAGTAGAACCGCGGGCTTCTAGCGCGTCGCGACCGCGTCGATCTCGCGGAGCGAGGCCAGGCGGGAGAGCGACTCGATCTCGATCTGGCGGACGCGCTCGCGCGTGATCCCGAGCCGGCGCCCGATGTGCTCCAGCGTGTGCGGCTCCTCGCCCCCGAGGCCGTAGCGGAGCTCGAGCACGCGCCGGTCGCGCTCGGGGAGCGAATCGAGCGCCCTGTCGAGCGCCTCCTTCTGGAGGCGACGCTCGGTCTCTTCCTCCGGAAGCGGCTCCTCGCCGGCCACGAGGTCGCCGAAGACGGCGTCTTCCTGCTCGCCGATCGGCTGGTCGAGGCTCGTCGAGGCACGCGCGGCGGCGCGCACCTCGATCGCCTGCTGGAGCGGGAGGCCGGCCTCGTGGGCGATCTCCTCGAGCGTCGGCTCGCGGGCGAGCTGCGTCCAGAGGTGGCGCTCGGCCCGGTGCATCTTCTGCATGCGCTCGACCACGTGGACGGGCACGCGGATCGTTCGCGCCTTGTCCGCGATCGCGCGCGCGACGGCCTGGCGGATCCACCACGTCGCGTAGGTCGAGAACTTGAGGCCGCGCTGCCATTCGAACTTCTCGACGGCGCGGATGAGGCCGAACATCCCTTCCTGGATCAGGTCGAGGAACGGAAGCCCCTGGTTCCGGTAGTTCTTGGCGATCGAGACGACGAGCCTGAGATTGCACTCGATCATCCGGCGCTTCGCCTCCATGTCCCCTCGCTCGATCCGCTTCGAGAGCTCGACCTCGTCGGCCGCGGTCAGGAGCGGGTGCCGGCCGATCTCGCGCAGGAAGAGCTGGAGGGCATCGGTCGTCGTCTCCAGGACCTCGGAAGCGCGGGGCGGCGCGGTCGGCTCGCGCGCGGGCTCCTTCACCACCTCGACGATCTCGATGTTCCGCTCCTCGAGCTCGCGGTGGACGAGCTCGGCGTCGGCGGGGTCGAGCTCGAGGGTGTCGAGCACCTCCGAAAGATCGGTCGACTCGAGGAAGCCGGCTGCTTCGGCGCGCTCCAGCAGATGCTGGATCTCCTCGTGGTGGAGGGCGGTGGGTTCGTCAGCCATTCAGTCGAAACGCCCGGACTCGGACCTGCCGCCGAACTCCGGACGCATTGCGGGCTAACCCTACCAACACCACTCCGAAAGTAAACAGCCACCCGCCGGAAAGTGCAGGTGGTATTTCGCAAAATCCGCCCTATTGTGCGACTGGAGCTCGCCTTCTTGCGGCGAATCGGGGGGAGCGGCATGGTGTACGCAGACGAGAGCGCCATCTGGACGGGCGTCGGGACGCTCGTAGCCGCCACGCTCGTCTTCTGCGTGGCCGTCGTTCTCCTCTGGCTCCAGCGGCGCCGTGCGGCCCGGGATCTCGCCGCCGCCCGCGACGCCACGGCAAGAGCCGAGGAGCTCGCCCGCGCCACTCCGGGCGGTGCGGGGGAGAGGGGCGTGTCGGCCGCGCCCCTCGAGGAGATCGGCACGCTCGACCTTGACGTTGCGCTCCGGCGGTCGCTCGAGGCCGTGAGCCGGATCACGGGCGGGGATGCGGCCATGATCGTCCTCCATCCGGAGCGGGAAGGCCGAATCGTGGCGGCCTTCGGGCTCTCCGAGGAGGAGTCGTCGCGGGAGCTCCTCGAGCTTTCTCCGGGCGCGGGCCGTGCGGTTCGCCTCGACTACCTGTACACGAGCGAGGAGGAGGCGAACGACGAGTTCCGGCTGGGCGGCGGCGTCGCGCTTCCGCTTCACGACGAGGAAAGGAATCGCATCGGAATCCTCGCCGCCTTCTGGAGGCGCGCCGAGCCGTCCCTCTCCGATGCCGACCTCGAGCAGCTCGAGAAGCTCACGCGCGTCTGCGGGCCGGCGCTCGAGCACGCAAGGCTCTTCGTCGAGGCCCGGGAGCTTGCCGACACGGATCCGCTCACCGGCCTGCGAAACGCTCGCTACTTCGGCGAGCGCCTCGAGCGCGAGGTCGCGCGCGCGAGGCGCTACGAGCGCGGCCTCGGACTGCTCGTCTTCGACGTGGAGCCCAGGGAGGGGCGGGACCTGGTCGCCGCCGCCGAACGGATCTGCGCGGCCGTGCGCGCCGCTGACGTCGCGTGCCATCTCGGGGACGGCCGGTTCGCCGTCATTCTCCCCGAAGCGGCCGAGGCCGACGCGGAGCGCCTGCAGAGGCGCCTCCAGTTCGCCCTCGGCGGACGCGTCGACGGCACGGGAGACGGCGTCAGGATCGACGCCGGCCTGGCCGAGCTCCGGCCAGACGACGACGCGCCCGCCTTGCGCAAGCGAGCCGAGGGGCAGCTGCGGTCGGCCGTCCTGCCGCTAGCGGCCGCGCAGTAGCTCGATCGCCGCCTCGCGCGTCGGGACGCGCAGCTTCTTCAGGATCGAGGAGACGTGCGAGCGAACGGTCACCTCGGCGATGAAGAGACGCGCGGAGATCTCCGCGGTCGAGAGCCCCTCGCTCAGGAGCTCGAGGATCTCCCACTCCCGCTGCCGCAGGCGCACGCCCGGCCTGGCGGCGATCAAGACGTTCCGCCGCCGTCCCCGTTCCCGGAACTCCTCGATCAGCCGCGTGACGAGCGCGCGGGGGAGAGGCGCCTCACCCCCGAGGACGCCTCGGAGGTCGGTTGGCAGCTGGCTCCGGTCGATGTCCTTGAGGAGATAGCCCGCCGCGCCGGCCCGCAGCGCGTCGAAGAGATCGGCGTCGTCGCGAGAGACCGTCAGCATCACGATCGCCGTCTCGGGGAGCCGCTCGGAGATCGCGCCCGCGGCCGCGATCCCGCCGCCGGGCATGTTGATGTCGAGCAGGCAGACGTCCGGGCGCTCGGCGAGCGCGAGCTGGACGGCGGCCTCCGCGCTCGCGGCCTCCCCGCAGACGTCGAAGCCGTCCTTCTCGAGCACCGAGCGTATCCCAGCCCGCGTCGGAGCGTGGTCGTCGGCGATCACGATCCTGACCTGCCGGCTCACGGAAGCCGCACCTCGATGCTCGTCCCCGTGCCGGCCTCAGAGCGGAGGGTGAAGCGCCCGCCGAGCGCCTCGGCGCGCTCGCGCATGCTCACGAGCCCGAAGCCGCCCGCACGCGTCCGCGCCGGGTCGAAGCCGCTGCCGTCGTCCGCGATCCGAAGAAGGGTTCCGCGGCCGTTGGCGAGCTGAACCGAGACGCTCGCGGCCCCGCCGTGGCGGCCCGCGTTCGTGATCGCCTCGCGGACGATGCGAATGAGCGCCTCCCGCTCGTCCGGAGAGACCGAGGCGTCCTCTGAGACCTCGATCCGAAGCTGGACGCCGACGCGCCCGGCGACCTCCTCCGCGGCCTGCACGAGCGCGACGTCGAGCGGCTCGTCGACCGCCCTCGAGAGGGCCGCGATGGCGCGCCGCGACTCGTCGAGCGCCCGCTCCGCTGCCCTGGCGAGAGGGCCGCTCGACTCGGCCACGATGTAAGCGAGCTCCTGGGCGACGCCGTCGTGGAGCTCGCGCGCGATGCGGCGGCGCTCCTCGAGCACGGCAATCGAGGCGAGCCTGCGCCAGTAGCTCCCGATCTCCCGGGCCGCGCCGGCGAGGAGCAGGAGGCAGAAGCCGAGGCGGAGGAAGTCGCCGGTGAAGACCCAGTCGGAGTAGAGCGAGGGAAAGAGGAAGTAGTTGAAGCGCGCAAAGCTCGACAGCACTGCGCCGGCCGCGAACCAGCGCATAAGCTCGTCGCGGTCCCGCTCGCCGCGCTGGATGAAGCCGAGCGCCGCGACGAGGAAGAGGAGGACGCCGACCACCTGCGTCCCGAGCAGGAAGTGCTGGCCGAGCAGGATCGGGCGGTGCGTGCCGGAGGGCGAGAGGCCGACGGGGATGTCGGGATCGATCCCGTCGGCGAAGAGGGCCACGATCGATCCTGTTGCGATGAGGGCACCCCCGCAGGCGAGGGCGGCGATTGCAGTCGCGCGGCCGGGCGAGGCAACCCGCCTGCTCGGGGCGAAGGCGGCGAGGGCGAGTGTGCACGCGCCGAGGACGGCGCCGCCGACCGATCCCCAGACGCTGAAGTCGCGGGCGCCCTCCGCGGGCACGGTGTGCGGCAGCGCCGAGAAGACGAGGCTCGTCGAGGCGATCAGCGCGAGCGCGCACGTGAGAACGAGGTCGTCGAGGCGCTTCCGCTCCCGGAAGCGGCCGAAGACCAGGTAGGCGACGAGGAGCGAGATGAGCGCCGTCGCCGTCTCGAGCGCCACGTGGAGCGGCGGGCTTCGGTAGGCGAGCGTGACTCCCGGCACAAGCGTCGCCACGGCCGTCAGTCCCGCCGCGAACGCCCCGAAGCCGAGGGTGAAGAGTCGAATGCGCATTCCACCGGGAAAATCGGCACAACGGGGCCTTCCGCTTAGCGTTGACGAAGATCAACGCGCCATCCGCGCGGAACGGCCGATACTGAGAGGGACGAGACGACGGAGCCGGGGCCGGCACTCAGGGCGTGGCCGAGACTCCTTCAAGCCCCGGCTCCTCCGTCGTCCCGCGCTTCGAAAGCCCACGCACGATAACGGGCGTTATGTCAAGTCGAAGGAAGCCCGAGGAACACGGCGGCTTCCGCGACGACCTCGTCCCCCAGCCCGAGCGGCCGAACCTCCTCGACCGCCAGCAGCTTCCGCGCCCGGTCGTAGAGCGTGACGTTCGCCCAGGCGGGCTCGAAGACCGAGCACCAGCGCAGGCCGACCGCTTCCGCATGACGCCCGAAGAGCGCCGCGGCCGCAGCCTGGGTGATCGCCCGGTCCCGCGTCGCGGCCGCCGAGGGCCGAAGTCCCTCCCGCTCCAGGACGGCCGGGTCGTCGAGGTCGATCAGGAGAGCCTCGTCGGGCAGCGTCAGGACGGCGAGCGCAACCGGCAGGCCTGCGAGCGACAGCGTGTCCTCGCTGAGGGCGCGCCCGCGGAAGCGCGCGAGCTGCTCGACGACAGCCGCGAGCGGGCGTTCCGAGACGTCCAGGCAACCGTAGAGGGCCGGGTTGTCGTGGCGTCCACCGCCCGCATGCGCTCGCGGAAACGAGAGCGCGCCGCCGCGCTCGGGCGGAGCGGCCCGCGCGTCCCAGGCGAAGACGCGGAAGAGCCTCACGCGTAGGAGCCTGCCGCCTCCTGGCGCAGGGCGCCGAGGAGCTCCTCCGTCCTTCCCTGCCGGATCAGGTCGATCGGACGGCGGTCGCGCAGGAGCGGGTTCAGGCCGAAGAGCCAGTCCTCGGCCGCCCTGGGCTCGTAGAGGCGATGGAGCGCGGAGAGCGCCAGCTCGAGCAGGTCGAGTCGCTCCGCGTTCTCGCGATCGATTCCCTGTCCGCGGAGCCAGCGCGTCACCTGGGCCGGGCTGACGCCGAGCGCCTCGGCGAGCCGGCGCTGCGAGCCGAGGTCGCGGGCAAGAGCCTCGACCTTGAGCGCGACGGAGACGGGCACGGACGCCGGATTCTAGCGCAACAAAAAGTGTTGCGGAGGCCCTCTGTACCGCTTGCGGGCAACACGCGCCTTCCATTAGCGTGCCGGGGTTCATGCTTCTGGAGCCTGTTGACCCGAATGAGAAATTCCGAGAACGGCGTCAACAAGCCCGGAGGCGTCGGGCGATCCGCAGAACGGCGGCGCTCGCGGTCGTCGCACTCGCCGCCGCGGGGACGACGCTCGGCGCCCGCTTCCTGACCGAGCACGACTCGAAACCCGCGGCGAGCGCCGGCTCCACCCCGGCGGCGTCCGCTCCGGCCAAGCCGAAGCCTCAGCCTCGCCCCTATCCCGACGAGATGCGCGGCGTCCACGTGACGATGGCGCTGGCCTCACTCCCGGGGAAGATCGACGACTACCTCGCGCTCACCAAACATGGCCTCAACACGCTCGAGCTCGACGTCAAGGACGAGAACGGCGAAGTCGCGTTCCGACATCCGAAGGTGCCGCTTGCGCGCGAAGTCGGCGCCGCGCACGACTACTACGACCCGGTCGAGGTCGCCGAGAAGGCGCATGCCGCGGGCGTCTATCTGATCGGTCGCATCGTCTGCTTCGAGGATCCCGCCCTCACCGAGAGCGCCCCCCGCTACGCGATCCGGACGACGAGCGGCGGCGTCTGGACGACCGCGGCGGGGCTCGGCTGGGCGAACCCGTACGACAAGCGCGTCTGGGACTACGCGGTCGCGCTCGGCACGGCCGCCGCGAAGGCCGGCTTCGACGAGATCCAGTTCGACTACGTCCGCTTCCCCACCGACGGCGACCTCTCGGCGGCCGTCTTCCCGCACAAGACGAAGCAGACGAAGACCGATGTGATCACGAGCTTCGCGAAGTACGCAGGCGAGCGGCTGAAGCCGCTCGGGGTGCGGGTCTCCGCCGACGTCTTCGGGCTCAGCGCGACTCGGAACATGGGCATCGGCCAGCGGCCGAAGAAGCTCGCGGCCTACCTCGACGCGATCTACCCGATGGTCTACCCCTCCCACTTCGGGCCCGGCGAGTACAACCTCCCCGATCCGAACGCCCAGCCCGGCCGGACAGTCGGGCTCGCCCTCCGCGACTTCGACGGAAAGCTGACGGGCCTCGACACGCGGCTCGTCCCGTGGCTCCAGGACTTCTCGCTCGGCCGCGACTACACGCTCGCGGACGTGAGGGATCAGATCGAAGCCGCCCGCGATGCCAGCGTCGAGGGGTACATGCTCTGGAACGCCGCCGGCGTCTACACCCGCGGCGCCCTTGCGGGCCGCTAGGGCCACCCCTATCCGCGCCGTGCTCGCTGTCGCCCCTTCGGGCGCCGTCCCTCGTCGTCGCCGGAAGCGCCCTCAGCGCGATTCCGCTAGGCTGGCCGCCTTCCACAGACCTGCCCACAGGGACCGTCGGCGGCCGTGGAAAATGTGGAAAAGTGAACTTTCCGCAAATAGCGGACTTTCGTTCTTCCGGGTACTTGCATCCCCTTCGTGGACTCCCTAGATTGCCGCTTGCACCGAGCAGGGAGCGCAAGTAGGTCGAAGCCCCACCGGGCGGCAGTACGCGGAAGCGGAAGGTCGGTCGGTGAGGTGGACGAAAGCGCCACCCGCTCGGTGAATTTTTTTTGGTCCCGCCCGCCGGGCCGGGCACGCGACGGTAAGGTTCCCGCCCGATGCACCTTCGTCCTCCCGCCTTCAGCCCAGGCTTCACCGCCTTCATCTGGGGGCTCGTGCTCGGCGGGTTCATCGTCCTCGGCCTGCTCGCCATCGGCATCTCCCAGGGGACGTCGATCGTCTTCGGGATCCTCGCCGGCTTCCTGATCTTCTTCTACGTCCGGCTGAGCGGCGCGGACCAGCTGCGGCGCTAGTCCGCTACAGCGCGACCAGAGCGCGCGAGGCGCGGCGCTGCACGAGTGCCCGGCAGAGGAGGCTCGCGAGCTGTCCGCCGAGCTCGGCCTCGAGTCGGGCGCGCGCGCTTCCGCTCTCCGTGTCGATCAGGCGCTCGACTGCGGCACAGTGCTCGAGGAGGCGGGGCGCTCCACGGGCATCGCCCGTGCGCCCCGGGGCGGCGAACTCCATGGCGCCTCCATCGACCTCCCCGCCGCCGAAGCACATCCCTGGCGCGAGTGAACGGGGCCGCAAACGGCGAGGGGCGCCTTCCGGCGCCCCTCGCCCTGCGGTTTCGATCATGCGTGGTTACGGCGTGTCGCGCCGCTCCGGGTCCCTGATCTCGACCCGCTCGGGGCGCTCGCCTGCGGGGACCATCGTGCGGTCCTCGGTCGTCGCCGGAGCGACGGTCTCGCCGCGGTCGTAGTCGTGCACGTCCTCGTCCGGGACGACGTCACGCTGGTACGCGCGAGTTTCGCGTGTCCGCGGCCCCGTCGTGTCGAACGTGAACGCGGTCACGATCCCGAGCCCGAGCGCGAGCGCGCCAGGCCAGGTCCCCAAGTCGCGCACGAAGTTCTCGATGCCGATCGACGCGCTCCAGCTCTGGAGCTTGTCCTGATACCAGCCGTTTTCGGGCTGGATCACCATCATGATCCAGCCGACCACGATCGCGGTCGGGATCCACGCGAAGAGGAAGACCCCGGGGCTGATCGTCGGCACCCCCCACTTCGTCCACCCGCCGAAGAGCTGCGAGAGGCCGAGCGCGAGGCCAGCCGCCGCGATGATGCCCATGGCACCCCAGAACTCGCCCGTGTTCGCCGTGTCGAGCAGCTGGGCGACCCAGAGCAGGAAGCCTGCGACGGCGACTCCCAGCAGGGTGAAGAGCGCGCGGACGAGCGGCGGACCGTCCCAGCCGCGCACGTCGGTCTCTTCACGCCGAACGCTGGTCGCGTCGAGACCTTCGTCGCTTCGTCTGCGGAAAATTGCCACTTTCGTCACCTCGTCTCCGTCGATTCCAGAGGATTCCAGGTGTTGGATTCCCGCTGGAACAACGTCTCTAACCGGCCCGAGGTTACGCAGCGAGGTCGCGCCGGCGGGCGTCGAAAGCCCCGGAGGTGAGCTCGGCGCGGAACTCCTCGAGGGTCGCGTCCCGATCGCCGGCGAAGATGTGCTCCACGACGTCGACCTTGCGGTCGTTGTAGAAGGGCACGTCGACGTGCGGCCTCGTGACGAGGTTGACGGAGGTCCGCGAGCAGGCCGGGCACTCGACTGCGAGGCCGAGCCGGTCCTCGCCGCCGGAGAGCATCCGGAAGGCGGATGGGAAGACGGGCTGCGGGCGCTCCTCCGGGTAGCAGAAGAAGCTCCAGGGCCACTCGCCCGCCCGGATGCGGCCTGCGGCGAGGTCGAGCAGCTCGTCGGCCGCGGCCTCGAGGCGCGAGGTCATGAGGTTGAGGAAGGCGGCGTCGCTTGCCGCGAGCGGTGCCCAGTCGAGCTCGTCGTGCGAGACGAGGCCTTCGTGCTCCTCGCCGCACTCGCAGGAGAACGTCACCTTGAAGACAGCCGGGTGGCTCGCTCCCGGGAGGCGGTCGAGCACCCTGAACGAGGAGAGCGGCAGGCGGACCTCGCCCCGAGCGGGACACGAGAACGTGTAGCGCCCCGTCAAGCCGTCGTACATGTCCGGATTATTTATCGGCCGGTCCGACGGAAGACGCAGTCTTTGTTGCGCTCAGTACTTGAGGAGAGAAAAAACGTCGTACCCGTTGAGCTTCTCACGGCCGTGCAGAAACTCGAGCTCGATCACGAATGCCAGCCCGACCACCTCGCCGCCGAGCTGCTCGACGAGGTCGACCTTGGCCTTCGCCGTCCCTCCGGTGGCAAGCAGGTCGTCGTGGACGAGGACGCGGGCGCCGTTCGCGATCGCGTCGGCGTGGAGCTCGAGCGCGTCGAAGCCGTACTCGAGCGCGTACTTGGCGCTCACGGTGCGCCAGGGAAGCTTGCCCGGCTTGCGCGCGGCGATGAAGCCGCAGTTCAGGCGGTAGGCGAGCGCGGCGCCGAGGATGAAGCCGCGCGCCTCCGCGCCGAGCACGTAGTCCGGCTTCCGCGGCGCGGCGAACTCGGCGAGCTCCTCCACGGTCTGGTGCATGGCCTCTGCGTCGGCAAGCAGCGGCATGATGTCCTTGAAGACGATCCCCCGCTTCGGAAAATCGGGGATGTCCCGGATCTTCGAGCTCAGGTCGACGGGCACCGGCGGCCCTAGTGGACGAGCGAGCGAACCGCTCGCCAGAAGAGAAGCTGGGACAGCTCCTGCGAGAGCGCCGCGAGCGTCTGGAGGTCCTCGAGGCCGGCGCGATGGCGGTCCGGGTTCTGCGAGCGGAGCTTCGGCGCCACGATCTGCTCGAGCTTGGCGGCCTCCTGCTCGGCACCCGTCTTGAAGGGACGCAGGTTGCGCGGCTCGACTCCGTAGCGGGAGAGCTCCAGGCAGGCGGAGACCACCTCGACGTCGCGCTCGGGGTAGTGGCGGCCTCCACCCTCCCCACGTGGCTCGAGGAGCCCGTAGTCCTCGAGGTCGCGGACGAAAGCGGGCGTCGCCCCGGTGCGCTCGCAGAGGGCGTCGAAATCGAGCTCCTGCTCCGGCTCGGCCAGCCCGGAGGGGGGACGCGACTTGCGGCGCGGGCCGGCGAGCTCCTGCCGGATCACGCGCAGGGGCAGGAACTCGTCGCGCTGGAGGCGGAGGATCGTCTGGAGGCGCTCGACGTCGTCCTCCGTGAAGAGCCGGTAGCCGCCCCGCGTCCGCCGCGGCGCGAGCAGGCCCTGGTCCTCGAGGTAGCGGATCTTCGAGATCGAGATGTCCGGGAACTCGTCCTGGAGCCGGCGGCAGACCGCGCCGATCGTAAGGGGCCGGTTTCGCTGACCGCCGGAATCGACGCGTGAGACAGCGGTGGCCATGGCTAGGACTCCAGGAACGTCAGCCGGTACTTGCCGATCTGGAGCTCGTCGCCGTCTTCGAGCTTGGCGCTCTCGACCCTGCGGCGGTTGACGTAGGTGCCGTTCAGGCTCTCCTCGTCGTCGATGTAGTAGCCGTCGTCGCGATGGACGAGCACCGCGTGGCGCCGGGAGACGGTCACGTCGTCGAGGAAGACTTCGTTCTCGGGCCCGCGGCCGATGCCGAGCCGCTCCGACTCGACGGCATACGTCTCTCCGGAGCGCCCGCCGCCGGAGCGGACGACGAGTGCCGGGCCCTCGATGCGGAGATCGGCGAGTGAGAGCGATTCGTCCTCGGTCATCTCGTCGGGCGTGAAGCTCATGGTCGTGTGGTCGCCCGCCTCGTCGTGCGGGAGGAGCGCACCGCACTTCGAGCAGTAGTTGGCGGCTTCCGGGTTCTGGAAGCCACACTCCGGACAGTGGATGTGGCTCATGCCGGCGCCACTGCTACTCGGCGGGCGGGGTCGCCTTCGAGGCGAGGATCTCCGCGAGCTTGTCGACGTCGATGTCGTGGAGGGGGCTCCTGCCCTCCCCCACGTCCTTCTTCAGGCGCGCCTGAAGCTCCGCGCGCAGGATGTCGATCTTGCCGTGGAGGATGCGCCGGCGGTACGACACCTCTTGCTCTTCCGCCATGAGGTCGCGAATCAGGTCGCGAAGCTCCTGGTCGGACAGAGAATCGAGATCAGGGAGAACTTCCACGAGGCCGCTCCGGGAATCGGGGAGAAGCAGGGCTCCTGCAGTATGGCAAGAACCCGCCAATCCATCAACCTGGACTTGAGGGTTGAGGGTTAGGCCGGCTCGGGCCCGTCGTCGTCGCCGGCGACGATTTCCTCCACGAGCGCGAGAAAATCGCTCTCGAGGGCGGCGGCGTCCTCGGGCGTCTTGCCCTCCGCGTAGACGTGCACGAGCGGCTCATCCGGGTCGGGCAGCACCTGGGCCCAGCCGCGTGGCTCGTACACCTTGATCCCGTCGAGGGTATCCACCTTCTTCCCCTTCATCCGCTCCGTGAGGACGCGCATGACGGCGCCCTTGCGGGCCCAGGGGCAGCGCACCTGGTGATGGACGACCGTCGACTCCGGCAGCGCGGCGACGAGCTCCGACAGCGGTCGCTCGAGCGGCGCGAGCAGCTGGAGCAGGTTGCAGAGGCTCGCGATCCCGTCGTAGGCCGGAAGGAACTCCGGGAAGACGAAGCCGCCGCCGACCGCGCCCGCGAAGACGACGCCGTCGTCGGCCGAGGCCTGGGTGAGCGCCGAGACCGAGGCAGCCGTCCGCTGCACCGTCAGATCCGACCCCTTCACGATCGGCTCGGCGAGGCTCGTGACCGTGACCGGCAGCGCGAGCGTCCCGGCCTTGCCGTCGGAGGCGAGCAGACTGAGGAAGAGCAGGAGCTCCTGTTCGACCGGGACTTCGTGGGCCTGCTCGTCGACGAGGAAGATGCGTTCGCCGGACTGGTCGAAGACGACGCCGAAGTCGGCTCCGACGGCCGAGACGAGGCGTTTTGCCTGGCCGAGAGCCTCGCGGATCCCCTGGCTCGGCCGTGGCGTCTGCTCGCCGCCGAAGGGATGCGCCGACACGGCCTCGACGCCGAGCGGGCCGAGCACGATCGGCAAGGTGAGCGACGCCGTCGAGAAGGCGTAGTCGACCACGATCCGGAAGCCGCGCGCCTTGATGGCACCGGCGTCGAGAGTGCGCAGGAGGTCCTCGGCGTACCGCTCGGCGGCGCGCGCGGGCGTCGTGATCTTCCCGACCTCGTCGTGGGCGGCGCGGCGGAACTCCTGGCGCAGGAAGTGCTTCTCGATCTCCTTGATCAGCTCGGGTGTCGCCTGGATCCCGGGCGGCTCGAAGAACTGGATCTGCATCGCCTCGGGATCCCCGGCCCCGGGCCGAACATGGACGCCCGCGCCGAGCCGCTCGCTCTTCAGGAAATGACGGTTGACGGCCGCCGGCATGACGTGCAGGTCGGCCACGTCGACGCCGGTGGACGTCACCCCGGAGACGACGGCGCGCTGGAGGAGGCGACAGGCGGGGACGCCGTCGCGGCTCGAGACGACGCGCACTCCCCGCTTGAGCGCCGTGCCGAGCGCGATGCCGATCCGGAGCGCGGTCTCCGGCGTCAGGTCGACGTTCACGAGGCCCGAGACCGAGTCGCGCCCGAAGAGGCGCGAGGCGAGACGAGATTCCCAGATCAGGTTCCGGTCGACGAGCGAGCCCGCCTCGACTTCCTTGAAAGGGTAGATGCGGATCCCCGGCATGACGACGCTCTGCTCGCCGATCGTGCAGCTGTCCCCGACGGACACGCCTTCGTGCAGGCGTGCGTGCGCCCTGATGTCGCAGGACTTGCCGACGATCGCCCCCTCGACGAGCGCGCTCCGTCCGATGTGGGTCGACGAGTCGACGACCGATCGGGTCGTGTGCGCGTGCTCGCGCAGGGTGACGCTCGGCGAGAGGATCGAGTAAGGGCCGACCGAGGCCTGCGGCGCGATCCGGCAGTAGTTGCCAATGAACGCAGGGCCTGCAACCGACTCGAGGTCGGCGAGCTCCACCCCTTCCCCCACCCAGACGTTGCCGCGGAGCTTGATCCCAGGCGTCTGCAGCTTCACCCTTTCTTCCAGGGCGTCGAAGTTCGCCTGCCGGAACTGGTCGAGGTTCCCGATGTCCTGCCAGTAGCCCTCGGCGACGTAGCCGTAGAGCGGCCTTCCCATCTCGAGCAGGAGTGGGAAGAGCTCCTTCGAGAAGTCGTAGGGCCGGTCGTCCGGGACGTGGCGCAGCACCTCCGGGTGGACGACGTAGATCCCGGTGTTGATCGTGTCCGTGAAGACCTGACCCCAGGAGGGCTTCTCGAGGAAGCGCTCGATGCGGCCGTCCTCGTCCGTCACGACGATTCCGAACTCGAGCGGGTTGTCGACGTTGACGAGGGCGATCGTGACGAGCGCCTCCTTCTCCTCGTGGAAGCGGACGAGCGCGCCGAGGTCGATGTCGCAGAGCGCGTCCCCCGAGATGACGAGGAAGGGCTCGTCGAGGGCGTCCTCGGCGAGCTTCACGGAGCCGGCCGTCCCCATCGGCGACTCCTCGACGGAGTAGCGGATCGAGACGCCGTGGCTCTCGCCGGCGCCGAAGTAGCCGCGGATCGCCTGCGGCATGAAGGCGAGCGTGACGACGATGTCCTCGAAGCCGTGCTTCTTCAGGAGCTCGACGATGTGCTCCATGCACGGCTTGCCGACGATCGGAACCATCGGCTTCGGCTGGTTCGAGGTGAGCGGCCGCAGGCGCGTCCCCTCCCCTCCGGCCATCACGACGGCCTTCATCCTCTCAGCGCCTTCCGGACTGCCATGCCGTAGAGGATTCCCGCGCAGAGGGCGAGTGCAACCCCGCTCCAGAAGACCCAGAGGGGCCACGCGGTGCCGTCGTCGGTGACGAGAATGAAGGCGATCGACGCGTAGAGCACCCAGGTGGCCGCCTTGCCGAGGAAGCTGACCGAGAAGTCGTAGCCCCGGCGCAGGGCCACCGGCGTCCCGAGGACGAGGAGGCCGTCGCGGACGACGATCAGGACGAGCGCGGGCCAGGGCAGCCGGTCGTAGGCGAAGAGGAGGACGACGGCGACGTCGATCATGAGCCGGTCGGCGAGCGGGTCGGCGAGCTTGCCGAACTCGGACTCGACCTTCCAGCGGCGCGCCAGCCAGCCGTCCACCTGGTCGGTGATGCCCGCGGCGCCGAACACGGCTCCCGCCGCCCAGCTGGCGTCGCCAGCGGCGCGAACGGCGAGGACGACGAACACCGGGATGAGCGCCAGGCGGGCGATCGTGAGCGCGTTCGGAAGCTGCGCGAGGGGCGCGGGCACGGCTCGTGTCGCCATGGTGAGGCAATGGTAGCCTCGCGCCGATGCCCACTCCGCCGGCCGCCAGGGCCATGTCCGGGGTCTGACCCCTGACATGGCCGAAACGAACACCGAGCCGACCCGTCGCCTGCCGGGGTTCGTCACGGCCCACAGCCACGCCTTCCAGCGCGCCATGCGGGGTCGCGCCGAGGGCGACGACTTCTGGGCCTGGCGGGACGTCATGTTGGGACATGCCCGGGGTCTGACCCCGGACACGGTTCGAAGGGACTACGAGGCGACGTATCGGGAGATGCGGGCGGCCGGGTACACGGCGGTCGGTGAGTTCCACTACGTCGGCTTCGAGGAGGCGAAGGCGGCCGTGGAGGCGGCCGAGGCGGCCGGGATCGCGATCGTCCTACTGCTCTCGGCGTACGCCCGGGGCGGGCTCGAGCGCTTCCGCCAGGCTTCCGCGGCCGACTACCTGCGGCAGGTGGAGGCGCTCCGGGAGACGGGAGCCCGCGTCGGCGTCTCACCCCACTCCGTCCGCGCCTGCCCGGTCGACTGGCTCGAGGAGATCGGGCGCTACGCCGAACGCGAGGGTCTCGTGCTCCACGTCCACGCCGACGAGCAGCCGAGGGAGATCGACGAGTGCCTCGCCGAGCACGGCCTCCGCCCGATCGAGCTCCTGGCGCGAAGCGGCTGCCTGGGCCCGCGGACGACGGTCGTCCACGCCACGCACGCTGACGAGCGCGAGCTCGGCCTCCTCGCCGAGGCGCACGCCCGCATCTGCGTCTGCCCGCTGACCGAGGCCAACCTCGGCGACGGCTTCCTCCCGGTCGCCCGAGTCCGCGACAAGGGCATCCCGCTCTGCATCGGCTCGGACTCCAACATCCGTCTCGATCCGCTGGAAGAGCTGCGCGAGCTCGAGGGCACGGCGCGCCGCCAGGAGTTGCGCCGGAACGTCGTCCCGGTGCCGGAGCTCCTCGAGATCGGCTCGACCGAGGGAGCCCGTGCGCTCGGGATCGGCGAGTGGCCAGACATCGAGGTCGACCTCCGGCACCAGGCGCTTGCAGGCGTCGCCGAGGACGACCTTGCCGCAGCGCTCATCCTCGGCTGCGGCGCCGAGGCCGTTGTCGGGCCCGGCTAGCCGGGCTTGGGCAGAGCCTCGATCGCGAGCAGCGCCCGCTCGATCTCCTGCTCGGGCAGGGCGAAGTCCTCCAGCCGCCCGGCCAGGTAGTCGTCGTAGGCGCCCATGTCGAAGTGCCCGTGGCCGGAGAGGTTGAACAGGATCGTGCGCTCGCGGCCCTCCTCGTCAGCCGCGAGCGCCGCGAGCGCCGCGCCGTGGACGGCATGCGCGGCCTCCGGTGCCGGAACGATTCCTTCGCTCCCCGCGAAGGTGACCGCCGAGGCGAAGACGTCGTTCTGCGCGTAGGCCTCCGCCCGCACGAGCCCGTCGAGGACGAGCTGGGAGACGAGCGGCGCGACACCGTGGTAGCGCAGGCCGCCCGCATGGATGCTCGGCGGGACGAAGTCGTGCCCGAGCGTGTGCATCGGAACGAGCGGCGTCAGCTTCCCGGTGTCGCCGAAGTCGTAGGCGAACGGGCCGCGGGTCAGCGTCGGGCACGCGGCCGGCTCGCACGCGAGGACGTCGATCTCCCTACCGGCGATCTTCTCCCGCAGGAACGGGAACGCGAGGCCGGCGAAGTTCGAGCCACCGCCGACGCAGGCCACCACGAGGTCCGGGAAGGCGCCCGCCAGCTCCATCTGGGCGAGCGCCTCCTGCCCGATCACGGTCTGGTGGAGCAGGACATGGTTGAGGACGCTCCCGAGCGCGTAGGCGGTGTCCTCGCGGCCCGCCGCATCCTCGACCGCCTCCGAGATGGCGATCCCGAGGCTGCCCGCCGAATCCGGATCGGCGGCGAGGATCGCCTGCCCGGCCCCGGTCTCCTCCGACGGGCTTGCCACGACGCTCGCGCCCCAGGTTTCCATGAGGGAGCGCCTGTAGGGCTTCTGGCGGTACGAGACGCCGACCATGTAGACCTTGCACTCGAGCCCGAGCAGCCGGCAGGCGAGCGCGAGTGCGCTCCCCCACTGGCCCGCCCCGGTCTCCGTGGCGAGGCGCTCGCGGCCTTCCTCCTTCGAGTAGTAGGCCTGGGCGACCGCCGTGTTCGGCTTGTGGCTCCCCGCCGGCGAGACCCCCTCGTACTTGTAGAAGATGCGCGAGCGCGTTCCGATCGCCTGCTCGAGCCGGTGGGCGCGGTAGAGCGGCGTCGGTCGCCAGAGCCTCAGCATCTCCCGCACCGGCTCCGGAATCGGGATCTCGGCCGCGTCCGAGACTTCCTGCTCGATCAGCTCGAGCGGAAAGAGCGGCGCGAGGTCGTCGGGGCCGACCGGCTGGCCCGTTCCCGGATGCAACACCGGCTGCGGCCGGGTCGGCATGTCGGCCTGGACGTTGTACCAGCGCTCGGGCAGCGCGGATTCGGGCAGAAGCACCTTCGTCTCGGCCACTCCGGGCGAGGATAGTCGGGTTCGAAGGCGAAAGAAAGCCGTCCATGGCTCTTCGAGCCTGCACCGCGCTGCTCGCGCTCGTCGGGCTCCTCACGCTCGCCTCCACGGCGGCCGGCGGTCGCCACGCGAACGTGGCCGGGCTCCAGGTCGGCCTCCAGCACCGTGGGCTCTACTCGGGAACCATCGACGGGATCATGGGGCCGGGGACGCGACGGGGCGTGCGGCTCCTCCAGCGCAGGGCCGGGATCGCCGTCGACGGCATCGCCGGGCCGCGGACACGGCGAGCGCTCGGGCGCTACGGACGCCACCGCTACGCGACGCGGATGCTCGTCAGCGGCCGGCGCGGCTGGGACGTCGCCGCGCTCCAGTTCAAGCTCGCCTGGCACGGCTTCCCCTCGGGCGCGATGGACGGCGTCTTCGGCCCGCACACGAACGCCGCGTTGCACCGCTTCCAGCGCTCGTTGCGCCTTCTCGTCGACGGCGTCGCCGGGCCTGCCACCTTTCGCGCCCTGCGCAGACACCGTCCCCGCGTGCCGTTCGGCCTGCTCAGGCCGGTGAACGCACCGATCGGCGACCGCTTCGGGCCGCGCGGCAACCGCTTTCACGCCGGTCTCGACCTTCCCGCCTACTACGGCGAGCGTGTGCGCGCGGCCAGGGCGGGCAGGGTTACGCGCGCGGGCTGGGACAGCGGCGGCTACGGCTACCTCGTCGTCATCCGCCACGGGCATCACGTGCGCACGTTCTACGCCCACCTCTCCCGCATCTCCGTGCACCGCGGCGAGCGTGTCCGCGCCGGGAGCCGCGTCGGGCGCGTGGGTGCCTCCGGCGAGGCGACCGGACCGCACCTGCACTTCGAGGTACGCCGACGCGGGGCAGCGGTCGACCCGCTACCCGCCCTGCGCTAGCTCCTGGGAGCGCTTCATCGCCGCCTGGATCGCGTTCAGGAAGGCGGCGCGGACGCCGGCCTGCTCGAGCTCGCGGATGGCGGCGATCGTCGTCCCTCCGGGCGAGGTGACCATTTCCCGCAGCTGGACGGGGTGCATCTCCTCGTCGCGCAGGAGCTTGGCGGTGCCGAGCATCGTCTGGACGACGAGGTCGGTGGCGATCTCCCGCGAGAGCCCGAGCAGGATCCCCGCCTCGATCATCGACTCGGCGAGTAGCGCGAAGTACGCGGGCCCGGAGCCCGAGACTGCGGTGATCGCGTCCATGTAGCCCTCGTCGACCCGGACCGATCGGCCGACTGACCCGAGCACCTCCTCGGCGGCCGCCAGGTGCTCCTCGTCCGCATGCGCGCCCGCCGAGATCCCAGCCATCCCCTCGTGCACCGTGACGGGGGCGTTCGGCATCGCGCGGACGACGGGGACGCCGCTCGCCAGCCGGCTCTCGATCAGCTGGGTCGGGATCGCCGCTGCGATCGAGAGGACGGTCTGCGCCGCCGTGAGCGTGCCCGCCACCTCGGCGAGGAGGGACTCGATGTCCTGCGGCTTCACGGCGATGACCACGACGCCCGCATCCGTCGCCGCCTCGGCGTTGCTGGCCGTCGTCGCGATCCCATAGCGTTCGGCGAGCTCCGCGAGGCGCTCCTCGTGGCGCGCGGAGGCGGCGATCTCCCCGGGCTCGCGCCATCCCGAGGAGATGAGACCGGCGATGAGGGCTTCGCCGGCTTTGCCGGCTCCGAGCACCGCGATCTTCCGGCTCGCCATGGAGAAACGCTACCCCAGCTGGTAGTCGAGGTTGACGGCCGCGCTGATCAGCGCGAGATGGGTGAAGGCCTGCGGGAAGTTGCCGAGCTGCTCGCCGGTCGGGCCGATCTCCTCGGAGTAGAGGCCGAGGTGGTTCCCGTAGGTGAGCATCTTCTCGAAGGCGAGGCGCGCTTCCGAGAGGCGGCCGGCGCGCGCGAGCGCCTCCACGTACCAGAAGGAGCAGATCGAGAAGGTTCCCTCCTCCCCCGCGACCCCGTCGGGCGCGGCGCGCGCGTTGTAGCGATAGACGAGGCTGTCGGAGACGAGCTCCTTCGTGATCGCATCGAGCGTCGAGAGCCAGCGCGGATCCGTCGGCGCGATGAACTTGACGAGCGGCATGAGGAGGAGCGAGGCGTCGAGGACGTCCGTGTCGAAATGCTGGACGAAGGCCCCGCGCTTCTCGTTCCAGCAGCGAGTCATGATCTGGTGGTAGATGGCGTCGCGCGCGGCGCGCCAGGCGTCGAGGTCGGCCGGCAGGCCGCGCTGGCGCGCGATTCGGATCGCCCGCTCGATGGCAACCCAGCACATGAGCCGCGAGTACGTGAAGTTCTGACGTCCGCCGCGAACCTCCCAGATGCCTTCGTCCGGCTGATCCCAGGCGGTGCAGATCCAGTCGACGATGCGCGAGATCTCGACCCAGCTCTCGTGCGCGATCGGCTCGCCGTACTTGTTGAAGAGGTAGACCGAGTCGATGAGCTCGCCGTAGATGTCGAGCTGGAGCTGGTTGTAGGCGGCGTTCCCGATCCGGACGGGCCGCGAACCGCGGTAGCCCTCGAAGTGCTCCAGTATCCCCTCGGTGAGCTCGCTCCGCCCGTCGATGCCGTACATGATCTGGAGCGGGCCGGTCTCCGTCTCCCTGCGACGCAGGACCCGGTCCCAGAGCCAGCCGGTGAACGCCTCGGCCTCGTCGGTGAAGCCGAGTCGCAGGAGGGCGTAGAGCGAGAACGCGGCGTCGCGGACCCACGTGTAGCGGTAGTCCCAGTTCCGCGTGCCGCCGATCTGCTCGGGAAGGCTCGTCGTCGGGGCCGCGACGATCGCGCCGGTCGGGCTGTACGTGAGCAGCTTGAGCGTGAGCGCGGAGCGGTTGACCATCTCGCGCCAGCGGCCGCGGTAGTGGGACTGCGAGAGCCACCTGCGCCAGAAGGCGATCGTTTCCTCGTAGGCGTCCCGGTTCTCCTCCTCCGAATAGGCCCGGGGGACGTAATCGCGCGCGACGCGCTCGAGGACGAAGGTGACGGAGGCGCCCGCGCGCACCGTGAACTCGGCATGGATTCCCTGCTCGTCGCAGGCGATCGGCGTCGTCGCCTGGAGAGCCAGACAGAGCGTCGGCGAGCGGAAGACGACCCCGTGCTCGTACTGCACGATCTCGTGCTCGTCCCGCCCGTAGTTGAAGCGCGGGTACATCTCGACCCGGAACCGCATCTCCCCGCGCACGCCCTCGACGCGCCGGACGAGGCGATGGCGGTGAGCCTCGTCGCTCGCCTCCTCGATCGGCATGAAGCCCTGGATCTCGCCCACGCCATCCGGGCTCAGGAAGCGCGTGATGAGGACGTTCGTGTCCGGGAAGTAGAGCTGCTTCGGCGTCCACCCTTCCTTGGCAGGCGAGATGCGGTAGTAACCGCCGTTCTCGCTGTCGAGGATCGACGCGAAGACGCTAGGCGAGTCGAACGACGGGCAGCAGTACCAGTCGATGGTCCCGTCGGTCGCGGTGAGGGCGATCGTGTGGAGGTCGCCCATGATCCCGTGCTCGGCGATCGGCAGGTACGCGGGCATGCGCTATTCAGCGCAACACGAGCGCCGCGCGTCAAGTCGGCTCGGCTCAGGCGCCGTGCGCGAGAAGCGGCAGCGCCGCCAGGGCGATCGCAGCCGCAAAGCCTGTCAGGCCCGCTGCCAGGAAGCGAACACTCATCCCATCGAGAAGGAAAGAGCCAAACCCGAGCCGCTCCTCCCCCCGAAAGGGGGGTTTTTCGGCTGGACGGCGGTTCGATACTGATTCCATGGGGATTGGTGAGGGGCTTCGACACTCGCTCGAGTCGTATCTCGCGAAGAGCGCCGCCGAGCTCGACGAGCGCGGCGCCGAGATCACCTTCCGCGGGAACGAGGTCGAGTACGAGCTGAAGCGCCTCGAGGCGCTCGAGAACGAGCTTCGTGCGCGCACGGAGCGCGTCGAGGAGCTGGGGCCTGTCCAGGCGAAGGCGGACGAGACCGTGCGAAGGGCGCTCGGCACCGTCGAGGAGCGCGCCCTTCTCCTCGCCGAGAAGGCGGGCGAGCTCCGCGAGCGGACGACGAAGGTCGTCGAGGCGGAAGCCGAGCTCTCGGAGCGGGAGCGCCTCGCCGCTTACAGGCGAGACCGGCTTCGCTCGGAGCAGAAGCTCCTCGCCGAGCGCGAGCGCGAGCTCGTGGAGGCCGAGGGCGACCTCCTGAGCGCAGAGACAGCCTCGCAGGCGACCCGCTGGATCGAGCACCGGGAAAAGCGCTTGACGGACAACGAGACCCTCATCCAGGAGCGAAGCGACGACGTCGCGCGCCGCGAGCGCGAGCTCGAAGCCCGCGAGGTGCGAACGAACGTCGACCTCCAGGTGCGCCAGGACGAGCTCGACCGGCGCGAGCGCGAGCTCGCCGACCTCGAGGAGCAGCTGGCCCGCAAGGAGCGCGAGCTCCGCGTCTACGTCTCGCAGATCCAGGGCGGCCTCCCCGTGCCGACCCTCGTTCACCCGCAGCCCTGAGCGGTCTTCTACGAACGGCAGGAAGCCGGCGCTCCGGTACCAAACCGTGTAGAGCGCCGGCCTCCGACCTAGGGAGAGGTGGGCTGCGGGCCCACGACCGGGAGAGGCGGCACTCTCGACCGCCGCGCCGAACCTAGTACATCGGGTCACGTTGAGTCAACGGGGACTTGCCGGAATTTGCACAAATTTGGGTGTGGGATTCCACACCTTTCACAGGCACCCACAGCCTGTGGAGAACACGAGGGAAGATCAACGCCCGCTCGCGCGTCTCGCAAGCATGCTCAAGATCGCGCTCGCTCTCGTCTTCGTCTTTGCGCTCGCAGCCGCCCTCGTCGACCTTTCGCGTGGCCGGCGGCCGACGCTGCTCGCCTGACGTCTCTTCACTCGAACGAGGGTGGCTGCCCGCCGTGGCAGCGCCGATGAGACAACCGGCGTACTACTGGCGGCAAGAGAAAGGAGCTCGGATGTCGGCGGCAAGCCTCCGAGACAAACTGCGGAAGTTTCCGACTTCCTGGGCCCGGACAGCGTAGTCCGGCCCCGATTCGAAAGGGCCCCTCAACGGGGCCTTTTTGATGCGCCGGACGGGCAGGACTCGCCCATGTAAGGAAATCGCAACCGTTTCCGGAGGTGCGTAGAACCTGGCAGGTGATTGGAGTAGGCTCGAACGCGTGCCTGCTCTCGCTTCGGCGAGCGGCACGAGAAGGAGCCGAGGTAGAAGCGGTCCCCCAGCCGACTGCTCCCTCCCACTGTTTCTCCCATACGCAGGAGCCGCTCAGGCTTAGCGGGAAGCGAGGTCGATGCCTATGGATTGCTAGTGGGATCGTCGCATCTGTAGTTCCGTACGAGAGGGGGTCGAAGTGAGTTTTTCAACGTCTACTAGACGACCACCGGGCTGGGTTGGTCATGGTTGGCGCGTACTCCTGTCGACGACGATGCTCGCCGTCGTCATGGGTGTAGTCGCGTCATCGAGCCTCGGTGGGCAACAAGGACAGAAGTGGGTCGAGCAACCCGATGCCGGCGCAAAGCCGGGAGGCGCACAGGCCGTCCGGGGCACTGGCCAGCTCAAAGTGATCAAGGGGATGCTGGTCGGGGTCGACATGTTCAAGATCTGCGCCGACCCGGGCTTCAGTGCCTCGACCATTGGTGGAGCAGACTTCGATTCACAGCTCTTCCTCTTCGATTCGCACGGCGTCGGGCTCTATGCAAACGACGATTCGGGCGGGACGCTGCAGTCGGAGCTGCCGGCGGGACACCCGAACGGCCCGAGCATCCGAGGCGAGTACTTCCTTGCGATTTCGTCGTACGACAGGGATCCGGTCAATGGTCCAGTGCCGCGCTCGCCGGCACTCATCTTTCCGACCTTCCCGTTCGATCAGGTACATGGTCGATTTACCGACACCGGTCACGTAACGGGCTGGGAAGGGGTCGGCTTCGGAAGCGGTGCGTACAAGATCTCGCTCACCGGCGCCGAGTTCCTCAATCGACACGCGCGGTGCGTGCACGAGGAAGAAATGCCACTAGGAGCCGAGCGGATCGACAAGGGCTAGGAAACCGAGGGTTCCCTGGGGCGAACGAACGGCACCGCCCACCATGCGCGACGCCGTGGAGGGGCTCCACGATCAAGAAACCCCCTCTTAGCAGGGGGTTTCTTTTTATCGGGGCGCCGAGATTTGAACTCGGGACCTCTAGTCCCCCAGACTAGCGCGCTAACCAGGCTGCGCCACGCCCCGTGTCAGCCAACGATAGCGGATGACCCCGCGTATTCTCGGGGCACGGACGACCTGACCCTCCCCACCCCGCGCCTCGACGATCCCGAGGCGATCGCGGCTCTCGCTGCCTGCCTCGCCGAGGCGGGCTACACCGCCGCCGGGCTCGAGGAGAGCCTCGGCGGCCCGCCCGCCGAGCCAACTGAGGTCCTGAGCCGGCGCCTGGCGGGAGAGAGCCCCAGGAACACGCTCGTCCGTCTCTTCTACCTTGACGAGCCCGTCCCGACCGAGTCTGCGGCGGCCGCACTCCACGGGCTCGAGATCGAGCGGCTCCAGGAGATCGGCGTCCTCGCCTCGGCCGAGGACGACACTCGCGCCGAGCTCCGGCTGGTCCCGCACCGCGAGATCCTGGTCGCCTACGACCGTGGAGATTCGCCGCCGGAGCGCTCGGAGCTCCTGGCGAACATGACCGCTCGCATGCACTTCGCCTCGGCCCTCGACGTGAGCGTCGGCCCGGCCCTGCACGGGCTCCTCGCCGCCCGGCACACCGACCGCGCCGTCGCGCTCGTGCCGGACGAGCGGGCGGCGGCGTTGACCCGCTTCGCGGCCCGTCTGAACGGGCTCGCCAACATCGAGTGCCTGGTCGGGGAGGGCCTCGAGCCCATCGCGGGGCACTCGTTCGGGCTCGTGACCGCGAACCCGAGCTGTCTCGTCTCGCCGGAGCTCGAGGAGCGGGGCGACTCGCTCTGTCGCGAGCTCGTCCAGGGGATCGCCGCGCACCTGAGCGAGGGCGGCTTCGCGCACGTCCTCGCCGGGTGGCTCATCGGCGCCGCGGAGGATTGGTGGTCTCCCCTCGAGATTTGGGTGGCCGGCAGCGGCTGCGACGCCTGGCTCCTGCTCGAGCGCGAGCAGGATCCGGTCGCCTATGCGGCGGCGCGAAGCGGCGGAGAGGAGCTCGACCGCTGGATCGCCTACCTCCGCAGCCTGCCCGCCGACCGGCTCGCCTCCGGGGCGATCGTCCTGCGGCGGCGCAGCCGCGGCTCGAACTGGGTGCGCCACGAAGTCATGCCGACAGCGGACATCGGCCCGGCGGGCGACCAGGTCGTGCGCGCGTTCGTGAACCACGACCTCCTCGTCTCGACTCCCGACCAGGACGAGCTCCTCGAGGAGGTTCTGGCGATCGTCGAGCCGCAGCGCATCGAGGAGACGTGGCGGCATCAGGACGAAGGGCTCGAGCTCGCGAGCGCACGCGCCCGGCTCGACTGGGGTTTCGGGTTCAACGTCGGCGTCGACCGTTACACGATCGAGCTCCTGGCGCGTATAGACGGACGCCGCAGGCTGCGGCAGCTCTTCGCCGAGATCGCGACCGACTCCCAGCTCGAAGAGGAGGTCGTCGCCCGGGCGGGCCTGCCCGCGGTGCGCCGGCTGCTCGAGCTCGGCTTCCTGGCGCGGGCCTAGGCGTTCAGACGCTTGTAGAGGCGGTCGACGAGCTCGGGCATCCGCTCGAGCCGGTCGGTGATGACGCGGATCCGGTACTCGCGGAAGTGCTCCGGCTCGACGCGGAGCGCCTTCGCGAGCGTCGCGATCACCTCGTTCGACGGGACCGGCCGGTTCCCGTGGACGAGGTGGTTCAGGTACCCGGCCGAGAGCCCTGTGCGCTCCGCTAGCCCGCGGTAGGTCGTGCCGCGCTCGGCCATCAGCACCTGAATCGTCTCGCCGAACGAGTCCTCGCTGAACCTCCGCTTACGCGCCATCGAACAATCCTCCCACACGAGCGGCAATTTCTCCCGCCGATACGCGCTCCTCGGCGCGGCCGGCGCGCACCAGCAGGTCGACACCGCCGTCCTCGAGGGTCTTCTTGCCGACGGTGAGCCGGACCGGGCACCCGATCAGGTCGGCGTCCGCGAACTTCTCCCCGGGGCGCCCGTCGCGGTCGTCGAGGAGGACGGAGCGGCGGTCCGCCTCGAGGGCGCGAACAACCTCGTCCGCGGTGTCCGCGACCTCGGGGTTGCCGGCGGCAAGCGCGACCACGTGCACGTCGTACGGCGCCACCGAGGGCGGCCACATGATCCCGTACTCGTCGTTGTGCTGCTCGACGATCGCGGCCATGACGCGACCCGGCCCGATGCCGTAGCTGCCCCCGAGCAGCGGCTTCTCACGGCCGTCCTCGTCGAGGAACGAGGCGCCGAGCGCCGCGGAGTAGAAGCTGCCGAAGTTGAAGATGTGGCCGACCTCGATCGCGGTCCGGAAGAGAAGCGCGCCGCCGCAGACCGCACAGCGGTCGCCCTCGCGCGGCTCGCGCAGGTCCGCGAAGCGCGGGTGGTAGTCGCGGCCTGCCTCGACCCCGCGCAGGTGCCAGCCGTCGCGGTTGGCGCCGGCGACGAACTGCCCCTCGCGCAGCGTCTCGTCGGCGATCACCTCACCCGAGAAGGCGACGGGACCGAGCGAGCCCCCGCTTGCGCCGAACGCGACCTCGATCTCGTCGTCGGTCGCCGGGCGCGAAGCGCCGGGCAGCGCGTCGTAGAGCTTCGTCTCGCTGAGCCGGTCGTCGCCGCGGACGAGCGCGAGCACGACGGTGCCGTCCGGCTTCACGACCGGCATCGCCTTCGAGGTCGCGGACCGGTCGATGCCGAGGAGGTCGGCCAACCCCTCGATGGTCGTCACCCCGGGCGTCTCGATCTCCTCGGGCGCGTCGAGCGGCTCGGGCAGCACGGCGGCGCTCGGAACAGCCTCGGCCACCTCGAGGTCGCCCGCGTAGTCGCCGTTCTCGCAGCGGACGAGCGTGTTCTCGCCCGAGCCGGACGGCGCCAGGAAGTCGATGCTGAACTTGCCGCCCATGATCCCGCTCTCGGCCTGGACGTCGTACGTCTCGAGCTTGCAGCGGTCGAAGATCCGCCTGTACGCCTCTCGGTTCGCCTCGAAGCTCCTACGCACGCCTTCCTCGTCACGGTCGAACGAGTAGGCGTCCTTCATGATGAACTCGCGCACCCGGAGGAGGCCGCCGCGCGGACGAGGCTCGTCGCGATCCTTGGTCTGGAAGTGGTACCAGAGCTGCGGCAGCTCTCTGTAGCTCTGGATTTCGCGCGCGTGGAACGTGACCGTCTCCTCGTGCGTCAGCGGGAGAATGAAGTCCCGGCCGGCCCTGTCCTTGAGACGGAAGATCTCCGGAATCGCGAGGCGGCCCGTCGCCTCCCAGAGCTCGGCCGGGGTGAGGACCGGCATCAGCATCTCCTGGCCGCCGATCGCGTCCATCTCCTCGCGGATGATCTGCTCGATCTTCCGGTGAACGCGCCAGCCGAGCGGCGTGAACGACCAGAGGCCCGCCGAGACCTGGCGGATGAAGCCGCCGCGGACGAGCAGCCGGTGGCTGGCCGCCTCGGCATCGCCGGGATCCTCCCGGAGGGTCGGGATGAAGAGCTGGGAGGCTCGCATCGCCTACGGCCGCTGGGCCGCTTCGGCCATCACGAGCGCCGCCGGCTTGGCGAGCTTGAGACGCTTGGGACGTTCCATCCCGCCCTCGATCCACGTGTCGATCTCGTGGAAGAGCTCGTCGACGAGGATGTCGGACGAGACCTTCTTGAGCACGCGGCCGTGCGCGTAGATGAAGCCCGTGTCCCTGCCGCCCGCGATCCCGAAGTCGGCGTCGCCGGCCTCCCCCGGTCCGTTGACGGCGCAGCCCATGACCGCGACCTCGAAGGCCTGTGGATACGTCTTGAGCCGCTCCTCGACGGCCTCGGCGAGGTTCCAGACGCCGACGTTGTCGCGCCCGCAGGACGGGCACGCGATCATGACGGGCCCCCGCTCGCGCAGGCCGAGCGCCTTCAGGATCTCCCAGGCGACCTTGACCTCCTCGACCGGATCGGCCGTGAGGGAGATGCGGATCGTGTCTCCGATGCCGTCCATGAGCAGCGAGCCGACGCCGATCGCGCTCTTGATTGACCCGGTCGAGACGGGGCCGGCCTCGGTGACGCCGAGGTGGAGCGGATAGGGGACGCGCTCGGAGAGCATCCGGTAGGCGCGGATCATGGTCGGTACGGAGCTCGACTTCACCGAGATCTTGAAGTCTCGGTAGTCGAGCGACTCCAGCAGCCGGACCTGCTCGAGTGCCTCCTCGACGAGCGCCTCGGCAGTGTCCTTCTGCGCCAGCTCGACGAGGTGCTTGGGGAGCGAGCCGGAGTTCGCGCCGATTCGCATCGGGATCCCCTTCCGCTTCGCCGCCTCGACGACCGCCGCCACCTTGTCGGAGCCGCCGATGTTGCCCGGGTTGATCCGCACGGCGGCAACACCGGCCTCGATCGCCTTGAGCGCGAGCGACGCGTTGAAGTGGATGTCCGCGATCAGCGGCACCGGGCTCAGGTAGACGAGCTTCGCGAGCGCATCCGCGTCCTCGCTCTTCGGCACCGCGACGCGCACGATCTCGCACCCGGCCGAGGCGAGATCGGCGATCTGACCCATGGTCGCGTCGACGTCGTGCGTCTTCGTCAGGGTCATCGACTGCACGACGACCGGTGCGCCGCCGCCGATCGCGACGCCTCCCACCTGGATCTGGCGCTCGCTCGCCATCCCGAAAAGTCTAACGAGGCCGGGCTCAGCCGCCTCTGATGCGGTTCACGTCGTTCGTGAGGCCGATGAAGAAGAGAAAGAGGACGACCAGGATGCCGACCGCCGAGGCCCGCTCGTAGGCCTCGCGCGGGATCGCGCGCCCGCGGATCCGCTCGGCCAGCGAGAAGGCGATGTGCCCGCCGTCGAGCGGCAGGAGCGGCAGGAGATTGAGGAGAGCGAGCGAGAGCGAGATGAGGGCGAGGATGCCGAGGTACTGGCGGAAGCCGACCTCGAGCGTCTCGCTCGAGGCCTGCACGATCCCGACCGGGCTGGCGACGTCCTTGCGTCCCTCCCCCGTGACGATGCGGCCGAGCGAGGAGCCGATCGCCTTCGTCACCTCCCAGGTCCGGTCGCCGGCGAGCTTGGTCGCCTCCCAGGGCCCGTAGCTCTCGTAGACGACGCCGAGCGTGAACCCGAGCCTGTACGTGCCGTCGGTGAGGCGGGGACGCGCCTGCACCGTCGTCTCGCGTCCGTCCCGCCGGACGGTCAGGCTGACGGGATCGCCCTGGCTGTCGCGGATGCGCTGCGAGATCTCGTCCGGCGCCACAGGCTTTCCGTTCAGCGCGACGATCGTGTCGCCCGGGCGGAGGATGGTGGCGGCCGGCGTGCCGGCACCCACGTCGGCGACGGTGCGGTCGACCTGCGACGGGACGCCGAGCATGAAGACGATCGCGAGGACGACGATCGCGAAGACGAGGTTCGTCACCGGTCCGGCCGCGATCACCGTAACGCGCTTCCAGACCGGCGCACGCCAGTAGGCATCCGTCGAGAGGCCGTCGTCGAGGTCCTCGAGCGCGCGATCCGCCGACTTGCGCGCCGCCTCCGAAAGCTCGGAGCGTCCGAGGGCCGCCCGGATGTCGGCGAGGCCCGCGCGCGCCTCGTCGAGCCTCTCCTCCTCCAGAGCCTGCTTGACCGGCTCGAGGTGGGCGGCGAGCCACGGAGCTTCCTCGACAGCGCGGGCGAACTGCCCCTCGAGGTCGCCGCCCGCCGGCTTGTGCATCCCGGGGATCTTCACGTAGCCGCCGAGCGGGATCGCCCCGATTCCGTACTCGATTCCCTTGCGCCGCCACTTCACGATGGCCGGCGGGAAGAAGATGTAGAAACGACGCGGCCGCATCCGCACCGCGAGCGCGGTCACGAAGTGGCCGGCCTCGTGGATCATGATCAGGAACGCAAGCCCGGCGATGGAGACGGCGACGTTCATTTCGCCGCTCAGTGAACCAGCTGACGCGTGAGTGCCGCAGCAGTCCGCCGTGCCTCGGCGTCGATCGCGACGAGCTCGTCGAGGTCGCGGGCGGCGACGGTGTCGGTCGCGTTCAGGGTTCCCTCCACGACCTCGGGGATGCCCAGGAAGGGCAGCCGCCCGTCCAGGAACGCGGCCACGGCGACCTCGTTGGCCGCGTTGAGGACGCAGGGCGCGCTGCGGCCGGCATCACCCGCAGCCCGGGCGAGCGCGAGGCACGGGAACGCGTCCTCGTCGGGCGCCGAGAACTCGAGGATGAGCCCGGCCGCGAAGTCGAGCGGCTCGATCGGCGTCGGCGCGCGCTCCGGGAAGGTGAGCGCGAAGGAGATCGGCACCCGCATGTCCGGGAAGCCAACGTGCGCAAGCGCGGCACCGTCCCGGAAGCGGACGAGCGCGTGCACGACCGAGGTCGGGTGGACGACGACCTCGATGCGCTCGTAGGGAAGGCCGAAGAGGAAGTGGGCCTCGATCAGCTCGAGCCCCTTGTTCATGAGCGTGGCGGAGTCGACCGTGATCTTCGGCCCCATGCTCCACGTGGGATGCGCGAGCGCCTCGGCCGGCGTGACGCCGGAGAGGTCGAGGCGGCTGCGTCCCCGGAAGGGCCCGCCGGAGGCGGTCAAGACGAGGGAGTGGACGGTCTCTGCCTGCCGTCCGTCCAGGAGCTGGAAGGCCGCCGAGTGCTCGGAATCCACCGGCAGGATTCGCCCCTTGCCCCGCCGCCAGGCGGCGAGCGCGAGCTCGCCGGCCGAGACGAGGCTCTCCTTGTTGGCGAGCGCAAGGTCGATCCCGCGCTCGAGCGCCCAGAGCGTGGCGTCGAGCCCCGCGAACCCGACCACGGCGTTCAGGACGACGTCCGGATCGGCGCGCTCGAGGAGCTCCGTGAGGTCGCCGCCGACCTGCGTCAGCGGGGCAAGCCCGTCGATCGCCTGCGATCCGGACGCGGCGGCGACGAGCTCGAGCTCGGCATGGCCGGCGATGATCTCGAGCGCCTGCCTCCCGATCGACCCCGTCGCCCCGAGGAGCGCCACCCGCTTCATGCCAGGAGTGTAGTTCGCAGGCTCCTCGGAGCCCGGCCGCGAGGCCGCCTCACGTCCGCCCGGGACAGGGCCGCCGCGGACACCGGGGTCTGACCCCGGGTCATGTCCTTTTCCGACGCTCCCGCCCGACCCCGGCCGACCCAGGTTGGCCTGCTCGCATGCGGGTTCGCGGTACCTCTCGGCCAGAAGCGACGTGTCCAGGGGTCTGACCCCGGGACGTGGCCGTTCTAACCCTGGCCGAGGGCGAGGATCATGAAGTACGCGGCCGGGGCGGCGAAGAGGAGCGAGTCGACGCGGTCGAGCACCCCGCCGTGGCCGAGCAGGAGCCTGCCGGTGTCCTTCGTCCCGAGGTCGCGCTTCACGAGGGACTCGAAGAGGTCGCCGAGGGTCCCCGCCGCCACGATGACGGCGCCGAGCGCGAGCGCGCGCCACGTGTCCGCGAATACCGCCTCCTTGTAGAGGGCGATGAACGTCGTGAGGACGCCCGCGACCGCTCCGGCCACGAAACCCTCCCAGGTCTTCCCCGGCGAGACGACGGGCGACATCTTGTGCCGCCCGGCGATCCGCCCGCCGACGTACGCGAACGTGTCGGTGACGAAGACCGTCAGGAGAAGCGTGATGAGAGCGAGGCGCCCGTAGGTCTCGAGGTCGCGGACGAGGACGAGGTGCCCGAGCCCGAGCCCGATCCAGGCAGCTCCGAGGATGGTCGCCGCGACGGCCACGGTCGTCGACTGTCGCGTCTCCGAGACGGCGGCGAACACGAACGCGAGCACGAAGGTGAGGAGGAAGCCGGCGAGCATCCACCGGGGACCCGACACCTCGGCCCCGATGAGGGCGGCGGAGGCCCCCCCGTAGCCTGCGAGGACGAGCGGCCGCAGCGGGCGCGCGAGCCGGTACAGCTCGTGCAGGGCGACGAGCATCGCGGCGCCGACGAGCGCGAAAAGGAACCAGCCGCCGAGATACGCGCTGCCGAGAACGATCGGAAGGCCGGCCGCCACGACGGCGAGCCGGGAGATCAGTGGGCTCATCGGCCGCCGAAGCGCCGGCGCCGCCCCGCGTACTCGGAGAGCGCCTGGCGAAGGTGGCGCTCGCCGAAGTCCGGCCAGAGCGTGTCGACGAAGACGAGCTCCGTGTAGGCGAGCTGCCAGAGGAGGAAGTTGGACACCCGCAGCTCCCCCGAGGTGCGGATGAGTAGGTCGGGCTCGGGCATGTCGGGCGCGTAGAGCCGCGAGGCGATCGCGTTCTCGTCGATGTCGCGCGGGTCGATCCCCTCCTCGACGAGCCTGCGCGTCGCTTCGACGATCTCCGCCCGGCCCCCGTAGTCGAACGCGATCCAGAGCTGAAGCCGCTCGTTCTGGCGCGTCTGCTCCTCGAGGCGGGCCATGCGCTCGCGGAGATCCGGCGTGGCCCGGTCCCGACGGCCGATGAAGCGCGTCGCAACGCCCTGGCGGGCCAGGTCGGGAAGCTCGCGCTCGATCGTCTCGACGAAGATCTCCATGAGCGCGTCCACCTCCTCGGGCGGGCGCGACCAGTTCTCCGTCGAGAAGGCGAAGACGCAGAGCGACTCGACGCCGAGGTCGATCGCCGCCTCGACGGTGCGCCGGAGCGACTTCGTCCCGGCCCGGTGCCCGGCGGCCACCGGCAGCTTGCGCCGCCGGGCCCAGCGCCCGTTCCCGTCCATGATGATCGCAATCGAGCGAGCAACGTCGGGAAGAGCTTCTTCGGGAGCCGGCCTGAGAGCCCCGAAGGTCCGCAGCTTCGTGATGAGGTTCATGCCTTTCTCGGACTCGGCTCCGCAGGAGACGAGTCCGTTATACCTCCATGATCTCGGCCTCTTTGCGCTTCAGGAGGTCCTCGATCTTCGCGACGTGATCGTCGGTGAGCTTCTGGACACGCTCCTCGGCCCGTCGCTCCTCGTCGTCGCCGACGTCGCCGTTTCGAACGAGCTCCTTGAGGTCGTGCATCACGTCGCGGCGCACATTGCGCACCGCCACGCGCCCCTCTTCGGCGAGGTGACGGACGACCTTCACGAGCTCCTTGCGCCGTTCTTCGGTCAGCTGCGGGATCGGGAGGCGGATCAACTTCCCGTCGTTCGCGGGCGTGAGCCCGAGGTCGGACTCGAGGATGGAGCGCTCGATCGCCTTGATCGAGCCGGGGTCGTACGGCTGGATCGTGATCATTCGCGGCTCCGGCACGTTGATCGTCGCGAGCTGCTGGAGCGGGGTCATCGTCCCGTAGTAGTCCACCTGGATCCGGTCGAGGAGCGCCGCCGAAGCCCGCCCGGTGCGGACGGTGTTGAACTCGTGGGCGGCCGACTCGACCGACTTGTCCATCCGTCGGGTCGCGTCGCTGACGAAGTCGTCGATCATTCCTCCCTCCTCTCCATCATCTGGCCGTAGAGATAATCGTGCCGATCCGCTCGCCGCGCACCACCCGGCCGATGTTGCGCTCGTCGTCGAGGCCGAAGACGTGGATCGGCAGCCCGTTGTCCATGCAGAGCGAGAGCGCCGTCGAGTCCATCACCTCGAGCCCGCGCTCGAGCGCCTCCCGGTGCGTGAGCTCCGGCAGGAACGCGGCTTTGGGATTCCGGTCGGGATCGCTGTCGTAGACGCCGTCGACCCCGTTCTTCCCCATCAGGATCGCCTCCGCCCCGATCTCGAGCGCCCGTAGCGCGGCCGCGGTGTCGGTCGTGAAGAACGGGTTCCCGGTGCCCCCCGCGAAGATGACGACGCGCCCCTTCTCGAGATGGCGGATCGCCCGCCTGCGGATGTAGGGCTCCGCCACCTGGCTCGCGGTGATCGCCGAGAGCACGCGCGTGTGCGTGCCACCCTGCTCGAGCGCATCCTGGACGGCCAGGCAGTTGAGCAGCGTGGCGAGCATGCCCGCGTAGTCGGCGGTCGCCCGGTCCATCCCGTCGGCGGCCACCTCGAACCCGCGGTAGATGTTGCCCGCGCCAAGGACGATCGCCGTCTCGACGCCGAGCCCGTGGACGCCCTTGATCTCGCGCGCGATCGCCTCGACACGCGTGAGGTCGATGCCGTATTCCTGGTCGCCCAGGAGAGCCTCGCCGGAGAGCTTCAGCAGTACCCGGCGGAACGCGGCGTCGCCAGCCTCGGGCGCCGCGACCTCGCTCTCGACCTCGGCGCTCACCCTGCGAGGGCGAAGCGCACGAAGTCGCGCACCTCCGCCCCGTGCTCGGCGAGGGCCTGCCCCACGGTCTGATCGGGGTTGTGAATCCAGGGCTGGTCGTTGAGGACGCTGTCGGCGAAGAAGCCCTTGGCGAGCCGCCCCTCGACGATCTTCGCCTTCACCTCGTCCGGCTTCCCTTCGAGGTCGGGGAGCTTCTCCAGGATGTCGCGCTCCGCGGCGATCTCGTCCGCCGGCACCTCCTCCCGCCGGATGAATCGCGGGTTCGCGAAGGCGATGTGCATCGCGACGAGCCGCGCCAGGTCCGGGGCCCCTTCGGCGCGCACGAGGACTCCGATCTTCTGCGCGGGCGGGTGGATGTAGGAGGCGAGCACCTCGCCGTTTTCGGCCTCGAACCGCGCAGCGCCGACGATCTCGATGTTCTCGCCGATCCGGGCCACGAGGTCGACGCGCTCCTGTTCGAGCTTCTCGGTCGCATCGGGGCCGTCCTGCTCGACCGCGGCCATGACGCGCTCCGCGAAGCCGAGGAACTCGTCGTTCTTCGATACCGGCTCGGTCTCGCTGCCGACGGCGACGATAGCTCCGTGGGAGTCCTCGATCCGGGCGAGCACACGGCCCTCGCTGACCTGACGCCCGGCCCGCTTGGCCGCAGCGGCGAGGCCCTGCTCGCGCAGGAGCTGCGCCGCCTTGTCGAGGTCGCCTTCGGTCTCGACGAGCGCCCGCTTGGCGTCCATCATCGGAGCGCCCGTCAGGTCGCGGAGCTCCTTGACCTGGGCGGCGGGGATCTCCGTCATTCGGCGGGCACCTCCTCTGCAGCCGGTTGCTCGGCCGATGCCGCCTCCGCGGCGGAAGCCTCGGGCTCCTCGGGCTGCGTCTCCTCGGGTTGAGTCTCCTCGGGCTGCGTCTCCTCGGGCTGCGTCTCCTCGGGCCGGCCGTTCTTCGGCGCGCTCAGGTCGGCGGCGGTGACGCCCTGCTTTCCGGCCTCGATCCCGCTTGCGATCACGCGGACGATCAGGCTGCACGAGCGGATGGCGTCGTCGTTTCCAGGAATGACGTAGTCGGCGTCGTCAGGGTCGCAGTTCGTGTCCACGAGCGCGACGACGGGCAGGCCGAGCCGGCGCGCCTCGCGGATGGCGAGCTGCTCCTTCTTCAGGTCGACGACGAAGACGGCGTCCGGCAGGCGCTTCATGTCGTCCACGCCGCCGAGATTGGTCTCGAGCTTCTCGAGCTCGGCGGTCATCGCCATGCGCTCCTTCGCCGGCAGGAGCTCGAGCTGCCCCTCATCGCGCAGGCGGCGGAGCTCGTGCAGCCGCTCGAGCCGCTCGGAGATCGTCCGCCAGTTGGTCAGGAGCCCGCCGAGCCAGCGGTGGTTCACGTATGGCATGCCGACTCGCTCGGCCTCCTCGGCGATCGAGTCCTGGGACTGCTTCTTCGTGCCGACGAAGAGGACGGATCCTCCCCGCTCGGCGACGTTGCGGACGAAGTCGTGGGCCTGCTCGATCAGATCGAGCGTCTGCTGGAGGTCGATGATGTAGATGCCGCCCCGCTCCGTGAAGATGTAGCGGCGCATCTTGGGGTTCCAGCGGCGGGTCTGGTGGCCGAAATGCACCCCGGCCTCCAGGAGCTCGCGCATGCTGACGACGGACAAGGTAGATCCTCCTCGGTTGCTTTTCGCTGCTGCCGGCGGAATCGAGTGGAACCGGAGCGCTTCCCGGCACCGCCACCCGAGCGCATCCGCCGGGTCGGGGACAAAAACCGCTGCATTCTAGCCGAAGCGATCTCTAGCCTGGGGGCCGTGAACGGGGTCGTCCGGACATCCGCATGGGATCTCGCCGTCGAGAGCGTCGAGGAGGCGCTCGCCGAGGGTGCCGTCCCTTCGCTCGAGCGGCTCGGCCGGCTCGGCCAGCTCGGGACGCTGCCCTCGTTCGTCGCGGCACTCGACCGAGATGACGACCCGGGAGCGCTCGCCGCAGATCATGCCCGCGAGCGCGAGAGCCTCGGGCTCGCGCCTGCCGAAGTGGCCTCGGAGCTGCTCGTCCTCGGACGCGTGCTCGACAGGCACGGCGAGACGGAGGCGAGACAGGCGCTCGACCGCTGCGTCGTCGCCTACGTCGAGCGTGTGACGGCGGAGCTGGCGGAGCAAGCGCGCCGCGACCCGCTCACCGGAGCGCTCAACCACCGTGCGTTCCATGGCCGGCTGCTTGCCGAGTGCGCCCGCGCACGGCGCTACCGCGGCCGCGTCGCCCTGCTCCTCTTCGACCTCGACCGCTTCAAGGAGACGAACGACCGCGACGGCCACCAGGAAGGCGACCGTCTGCTGCGCGCCTTCGCGGCGGCCCTCGCCGGCACCGCGCGCGAGACCGACGCCGTGGGACGGCTCGGCGGCGACGAGTTCGCTGCTCTCCTCGTCGAGGCCGGCCCGGAAACCGCCGGCTCCTTCCTGACACGCCTGTACGAGCGCCTTCCGCCGGGCGTCTCTGCGAGCGCAGGCGCGGCGTTCCTCCCTGAGGACGCCTCCGAGCCGGCCGCGCTCGTCGGCGTCGCCGACCGGCGCCTCTACGAGGACAAGCGGGCGGCCTCCAGGGCCGCCTGAAGGTCGGCGGGAAGCGGCGACTCGACGGCGATCTCCTCGCCGCTGAACGGGTGTGGGAACGCGAGCCGCGCCGCGTGGAGAAACTGCCGCTCGAGCCCGAGGTCGCGCTCGACTCCGTACGCCGGGTCGCCTGCGACCGGGAGGCCGATCGCCTCCAGGTGGACGCGGATCTGGTGTGTCCGCCCCGTCTCGAGAACGACGCGCAGGAGCGCGTGGCGCGGCAGAGCCTCCAGCACCTCGAAGCCCGTGACGGCGTCGCGAGGCGTCTCCGTGTCCATGGAGATCCGGGTCGGGTCACGGCGATCCCGGCCGATCGCCGCCTCGATCCTCCCTCGCCGCGAGCGCGGGCGGCCGCGGACGAGAGCGAGATACTCGCGTACGAGCTTGCGGCGGCGCAGCAGGCGTTGCAGCCGCCGGTGGGCCTCGTCGGAGCGGGCGACGACGAGGAGCCCCGAGGTGTCGCGGTCGAGCCGGTGGACGATCCCGGGGCGCGACGCCTCCTCCCCGCCCGCGATCGCGCGCCCGAGAAGACCGTGCACGAGGGTTCCGCGGGCGTGACCCGCGGACGGGTGCACCACGATTCCCGCCGGCTTGTCGACCACGAGGAGGTGGTCGTCCTCCCAGGCGATCCGGAGGTCGAGATCCTCCGGCTCGAGGCTCGAGGGCCGACTCTCCGGAAGCGAGATCTCGACCCTGTCCCCCGGGGCAAGGCGGTGGCTCTTCGTCCGCGGCGACCCGTTCAGGAGCACGCGCCGCTCTGCGAGCAGCCGCTCCGCCTCGGCACGCGACCCAACCCCCTCGAGGCTCGCGACGAACCGGTCCAGGCGCCCGCCGGCGGCACCGGGAGGAACCTCGACGTCGAGGTGGCGCTCAGGCACTCGTCTTCGGGGCCGGCCGCCCCGAAGATGTGCGCCTCATGCGCGGTTGACGCTCGGCGGCCACGAGAGCGAGCAGGAGCGCCGCGACGCCGACGACGATGAACGTGTCGGCGAGGTTGAACGCCGGCCAGTAGCGCAGATCGAGGAAGTCGGTAACGTGGCCGATCCGCAGGCGGTCGACGAGATTGCCGAGGCTGCCGCCGATCAGGAGCCCGAGCGCGACGGGCAGGATCGGGTGGCGCGCGCCGGACTTGGCGAAGTAGAAGAGCATCCAGAGGACGGCTGCCGCGGTCAGGAAGGTGACGGCCGAGGCCCAGCTCGAGAAGAGCCCGAAGGCGATGCCAGGGTTGTTCACGTGCCGGATCCAGAAGGGCCCGACCACGTGCACGGATTCTCCGAGCCCCAGTTGCGTGACGACGATCTGCTTCGTCACCTGGTCGGCCGCGAGCGCCGAGAGCGCGATCGCGAGGAGGCCCAGCCAGTGGAAGGGACCGGCCGTGAGCGAGCGCTCGACCATCGAGATCGGCACTCGCCCGTCCGTGGCCGATCCGACGCGAACGTCGATCAGCCGCGGAGCGGGATTGACTAACCCCTCTCTTCGAGGCGCTTGCAGTCGATACACCTATTCACGTACGGGATCGCCTCGAGCCGTTCGTCGGCGATCGGTTTGCCGCAGCGTCCGCATGTCCCGAAGGTGCCGCTCTCGAGCCGCACGAGCGCCTCGTCGATCGCCATGAGGACGTGCTCGGAGTTCTCCCCGAGCGTGTGGTCGATCTCCCGGCTGAGCGTGGCCGTGGCCGAGTCGGCGAGGTGGTCGTGGTACGCCTCTTCCCCCGTCTCGTCCTCGATCGAGCCCGTGGTCGAATCGTGCAGGTGCTGGATCGCCGTGAAGACTTGCGCCCTTTCCTTCAGCAGGAGGTCCCGGTAGCGGTCTGTGTTCATGCGTGAGCTGTTCGCCGCGCCACTGAGGCCGATTATAGCCCGCGTGTCGGGGCGCTCTCAGGCTGCCTGGTCGGCCGAACGGCCGTCTTCGGTGTCGCTCTCGAGGCGGTCGAGCGCGGCGAGGAGGAAGGCGCGATAGTCGGCTCGCACGCCCGTCTCGACGTCGCGCAGGCGCCGGATGTCGGTCCGGATCCGCTCTCGCTCGGTCTCGGCGCCGCTCACGATGTCGCGGGCCGCCGAGCGCGCCTCGGCGACGATCACGTCGGCCTCGCGGCGGGCCTGCGTGCGGGTGTCGTCAGCCATCCGCTCGGCGCTCACGAGCGTCGTCCGAAGCACCTGCTCGAGCTCCTTCTGGCGGGCGAGCTCGCTCTCCAGCTCCTCGAGCTCGTCGCGGAGATCGGCCCGCTCCCGCCACACGTGCTCGAAGCTCGCGGCCACGCCGGCGAGGAGCTCGTCGGTCGCCTTGCGCTCGTAACCGAGCAGGCGGCGCGGGAGGCGCTGGTGCCGGATCTCGACAGGGGTCAACGACATACCGACTTCCCCTTTCGGCGGCGGCCGGCCGCCTCCTGCGCTAGCCCGCGAGGTCGATCAGACGCAGCACGACCTGGTAGACGACCGAGAGGACGAGAATCGCCACGATCGGCGAAAGGTCGAGGCCGAGGCCGGCGACCGAGAGCTGCGGCAGGAGCCGGCGGAAGAGGCGTAGGTACGGGTCGACGACGTCGTAGAGGAACCGCTGCACGCGGTTCAGCCAGACGTTGTACGGGAGCGGGATCCAGGACGTGATGATGTAGGCGAGGATGCAGAGCAGGTAGACGTAGAAGAGGACCGTGACGAAGTTCTGCGCGGTCTCGACGGCGTCGGCAACCAGCACCATGCGAGGAAACCTAACGTTCGTGCCGGTCGAAATCGCATCTCGACCCACGACGTGCATGCGCGCGGTCCGAGATTACCGTCAGCTCCTTCCGGACGAAATCGAAGATTTCGGCCGGATCTAACTCTGGTTGTAGAAGCCGTGGTCGATGAGGCGCGCGCGCTCCTCGGCCGAGACCTCGACGTTCCGCGGCGTGAGGAGAAAGACCTTGTCGGCCACGCGCTGCATGCTCCCGTTCAGCGCGTACGTGAGCCCGCTCGAGAAGTCGATCAGGCGCTTCGAGAGGTCGGCGTCGGTGCCCTGGAGGTTGACGATCACCGGCACGGACTCCTTGAACTTGTCCGCGATCGACTGCGCGTCGTTGAAGCTCCGCGGAACGACGAGATGAACGCGCACCGAGGCGGAGGCGACCGCCTCGAGCGGCCGCCGGCCCGAGCCGGAGCGGATGACGGCCGTGCTCGCGGCGTCGGGCTCCGACCAGTCTTCGAACTCCTCGCGCCGCTCCCGCCGCGGCGAAAGGCGCCGGACGTTCGCACGGTCACGCTCGTACGTGCGCTCGAGCTCCTCCTCGGCGGCGTACGCCTCCTCGTCCCAGTACTCGTCCTCCTCGACGATGCCGAAGTAGACGAGGGCGCGGCTCCAGACCTGTCCAACACCCATGACGGAGCCGAATCTTAGCGGCCGAAGAGCACGGAACCCACCCGAACGAGCGTCGCGCCCTCCTCGACGGCGACCCGATAGTCCTGGGACGTTCCCATCGAGAGCTGCGAGAGTGAGTGGGCCTCGGCAAGCTCGCGTAGCCGGCGGAAGTAGGGGCGCGAGGCCTCGGGGTCGCCGGCGAGGGGCGGCATCGTCATGAGCCCGCGGATCTCGAGGCCGAGCTCACGCGTCTCCTTGAGGAACGCGGAGAGGCCCTCGGGCGGCACGCCGGACTTCGTTTCCTCGCCGGAGAGGTTGACCTCGACGAGCGCGGGAACCGAGAGCCGTCTGGCAGCCGAGAGCGAGTCGAGGGAGTGTACGAGCTCGCAGAGCGAGGAGACCTCGCGGGCCTTGCGCGACTGCAGATGGCCGATGAAATGCCAGCGGAACCGCTCGCCGAAGCGCTCGTGCTTCGCGGCCAGGTCCTGGAGGCGATTCTCGCCGAGGAGCTCGACGCCCGCCTCCGCGAGAGCTTCGAGCTCGTCCGCGGAGACGTACTTCGTCGCGACGACGACGTCCACGTCCGCCCCGATCTCGGCGCGGACCCGCTCGTAGTTCTCGCGGACGGTCTCAGCGGATAGCGGCAATGACACCCTGCCGGCCCGTTCGGCCCCGGTCGCGCCTGTGCGAGAAGAAGAGCTCTGGCTCGCAGCTCGTGCAGTGGCCGGTGCGCTCGACCTCCTCGACGCCGGCTGCACGCAGGGCGCGCTCGATCGCCTCGGGGAGGTCGAGGTTCCGCCCGCGCAGGACGCTCTCTCCGAAGCGGGCGCGGAAGGGCTCGGCCACCTCGTCCCCGACCTCGTAGCAGCACGGCCCGATCCCCGGGCCGACCGCGGCTACCGCCGGGCCCGCGAGCGCGGCCATGCCGGTCTCGACGAGGCCCGCGGCCAGGCCGCGCCAGCCGACGTGCAGGACGGCGATGCGCGGCCGGCCCGCGCGCCGAGCGAGCACGACCGGGAAGCAGTCGGCGGACAGGACTCCGAGCGCTCGCCCGGGCGTCTCCGTCCAGAGCCCGTCGCCCTGCTCGAACTCGGTCCCGGGCGTCACGATGCCGCGGCCGTCCGCCTCGAAGACACGGGCCCCGTGCACTTGCCAGGGCATCGTGGCCGTCTCGGGCTCGACCTCCGCGGCCGCGCACAGGAGCCGCCGGTTCTCGACGACCCGTTCTGGGTCGTCCTCCGTGAGGATCCCGAGGTTGAGCGACTCGAAGTCTCCCTCGCTCACCCCTCCCTCCCGGGTCGAGAACGCCGCGTAGTACCCGTCGCCGAGCCGGGGCTCGATCAGGTTCACGCGAGCACCAGCACGTCCATCACGTCGCGCACGAAGACGAGCGCGTCACCCATCACCCGCGAGAACTGATCCTGGAACACGATGAAGAGGCCGAAGACGATCAGCATCCCGTACTGGTCGAACGAGACCCAGCGGGCATAGGTCGCGTTGTCCATCAGAACGCCGACGACGCGCGACCCGTCGAGGGGCGGCACCGGGATGAGATTGAAGATCCCGAGCACGACGTTGACGATCCAGGCCTTCTCGAGCACCTCGAACGTCTGCTCCGAGAGCTCGACGTGGCGGATCACCCAGAGGCAGACGAGCGCGACGACGAAGTTCATGAGCGGGCCCGCGATCGCGACGATCGCCATCCCCTCCTTGGCCCGGCGGAAGTAGTTCGGGTTCACCGGCACGGGCCGCGCCCAGCCGAAGGGCAGGTTGGCCGCGAGCGCCGTCACGGCGAACATGGCCGTCCCGAGCGGGTCGATGTGAACCAGCGGGTTGAGCGTCAACCGTCCCTGCTGCTTCGCAGTCGGGTCGCCGAGCCGCCAGGCCACCCACGCGTGCGCGAGCTCGTGCAGCGTCAGGCTGGCGAGCACGATCGGCAGGAGGTAGAGGAAGGTCTCGAGGTCCATCAGGCTGCGGAGATCAGCTCCTTGGCGGCCTCGATCTCCGATTCGCGCCCGTCGAGCTCGCCGTTCAGCTTCCGGCGAAGGAGCTCCTCCAGGATCGCTCCCACGCGCGGCGATTCCCGCACGCCGAGCACGGCGAGGTCGCCGCCCGAGATCTCGAGCCGGACGTCGCGGAACTCGGCGAAGTAGCGCTCGATCCGCGAGCGCGCGGGCTCCTCGGCGAGGGCGAGCGCGACCAGAGCGCCGTCTGGATCGTGCGGCTCGACGAGGTCGCGCACCGCCGCCGGCGCCTCGACGTCGCCCAGGAGATCTGGGAGGCGCGGCCCGACGGTCACGGCATCCGCGATGCGATCGCCGTCGCGCCGGCGGAGCTTGAGCCGCTCGAACCATTCGTAGAGCTCGTCCGAGCGGAGCCCGCGGGCGAGCGCCGCGAGGCGGAGCCGCCAGGCAGGGGCCTCCGGCGCCAGCCGGGCGCGGAGACGGTCGAGCTCTTCGATCAGGCGCACGGACTCCTCATCGGCAGCGAGGCGCGGGTGGATTGAGCGGTCGATCCCGAGCTCGGCGAGCCGGCGCACCGAGTCGCCCACGGACTGCTCGGAGAGGAGCGCCTGGAGCTCGTCCCGTAGGCGCGCCGAAGAGAGCTCTCCGACGAGGTTCATCTCGACGCAGGCACGGGCGAGCGCGAGCGTGTGGGCGTCCATCGCGAAGCCGTAGCGGTTCTCGTAGCGGATCGCCCGGAAGATGCGCGTCGGGTCGTCGATGAAGGAGAGGTTGTGTAGAACGCGGACGACCCGCTTCTCGAGGTCGCTGAGCCCGCCGAAGTAGTCGACCAGGCGGCCGAAGTCCTCGCCGCGCAGCGACGCCGCCATCGCGTTGATCGTGAAGTCGCGGCGGTAGAGGTCCTGGCGGAGGGAGGCCTGCTCGACCGTCGGAAGCGCGCCGGGGCTGTCGTAGAATTCCGTGCGGGCCGTGGCGACGTCGACCCGCCCGCCGTCGTGGACGACGATCGCGGTGCCGAACCGCTCGTGCGGCACGACGCGGCCGCCGAGGGCCTCGGCCAGCGCCTCCGCCAGCGCGATCCCGTCTCCCTCGACGGCGACGTCGACGTCGAAGCTCGGCTCGTCCATGAGCACGTCGCGCACGGCCCCACCGACGAGGTAGACGCCGTCGAACGGCCCGCTGACCGCCTGCACCGCCTCGAACACCGGCCGCAGGTCGGCAAGGGCGTCGAGCCGCTCGGCGATGCTCTCCGCGCGTTCCTCGCCGGCCTTGCCGCTCGGCTCCTCGATCGCCCGCAGGACGTCGGAGCGCGTGACGACGCCGACCACCCGGCCGTCGCGGAGGACGGGCACGCGCCCGGCACTCGAGGCCGAGACGAGCCGCATGACCTCCGCGAGCGGCGTTTCCTCGGAGCAGGTGACGACCTCGGAGCTCATGACGCTCTTGACCGGGGCGTGCGAGAGCCCGTGGCCGATCGCCTTGTCGAGGTCCTCCCGCGTCACGATCCCGGCCAGGCTCCCCTCCTCCCCAACCTGCATGCCGCTCTGGCGATGGCGCTGGCAGAGGACCATCGCGTGCGCGACGGTGTCCTCGAGGGAGACGAACCGAGGCGGGCGCGACATGATCTCGCCCGCATCCACCCCGCGCCGGAGCGCGCCGGGGAGCGCAGCCGAGACGCGCTCGCGGGCCTCCTCGAGCGAGCCTCGAAACGTCGCCGAGGCAGCCTGTGCGTGCCCGCCGCCGCCGAGTGCCGACGCGATGGCCGACGCGTCGAGCTCCGCGACTCTGGTGCGAACGACGCAGAAGACCCGGTCGTCCATCTCGACGAGGCAGACGAGCGCACGGCAGTCGGTCAGGTCGACGATCTTGTGCGCGAGGTTGGAGACGCCGTCCACATATTCGGGCCAGCGAAGCGCGGCCACGAGCACCTCGTATCCGCCCGCCGCGTGCGGCTCGAGCGAGGCGACGAGCGCGTCGAGGAGCGCGCGCTCCCGCTCGGCGAGCGGGGTGTGCAGGTACTGGGCGACCAGCTCCTGGCTCGCGCCGTGGCGCAGGCACCAGGCGAGCGCCTCGGCGTCGCGGACGGTCGTGCCGGCATGGGCGAGCGAGCCGGTGTCCTCGTGGATGCCGAGCGCGAAGGCGGTGGCCTCGATCGGCGAGACCTCGGCCTCCCGCTCGGCGAGGATCGCGACCATCGTCGTCGTGAGGGCGCCATCCTCGGAGCGGACGACGTTCTCGGGCCGCACCCAGTCGAGCTCCTCGCCGGCGTGGTGGTCGAAGAGGACGACCTCCACGTCCTCGCGCCTGGCGACCGCCTCGAACTCGCCGAGCCGCTCGGAATGCGATGTCTCGACGACGACGAGGCGCTCGACGCTCGCGGGGTCGATGCGCCCCGACTCGACGATCTCGAGCTCCTCCGCGTGCAGGCGGTAGAAGTCGCGGACGTTCCGGTTCAGGGACCCGGAGAACGCGATGACGGCGCCCGGGTAGAGCCGGCGGGCGGCCAGCATGGCCGCAAACGCGTCGAAATCGGTGTTGGCGTGGGTGACGATGACCTCCACGCCCCGAAGGTTAGTCCGGCCCCCTGCCAACCCCCTCTCTGGGGGACGTGACGCCTGGCAAAGCGGACCACGATGAGCGCGCCAAACGACGTCCGTAGCGGGCCGGGGTCGCGAACGAAATGGGCCGAATGACGTACTCGAAGCTGCGCCTCCTTCTCGCCACGCTCGTCGAGGGACCCAGATGATGCGGCGGGGTCTGACCGCAGTCACGATTGCCTGCGTCGCGGCCGCGCTCTTCTCGCCTGCGGGGCTGGGAGCGACGAGGACACAGCTTCCGTTCTCCTCGTATGCGGACATGATCGTGGACGGTGGGAGTGGGCATGTTTTCGTCACGGGCGGCGCGACGGCGTCAAGCGTCGCCGTGCTCGACTTCGACGGCGCGCTCGTAACGACCATCACCGGCCAGCAGGGCGCAACGGGCATGGCACTCGACGAGGCGAACGGCACTCTCTACGTCGCCCTTCAGAACGCGAGCTCGATCAGCATGATCGACACGGCCACCCTCGCCGAAACCGGCCGCTTCGCGACGACGGGTATGTCGGCGCCGAGCCGGCTGGCCCTCGCAGGGGGACGCGTGTGGTTCTCGTACAACTGCAACAACTCGGGAGGCGTCGGCTCGGCGGCTCTCGACGGCACGGATCTGCAGACCGAGCTCGGAAGCGCGAGCAGCTGCAACACGTTCGCAACGAGTCCCACCGACGCGAACGCGCTCGCCGCCGCCGACGTCGGGGGATCGACTGTCTTCGTCTACGACGTCTCGAGCGGCTCACCGGTGCTGACCACGAGCTCGTTCAGCCCAGGCGGGGCAGGGAACATCAAACAGCTTCGCTACACGGCTGACGGCGGCGACATCCTGGTTGCTTCCGGCTCCCCATACTCGGTGCAGGCGTTCTCCGTTGCGGACTTCACGCTCTCGGGCGCCTACTCGACGGGGCCGTACCCGAATTCCGTCGCGCTCACCGACGCGGGAGACTTCGTCGCGGCCGGTGCTGACGCGTACTACAAGCCGGACGCCTTCGTGTTCGACACCGCGACCGGGACCGAGATCCGGCACTGGGACTTCGGCGCGAACGGCTACACGCTCCATCCCGGCGGCCTCGCCTTCAGCCCCGATGCGAGTCGGCTCTTCGCCGTAACGGAGAATCCGGCCACCGGCAAGACGGACTTTCGCGTCCTCGGCTCTCCGACTCTGCCGCCTGCTCCGACGAGCATGGCTCTATCGCTCTCCTCCTCGAAGGTCAAGTACGCCGGCTCCGTGAAGCTGAGCGCAAAGCTGACGGGCAGCCGGGGTCGGATCGCCTTCTACGCGAGCCCCTATCTCGGGCAGAAGACACTACTCAAGCGCGTTTCGGTCGATGCCGGTGGAAAGGCTGCTTTCACGGCCAAGCCGACGCGCAGGACGACGTATACGGCCGAGTTCGAGGGCGACGATACGCACGCTGCCTCGACCAGCCCCGGCCGCGTGGTCAGGGTGCACGCCCGCGCCACCGTGTCCGTGAGCGGCTCGTATGGGCGTTCCGGAAAGTACAAGCTCTTCCACCACGGCGCGAATCCGCAGGTGCGCGGAGGCGTGAAGCCGAACCAGTCGGGAAGCCTGCTCAAGTTCGTGGCGCAGCGATACAGCGGAGGCTCCTGGCACACGACCACGACGGCGAGCTTCCAGATTCAGCCATCTGGGTCGGCCTACGCCGCCCTCTACAACACCTCTCGCGGCAAATACCGAGTGCGAGTCGTCTTCTCGGGCAGCACCATCAACCTCGGCGACACCTCGGGTTGGGCCTATCTACGCGTGACATAGGCGTCTTGCGCCGACGCTAGCTCAGACGTGGGCGACGACCTCGATCTCGACGAGGGCGCCCGACGGAAGGCCTGCCACCTGGAACGTCGCCCGCGCGGGCGGCTCCTCGCCCATGTAGCGGCCGTAGACCTCGTTCATGGCCTGGAAGTCGCCGAGGTCCGCGAGGAAGATCGTCGCCTTGACGACGTTGGCCAGGCTCGAGCCGGCGGCTTCGAGGATCGCGCCGAGGTTCTTCATCACCTGCTCCGTCTGCGGGGCGATGCCGCCGTCCACGACCTGGCCGCCGCTCGGGTCGACCCCGAGCTGGCCGGACACGAAGACCAGATCTCCGTGCACGATCCCCTGCGAATAGGGCGCGCCCTGGAAAGGCGCCGGGGCCTGGTCCGTCCGGATGACGCGCTTCGTCACGAGATCTCCGTTCGCTCGATGTGGGCGCCGACGGCACGCAGGCGCTCGTCGATCTTCTCGTATCCGCGGTCGATCTGCCCGATGTTCCCGATCGTCGACGTGCCCTCCGCGCAGAGGCTCGCGATCAGCATGGCCATGCCGGCGCGGATGTCCGGGCTCTCCATGCGCTCTCCGTAGAGGCGTGCCGGGCCCGTGACGACGGCGCGGTGCGGATCGCAGAGGATGATTCGCGCTCCCATGCCCACCAGCTTGTCGACGAAGAAGAGGCGGTTCTCGAACATCTTCTCGAAGATCAGGACCGTGCCTCGGGCCTGGGTGGCGACGGCGAGCGCAATCGAGGTCAGGTCGGCTGGGAAGGCCGGCCAGGGGCCGTCCTCGACCTTCGGGATCTGGGCGCCGATGTCGTCGCGGATCTCGAGCTCCTGTTTCCCCGGGACCCGGACGGAGGTGCCGTTCACCTCCCACTCGATTCCGAGCCGCTCGAAGGCCGGCCAGATCGCGACGAGATCGTCGGCGACGACCTCCTCGATGACGACCTCGCCGTCCGTGACTGCGGAGAGGCCGATGAAGCTCGCCACCTCGATGTGATCGGGGCAGATCCGCCACTCCCCGCCGTGGAGCCGCTCGACGCCCTGGATGTGGACGACGTTCGATCCGATCCCCTCGATCTGGGCTCCGAGCGAGACGAGGAAGCGGCAGAGGTCCTGGACGTGCGGCTCGCAGGCCGCGTTTCCGATCACGGTCTCGCCGGGCGCGAGGACGGCGGCCATGACGGCGTTCTCGGTTCCCGTCACCGAGGCCTCGTCCAGGAAGATCTCGGCACCGCGCAGGCCGGAAGCCCGCATGTCGTAGGCAGCCTTGTTCACGTTGATTGCAGCCCCCAGGCTGGCGAGCGCGTGGATGTGCGTGTCGAGCCGCCGGCGGCCGATGATGTCCCCTCCGGGAGGGGGCACGAGCGCCCGGCCGTAGCGCGCGAGGAGCGGCCCGGCGAAGAGGATCGAGGCGCGGATGCGGCGGCAGAGCTCTTCATCGAGCTCCTGCTTGGCGACGGTGCCGCCGTTCAGCCTCACCTCTCCCCCGCCCCGGCGCTCCACCTCCACGCCGAGGTCGGCAGCGAGATCCAGCATCGTCTCGACGTCCGTGATCGCCGGGACGTTCGTCAGCGTGACCGGCTCGTCGGCGAGGAGACAGCCGGCGATGATCGGCAGCGCCGCGTTCTTGTTCCCGGCTGCACGGATCGACCCGCTGAGCGGCCGCGCGCCCTCGATGACGAAAGCCTCCATCTGGGCATCGGATACGACTGTGCGCGACATTGACGGTGGTCCTGGCCTCAGACGGCGGCGAGGGTATCCTACTTCGCCCGATGGAAGTAACCCGCGAGCGGGCGTGGGAAACGCTCACCGAGTACACGAAGGCGGAGGCGCTGCGCCGCCACGCCCTCGCGGTGGAGGCGGCGGTCGGCTGGTACGCGCGCGAGCTCGGCGAGGACGAGGAATTCTGGCGGGCGACCGCGCTCCTGCACGACTTCGACTACGAGATCCATCCGACCCTCGACGAGCATCCCCAGGACGGCGCGCCGATCCTCCGTGAGGAGGGCTACCCCGAGGAGCTGATCGAGGCCGTGCTCTCCCACGCCGAGCACCTGCACATGGCGCGGGACACGAAGCTGAAGCAGACGCTCTTCGCCTGCGACGAGCTGGCCGGCTTCGTGCACGCCTGCGGGCTCGTGCGGCCCGATGGGATCGACACGCTCGAGCCGAAGTCGGTCCGCAAGAAGCTGAAGCAGCCGTCCTTCGCGGCCGGCGTCCATCGCGACGAGGTCTATCGCGGTGCCGAGGAGCTCGGAGTCGAGCTCGACGATCACATCCGGAACGTCGTCGCTGCGATGCGTCCGATCGCGGGCCAGCTCGGCCTGCGAACCTCGGAAGCGGCATAGCGGCCGACATTCTTCGCCCGCAGGAGGACGCCTTCGGCCGGCTCCTCCTCGATCGCCTTGCCAGCAGAGCGGGCGAGGCCGAGCTCGAGCGCGACGACGGCCGCACCAGCCCCGCCCTCCCGGCGAGCTCCTTCTTCGCCGGCCCGGAGGAGTGGCACCCGCACGAGCGCGAGGCCTTCGACCTCGTGCGCGGCCGCGTGCTCGACATCGGCGCCGGAGCCGGCCGCCACAGCGTCGAGGCGCAGAGCCGCGGGCTCGAGGTCGTCGCAATCGACATGTCGCCGGGCGCGGTCGAGGTCTGTCGCCGGCGCGGCATCCGTGATGCACGCACGCTCGCGCTCGCGGAGATCGGCGCGGAGCTCGGCCTCTTCGACACGGTCCTCCTGATGTGCGGAAACCTGGGGCTGGCCGGAAGCGCGCGGGCAACGAGGGAGACGCTCGACCGGCTGCACGCGCTGACGACGTCTCATGGGAAGATCGTCTTCGACAGCGTCGACCCGCATGTCGGCAACGACGAGGCCGAGCGCGCCTACATGGAGCGGAACGCGCGGAGAGGCCGGATGCCCGGCGAGGTGACGATCCGCATCCGCTACGGCGAGATCGCGACGCCCTGGTTCGAGCTCCTCTGCGTCTCCCCCGCCGAGCTCGACAGCCTGCTTCCGGGAACCGGCTGGCGCCTCGCCTGGATGCGAGCGGCCGAGCCGCCCGACTGGTACGGCGTGCTCGAGAAGGCCTAGAGGGCGCCGAGGAGGCGCTCGAGGTCGTCCTCGTTCGTCCAGAAGCCGCAGGAGGCGCGCAGCCAGCCGACGTCGGGCACGTCGCGGATGACCACGCCGGCATCCGCCAGCCGCTCCACGACGGCCTTCGAGTCGCCGTCGGCTTTCCAGGTGACGAGCGTCGCCTGCTCCGGCTCGGTGACGACCTCGTGCCCGGCTGCCTCGAGCGCGCGGCGGAGATGGGCCGCCGTCGCCGCGGCATGCTGGAAACGCTCTTCGCCCGCCTCGGAGGCGAACGCGAGCGAGGCGAGCAGCCCGGCGGCGGCGACCGGCGAGATCCACCCGGGGTCGAACCGTGCCGCGCCGGCCCGCGGCTCGTACGTGTAGCCCTCCTCGAAGTCCCAGGAGCCGTAGGACGGCATCGCCATGCGAAGCTCGGGGACGCGGTCTGGCCGCACGTAGAGCGCGCCCGTGACGTCGGGGCCGAGCAGCCACTTCTGGGCCGAGACGGTGTAGAAGTCGCAGCCGAGCTCGTCGACGTCGACGGGGATGGCGCCGGCCGCCTGCGCGCCGTCGACGAGGAACGGCACGCCGCGACCGGCCAGCTCGCCGACCGGGAAGCGGGCCCCGGTAAGCCAGGAGACATGCGAGAGAGCAATGAGCCTTGTCCCTTCGCCGATCGCCGCCTCGAGTGCGCCGAGCACGTCCGCGACGGCGAGGTCTCGGACCGGGACCGCGCGTACGTCGGCCCCCGAGGCCACGAGACCGCCGAAGAGGCCGGGATGCTCCGAGTCCGTCGTCACGACCTCGTCTCCGGGCCCGATGCCGAGCCCGTTCAGGACGACGTTGCAGCCCTCCGTGGTCGAGCTCGTGAGCGCCACGTCCTCCGGAGCGGCATCGAGGACGGCGGCGAGGGCGGCCCGCACCTCGTCCCGGCGGGCGAGCATCGTCTCGAAGTAAGGGCCGCTCGATCTCCCTTCCTCGAGATCGCTTCCGAGCGCCGAGCACATCGCCTCGACCGTCCGGCGCGGCAGCGGGCCGTTCGTGCCCGCGTTCAGATAGGCAAGCCGCTCGAGCACGGGCAGCTCGGCGCGGATCGCCTCTACGTCCATGCCACCACCGCGTCGACCGGAGCGTGGTCAGAGAGGAGAAGGCCGCCGCTCAGCCGGCGCCGGGCGGCAGGCCAGGAGCTCGGAGCGTGCTCGAACTCGAGGCCGCGCACGAGGATCTGGTCGATTCCCTCGATCGGCGACGAGAGATCGTGGACGGCGTAGGCGGGCACGTTGAAGTCACCGCACAGGATGCAGCGCGCCGCCTCGACCAGGAAGTCGGCGGCGAGCCCCACCTCGACCCGGGCCAGGGCCGCGTTGTTCGTCGCGTGCAGGTTCGCCACGGTCAGACGCTCGCCGTCGAGCTCGAGGTCGACGGCGTGGCAGACGCGGCGCTGCCGGCCGCCAGTGATCCATTCGAGGTTGCCCACCTCGGGGTTCATGACGAGCGTCCGCTCGTCCTCCAGCACGAAGCGCGGGTTCAGGAGGAGCGCGTTCGCCTGCCCGGCGACGGTGAACCTGACGCGAACGGGGTCGAGGTCCGTCAGGAAGCGCGCGACCGGTCCGAGCAAGCCGGGCACCGCCACCGCCCAGAGCGCCCGCATGCCGCTCCAACGTTCGAGCCGCCCGAGCGCCCAGAGCGGCACCTCCTGGAGGGCGACGACGTCGGGCGCATCGATGCTCGCGAGGCGCACCATCCGCTCGAGATACGTTCGCCCCGTCTTCGGATGCGTGCGGCCGTGATAGAGGTTCCACGTACGGATGACGAGCCCCACGGCGAAGGCAGCATAGGAGCGTGCGCAGGCGTTTCGCCGATCTCGTCGAGCGCCAGCTCGCTCTCTTCGCGGCCGAGCACGAAGGCCTGATCCGCGACGCCGAAGCCGCCCTTGCAGCCTACGACCGCGCGCCTCGAGACCAGGCGGAGGAGCGTTACGGCGACTATTCCGACCTCGTCGAGACGGGAACGGACGAGCTCGTCGCGCTCCGCGACAACTACGCTGCGACGCTCGACGAGGCGTCCGCCGAGGAGTACGAGCACGTCTTCAACCGCGCCGTCCGCAAACGGCTGCCGCGCTTCGGCCTCCAGCTGGACTAACCGAGCGTCTTGCCCTCCCGCAGGAGAGCCACGTACTCGGCGATGCGCTTGGCGCGCGTCTCCGGTCGCTTCGCGTCCGCGATCCGGTAGAGGAACGAATAGCGCTTCGAGCTCGACAGCGTGTCGAAGAAGGCTCTGGCCTCGGGCTCGGCGTCGAGCGCGACCCGGAAGTCGTCCGGCACCGTCGCCGTGGCCGCGGAGTCGTACGCGTCGTCCCAGCGCCCGTCGGCCCGGGCGCGCTCGACCTCCGCGAGGCCGGCCGGCCGCATCCGGCCCTCGGCGATCAGCCGCTCCGCCTTCCCCCGGTTCCGCTTCGACCACTTGCTCCGCGCCCGCCGCGGCGTGAAGCGCTGCATGTAGTGCTGCTCGTCGAGCCCGCGCGCCTGACCGTCGATCCAGCCGAAGCAGAGCGCGCTCTCGACCGCCTCGAGGTAGCTGACCGACTCGATCCCGGACCCCTTCTTGGCGAGCTTCAGCCAGATCCCGTCCACCTCGTCGTGGCGCTCGTCGAGCCAGGCCTCGAGCTCGCCCGCGGTCGCGAAGAAGACGACCGGCTGCTCGGCGCCCGGCGGGCTCAATCGTGGACGCGAGCGATCAGGTCGCCGCGCCGCAGCACCTTGACGGCCACGCCCGCGAGGCGGACGTCGAAGCCGGCTCCCTTCGGGAAGAGCACCTTGTCGCCGGGATCGATCCCGTGCGCCTCGCCGCCGACCGCTGTCACGATTCCGGAGCGGCAGCCCGCCTCGGCGCTCTGCGGAATGATCAAGCCCGTCCGCGTCTCGACGTCCTCGTCGAGCGGCTCCACGATCAGATGGTCGTCGAGTGGCTCGAGGGTGAGCGTGAGCGGAGCCGGATCCTCCATCTCCCTAATTGTAGGAGTCAGCGTGGCCGGCGGAAGAAACCCTGCGGCGCGAGGCCCGCGAGCGCCCTCGTGACCGGGTCGACGCTCCGTTCCCGGTCTTCGCGGCCCTCCTTGCGGCGGACAGCGCCACGTACGACGAGCCCGCCGACGAAGCGAATCGGCTCCGGTGGGAACGTGCCTCGGACGCCACGGTTCAGTCCCGACGCGGACCACTCGTCGTCGCGGCGAAGCGCGCTCGAGGCGAGGATCCTGGCGACGGTGAGCGAGGGCGCGACCCCGTTGCCGGAGAAGCCCGTGCCGTAGACGATCCGCGCCGAGGTCGGAAGGGAGCCGCAGATCGGCAGACCGTCCGTCGTGCGGTCGATCGGACCGCCCCACGCGTGGGTCACCGCCACGCCCCTGGCTGCCGGAACGAGGTCGACGAGCTCCGCCTCGAGCTCGCGCGTCTGGCGGCCGTTGTAGTCGAAGTTCGAGTTCACCCGGCCGCCGAAGGCGAGGCGGCCGCCGCCGCGCCCGAAGGCGACGCGGCCGTCTCTCGTCGGCCGGTAGTAGTGCACGAGCAGGCGGCAGTCGGAGATCGCCTCTCCCCCGGTCCAGCCGCTCTCCCGGAGGAGTTCCGGCATCGGCGCGGTCGCGACCATGTCGCTCGAGACGGCGACGACCGCTCTGGCGAGCTCGGGGATCTTCGTCGCCCAGGCATTCAGGGCGAGCACCGTCGCGCCGGCCTCGACCGAGCCGGAAGGAGTCCGGACGATCCCACGCTCCCGGTCGAGCTCGACCATCGGGGTGCGCTCGAAGATCCGCACCCCCCGCTCGAGCGCCACGCGCCGGAGGCCGCGGGCGAGCAGAGCCGGTTGGACGATCGCGCCGGTCTTCTCGAACGCGGCGCCGAGATGGATCGGCGAGCCGGTGCGCACCTGCACTTCCTCCGCGGTCAGGAGCTCGTAGGGATGCTCGCCGTGCGCCTCGGCGGTCTCGACGCTCGACTGCCACGCGCCCATCTGCGCGGGTGCCGTCGCCGTCCAGAGCCAGCCGCCCTGGTGGAAGTGCGCGTCGATTCCCTCGCGCTCGCAGAAGGCGCCGATCTCCCGCACAGCCTCCTCGGAGGCCTTTGCGAGACGGAATGCCTCCTCCTCGCCGGTGCGCTTGATCAGGGTCTGGATCTTCGACCACCACGTGAGCGCGAAGCCGCCGTTTCGGCCGGAGGGCCCGCCGCCGCAGATGTCCTGCTCGAGAAGGACGACGTCGGCGTCCGGCTCGAGCTCCTTGACGCGCAGCGCGGTCCAGAGGCCCGTGTAGCCGCCGCCGACGATGCAGACATCGGCGGTCGTGTCCTCGACCAGCTCGTGCGAATCGGCGCCGTTCTCCGCGCGCAGCGCCTCCTGGAGCCAAAGCGAGCGCGGGCCGGTCACGGAGCCAACCCTAACGGTGGCCGAAGTGATGGGCCTCGGGAAGCGCCGAGCTCACCTCGGCCTCGCCGGCGGCCTGGCGGGCGAGCGGCGCCAGCGTGACGAGCTCCTCCACGACGACGTTCCTGTTCCGCTCGAAGCGCTCGTAGCGGCCGCGGGCGAGGAGGAGCGGCTCGCTGCGGACGAGCGGGCGGAAGCGCTCGTATACCGGCGGAGGGACGACGAGGTTCATCTGGCCGTGCTCGTCCTCGAGGAGCATGAAGACGACGCCGTTCGCCGTCGCGGGGCGCTGGCGAGCGACGACCAGGCCGGCCACTGCGATCGGGCTCCGGTTCTCGATGTGGTCGAGGTCGGCGCTCGAGGCGACCTCCGCCGGCAGATGCGGGCGCAGGAGCTCGAGCGGGTGGACGCCGATCGACATGCTCGTCGTCCGGTAGTCGGCGAGCATGCGCTCCCACGAGGTCTGCTCCGCCAGCTCCGGGATCTCCGTGGTCGGGCCGAGAGGCAACACGAGCTGGCGCTCGTCGCCCCTGGACCCGACCGAGACCGAGCGCGGCGCGAGCCCCAGCCGCCAGAGGAGCTGGCGGCGCGGCCAGCCGAACGAATCGCACGCTCCCGAGGCGACGAGCGCCTCGAGGCCGGGCCGGTCGACCGGCGCCCGTTGAGCGAGCTCGAGAACGTTGCGGAACTCTCCGCCCTTCTCCCGCTCGGCGACGAACGCCTGCGCGGGCTCCTCGCCGATTCCCTTCACGTAGCCGAGACCGATCCGCACCGCGTCGCCCTCGATCCGGCAGGAGGCGGCGCTCAGGTTCACGTCCGGCGGCAGCACGTCGACCCCGCGCCGCTGGGCGTCGCGCACGAGGCTCGCCGGGGGGTAGAAGCCCATCGGCTGGGCGTTCAGGAGGGCGCAGAGGAACTCGCCCGGGTAGTAGTGGCGCAGCCAGGCCGACTGGTATGCGAGGAGCGCGAAGGCCGCCGCGTGCGACTTCGGAAAGCCGAAGGACGCGAAGCCGTTGATCTTCGAGAAGACGAGCTCGGCCGTCGCGCGGGGGACGCCGTTTCTCGCCGCCCCCTCGAAGAAGCGCTCACGGTGAGCCTCGATCGCGTCGTGGCTGCGTTTGCGGCTCATCGCCCGGCGCAGGCCCTCCGCCTCGCCGACCGAGAAGCCGGCGAGCGCCATCGCGACGTCGAGCACCTGCTCCTGGAAGATGATCGCTCCGAGCGTCTCCTCGAGGCACTCGGCGAGGAGCGGGTGGTCGTGCGGGACGACGTAGGCGGGATCCTCGCGCCTGCGCTGGCGCCGTTCCACGTAGGGATGCACCGCCTTCCCCTGGATCGGGCCCGGGCGCACGAGCGCGACCTGGACGGTGAGGTCGTCGAGGTTCTCGGGCCGTGTGCGCAGGAGGCTCTGCATCTGCGCCCGGCTTTCGATCTGGAAAAGGCCGACGGTGTCCGCGTCCTGGATCTCCCGGTAGACCGCGGGGTCGTCGAGCGGGATGCGCGAGAGGTCGATCCGCTCGCCGCGCAGGCGAACGACCTGGTCGACGCACTCCTCGACCGCGGAGAGCATCCCGAGCCCGAGCAGGTCGATCTTGAGGAACCCGGCGTCGGCGCAGGAGTCCTTGTCCCACTGGCAGAGCTTGCGGCCTTCCATGGCGGCGTGCTCGACCGGGACGAGCTCGACGAGCGGCCGGCTCGAGACGACCATGCCGCCCGGATGCTGGGACAGGTGGCGCGGCAGGCCGCCGATCTCGCCGCAGAGCTCGCCGAAGGCACGCCAGCGCGGCGAGGCCAGCTTCGACTCGGCGCCCGGGAGTCGCTCGAGCTCCTCCGCCACGCGGCGCGGATTGCCCTCGGTCAGCCGGGCGAGCCGCTCGAGCTCGGCCTGCGGCAGGCCGAGTGCCTTGCCGACGTCGCGGATCGCCCCGCGCGAGTGGTAGGTCGAGAAGCTCGCCACGAGCGCCGAGTGCTCGTGCCCGTAGCGTTCGATGACCGCGACGATCAGCTTTTCGCGGATGTCGCGCGGGAAGTCGAGGTCGATGTCGGGGACGGAGACGAGCTCGGGGTTGAGGAAGCGGCCGAGCGCGAGCCCGGCCGAGACGGGATCGACGTGTGAGAGCCCGGTCAGGTAGCAGACGAGCGAGCCGACGGAGCTTCCGCGGCCGCGGCCGGGCGGCAGGAGGTGCCGCGGAGAGCCCGGTCCGCGCACCTCGTAGGCGACCTCGCGCGCGAGCTCGAGCACTTCCCAGTGGAGGAGGAAGAAGCCGGAGAGGCCGAGCTCGCCGATCAGCGCGAGCTCTTCGCGCAGCCGGGTGTCGGCCCGGGAGCGCAGACCGGCGGGCGCGTTCCGGTAGCGCTCCTCGAAGGCGCGACCGCAGACCTGGGCGAGCTGGACGTGGGCGGGATCGGCGCCGTCGGAGAAGTCCGGGTAGCGATAGCCGAGCTCTTGCGTCAGGTCGAACTCGAGCCGCTCGGCGAGCTCGACCGTCGTCCGGACCGCTTCCTCGTCTCCCGGGAAGCGCGCCGCTGCCTCGCCCGGGGCCGTGAGGACGAACTCCTCGTTCCCCCGCCGCTCCGCCTCGCAGCCCTCGAGCGGGACGTTTCGCTTCACTGCGACGAGGACGTCCTGGAGGCGCGCGCGGCGCAGATGATGGGTGTGGATGTCTCCTGTGGCCACAGTCCGGACGTCGATCGCGGCCGCGAGGTCGCGGAGCGCGGCGTTCCGGCGGGCATCGCCGCGGGCATAGGGGCGCTGGAGCTCGACGAAGAAACGCTCGCGTCCGAAGGCCCGGGCCAGGCGCGCTGCCGCGTTCGGGTTCCTGACGGCGAGGCCGTGGCGTGCGCAGCCCGAAAGGCAGACGAGGCCCTCGTTCAGCTCTGCGAGGAGCTCAGGGTCGAGGCCCGGGTTGAGGCGCTCGCGCGCGTGGGCGGAGGTCAGGAGCCGGCAGAGGTTCGCGTAGCCCCGCGGGCTCTCGACGAGCAGGGTCACGTGCGAGCCGTCCACGAGCGTCGCCTCGGCGCCCGTGATGGCGCGGAGGCCGACTGCCCGCGCCGCGTGGGCAAACTCGAGCGAGCCGTAGACGCCATCGTGGTCGGTGAGGGCGAGAGCCGAGTAGCCGAGCTCGGCGGCGCGGACGGCGAGCTCCTCGGGGAGCGAGGCGCCGTCCAGGAAGCTGTAAGCCGAGTGGGCGTGCAGCTCGACGTATTCCGCCCCTCTCACGCGACCTTTCCGAGCGGGTCCGCGCACCACCCGCGCGCCTTTCCGCGATAGGCTCGCCGTGGAGGGAGGCACGCGGCGGCCCCGGAAAATCGGCGCTCAGAGCGGGCCCGAAAACCGGCGACTAGGCCTTCTGGCGAAACCAGCCTCCCCCCTCCTCGTCCCGGAAGACAGCCACGTTCTCACCCGTCGCCAGCACGAGGTCGAAGTAGCGGCGGCGCAGAGGCTCGTCCGTCCACCAGCGGTCGACGACACGCCACTCCTCGCGCACCTGGAAGACCCGCACGCCGCCGACGGCAGCCGGGAGCCCCTCCTCGACCGTGACCTGCACGGAGCGAGGCTCGTTCAGTCGTCGCGCGGCACGAGAATCGCCCTGGTCTCGGGAACCCGTGACCACGGCGCGACCTCCACGACGGTGCAAATCGCGTCCATCCCGACCGCCGCCCGCACCTGCCGAAGCCCCTCGCGCAGGCGGCCGCGGAGTCGACTGCCGCGCGGGCGGACGAGCTCGGTCTGAGTCCCTACGGACTCGCTCAGCTCCCCCAGCTCGAGCCGGAGCTCGACCGCCGGCGCAGGCAGTTCTTTGAGCTTCGGCGCCAGGGACTGGCGCAGCCGCTCGGGCTCTGCGGTCGCTTCCCGGAGCGTCGCCGTCCGCCGCCAGGAGCCGCCGCCGACCAGGCGTGCGGAGACGGCGAGCCGCCTCGGCATCCGGCCGCCGCGCTCCTCGCGAGCGAGCAGCCGGTCGAGGAGAGCGGAGAACGCGCGCGCGAGCGTGAGCTCGTTCGCCACGGGCTCGGGAAACTCGAGCGCCTCGGCGATCTCGGCCGGCGGTCGTCTCGGCTCGACGCCGCCACCGTTCTCGCCGCGCAGAAGGCTCCAGGCTTCGTCCCCCTCGCGCCCGATGCGATCCGCGACGGCCGCGCGCGGCAGGCGCGCAAGCTCACCGAGCTCTCTGATGCCGAGCTCGGCCAGCTCGTCGCGCCTTTCCGGGCTGAGAGGAAGCAGGTGCAGCGGCAGCGGCTCGAGGAAGAGCTCGGTCTCGTGGTCGTCGACGACGAGCGCCCGGCCGGCCGGGGCGACGCTCGCAGCCGCGAGCGCTGCGAAGCGGCGCCCCGCAACGCCCACGCGCGGCTCCCAGAACGGGCCGACGGCGTCGAGCGCGCGCCGCAGGACGCCGTTTAGGCCTCCCGCGAGGCGTTCGATGCACTCGGTCTCGAAGTACGCACACCCCGGCTCGACGGGCTCGACGGCGAGCCCCGCGTCCTCGAGCCGCCGCAGGATCCGCTCCCACTCCTCCTCGGCCGCGGCCGGATCCTGCTCGGCGAGGACGATGTCGGGACAGGTGGCGAGCGCCTCGGAGAGACGCATCCCCGGGCGCACGCCCGCCTCCTCGGCGGCGGCGGTGCATGCCCCCAGCAGCGGCCGGCTGCCGGGAGGCGGAGCGAGCGCGACGGGCCCGCGCACGAGTTCCGGTCGGGAACGGAGGGCGGCGCGGAGGGAAAAGGCTGTGATGTTCAGGCAGGCGATCATGGGAACGTATGTTCTACACGAACAGACGTTCCCCTGTCAAGGAGGGTCTGGCGAAAAAGTCTCACGCTGACTCCGGATTAGACTGAGAACGTGCTTGAACGTGTGACGGTCAAGACGCTGCCGCTGGCAACTCGCTACGGCGAACACGCGCCGATGGCAACCGTGTGCTGCAACGCCTGCCGTGCGTGCGTCCAGACCAACGCGCTCGCCGCGGTGGTGGCGGCCAGCGTCTGGGCGCTCTCGTTCGTGAAGCGCCCGTTCCGTCGTTAGCGACAGGGGGAGCGCCCGAACTCAAACGCTCCTTGAGGAGGTCGCCGAGCCGGTTACCGTGTGATCGCCAATCGAGGACGTCGCCGAAGCTCCAGGACATGCGCACATCCTCACAACTGACGATCCCGGCCGCCGACACTCGGATCCACGCCGTCGACACTCAGGCGGCGCCCCAGCCATGCTTTTCCTCAGTGGCGGCTTCGGCACCGTGCGAACTGGAACCGCGTGATCCGGCGTCTCGGCGGGAAGTACCGCACGGTCCGGTTCGACGCGCGGGCACGCGGCAAGTCGGGCAGATCGGCCGATTACTCCGTACAGGGAGCGGTCGACGACGTCGGAATCGTCATCGCTGCGACCGGGCTCGAACACCCGATCCTCGTCGGCTGGCCCCAAGGCGCCACGATCGCCATGCGCTACGCGGCGCAGCATCCCGATCGGGTCGGCGGGCTGGTGCTCATCGACGGCGCCTACCCCGTGACGATGTTCGACGAAGCGGGGAAGGAGGAAGGTCCGCGCGCAGTTCCGCCGCTTGGGATGGATCATGCGCATCCTCGCAGCCCTCGGCCGCTCGGCCCGGATGTCACCCGCCGAGTCGGCGGAGGTCGTGATCGAGATGGACGCCGTCAACGGCGAGCTCGGGCCTGACCTCGCGGCCCTGGAAGCCCCGACCGTCTACATCGTCGGCACGGGAGCCCACTCGGGCGCCACGGAGGAGGAGATGCGCACGGTGCGCAGTTACGCCGCCGAAGCCGAGGCGAGCAACGAGCGGGTGTCGGTGTTTGCGACAACGCCCGCGAACCACGTGCAGATCCTGAACCGGGCCTCCGACACCGTGGTCGCCGCAATCGAGGACGTCATCCACCGGCGTTCCTGAGCGAACTCTCCAAGGGAGCTCTCAGCTCGCCGGCAGGAGCAGCTCGAACCGGGCGCCGCGCCCGTCCGGGCAGTAGACCAGGTCACCGCCGTGCGCCTGTGCATACGAGCGCGCGATCGCGAGGCCCAGCCCGGTGCCCTGGCTTCCCTGCGTGTTCGAGCCGCGCACGAACTGCTCGAAGAGGCGGTTCTGCAACTCCTCCGGCACTCCCGGTCCCGAGTCCGTCACGCTCACGCGTACGTGCCGGTCGCGTTGCTGCGCAGAGATGACGATCGGCGGCTCTCCGTAGCGCAGGGCGTTCGTCACGAGGTTTGACACGACACGCTCGAGGGCGAGCGGGTCGGCTTCGACGACGAGGTCTGCCGGCACGTCGAGCTCGAGGCCCGAGGTTCCGTCGGCGACCGCTTCGACGGTCGTGCGCAGGTGGTCGGCGAGCAGGAGGCGGCGGGGATGGAGCTCGACCGCCTCGTTCTCCACCCGCGAGACATCGAGGAGCTGCTCGATCAGCCGTGCGAGCCGCAGGGATTGGTCCGCGAGCATCTCTCTGAGGCGCCGGTCGTCGTCGGGCGAGAGATGTCCCGCCCGCTCGCGGAGCGTGAGTGCAGCGCCGAGCACGGCCGAGGCCGGGGTCCGCAGCTCGTGGGAGGCGACCGTGATGAATGAGTGTCGGACCCGGTCGAGGCGAATCAGGTCCTCGTGCAGGAGCGCGCGTTCGAGGCCTGCCGCCGCGCGTCCTGCGGCGAGCTCGAGCAGCTGCCGCTCGTCCTCCGAGAACTGGTGCGTCCGCAGCGTGCCGACGTGGATGACCCCGAGCACCTTGCCCCGTGAGACGAGGGGCGCTCCGAGGAGCGACTTGATCCCCTTCTCGCGCAGGATCGGGTTGAGGACGTACGAATGGTCGACGTCCTGGATGAAGATCGTCCTGCGCTCGGCGGCGATGCGGCCCGCAAAGCCCTTGCCGACCGGGATCCGCACGCCCTGCTCGACCTCCTCCTCGATCCCGCGCGCAGCGCGGGCCACGAGCTGGTCGGAGCCCTCATCGAGCAGGAGGATGGCGCACGTGTCGGCGCCGACCGCGGCCCCCACGCGGTCGACGAGCTCTTCGAGGAGGCCGTCCAGCGTCAGGTTCGAGAGCGCCGCATCGGTGACGGACTGGATGCGGAGCACACGCTCGGCCATCTCGACACGCGAAGGAGCACCCGCCGCGCGCAGCTCGTTCGCGTCGCCCATGATCAGAACGTAGTACCCCGGACTCGGGGATCCGACTCCCTAGCCGGCGGGGCAGGAGTCGTCGGCGCCGGCGACGCCGGGGAACCGCCCGAGGAGCTCCGCGAGGCGTTCGATCTCCCCAGCGTCGAAGTGCTCCTCGAAGAGCTCGCGAACCGAGCCGACGTGGCCGCACGATGCGGCCTCGAGCTTCGCCGCCCCCTCGTCGGTCAGCTGCGCGTAGACGACGCGGAGATCCGAGGGGCAAGCGGTCCTCTCCACCAGGCCCGTCGCCTCGAGCCCTTCCAGGAGGCGCGTGACGCCCGACGGCGTCAGCGCGAGTCGGCGCGAGAGGTCGACCCGCTTCAGCCTGCGGTCTTCGGCCCGCGAGAGCAGGTAGAGCGCCTCGTAGTCGCTGATGGAGAGGCCGTGCTCCGCCTGGAGCTCCGCGTTCAGGAGCCGGGTGGCGGCCGCGTGGGCGCGAAGCAGCCTCGTCCAGGCTCGCACCGCCGGCTGGACCGATTCGAAAACCGCTCTATCGGAAGGAACTTGCGCCCTCAACATATCCTCGCTAGACTTGCTTGCGTAATCAATAATACACAACGCAAGGAGAACCATGAGCACGACACAGACGAGAGTTCCGCGAGGCACATGGGCCCTCGATCCCGTCCACTCCGTGGTGGGCTTCGAGGTGGACTATCTCGCCGGCACCTTTCGCGGCACTTTTCGCGACGTCCAGGCAGAGCTGACGCGCGGCGAGACGGGCGCGCGCATCGAGGGAACGGCGAGGGTGACGAGCGTCGACGTCAAGGACGAGAATCTCGCCGCCCACCTTCAGTCCCCCGAGTTCTTCGACGCCGAGCGCTTTCCGGAGCTTCGCTTCGTCGCCGAGGACGTCGACCTCGACGGCGAGACCGTCGTCGTGCCCGGCGAGATCACGATCAAGGGCGTCACGAAGGCTGTCGAGCTGACCGGCACGATCGCGGACCCGATCACGGACGGCTGGGGGAACGAGAGGCTCGGCCTCAGGCTCTCCACGCGGGTCGACCGCACGGAGTTCGGCCTCGACTGGAACATGCCGCTTCCGACCGGCAAGCAGGCGCTCGCGGACGCGGTCACGATCGTCGCCGAGCTCCAGCTCGTGCAGCAGGCGGCCTGACGATGATGAGGGTCCTCGCCGTCTCGGGCAGCCTGCGAAGCGCCTCGTACAACACGAGGCTCCTCCGGAACGCGAGCGACCTCTTCGACGACGATGTCGAGGTGGTCGAGCTGCGCGGCCTGAAGGACGTCCCTGCCTACGACGAGGACGACGACGGAGTCGGCGCTCCGGAGGCCGTACGCCGCCTGCGGGCGGCCTTCGCGGGCGCCGACGCCGTCCTGATCGCAACGCCTGAGTACAACAGCTCGATCGCCGGCCACCTGAAGAACGCGCTCGACTGGATCTCGCGCCCGCTTGGGACGAACCCGCTCAGGAACAAGCCCGTAGCGGTGATCGGCGCCTCGACGGGGGCGTTCGGCGCCGTCTGGGCGCAGGCGGAGCTTCGCAGGGTGCTCGCGGCGATCGGGGCGCGCGTCGTCGAGGCCGAGCTCGCCCTGGGCCACGCGGCGACCCGATTCGACCCGGTGGGTACGCTGGTGGACGAAGATCTACGCGAGCAGCTCGGCGAGGTCGCCGACGCGCTCGTCGCCGCGGCCGCGGAGCGGGAGGAGCTCGCCCGTGCCGCGGCGTGAAACCGAAGGAGAGGACATGAAGCTCGAAGGAATCCACCACGTGACGGCGATCACCGCCGACGCTCCGCAGAACGTCGACTTCTACGCCCGCGTTCTCGGGCTCCGGCTCGTGAAGAAGACCGTCAACCAGGACGATCCGACCGTCTACCACCTCTTCTACGCCGACGAGGACGGTTCGGCGGGCGCCGACATCACCTTCTTCGAGTACCCGGGCGCTCGCCGCGGGCGCGCCGGGGCCGGCATGGTCCACCGCGTCGTCTTCCGCGTCCCCGACGAGGCTGCGCTCGCCTTCTGGAGCGACCGCCTGGCGGCGGAAGGGGTCGAGACGACGCGGGATGGGCAATCGCTTCTCTTCGACGACCCCGAAGGGCTGTCGCTCGAGCTTCGCGTCGTGGATACGAACGATCGCCCGCTCGTCGCGCGCACCCCGGGGATCCCGGCCGAGGTTGCCCTCCAGGGCTTCGACGAGGTGCGTGCCTTCACGCGCGCGCCAGATCAGAGCCGCGGCTTCCTCGAGGACATCCTGGGCTTCGACCCCGGGGAGGACAGCGGCTGGGAGGTACGTGGCAGCCGGCGCGGCGGCCACTACGTCTACGACTCCGAGGAGCGCCTCGGAACCCCTGGAGCGGGAACCGTCCACCACGTCGCCTTCGCCTCGCCGCAGGACGACCACGAGGAGTGGCACCGGCGGCTCGCCGAGGCGGGTGCGCGCCCGACGCCGATCATTGATCGCTTCTACTTCCGCTCGATCTACTTCCGCGAGCCGAGCGGCGTCCTCTTCGAGATCGCCACGATCGGCCCCGGCTTCGACGCGGACGAGCCCAAGGAGACGCTCGGCGAGCGGCTCTCGCTGCCGCCGGACTTCGAGCACCTCCGAGAGCAGATCGAGCCGCGGCTGACGCCGCTGCCAGACCCGCGCAAGGCAGCGGAGGTGTCGCGATGACGCAGGTCGCCCCCGAGACCATCCGGCTCGCTCCCGGAACCCGCATGGGCCCCGTGGAGCTGACCGTGACCGACCTCGACCGCTCCGTGCCGTTCTACGAGGAGGCGATCGGCCTCAGGCTCCGTCGCCGCGAAGGCGGCACGGCGGCCCTCGGCGCGGGCGGCGAGGATCTCCTCGTCCTCGTCGAGGAGCCCGAAGCACGCCCGGCCGGCCGGCACGCAGGCCTCTACCACTTCGCGATCCTCCACCCTTCGCGGCTCGAGCTCGCGCGCGCGGCCGCCCGGCTCGCCGCCGCGCGAACGCCGATCGACGGCGCCTCGGATCACGGCATCTCGGAGGCGATCTACCTGCCCGACCCGGACGGGAACGGCATCGAGCTCGCCTCCGACCGGCCACAGGAGGCGTGGCCCGATCTCTCCTCGATGAGCGGCGGGCCCGATCCGCTCGACCTCCGGGCGCTCCTCGAGCTCGCTGCCGGCGAGGAGCCACGTCCCTCGGTCGACCCCGAGACGGCGATCGGTCACGTCCACCTGCACGTGGGAGACCTCGAGGCGGCGCTTCGCTTCTACCACGACGTCGTCGGCTTCGACGTCATGACGACGCTCCCGAGCGCCGTCTTCGTCGCCGCCGGCGGCTACCACCATCACGTCGGCTTCAACACGTGGAGAGGCGCGGGCGTCCCGCCTGCACCGGAGGACGCGGTCGGCCTGCGGCACTTCACCGTCCTACTCACGGGCCAGGCCGAGCTCGACGCCGTGCGCGCGCGGGCCGCGCAAGCCGGAGTCGCGGTCGCGGAGGCCGGCGGCGGGCTTCTCCTGCGCGACCCTTCGGGGAACGCGCTCCTCTTCAGGGCCGGCTGACGAGCCGCGCAGCGGGGCCGCGCATCCCGGCGAAACGCGGGACGGCCGCCGTGGTGCTCTCGCGCGCACACCAGAGGAGGTCTTCCTCCGAGATCGTCTCGCCGACGAGCCGCGCCGCCCGGAACGCCTCCTCGGCGTTCGCAAACGAGCCGGCCAGCCGCACCGCCTCCTCCGCCGCGGGAGTGTGTTCGCCTCCGAGCAGCTCGACGATGCGCCCGGCGCAGTAGGCGTCGTCCTCGCTCCGGTGGCCCTGGACGCCCGCGCAGACGATCTCGACGTCCTCCCCACGCTCGCGGGCCGCCGCGGCCACCGCGGCGAGGTTCAGAAGGCTCCCGGCGAGGACGGCGTCACAGGCCGCGGCCGCGGCGACGATCGCACGCGTCCCGTTCGTCGTCGTGAGGACGAGCGCCTCGCCGCGCGGCTCCAGGAACTCCCGCGGCGAGTTGCCGAAGTTGAAGCCGGGGATGTTGCCGCCGCGCCGCTCGCCCGCGAGCACGGCGTCCCCGAGCTCGTCGCGGAGCGAGCGCGCCTCCTCCACCTCGGCGCAGCAGTACACCGCCTCGACGGCCGTCTCGAGCGCCTGCGCGATCGTCGACGTGGCGCGGAGGACGTCGACCACGATCCCCGTGGGAACGCGCGCCGCCTCCCCGGGTGTAAAGGCGACGTGGACGCGCACCGGCCGGACGTTACCCGGTAGGCGTCCGGTTACGATGACTTCCGATGGCCGCGCCCGAACAGACGCAGACGATGGTCTGTTACCGCCATCCGCGGAACGAGACGGCCGTCACGTGCTCGAACTGCGGCCGGCCGATCTGCCCAGAGTGCATGGTGTTCGCGCCGGTCGGGATCAAGTGCCCCGAGTGCGCCGGCCAACCGAGCGGGCCGAAGCGCGCGACCGTGCGGGCGCGCTCCTTCGCGGGCACTGGCACCGACTTCCTCGTCACGAAGTTCTTCCTGGCCGCGAACGTCATCGTCTTCCTCGCCCAGGTGGTGCAGTCGGGCAGCCTCACGAACCCCTTCGGCGAGCTTTTCCAGGACGGTGCCCTCTACGGGCCGCTCGTCGCGCAGGGTGACTGGTGGCGCCTGGTCACCGCCGCCTTCCTGCACGGCAGCATCCTCCACATCTTCTTCAACATGCTGATGCTCTGGTGGTTCGGGAGGCCGCTCGAGGTCCTGCTGGGCCGCGGACGCTTCTTCGCCGTCTACGTCGTGTCGATACTGGCCGGCTCCGCGGGCGCGCTGCTCGTCAGCCCCGAGGTACCGACGATCGGCGCCTCGGGGGCCGTCTTCGGGATCCTCGGCGCCGGCCTCGTCCTCGAGCGGAGCCGCATCAACGTCTTCGGCGGCTCGGCGCTCATCATCGTCATCCTGAACCTCGCGCTCTCCTTCACGCTGAACAACGTCTCGATCGGCGGCCACGTCGGCGGCCTCGTCGGCGGCGCTCTCTGCGTCCTCGCCTTCTCACGCTTCGGTCGCGGGCATGCGGTCTACAGCCGCTTCGACGTGCTCACCGCCGCGAGCATCCTCGCGATCGCCGTCGGCAGCATCGCGATCGCCTACTTCAAGGTGCGCGGCTACGCCTGACATCGAGCTTCGCACGCTCACGGACGGCGGTCAGAGCGCGCTCGAGATCGCCGAGTTGGTGGCGGGCTTCCTCTCCGAGGCGCGGAAGACGCTCGACCTCGCGCTCTACGACTTCGATCTCGAGCAGGACACCGCGAAGCTCGTCGCGAGCACGCTTCTCGAGGCGAAGCGGCGCGGCGTCGAGGTCCGCCTCGCGTTCAACGTCGACCACGAGAAGCCGATCCCGGAGCCGCCGCCTCCCCGCTCCGACCCGAACCTCGTCGACGAGCTCGACGTCCCCACGAAGCGCATCCTCGGGGTGCCCGACCTCATGCACCACAAGTACGTCGTCCGCGACGGCGAGGCCGTCTGGACCGGCTCGACCAACTGGACCGACGACTCCTGGAGCCGCGAGGAGAACGTGATCGCGATCGTCCGCTCGCCGGAGGTCGCGGAGCGCTACACGGCCGACTTCGAGCAGCTCTGGACGACCGGAGACGTCGAGCAGAGCGGCTTCGTCGAGCCGAACCCCGTGCGCGTCGGCGATGCGCGCGTGCGCGCCTGGTTCTCCCCCGGCCACGGCGAGGCCCTCGCCACCCGGATCGCGCACAGGATCGGGCGCTCGCACAGACGCATCCGCATCGGCTCACCGGTCCTCACGTCGGGCCCGATCCTCGGCGCGCTCGCGGAGGCGGTCTCGGACGGCAAGGTCGACATCGCGGGAGTCGTCGACGCGACGCAGATGAAGGGCGTCTACCACCAGTGGCAGCTGAACGGGAACTCGGAGTGGAAGATGCCGGCGATCAAGCGGGTCTTCACACAGGCGCCCTGGAGCGGCAAGAACTCGATGCCCTACGGGCAGGGGGACGTGCACGACTTCATGCACGCGAAGGTGGTCGTCGCCGACGACTACCTCTTCACGGGGAGCTACAACCTCTCGCACTCGGGCGAGGAGAACGCCGAGAACGTGCTCGAGGTCGAGGACGCCGAGCTCGCCGAGCAGCTCGCCGCCTTCGTGGACGACGTCCGCGCGCGCTACGACCCGGCGCCCGTGCCCTAGCCGTTTGGCTCGAATAGGGGAAGGAGGGACGGCGAGGCGCGCCGATAGAGGTCACATGCGGCGCAGCCTCCTGCTCGCAGCCGTCGCGGCCCTCGCGGCGCTTACCGCGGCCCAGGCCGGCGCGTCGGTGCGTCTCGGAGTCGAGGGCTCGAAGTCGCGCTTCAAGGATCAGACCGGCCAGTCGACCGCGGTCAACCTGGACTTCATCTCCTGGGGCGTCCACCGGGGCAGCTACCTGGACAAGATCTTCACGGAGGCGAAGCCGATCCCCATGGTCGCCTTCGGCACCGTCAACGCCTCGGGGCGTGAGGCCATCACCCCGAAGGGGATCGCCCGCGGCAAGGGCGACCGCGTCCTCATCTCGATCGCGAGGGCGGCGGCCCGGTTCGGCGGCGAGGCCTACATCCGGCCCTACGCCGAGATGAACGGCCACTGGAATCCCTACTGCGCCTACAACTCGAGCGGCTCCTACCGCGGCAGCGCGCACTCGACGAAGAACTTCCGCAAGGCATTTCGGCGCACGTACCTGATCATGCACGGCGGCCCGATCGGCCAGATCAACACCAGGCTGACGGCGTCCGGCATGCCCAAGCTCCGGCGGGACAAGGCTCTGCCCGTCAACGACGTCCGCGTCGTCTGGAACCCGCAGGGATTCGGCAGCCCCGACCTGAAGGGGAACAGAGCGAACTCGTACTACCCCGGCAACAAGTACGTCGACGTCGTCGCCAACGACCTGTACGACTTCGGCCGCGGCGTCGAGTGGGAGGCGAACCTCGATCTCTATCGCTCCCATCCGGGCAAGCCGTACGCGATCGGGGAATGGGGGCTCGGCGGCGGCATCGACCACCCGGACTTCGTCCGGAAGATGGCCGGCTTCGTGAAGAGCCACCCCCGCGTCGAGGCGATCGTCTACTACCGCAGCATGCGGAGCTCGATCTTCGACCTCGGCGGGAAGCCGAAGTCGCGCGCCGCCTACAAGAAGTACATCCTCCAGCTGGCGGGCTAGGTCGTCAGCCGCCCACCTGGACGGCGCCGATGCCTGACTCGGCGAGCGTGGCCTGCGCGGCGGCCAGGCGCGCGAGCGGCACCCGGTAGGGCGAGCAGGAGACGTAGTCGAGCCCGAGCGCGTGGCAGAACGCGACCGAGGAGGGATCGCCCCCGTGCTCGCCGCAGATCCCCATCTTCAGGTCGGCCTTGGCCGAGCGCGCCCGCTCGACCGCGATCTCCATCAGGTCGCCGACGCCGCTTCGGTCGAGCGTCTCGAACGGGTTGTCGGCGAGGATGCCGTCGTCGAGGTAGTGGGTGAGGAACTTCCCCTCCGCGTCGTCGCGGGAGAAGCCGAGCGTCGTCTGCGTGAGGTCGTTCGTGCCGAAGCTGAAGAAGTCGGCGTGCTCGGCGATCTCGTCGGCGCGGATACACGCCCGCGGCAGCTCGATCATCGTGCCGCAGAGGTAGTCGACGTTCCCCTCCTCCGCCGCGGCGCGGACGGTCAGCTCGCGCAGGCGCGAGAGCTCGGCCGCGAAGCCGACGAGCGGGTGCATGATCTCGACGAGCGGCGCTGACCCCGTTCTCTGCTCGACCGCGCGGGCGGCGCGGATGATGGCGCGCACCTGCATCTCGTAGATCTCCGGGTAGAGGAGCCCGAGGCGGCAGCCGCGCGTCCCCAGCATCGGGTTGGCCTCACGGAGGCCTCGGATCCGTTTCGCCATCTCCGGCGACTCGGCCTCCTCGAGCGGCGGCAGGAACTCGTGCAGGGGCGGATCGAGGAGCCGAATCGTGACCGGGAGGCCCGCCATCGCCTCGAAGATGCCCTCGAAGTCCTCCTGCTGGTGCGGGAGCAGCTCGGCGAGCGCCGCTCGCCTCTCCTCCTCGCCGGAGGCCATGATCATCGCGCGGACGAGCGGAAGTCGCTCCTCGGCCATGAACATGTGCTCGGTGCGGCAGAGGCCGATGCCCTGCGCGCCGAACTCGCGGGCCTTGGCGGCATCGGCGGGCGTGTCCGCGTTCGCGCGCACCCGCAGGCGGCGGAGCTCGTCCGCCCACCGAAGCAGGCGCTCGAAGTCCTCGTTGATCTGCGGCGCGACGAGCTCGACCTCACCGACGATGACCTCGCCGCTTCCTCCGTCGATCGTGATCAGGTCGCCCTCTTCGAGCTCCTTCCCGCCCACGCTGATCTTCCTGGCCTCCAGGTCGATGGAGAGCGCCTCGCAGCCGGCGACGCACGGCTTCCCCATGCCGCGTGCGACGACGGCGGCATGAGAGGTCATGCCACCCTGTGCCGTGAGCACGCCGCGCGCCTCGAGGAGGCCGTGGATGTCGTCGGGCGTCGTCTCCCAGCGGACGAGGATGACATCCTCCCCGCGCCGTCCCCGGTCCTCGGCGGTCTCGGCGTCGAGGACGACGGCTCCGGTCGCGGCTCCCGGAGAGGCGTTGAGCCCCTTCGCCGCCACCTCGTAGGAGTACTTCGGGTCGATCATCGGGTGCAGGAGCTGGTTCAGCTGCTTCGGATCGATGCGGGCGATCGCCTCCTCACGGGAGATGAGTCCCTCGTCGACCATGTCGACCGCGATCCGGAGCGCCGACTGGGCCGTCCGCTTGCCGCTCCTAGTCTGGAGCAGGTAGAGCCGTCCGTCCTCGATGGTGAACTCGATGTCCTGCATCTCTCGGTAGTGCTCCTCGAGCCGGCGCATCGTCTCGACGAGCCGGCCGTGCGCGTCCGGGAAGCGCTGCTCCATCTCGGCGATCGGCTGCGGCGTGCGGATGCCGGCGACGACGTCCTCGCCCTGCGCGTTGGCGAGGAACTCCCCCCACGGCCCGGCCTCGCCCGTCGCCGGATCGCGCGTGAACGCGACGCCGGTGCCGGAGTCCTCGCCCTTGTTCCCGAACACCATCTGGACGACGTTGACCGCGGTGCCGAGGTCGTCCGGGATCCCGTTCGCCCGCCGGTAGACCTGCGCGCGCGGCGTCTCCCACGAGTCGAAGACGGCGCGCACGGCCGCGGCGAGCTGCCCGCGCGGGTCCTGCGGGAAGTCGTCGCCGGCCTCCGCGCGGTAGATCTGCTTGAAGCGACCGGCGAGCTCCTGGAGGTCGGCGGCGTCGAGCTCGACGTCCTGAACGACTCCCTTGTTCTCCTTGAGCTCGCGAATCGCCTCCTCGAAGCGGTGCGGGTCGACGCCCACGACGACGTCGCCGTACATCTGCACCAGCCGCCGGTACGCGTCGTAGGCGAAGCGCGGGTTGCCGGTCGCGGCGGCGAGACCCTCGACCGACTCGTCGTTCAGGCCGAGGTTCAGGATCGTGTCCATCATCCCGGGCATCGAGACGGCCGCCCCGGAGCGAACCGAGACGAGGAGCGGATCCCTCGGGTCGCCGAAGCGCTTGCCGGCCGCCTCCTCCAGGTGCCCGAGGTGCTCGGCGATCTCGTCCTCGAGCCCGTCCGGCATCGTGCGGCCCTCGTTCATGTAGGCGATGCACGCTGCGGTAGTGACCGTGAAGCCGCCCGGGACCGGGATCCCGATCGCGGTCATCTCGGCCAGGCCGACCCCCTTGCCGCCGAGCAGGTCGCGGCCGAGCCCGCCGCCCTCGGCGAAGTCGTAGACGAAGCGCTCCATAGGAGCAGGCATTTTTCCACGTTGCGCACATCGGCATGCCTGATCCGGCCATCTTGACGTGCGCAGGCGCCCCCGCCACACTCCTGCCGTGCGAAAAGCTCCTCTGCTCTTGCTCCTCCAGCTCGTCCTCGCAGCTTGCGCGCTGGTCGCCGCGGGCTTCTTCGACGGGCATTCGAGCGGCCTCTAGACCCTCGCCGCGATTACCCCATTCGGTCATGGCGCGATGGGCCGGGGTGCGCCATGGTCCCTGTACCGGGCTCGATTAGACGTGGGGCGCCGCAGTCTACGTCTCGGCCCGAGAGGAGGCGGCTCGGCACCACGGCCGCCTCTCCTTTTTAAGCGCCTCTTGGCTCCCTCGCGCTCCGGCGCTCCGCAAGCCAGGAGACGAGCCGGATGCCCATCCAGACCGGCGTGAAGAGGACGTAGAAGACGAAGAGGCCGAGGGCCAGCAGCACCATCCAGAACGGCCAGTAGTAGAGCGGGACCCTCCCCTTGGCGGTCACGCGCGCGCCGTCCGTTCGAGACGCCGCTCCTCGACGATCCTGATGATGCGGCGCGCGGTTTCCTCGATCGCCAGGTTGGAGACCTCGATCACCGGGCAGCCGAGGCGCCGGTGGATCTCGTCCGCGCGCTCGAGCTCCGCGTAGATCTCGGCCAGGTCGGCGTAGCGGCGGCGCGCTCCAGCCATGCCACGGGCGCGCTCGCTGCGGATCGCGGCGAGATTCTCGGCGTCGATCGTGAGGCCGACGATCTTGCTCGGGTCGAGCTCGGTTAGCTCCCTGGGCGGCTCGACACCCGGCACGATCGGGACGTTCGCCGTCTTGTAGCCGAGGTAGCCGAGATAGATGGAGAGCGGGGTCTTCGAGCTGCGGGAGACCCCGACGAGCACGATGTCGGCGTCGTGGAGGCCGGAAGCGCCGAGCCCGTCGTCGTAGCGGACTGCGAACTCGATCGCCGCCATCCGCTTGAAGTAGCTCGAATCGAGCACCGGCCGGGCGCCGGGCGTCATCGTGGCGGGCTGGCCGGAGACGCGGGCGACAGCGTCGATCGGATGGCCGAGCAAGTCGCAGTAGTGAAGCTTGTAGCGGCGGCAGAGCGTCCGCATCGCCTCGCGGAGCTCGCGTTCGACGAGCGTGTACATGAGCACGGCACGCCGCCCGCGCGCCCGCATGGCCGCGAGCTGGACGTCGTCGACGCTCGTGATGCGCGGATGGCGGACGACCTCGAACTCCTCCTCGGGGAACTGGCGCTCGACCGCCTCGGCGAACCGCGCCGCGGTCTCCCCCGTCGAGTCCGAGATGACGTGGATCTCGACCGGCTCGCTCACCGCGGGATCTGGGAGAGATCGCCGAGCGCGCCGACCGCGTCGCGCACGTCGAGCAGGAGCCGCAGCCGGTTCGCCCGCACCTGTGCGTCGTCGGCCATCACGAGGACCTCGTCGAAGAAGCGATCGACCGGAGCACGAAGCTCGGCCGCGGCGGCGATGGCCGACCCGAACTCGCGAGCCTCGACGGCGGCGGAGATCTTCGGGGAGGCGCTTGCGAGCGACTCGACGAGCGCGAGCTCGGCCTCGTCGGTGGCGAGCTTGGGATCGAACTCCCCAGCCGCGCCGTCCGACTTCCCGGCCAGGCGGTTCGCCCGGTCGTAGGCGACGAAGGCACGCTCGAACTCGTCGCCCTCGGCGGCCGCGGCCAGCGTTTCGGCGAGGCGGGCGACGGCGCCGAGCTCGCTCACGCCGCCCGCCCGCGCCGCCCGGACGAACTCGACCGGCACGTCGAGCATCCCTTCGAGGCGCTCCTCGACGAAGTCGACCGCGTCGGCAGGATCATCCCGGAGCTCAGCGGCCTGCTCGACGAGGAGCGCGTGCGCCCGCGAGACGAGCGCGCCGAGGTCGATCTCGAGCTTGGCTTCGAGGGCGAGCCGGCAGAGCCCGATCGCCGCCCGGCGCAGGCCGTAGGGATCGCGCGAGCCTGTCGGCCTCTGCCCCAGCGAGAAGGCAACAGTGAGGTTGTCGATCTTGTCGGCGGCCGCGAGGAGGCGGCCCGCCTCGGTCTCAGGCAGCGGCCCGCCAGCCGAATCGGGGAGGTACTGCTCGTCGATCGCGGCGCAGACCGCCTCGGGAAACCCGGCCAGCCGCGCGTACTCCGCGCCGATGTGCCCCTCGAGGTCGGGAAACTCACGCACGAGCTCGGCCGCCTGGTCGGCCTTCGCGAGCCGTGCGGCCTCCCGGGAGGGCTCCCCGCCTCCAAGGGCCTCGACGAGGGCCCCGAGCCGCGCGACCTTGTCGCGGAAGCTGCCGGCGCCGGCGACGAAGGTGATGCGGGCCGCCTCCTCCGCAAGCCGCTCGATCCCCTTGGCGGCGTCGCGCTCGAACGTGAAGGAGGCGTCCTCGAGCCGTCCCTCGAGCACCCGCTCGTTGCCCGCGACGACGGTCTCGGGCTCCCCGCCGTTCGCCACGAACGCGAAGCGGTTGCCCTCGAGCGGGAAGTAGCGCTGATGCGACTCCATCGCAGTCTCGACCACCCGGCGCGGGAGCGAGAGGAAGCGCTCGTCGAAGCTCCCCTCGAGCACCGTCGGCCACTCGGCCAGGTAAACGACCTCCGCGAGAACCCGCTCGTTCGGCTCTGCGAGGCCGAGTTCCGCGAGACCGGCTCTGATCGCGGCGAGCCGCTCACCCTGGTCCGGCTCTACGTTCGCCGCGCGCAGAGAGTCGACGTAGTCGCGCGCATGCGGCACCGGCACCTCTTCGTGCGTCTGCCGGTGCCCGAAGGAGGAGCCGCCGAAGCCGGCCACCGTCTCCTCGTCGAGCTTGGCGCAGAGCCAGCGCACGGGCCGGGCGAAGCGCAGGCCGGAGTCGTCCCAGCGCATCGACTTCGAGAAGGTGAGCCCGTGGAGGATCGCGTTCAGCCGCTCGGGGAGCGCATCCGCGAGCGCCCGGCCTGGGACGACCACGCCGAGGAAGCCGTCGCGGACCTCGAGCTCGTCGATCTTCACCCCGCGCTTCTTCGCGAAGCCCGCGGCGGCCTTGTCGCGCAGGTGCTCGGGCGGCCCCTGGACCCACTCGTCCGCCTCCCGCTCCGGCAGGTCGCCCACGAGCAGCGCGAGCCGGCGCGGGCCGGCGAAGACGCGCGCCGCGCCGAGGTCCGGGGGCCAGAGGGTGCGGAGCTGCGCCTCGGCCTCCAGGCAGGCGGAGGCCGGCAGCTCTTCGCACCCGATCTCAAAGAGCAGGCTCGGCAACGAGATCCTCCACGTAGAGCTGCGCCACACGCCGCGCGAGCGTGCGCACGCGCCCGATGTACGCCGCCCGCTCGGTCACCGAGACGGCGCCGCGCGCGTCGAGCAGGTTGAACGTATGCGAGCACTTCAGCACCTGGTCGTAGGCAGGCAGCGGGAGCTCTCGCTCGACGAGGTTACGGCACTCCTCCTCGTGCTCGGCGAACCGGCGCGTCAGCGTCTCCACCGGCGCGACCTCGAAGTTGTAGACGGACCACTGGCGCTCGCTCTCCCGGTAGACGTCACCCCACGTGACGCCGGGGGCCCACTCGAGCTCGAAGGCGGTGCGCTTCCCCTGGAGGAACATGGCGAGCCGCTCGAGGCCGTACGTGATCTCCGCGGGCACGAGCTCGACCTCCAGGCCGCCGACCTGCTGGAAGTACGTGAACTGCGTCACCTCCATGCCGTCGCACCAGACCTCCCAACCGAGCCCCCAGGCGCCGAGGGTCGGCTGCTCCCAGTCGTCCTCGACGAGGCGCACGTCGTGCTTTTGCGTGTCGATCCCGACGGCCTCGAGCGAGGCGAAGTAGAGGTCGAGGACGTCCTCAGGCGCGGGCTTCAGGAGCACCTGGTACTGGAAGTAATGCTGGAAGCGGAACGGGTTCTCGCCGTAGCGCCCGTCGGTCGGGCGGATGACGGGCTCGACGTATGCCGTCTTCCACTCGCCGGGCCCGAGCGAGCGCAGGAAGGTGGCTGGATTCATCGTCCCGGCGGCAAGCTCGGTGTGGTAGGGCTGCATGAGGACGCAGCCGTAGTCGGCCCAGTAGCGCTCGAGCGCAGCGATCATCTCCTGGTAGCTCGGGGCGACCGTCGCCCTCACGCCCTCTGCGCGAGCGTCCTCATGCGAAAGCCGCCGTGGTACTCGTAGGAGGCCTCGATCGTGCTCAGGCATTCGCGCAGGCCGCGCGGCGAGGAGGCGTGCGCCCTCGCGTCGGCGAGCGGGCGCTCGAGGAAGCCCCGCACGGTCTCGAAGCCCTCGGCCGAGACGGCGACCGACCCGGACGCGCAGTCGGCACACACCCCGCCGCCGGCCTCCGCCGAGAAGCCGACGAGGGCCTTCTCGTCCCCACAGGCGGCACAGCCGGCGAGGTGCGGCAGGTAGCCGGAGAGCCACAGGAGCTTGAGCTGAAACGAGAGCGCGAGCGGATCGATCGCGGGCTGGGCGGGCAACGACGTCTCGACCTCGTCGAGGAGGTCGAGGAAGCGCGTCAGCGCGTTGAACGCGGGCGGGCTCGCATCCTGCTCGACGAAGAGGCGCAGCATCGCCTCGAGCCCGATGTGGCCGACCGCCAGCCGGTAGCCGTCGACCCGGGAGCGCTCGTGCGAGCGCAGGAGATCGGCGCCTCTGACCGTGCAGAGCTCGCCCCTGCCCTCGTGCAGCAGGAGCTCGGCGTGGCTGAACGGCTCGAGCCGCGCGCCGAAGCGCGACTTCGTCTTGCGCACCCCCTTGGCGATCGCGCCCACACGGCCGCGCTCGAGCGTGTAGAGGTGGAGGACGCAATCGGCCTCCGAGAAGCGGATCGAGCGCAGGACGACAGCCTCCGTCTTGAACGTGCGCGACGACATGCAGGCGAGTCTAGCCGCCTCCCCGGTGGAATCCCGGGCCGTCTGGGTACGTTGAAGACCTGATGGCTCGGGTTCAGATGTACACGACCGCCTGGTGCGGCTACTGCATCCGTGCCAAGACGCTCCTGGAGCAGCGCGGCATCGAGTACGAGGAGATCCGCATGGACGACGACCCGGCGTTTCGCCAGAAGCTCCTCGAGCTCACCGGCCGCTGGACGGTGCCGCAGATCTTCATCGACGGCGAGCCGATCGGCGGCTACACGGAGCTCTGGCACCTCGACCGCGAGGGCCGGCTCGAGGAGCTGGCCGCTAGCTCAGACGCTCTGCGAGGTACTTGACCGCGATCGGGTAGCGGTACTCGATTCCCATGTGCGTCGCGTCGAAGAGCTCGAAGTAGAGGTCGTCGACGCCGATCGCGGCGAGCGCGCGCCTGAATGCCTCGGCGCCGAGGTCGAGGAACCACTGGTCACGTGTGCCGGCGTCGACGTAGATCGCCTTCAGCGAGCGAAGCGCGTCGGCTTGCTCCGGCACCATGCGGACGGGATCCCAGGCGAGCCAGCGCTCCCACACTTCGGGCAGGAGCTCGCCGGTCGCGGTGTCGAACGGGAGGTTCACCGTGCCGTCCGGGTCGGCGGAGTAGCAGGCTGCCATGCACCACGCGTTCAGGAGCACGTGGTCGGAGTCCTTGGCGAGGGCGGGCCGCGAGCGGAAGTCCTCCCAGAAGCGCTCGTACGAGCCGTCGTAGTCGTCGCGTAGATGCCGCGCCGCCTCGCGCATCTCCGGGAGATAGCAGACCTCGAAGAGCGCGTCGCCCGCGTGGGTCGCGAGGCCCCCGAAGAGGTCGGGCCGCAGCATCGGCGTCACCATCGCGCCGTAGCCGCCGGACGACTTGCCGGTGATCCCGCGGTGCTCGGCCGCTGCGAGCGTCCTGTAGCGCTCGTCGACCCAGGGGACGACTTCGTCGCAGAGATACGAGTGGTAGTTGCCCGTGCCCGGGGAGTCGAGGAACTGGCTCCCGCCGATCGACGTCCACGCGTCGACGTAGACGAGGATCGCGGGAGGCGCATCCCCGGACGCGAAGAGCTCGTCCGCGAGCTCGGGGAAGTTCCTGCGAAACGCCGTGCGGTTTCGCCACATGTCCAGCTGGCCGGTGAGGCCCTGGATGACGTAGATGGCCGGGAAGCGCCGTTCTGGGTCGTCGTCGTAGCCGGGCGGGAGGTAGATGCGGATCGGCCGGACGTGGGGATCGCCGAGCCGGTTGCCCTCGAGGGCCTTGCTCTCGATCACCTCGTCGTCGAAACGTCCGCTGGGGTCGAACGACCAGGGCTCCATCGACACGATCCTAGCGCGGGTCGCCGGGCTGGCAGCTCGGGCAGAACCACGTGCCCCGTCCGGCCGCTCTGATCTTCTCGATCGGGGTGCCGCAGCGAAAGCAGGGCTCGCCCGCGCGCCCGTAGACCCTGAACTCGTCCTGCATCCGCCCGGCGTTCCCGTCTGGGTCGCGATAGTCGCGGAGTGTCGCGCCCTGGCGCGCGACGCCTTCCTCGAGGGCCTTGCGGACCGCCTTGCGCAGCCGCCCGATCTCGTCCGCGTCCAGGGATCCGGCCGGCCGCAGCGGGTGGATCCGGGCGTGCCAGAGAGCCTCGTCGGCGTAGATGTTTCCGACACCCGCGACCGCGCGCTGGTCGAGCAGCGCCGCCTTGATGGGCGCCCGCCGTCCGGCCAGGTTGCGGCTGAGGGCGCGCGTGGTGAAGCCGCGCTCGAGCGGCTCGCCGCCGAGCCGGCGCGCCGCGAAGTACTCGTCGAGCTCGCCGGGCTCGAGGAGCGCCCAGGTCCCGAACCGGCGGACGTCACGGTAGGCGACGTCCGATCCGTCGTCTAACCTGACAACTGCACGTCGGTATGGGTCGGCGGCCAGACCGCCCCGCGCCGGATGCTCGACGTTCCCCGTCATGCGCAGGTGGACAAGGAGGTGCCGCCCGCTCTCGAACCCGAAAACCAAATACTTGCCACGGCGCGCCACCTTCGCGATGCGCTCGCCCTCGAGCGCGGCCGCCACGGCCTCCGGTGGCTCGGGCCTCGTGAGCCGCGGGTCGGCGATCTCGACTCGCTCCAGCCGTCTTCCCTCCAGGCGCGGAGCGAGCCGGGCGCGGATCGTCTCGACCTCTGGCAGCTCGGGCACGGCGTCGCGTCCCCGTCAGGCGATGACGTCGAGCACGATCGGGGCGTCCTCTGGCCGCTCCGGGCCGATCCGGTAGGCGGCCGCGACGGCGGCCGCGCATGCTTCGGCCGCCCCGTCGTGCGCCGCGTGGATGAGGGCGATCTCCTGGCCGGCGGCGACCTCGTCCCCGCGCTTGGCGAGGCAGACGATGCCGACCGCGTGGTCGATGTCGTCCTCCTTGCGGAGCCTCCCGGCCCCGAGGCCGAGGGCTGCGTTCCCGACCGCGGTGGCGGCGATGCCCTGCACGTACCCGGCGCTGAGGGCCGTGACCGCCCGGAGAACCGGTGCGGTCGGGAGCGCGTCGAGGGCTGGATCCCCGCCCTGCGCCTGGATCCAGGTCTCGTAGCGATCGAAGGCGGAGCCGTCGTCGATCGCCCGCTCGGCCCGCGTGCGTCCCTCGGCGGCGTCGATGCCGAGGTCCGATAGGGCCAGGAGATGCGCGGCCGCGCTCAGCACGAGTTCGACGAGGTCGGCCGGACCGTCGCCCTGGAGTGTCTCCACGACCTCGCGGATCTCGAGCGCGTTCCCGACGGCATGCCCGAGCGGCTGATCCATGTCAGTGAGCTCGCAGACGACCCGGCGCCCCGCGCGGACGCCCAGCTCCCGCATGCTCTCCGCGAGCTCGCGCGCGGAGTCGGCGTCCTTCATGAAGGCGCCCTCGCCGACCTTGACGTCGAGGACGATGGCATCGGCCCCGCCGGCGATCTTCTTCGACATGATGCTGGAGGCGATCAGCGGGATGATGTCGACGGTCGCGGTGACGTCGCGCAGGGCGTAGAGGCGCTTGTCCGCTGGGACGAGCTCCCCGGTCTGCCCGATGATCGCGAGGCCGATCTCGCGCACCTGGGCGAGGAAGTCCTCGATCTCGAGCTCGATCTCGAACCCGGGGATCGCCTCGAGCTTGTCGAGCGTCCCGCCGGTGTGGCCGAGCCCGCGGCCGCTCATCTTGGCAAAGGGGACGCCGCAGGCTGCGACGACAGGGCCGAGGGCGATCGACGTCTTGTCGCCCACGCCTCCGGTCGAGTGCTTGTCCACCACCTTGCGGCCGAGTGGCGAGAGGTCGACGGTCTCGCCGCTTCGCACCATCGCGTCGGTGAGGGAGTGCGTCTCGGCGTGGCTCAGGCCGTTGAAGTAGACGGCCATGCAGAACGCGGCCATCTGGTAGTCCGGAACCTCGTCGCGCGCGAAGGCGAGGACGAAATCGGAGAGCTCGGCGCCGTCGAGCTCCTCCCCGTCGCGCTTGCGCTGGATCAGGTCGGCCGGACGCATCACGAGGCCTTCTCCGCGACGAATACGGCCTGAGAGCTCCGCGCGCGAAAGGGGACCTCGATGACGTCCGGAAGCCGAGCGAGAAGATGCCGACGGCGAATGCTCGCCTGGACGTACTCGGCGACTTCTGCGCGCCCGGGGAAGACGACGACCGCCTCCGCCTCGCAGCGCTCCACCCGCGCGAAATGGCGCTCGAGGAGCTCGCCGCCGTTCTCACTCGAGAATGGCTGGCTCGGCGCCTGGCCCTCGCCGAGGAGCGCCCAGAGCTCGCGCAGGTTGTCACGACCGAAGGTCGCAGCCACGAACCGGCCGCCGGCCCGGAGCACGCGCACGATCTCCGAGAGGGCGCGATCACGATCCGGCACGTGGTAGAGCATCCAGTTCGCGACGACGCAGTCGAACTCGGCGTCTGGGAAGGGCAGCGCCTGCGCGTCGCCGACCACGGCCCGAACGCCGCGCGAGCGCGTGAGCTCGACCATGCGCGGCGAGAGATCGAGCGCGTCGACGTCGGCGCCGAGCTCCTGCAGGATGCGCGCGCTGAACTCACCCAGCCCCGGCCCGACCTCGAGCACCCGATCCGGGGCGGCCTCAGCCACGGCGGCGAAGGCGAGATCGGCGGCATTCGCGCCGTCGACGAACTCGGTGAACACGCGCCTCCGGACGTCGAAGACGTGTTCGTCGGCGTATTCCCGGTGGACGAGCTCGGGATCGTCGAGCTTCACTGCTCGACGATCGGCGTTCCGGGAATCCCGCGCGACGGCGCCTTCCCGCCCAGCCAGGCGTTGACGGTCGCTCCCACGTCCGCGAACTCGCCCTCGTGCACCGCGCCGCCGGCGTTTTGCCCCTCGACATAGGCGAGGAGCAGGGCGTGCTCGCGGGAGTGGTCGGTCGACGGGGTCGTCGGATCGCACCCGTGGTCGGAGGTGAGGATGAGTAGATCCTGCGGGCGGAGTGCGTCCAGGAGGTCGGGAAGCCGGCGGTCGAAGTCCTGCAGGCAGCGGTGGAAGTTCTCCGGGTCGTTGCGGTGCCCCCACAGCATGTCCGTCTCGACGAGGTTCACGAAGATAAGGCCGTCGTCGATCTCGCGGAGCAGCGTCTCCGTCTTCGTGATCCCGTCGATGTTCGACTTCGTCGGCTGCGAGTGGTCGATGTCGACGCCGGCGAAGATGTCGTGGATCTTTCCGACGCCGTGGACCTCCTTGCCGCTCTCGCGCACGAGCGTGAGGTAGTTCGGCTGGCGCGGCCGCAGCGACCAGTCGTGGCGATTCGGGGTGCGCGTGTAGTTCCCCGGCTCTCCGACGAACGGCCGTGCGATCACGCGCCCGACGGCGTTCTTCCCGGTGAGGATCTCCCGGGCGATGCCGCAGGCGGCGTAGAGCTCCTCGAGCGGGATCGTCTCCTCGTGCGCGGCGATCTGGAAGACGGAGTCGGCGGACGTGTACACGATCCACTTGCCGGTGCGCTGATGCTCCTCGCCGAGCTCCTCGATGATCTCCGTCCCCGAGGCCGGCTTGTTGCCCAGCACGCCGCGGCCCGTGCGGTGCGCGAACTCCTCGATCACGTCGAAGGGGAATCCGTGCGGGTACGTGGGCATTGGCTCGGGCGTCACGATGCCCATCAGCTCCCAGTGGCCGGTGGTCGTGTCCTTCCCCTTCGAGCGCTCGAAAAGCCGACCCGCGACCGCCGGGGCATGCGGCTGCGGCGGGCAGCCCTCGAGCTCCTCGATGTTTCCGAGGCCGAGCTGCTCGAGGTTGGGGAGGTCGAGACCGCCGACCGCTCGAGCGACGTTGGCGAGCGTGTTCGATCCCTCGTCGCCGTAGTCCGCCGCGTCCGGCAGCTCGCCCGCACCAACCGCGTCCAGCACGATCACGCAGGCGCGCGGCATCGGGCTATTCTACTTCCCGTATGGAGACCTTCCTCGGGCTTCTCGGCATGGCCGTCTGGATCGTGTCGGTGATCGCGCTCGCTGCGGGAATCACGTACGCGGTCGTGAGGCTGACGCCCGAGCGGGCCGAGAAGCCGGAAGCGCCCGAGACCTAGAGGGCCGCTCGGGCCGGCCGTCCATCAGACGGCCTCCAGCGGCAGGACCTCGTCGAGCGCCGTGAACTCGAGGCCGTGGGCTGCGGCGACCGCCTCGTAGGTGAGCTTGCCCTCGAAGACGTTGACCCCGCGGCCGAGCGCCGCGTTGCGGGTAACCGCGGCGCGCACGCCGAGGTTGGCGATCTGCTCGACGTACGGAAGCGTGACGTTCGTGAGGCCCGCCGTCGAGGTGATCGGCACGGCTCCGGGCATGTTGGACACGCAGTAGTGCACGATGCCGTCGACGACGAAGACCGGATCGGAGTGAGTCGTCGGACGTGACGTCTCGAAGCAGCCCCCCTGGTCGATCGCGACGTCCACGAGCGCGGCGCCCGGCTTCAGGCCCGGCAACATGCCGCGTGTGACGAGCTTCGGGGCCCGGGCGCCGGGAATGAGCACGGCGCCGATGACGAGATCGGCGTCCTCGACCGCCTCGTCGATCGCAAGCTGGTTCGACATCGCAAGGGTGATGCGACCGTCGAGCATCATCTCGAGGTCGCGCATCCGCTGCACCGACTTGTCGAGCACCCAGACGTCGGCCTGCATGCCGACGGCGATCAGCGCGGCGTTGTAGCCGACGATCCCACCCCCGAGGACGACGACCTTGGCCGGCGGCACCCCCGGAACGCCGCCGAGCAGGACCCCGCGGCCGCCCTGGGCCTTCTCGAGCGCCCACGCGCCCATCTGTGTCGCGAGGCGACCTGCGACCTCGCTCATCGGAGCGAGGAGGGGAAGCTGGCGGTCGTCCGTCTCGACGGTCTCGTACGCGATGCAGATCGCGCCGCTCTCGACGAGGGCGCGCGTCAGCTCCTCGTCCGCGGCGAGATGGAGGTACGTGAAGAGGATGAGCTCCTCGCGCAGGCGCTCGAACTCGCTCGGAAGCGGCTCCTTGACCTTGAGCACGAGATCGGAAAGACCCCAGACGTCATCGACCGACACGATCCGCGCGCCGACCGCCTCGTAGGCGGCGTCGGGCAGCGAGCTGCCCGCTCCGGCCCCCTGCTCGACGAGCACCTCGTGGCCGCGCTCGGCCAGCTCGCGCGCGCCGGCTGGCGTCAGCGCGACGCGGTGCTCATCCGGCTTGATCTCCCTGGCGACGCCGATTCTCATCGGCGCGAAGGCTATCTCACGGAACCATGCGGGAGGCCGCCCGCCCGGCCGCGAAGGCGACCGCAAAGAACCAGGGATCCGCGTCCGGCCCACGCCCCATGTGGGAGAGCGGCAGGCCCGCGCAGGCCTCCTCCCAGCCCGAGACGTCGACTGCCCTCACGTGCTCGAGGTCGGCCGGGACGTCGAGCCCCTCCGGCCAGCCGATCTCCACCTCGCCGGCGAGCCGAAGCACCGCGCGGGTGTGGTGGGAAAGACCGCGATGGCGCTCCCTCGGGTCCCCCTCCGAGTAGCGGACGGCGAGCACGGGCCTCCCGCCGAGCACGCGAGCCGCCCAGACCGCCTCCGCGGCGGCGAGGCCCCCGTGCCCGAGGGGGCTCGCGGTGCCGACGATCCCCGGCCCGATCCCACAAACCGCCGCGTCGTAGCCCTGCTCGGCCGCCCAGACGAGACCGGCCGCCGTCGTCACGCAGGCGACGTCCCCTTCGACGCAGGGGCCGACGGCGACCGTGGCCTCGACGAGGCCACGGTCCCGGAGCGCCCGCACGGTGTCCGAAAGACTGACCGGAAGCGCGCCGCCGCCCGCCTGGAGATAGGCGATCCGAACGCCCTCCCCCAGCCCCGCACAGGCGGGCGCCACCTGGCTGTGGAGCGAGCAGCAGAGGACCGGGAGCCCGGCCAGGTCGGCGCGCCCGCTCCCTGCCTCCTCCGCGTGCAGTCGAGCGTGCTGGAGTGGTGTGTACGGCAGCTTCATCACGTGTGCGCCGGGCTCAGGGGCGAGCCCGAGCCCGCGCGTGAGGTTCGCGTGGAGGACGTCGAAGCCCCCCGACCCGAGTGCGAGCTCGACGGCCTGGACGTTCACGAGCACCTCGTCGCCGAGCGCGACCGGGCCGGTGAGGCCCGGGTAGGCGACGCACGGACGCCCGTCCACGTCGAGCCTAACGAGGCCCTCGTGCCGCTCGTGGACGGCCGTGACCTCGCCGCGGCGGAGGCTAAGCAAGGCGGGCGGCGTCGACGAGCTCGAGCGTGACGCCGAGCATCGTGTCGAGGTCCGAGACGGCGATTCGCTCGTCCGGCGTGTGCACCTGCGTCATGCCGTTCGCGAGGTTGGCGCACGGAAGGCCACGCACGTTGAAGACGTTCGCGTCGGAACCGCCGCCCACGTCGATCGGCGTCGGCTCGAGGCCCGCCCGCCGGAGAGCCGAGCCCGCGAGCGCGAAGACCTCGTCGTCGGGCCGGAAACGATAGCCGGGATAAGTCTCCGAGATCCGCGTCTCGACCTCGCACTCGGCCACGCCGGCCGCGTAGCTGAAGGCGTCGAGCATCTCCTGCACGAGCTCGGCGAGCTTGCCCTCGTCGCGCGAGCGAGCCTCGGCCGCGAGCGTGCAGAGCTCCGGGACGACGTTGCGTGCGGTGCCGCCCTCGATCACGCCGACGTTGGCCGTCGTCTCCTCGTCGATCCGTCCGAGACGCAGGTCGGCGATCGCCCGCGCGGCCGCCGCGACCGCCGAACGCCCCTCCTCCGGCTGGAGGCCTGCGTGGGCGCAGCGACCCTTGAACGTGACGTCGATCGTCTTCCCGAACGGAGCGGAGCGGACGACGCCGCCGATCGGCCCGCTGCAGTCGTAGACGAAGCCGAGCCGCGCCTGGAGCCGCGTGTGATCGAAGGCCTTCGCTCCCTGGAGGCCGACCTCCTCGCCGACCGTGAAGAGGAGTTCGACGCCTGCGTGCGGACGGCCCTCCGAGAGCACGAGCCGCGCCGCCTCGAGCAGGACCGCGACCGTCGCCTTGTTGTCGGCGCCGAGGATCGTCCCGGCGCCGTTTCGCACGAAGCCGTCCTCGCCCACGACCGGCTCGATCGGGCCGACGGGCGGGACCGTGTCCATGTGCGCGCAGAGGAAGATCGGCGCGCCGCCGTTCGCTGCCGCCGGCTCGATCCGAGCGAGGAGGTTGCCGGCCTCGTCCCCCTCGACCTCGAGGCCGAGATCGGCAAGGTAGCGCCGGATGACCGCCGCGACGGCCTCCTCCTCCCCGGACGGGCTCGGGATGGCGGCCAGCTCGACGAAGAGCTCGAAGACGCCCGAGGTCCACGTCGCGGCCATGGCGCGATTCTAGGGAGCCGGAGCGAGCGGGCGGCTACGATCGCGCTGTGACGCCGAGCGGTCCGCACCTGGTTGGAGTCCTGGAGACCGTCCTCTACGCGGACGACCCGGTCGAGGCGGCGCGATTTTACGTCGACGTCCTCGGGCTCGTCCTCATGGAAGAGCCCGACGAGCTCGCAGCCACCTTCCGGCTCCCCGACGGCGGCGTGCTCCTCGTGTTCGACCCAGCCCTCGCGTCGCGACCGGGCCGGCGCGTCCCGGGGCACGGAGCCCGCGGCCCAGGCCACGTTGCCTTCCGCGTCGAGGACGGCTCGCTCGACGGGCTCGGCGTCGAGCTTCGGGAGCGCGGCGTCGAGGTCGAGCGCGAGATCGAGTGGCCCCGCGGTGGGCGCTCCCTCTATTTCCGCGACCCGGCCGGAAACTCGGTCGAGCTCGTTGAAGGCGATCCCTGGCCGCCCGCGCCCGAAGCCGGCTAGCGCGCGGCCCGGCCGAAGCGGGGCGCAAACGGACATGTCGGGGTCTGACCCCGACATGTCCCGTCGGGACGGTTCCGCCGTGCGTCTTTCGTGACGTCCTCAAGCCGCGGAAGCCTGCAAAGAGCGGACGAATCGGCCATTGGACGTGGCCGTCGCGGACAGGGCGGGGTCTGACCCCGAACTCCGGGCCGGGGACCGGGCCGTGAGCGGCCGCTCGAGCTAGCTCGCCGCCGCGCGCGTGACGCCTGTGCGCGCCCGCGCGCGCTCCACCGCTGCGCCGACGAAGTCCCGGAAGAGCGGTGCCGGGCGCGTGGGGCGCGATTTGAACTCGGGGTGGTACTGGCTCGCGACGAACCAGGGGTGATCGGGCAGCTCCACGATCTCCACGAGGCGGCCCTCCTGGAAGGTGCCCGAGACGACGAGCCCGTGCTCGACCAGCCGTGGCCGGAAGTGGTTGTTGACCTCGTACCGGTGGCGGTGGCGCTCGTGGATGACCGACTCGCCGTAGGCCGCGTGTGCGCGCGTCTCGCCCGCGACGTCGACCGCGTCGGCGCCGAGGCGCATCGTGCCGCCGAGATCCTCGATCTCCTTCTGCTCCGGGAGCAGGTCGATGACCGGATACGGCGTCTCCGGATCCATCTCGGTCGAGTTGGCGCCGTCGAGACCGACGACGTTCCTGGCGAACTCCGAGATCGCGACGTGCATACCGAGGCAGATGCCGAGGTACGGGATCCCGCGCTCCCGCGCGATGCGGCACGCGGTGATCTTGCCCTCCCAGCCGCGCGAGCCGAAGCCGCCAGGGACGAGCACGCCGTCGACGCGCTCGAGCTCACGGGCGGCCTCCTCGAGGCTCATGCCCTCGGCGTCGACCCAGCGCACGTGGACGTTCGTCCCGTGGTGGATGCCGGCGTGCTTGAGCGCCTCGTGGACGGAAAGGTACGCGTCGTGGAGCTTCACGTACTTCCCGACGAGGGCGATCTCGACATCGCCGTCCCGCTCCGCGATGCGCTCCGCGAGGTCGTCCCACTCGCCGAGCTCGACCGGCTCCTCGGGCAGCGCGAGCTTCCGGCAGACGAGCGTATCGAGGCCCTCTGCCCGGAGCGCCTGCGGCACCAGGTAGACGTCGCTCACGTCCTCGTTGGCGACGACGGCCTCGGGGTCGACGTCGGCGAAGAGCGCGATCTTGTCGCGGATGTCGCGCGAGAGCGACTCGTGGGAGCGGCAGACGACGATGTCCGGATGGATACCGATGCGCCGCAGCTCGTTGACCGAGTGCTGCGTCGGCTTCGTCTTCAGCTCGCCGGCGGTCTCGATGAAGGGGACGAACGTGACGTGCAGGTAGAGGACGTTCTCCTGCCCGACCTCGCGGCGGAACTGACGGATCGCCTCGAGGAACGGGAGGGATTCGATGTCGCCGACCGTGCCGCCGATCTCCGAGATGACGACGTCCGTGTCGCTCGCCGCCGCGACCCGCCGCACGCGGTCCTTGATCTCGTTCGTGATGTGTGGGATCACCTGCACCGTCGAGCCGAGGTACTCGCCCTTGCGCTCCCGACGGATGACGGAGTTCCAGATCGAGCCCGAGGTGTGGTTCGCGTTCCGCGAGAGGTTCTCGTCGATGAAGCGCTCGTAGTGCCCGATGTCGAGGTCGGTCTCGGCCCCGTCCTCGGTGACGAACACCTCGCCGTGCTGGAACGGGCTCATCGTGCCCGGATCGACGTTGATGTACGGGTCGAACTTCTGCACCTGCACACGTAGTCCACGCGCCTTCAGGAGACGCCCGAGCGACGCGGCGGTGATCCCCTTGCCGAGGGAAGAGACGACGCCGCCCGTGACGAAGACGTACTTCGTCGGGCGCGCCCTCACTACGCGCGCCCCAACCGGTCGACGTGCGAGAGAACCGGCGTCCGCTCGATCAGCTCGCCGAGCGAAACGCGCTCACCGAGCAGGTTGAGAGCGACGGCCCCTGCCGCAGCGGCCCACCGACCCCGTCCGTGGAATCTGCCCACGGACTTGAAGCCTACCAGGGCCCCGAGAGCATTCGATCCTGCGTCCCCCAACATCACTCGCTCGCGGAGATCGTAGGGAAGGATCAGGACGGCGAGCCCGAGGGGCGCGTCGAGCCAGAGCGCGGCCGCCAGATACGCCTTGAGCGCCCGGCCCGGCCGTGTATCGAGCTGGTTGACCAGGTTGGCGCAGCCGGCCACGAGCACCGCTCCCGACACGCTCCGCGTGCGCCAGAGAGCGACCAGGGGGATGCCCGCGAGCTTGAGGATCCCCGTCGTCCGGCCCGAAGCGAGGTGCTCCCTGAAACCGCGCTCCGTCCCGCTCCAGAGGTCGTCGGCGAGTCCGAGCGCCGCGACCGCCACAACGGCGGGATCGCGACGGAGCGCGGTCAGCCACCCGACGAGCGGGAGCCGCCGCCCGCCGTGGTTCACCGCGAGCGGGCCGACGGCGACGAGCGCGTCGAGGAGCTGGCGCCCCCGGTGGGCGAAGCCGCCGGGGTCGCGGCCGGTCGCGCGGTGTTGGAGGTCGAGCTCGACCTCCTCGACGACGAGGCCCGCGCGCAGGGCGTCGATCGTCATGCGCACCTCGCAGCCGAAGCCGGGCGCGAGCGGAAAGCAGGCGGCGCGGGCGCGCTCGCTGAGGCGGCGCTGTCCCGAGAGCGGCTCACGGGCGGCGAAGCCCGTTCGCAGCAGGATGAGCTCCCGCGCGACCCGCTTCGCGATCCCGAAGCCCCCTCCCACCCTCCGTCTGAAGACGGCGACGCGCAGGTCTGCCTCGCCCTCCGCGAGCTCGGCGAGCGAGCCGCGCAGGTCGGCGTCGCAGAGGAGGAGCGGACCGGCCGGAGCGATCCGCTCGCCGGCCGAGAGCGCTTCTCCCTTGCCGCGGCGGCCGAGCCGCAGGACGGCGGCGCCGGCCGACTCCGCCTCGGCCGCGGTCCGGTCGTTCGAGGCGCCGTCGACCACGAAGATCGCGGCCTCGGGGAACTCCGCGCGAAGCCGGGTCACGGTCGCGGCGATCCGCTCCTCCTCGTTGCGGGCAGCAACGAGGACGGTCAGGTCATTCACCTGGGGCGGGCACGGAGTCGAGCGGCGGCGCGACGCCGTCGCTGGCCGAGTCCTTGACTCCGTAGTGGCCGGGCTCGCCCCCCGCGAGCAGAAGGGCGAGCGCGACGTGGCCCTGGAGCGTCTCGACGTCGTCGACGCTCGAGACGCCCTGCCGCCGGTAGAGGTCGATCGCGGACTCCCGGCCCGTCGTCGTCTCGACCCCGACGACCGGGATCCCCGCATGCTGGAGCCCGCTCAGGAGCCCGTCGATCAGGGTCTCTGTCGGCCGAGCCTCGGCCTCCTCGTCGGCCGTCGGGTCCTCGGGCGGAGCCCACGAGCGGACGAACACGACCCCGTCGAGCCGCGGGAAGCTCGCGCCCGCGCGCTCCTGGACGAGCTGGCTCGAGAGCGTCGCCCAAGTCGGGGTCCCGTCCCCCTCTGCCAGCTCGCGCCCCAGCATGTCGCCGAGGTCTTCGAAGTCGTCCCCGGCGGCGGCGAACTGCGCAAGCTGCTGGTCGCCCTTCAGGGCCGAGTCGAGCTCCGAGGCGTCGACGGGAGTGTCGATCGCGATCAGCCGCACCGGGTCTCCCGAGCCGGAATCGGCGAGCGTTCGCTCGGTCGCCGAGCGGATTCCGCCGTCCACCGGCCCGGCGAAGAGAATGCCGATGTTCCGGCCCGCGAGCCGGCTCTCCATCAGGGTCGGATAGCTGATCTGGAGGAGCTTCTCGGCCGCGTCGTTCCGCCGCTCGATGATGTCCGCCCGGGCGTTGGCCTGCTCGAGCTCGTCGTTCAACTGGTCGATCCGGTCGTGGGAGAAGGCGTTGTCGGCCGCGGAGAGCTTCCCCGAGATGGCGACGCCGAGCAGGATGCCGACGGCGAGCGCGATGAAGACCGCCGCGAGGGAAGCGAGGTGGTAGCGAAGGTCGAACATGTCAAAGTCGTGACGCAGTGTCGCAGAGGTCGTGCAGGCGGGAGAGCGCTTGCGACGGCAGCGCGCGCGCTCCCTCGGCGTAGAGGCGCCACCACGGCCCCGAGACCCACGCGGTCGCCTTCGTCTGCCTGCCTTCGTCCTCGAGACGAACCCCCATGTCGAGCCGCTGGGCGAGGTCGTGCCAGGCGAGCTCGCTCCCGGGCACGACCCGGCGCACGAGGAGGAGACCCGTGCCGTGCGGGCGGCGCAGGAACCCGGGGCGTCCGCTTCTCACGACCGTCCAGCGGGCGTTCTCGGCGAGCCCGCGCCGGTCGGGCTCGACCCCGGTGTACCCGGGCCACCAGTCCGGAAGGTGGAACGGCTCGGCGACGAGCGGCCACACCTCCTCCCGCGGCGCGGAGAGCACGCGCGCCGCCTCCTCGGTCACAGCCCCAGGATCGCCTGCACGCGTTGCGCCAGGAGCTCGATGAACCGCTGGAGATCCGACGAGACCGCGACCGCCGCGACGATCGCCGCAAGCCCGCCGAAGGCGAAGAGGATCATCGGCGCGAGGCCGGCGCGGCCGCGGAAGAGGCTCGAGACGCCGCGCGCGTCGATCAGTTTGTCGCCCACCTTGAGCCGTGTGAAGAACGTGGACGACATCCCCGAGCGGTTCCGCTCGAGGAACTCGAGCAGGTTGAAGTGGGTGCCCACCGCGACGATCAGCTCGGCGCCCTTCTCGTGCGCGAGCAGGATGGCGACGTCCTCGCTGATGCCCGGCGAGGGCAGGAGCGCCGAAGGGAGACCGAGGCGGTCGATGCGCTCGCGGCCCGGCGCGCGCCCGTCCGGATACGCGTGGACGACGAGCTCGGCGCCGCACTCGAGCGCCCGGTCGGACACCGAGTCCATGTCGCCGACGATCACATCCGGCTTGTAGCCGGCCTCGACGAGCGCGTCCGCGCCGCCGTCGACGCCGACGAGCACGGGCTTGAAGTCGCGGATGTAGGGCCTGACGATGCGCAGGTCGCGCTTCATTCCCGGCCCGCGGGCGACCACGAGCGCGTGGCGGTCGCGGAAGCGCGTCTTCACCTGCGGCAGCCGCACGCCCTCCGTGAGCAGCTTGGCCTCGTCGCGCAGGTAGCGAAGCGTGTTCTCGGCGAAGCCCTCGAGCGCCTCGGTCACCCGGCCGCGCTGCTCGGCGAGCGCCTCCTCGAGCTCGACCTCGGTCAGCGTGCGGCCGGCGGCCAGGCGCAGGCCGTTCCGGAAGAGGCTCGAGCCCCGCACCACGAGCGATTCGCCGTCGCGGACCTCCTCGAAGAGGTCGGAGTCGCCGTTCACGTCGATGAGGCGGACGCCGCCGCGCACGAGCTCGAGCGGCCCCGCGTTCGGAAAGCGGCCGCTCACCGAGGGCGACACGTTGACGACGACGCGGACGTTCGAGGCGAGCAGCTCCTCCGCCGAGACGCGATCGAGATCGCGTTGGTCGATGATCGCGATGTCGCCGGGCCCGAGGCGCCGCACGAGCCGCTTCGTCCTGCGGTCGAGCCGCGCGGTGCCGGTGAATTCCACGAAGCTCATTGCCGCACCGTCTCGATGAACTCGGCTCCGCCGAGCATTCGCTCCACCTCTTCCCTTCTGGTGGATTCTGCCAGCCGCTCGATGCGCGTGTGGGTGGGGTCCCCCGCGACCTTCTCGACGCGGAAGTGCGTCTCGGCCGCGCTCGCGATCTGCGGCAGGTGCGTGATCGTGAGCACCTGGGCGCGCTCGGCCAGGCGCCCGAGCGCCTCGGCGACCGCGTGAGCCGTCCGGCCGCCGATCCCCGCGTCGATCTCGTCGAAGACGATCGTCGGCTCCCCGGCGCCGGCATGCGCCACGGCGCGCAGGGCGAGCGCGACGCGCGAGAGCTCGCCGCCCGAGGCGGTCTCGGCGACAGGGGCGAACGGCAGTCCCGGGTTCGGCCTGATCTCGAAGACGACCTCATCGCGCCCGCCGGGTCCGTGCTCCCGCTCCGAGAGCACCGCCTGGAACTCTCCGTCTCCCATGCCGAGCCCCTTGAGCTCGGCCGCCACCGCTTCGGCGAAGGTCGCCGCCGCGCCGGCCCGCGCCTCCGAGAGGAGATCCGCGAGCTCCGCGGCGCGCCGCTCGGCCTCCGCGAGCGCCTGCTCGGCCGCGGCGAGCGGATCGACGCCCGCCTCGTAGCCCTCCAGCTCGGCGCGTGCCGCCTCCGCCCGGGCGAGCAGCTCCTCGTAGCTCGCCGCGCCGAACCGGCGCCGTGCGTCCGCGATCCGCTCGAGCTCGCCCTCCACCTCCTCGAGCCGCCCCGGGTCGGCGTCGAGTGACGCGAGGAAGCCGCGGAGCGAGGAGGCGACGTCCTTGAGCCTCTCCTCCGCGTCGCCGAGGTTGGCGTACTCGGCCTGGAGCTCGGGTGCCAGGCTGGTGACGGGCATGAGCGCGTTCGCCGCCAATGCGACCCGGTCGAGCGCGCCCGACTCGCCGTGCTCGGAGGAGATCGTCTCGGCGGCCTCGGTTGCCGCCGCGGCGAGCTCGGTCACGTGGCGGAGCCGTTCGCGCTCGGAGCGCAGCGCGTCCTCGGTCTCCGGAGCGAAGCCCTGCGTGCGTTCGACGAGCGCCCTGAGCTCTTCGAGCCGCTCCGCGCGCCCGGCCTCGGCCCGCGCCAGCTCGTCGCGCCGCCGCCGGGCAGCCGCGAGCTCGCGCCAGGCGCGTGCGTGCTCGCCGCGACGGCGCAGGTGCTCCTCGCCCACGAACGCGTCGAGCACGTCGAGCTGGAACGAGGGGCGCGCGAGCCGCCGCTGCTCGAACTGTCCGGACATGGCGAGCAGGCGCTCGACGAGCGCCGCGAGCTCCTCGCGCGGCACGGCTCTTCCCCAGGCGTAGGCGCGCGTGCGCCCGTCGGCGAAGACCCGGCGCGCGGCGACGAGCCCGTCCTCGTCCTCCGGACGCAGGTCGGCGAGCGTCGCGAGCGACTCGTCCTCGAGGATCCCGTCCGGGAGGTCGAAGTCCGCCTCGACGTAGGCCTCGGCCGCGCCGGGCCCGAGATAGCCCGCGTCGCCGGGGGCCCCGAGGAGCAGGCCGATCGCCTGGGCGAGGATCGTCTTCCCGGCGCCCGTCTCCCCGGTGACCGCGTTCAGGCGCGGGCCGAGGACGAGGTCCGCCTCACGGATGAGGACGAAGTTCTCGATGCGCAGGCTTCGCAGCAAGGGACTTACGGAAAGACGGCCCGATAGCGGGTGAAGAAGCTGACCTCCGGCAGGACGGCGAGCGCGGCCGTCTCCTCGCCGAGCGAGACCGAGAGCCCGCCGCCGGGCTCGAGCTCGCCGACCGGGTTCCCGTCCACGAGCACGGTCACCGCCTGCGCCCGCGAGCGGTTCGTGACGGTGAGGTCGTGCCCGCGCGGGAGGACGAGCGGCCTGGCGTGCAGCGAGTGCGGCGCCACGAAGGTGATCGCCATCGCTTCGAGGCCCCACATCATCACCGGCCCGCCGTTCGAGAGGTTGTACGCCGTCGAGCCGGAGGGCGTGCAGCAGATGAGCCCGTCGCATGGCTGGGGCGCAAGCTCCTCCCCTCCCACCTCCCAGCCGAGCTCGACCATCCGCCCCGGCTGGGCGCTCGTCGCCACGACGTCGTTGACCGCCACGTCCTCGACGTCGCCGAGCAGCGCTCGTAGCGTGCAGAGCTCCACGATCCGAAACTCCCCCGCGAACACCCGCCGCAAGGCCTCTTCGAGCCGGTCGCCCTCGGCGCTCGTGAGGAAGCCCATGCGTCCGAAGTTGACCCCGAAGACCGGCGTCGAGGTGCCCAGCGTCGCCCGCAGCGCCCGGAGCATCGTCCCGTCCCCGCCGAGGGCGACGACGAGGTCGGGCGCGCTCTCGCCGAGCGGCGCGAGCTCGACTCCTGCGCCCGCGGCCAGCTCCTCGACCCGGTGCTCGGCGTCTCCGATCCGCTCGGGCAGCCCGTGCGTGAAGACGGCCGCGCGTGTGACAGGGCCGGCCACGCTAGTGCGACGCGGCGAGATAGAGGAAGAACTCACGGTTTCCTTTCGGGCCCGGGAGGCCGGAGTCGGTGACGCCTTCGACGCAGGCGCCCCACTCGGGCGCGCGCGCTGCGATCTCCTCGACGACGCGGACGTGGACGGCGGGATCGCGGACGACGCCGCCCTTCCCGACCTCGGCGCGCCCGGCCTCGAACTGGGGCTTGACGAGCACGAGCGCGCGCCAGCCCGTCGCCGCGCAGGCGAGGGCGGGCGGCAGGGCCTTCGTCAGCGAGATGAACGAGACGTCGCAGGTGACGAACGTCGGCGCGAACGGCAGCGCGCCGCAGTCGAGGTTCCGTACGTTCAGACGCTCGAGCACGGTCACCCTCGGGTCGGAGCGAAGGCTGGGATGGAGCTGGCCGTAGCCGACGTCGAGCGCGCACACCCGGGCCGCGCCCGTCTGGAGGAGGCAGTCGGTGAAGCCGCCGGTCGAGGCGCCGACGTCGAGGCATTTCTCGCCCTGGACGTCGACGGAAAGGACGTCGAGGGCGTGCGCGAGCTTCTCGCCTCCGCGCGAGACGAAGCGGGGCCCCGCCTCGAGCTCGATCTCGACGCCCTCCTCGACCTGGTCGCCGGCCTTCGAGTGCCCGGCCACCCTGCCGGCGAGGACGAGCGCCTGCGCCTGGGAGCGCGACTCGGCCAGTCCGCGCTCGACCATGAGGACGTCCAGTCGCTTCTTGGTCATCACCCGGAGAGCGTAACGCCTGCCCTGCGGCGCAATGTCGAAACTTTGGTGCCCCTTCCGGTAGTGCTGCCCCGCTTCTCGGTCGCGAGCACCAAGCGCCGCGAGGACGCAGGGAGCCGCGGTAATTCGATTACCGGGGCGATTGAGGACGAAGCGGCACGTAGCGTGATCGCGGGCGAGAAGCAGGCGTGTACTACTGGCAGGGGCACTAGGCCCGGCGGTCGCGGATCGTGGCGACGAGCTCGGCCAGAACGGACGTGTCGCCGGGGAGCGCGGCAAGACGTTCGTTCACCCGGGCCCGCGCCGCGTCGGCGAGCTCACGGGCGTGGTCGAGGCCGTGCAGGGAGACGTAGGTGACCTTGCCGGCCGCCTCGTCCTTCCCCGGCGTCTTCCCGAGCTCCTCGGCGGTGCCCGTCGCATCCAGGATGTCGTCGACGATCTGGAAGAGGAGGCCTACCTCCTCCCCGAAGGCGGCCCACCCCTCCCGCTCGCCCAGCGGGAGGGCGGCGACCGCGGCGGCGCAGGTGACGGACGCCCGGAGGAGCCGGCCGGTCTTGAGCTCGTGGAGGCGGACGAGGCCCTCGCCGTCGAGGTCGCCGTCCGTGGTCACGTCCACGTACTGGCCGCCGATCATCCCGAGCGTCGCCGCGGCAAGCTCGCGGGCGGGCTCCGGGCTCGCATACGAGAGCACGAGCCGGAAGGCCTCGGTCAGGAGCGCGTCGCCGGCCAGGATCGCGATGCCCTCGCCGTAGCGCACGTGCGCGCTCGGCTGCCCGCGGCGAAGGTCGTCGTCGTCGAGCGCCGGCAGGTCGTCGTGCACGAGGCTGAACGTGTGCACGAGCTCGAGCGCGCAGGCGGCCGGAAGCACGTCGTCCGGATCCCGTCCGAGCGCCTCGCCGGTTGCCAGGCAGAGAACGGGCCTGATCCGCTTGCCCCCTCCGAGAAGCGAGTAGCGGAGTGCGTCCTCGAGCTCTCCGAGCTCCTCGGCGAGCGGCAGCTCGGCGAGAGACGCGTCGACGAGCTCCCGGAGCTCGTCCGGCGACCTCACGCCGGCCCCTCCCGGCGCGCGAGCTCGATCTCCGACTGGATCTCCTTCGCGAGCTCGGCGAGGCTCTGGAGCACGTCGACCGCCTGCTCGGGATCGCCTTCCGTGGCGTCGAGCTGGGCCCGCGCGCGCTCGAGGCGCTCGAGCAGCTCCTGCAGGCGCGCGACCGACTCGGGTTCCTGGGTGCTCATCGTCTCGCCTCCCTTGCGACCTTGCCGAGGATGCCGTTGACAAGCTTCGCAGCGTCGTCAGATGCATACCGGCGGGCCAGCCGGACCGCCTCGTCGATCGCCACCTCGAGCGGCACCTCGCCGCGATCGAGCTCGTAGACCGCGATCCTGAGGATGTTCCGCTCGAGCGCACCGAGCCGGTCGGGCCGCCAGTCGGGGGACGCCGCGCCGATCGTCTCGTCGAGGTCGTCGGCGGCGCTCTCCACGCCTCCGGCGAGCTCCTGCGTGTACGGATCCGGCTCGCCCTCGTAGAGCGAGACGAGCGGCCGGCCGGTGACGTCCCGCTGATAGAGGGCGAAGAGTGCCGCCCGGCGGGCCGCCCGCCGCCCGCTCACGCCGTTCCTCCGCGGAGCGCGTGGAGCGACCCGGCAGCGTCGGCGAGAAAGGAGGTCGTGTAGTCGCCGCTCGCGAACTCGTCGCTTCCGAGAATGTCGAGCGCGAGCTCCCGCGTCGTCGGCACCCCCTCGAGCTCGAGCTCGGCGAGCGCCCGCCGGCCCCGCGCAAGCGCGAGCTCTCGATTCTCGGCCCAGACGATCACCTTCCCGACGAGCGAGTCGTAGAAGGGCGGGATCGAGTACCCCTCCTCGACGTGCGTGTCGACGCGGACGCCGGGTCCGAGCGGCGGGCGGAAGCGCGTCACCAGGCCCGGCGCCGGCCGGAAGTCCGCGGCCGGGTCCTCCGCGTTGATCCGGAGCTCGATCGCATGCCCGCGAAGCGGCGCCCGTCCCTCGAGCGGCAGGCCGTCCCCCGCCGCGACCCCGAGCTGGGCGCGCGCCAGGTCGATGCCCGTGACGAGCTCGGTGACGGGGTGCTCGACCTGGAGGCGGGTGTTCATCTCGATGAAGTAGAAGCGCCCGTCCGCGTCGAGCAGGAACTCGATCGTCCCCGCGCCCCGATAGCGGAGCGCCTCGCAGGCACGGCGCGCCGCAGCCTCCATCTCCTCCCTGAGGTCCGGCGAGACCGCCGGCGAAGGAGCCTCCTCGACGAGCTTCTGGTGACGGCGCTGGATCGAGCAGTCGCGCTCGCCGAGCGTCAGGACCGCGCCCTCGCCGTCTCCTAGCACCTGGATCTCGACGTGGCGCGCGCCGACGACCGCCCTCTCGACGTAGAGAGCACCGTCGCCGAAGGCCGAGAGCGCCTCCGAGGAGGCCGTGCGGTATGCGGCGTCGAGGTCGGCGCCCGACTCGACGAGGCGCATGCCCCGGCCGCCGCCGCCCGCGGAGGCCTTCAGGAGGAGCGGGAAGCCGAGCTCGGCGGCGACGTCCCTGGCCTCGTCCAGGTCGACGGCCCCGTCCGACCCGGGCACAAGCGGCACGCCCGCATCGGCCATGGCCTCCTTCGCGGCCACCTTGTCCCCCATCGTCTCGATCGTCTCGGCCCGCGGGCCGATGAAGACGAGGTCGTTGTCCTCGCAGGCGAGCGCGAAAGCGGCGTTCTCCGCGAGGAAGCCCCAGCCGGGATGGACGGCGTCGCAGTCGGTAGTAGTCGCGGCTGCGACGAGGGAGGGGATGCGGAGGTAGCTCTCGGCCGGCAGGGGCGGCCCGATGTGCAGGGCGCGGTCGGCGAGGCGCACGTGGAGGCTGTCGCGGTCCGCGGTCGAGTAGACGGCGACGGCCTCGATTCCGAGCTCGTGGCAGGCGCGGATGACGCGGACGGCGACCTCGCCGCGGTTGGCGATCAGGACGCGCTCGAACACCGGTCCGGTTCTCGGCGCGTTTCCGTCACATTCGGCTCAACACCAGCGCGGTCGCCGGCAATAGGCTGAAGCCGGAGGGAGGCTCGCGGCGGCCCCGGGATCGCCTCGGCCGAAAAGAACACTAGAGGGCGTCGAGGGGACGACCGTTGAGCGGCTCGAGCTCGAAGAGCAGCTGGCCGTACTCGACCGGCTCGGCGTTCTCGACGCAGACCTTGCGGACGATCGCCTCGGCGTCCGCCTTGACCTCGTTCATCAGCTTCATCGCCTCGAGGATGCAGAGCGTCTGACCGGGGGCGACGGGATCGCCCTCCTCGACGAACGGCGGCGCCCCTGGCTCCGGCGCCCGGTAGAACGTGCCGACCATCGGCGACTCGACGCGAATCGTCCCGTCCGCCGGTAGCCGGACGGGCGCCTCGTCCCCGCCGGGCGCGGCCGGCCCGGAAAGCGCCGCGACGGGGGCGGCTGCGACATCGTCGCTCCGGCGCACCGTCACCCGCGTCTCGCCCTCCTCGATCGTGACCTCCCCGATTCCCGACTCCTGCACGATCCGAATCAGCTCGCGGATCCGGTCGGCCTCCGCCTGCTCGAGCCCGGCGCGCGCCAGTCCTTCTGCCTCGCCGCCCCGGCTTCGGATCGAATGAAGGAGCGGCCGCGCCTCGTCGCCGAAGAGCGCCAGCATGAGGAGCTCCTCGTCGCTCGTCGCAAGGCCCTCGGCGGCGTCGCGCACGTCGTCGATCTCGACCGGCTTGTCCTCCCGGTCAGCGCCCTCGCCGATCAGCTGCACGGCGCGGCGGACGACGGGGTCGATCTCCGATGGCGGCGAGCCGAACCGGCCCTCGATCAGGTCGCGCAGCTCGTCAACGACGATCTGCCAGCGCTGGGCGGAGAGGACGTGGAGAACGGCCTGGGAGCCGAGGATCTGACCGATCGGCGAGGCGAGCGGCGGGGAGCCGCACTCCTTCCGGAGCTCGGCGAGCTCGGCGAGCACCTCGTCGAGCCGGTCGGCGAAGCCGTGCGCCCGCAGGTTGGCGTCGAGCTCGGCCACGAGGCCCGCGGGCAGGCTGTGCTCGGCCGCGCGCACGGCGACGCGGGGGGAGAGCGGGGGGACCGGCGCCTCGCCGAGGGAGTCGTCCACGAGCTCCGAGCCGCGCCAGAGTGTCTCGAGGTCGACGCCGGAGTCGATGTCGAGCCCCGCGAGCGACTTCGTCAGCGACTCGGCCGAGACGCGGTGCAGCGAGAGCGCGATCGGATAGAGCGCGCACGCGATCACCGCAGCGCCTGCGCGGGCCGCTTCGAGCGAGGCCGCGAGCGCCGCGCCGCCCGCTCCCTGGCAGTGGAGCCCCACCGGCAGCGCGCTCGCCTCCCCCACGCGCTCGACGAGCTCGCGCGCCTTGGCCGGATCGAGCGAGCCGGATGGGTCGTGGATGAGCACCCGCGAGGCTCCGAGCTCGGCGACCTCGTGGGCCCGCTCGAGCAGGACCTCCGTGCCGCCTCCGAGGCCGGGGCTGTGCACGAGCCCGACGGTCAGCTCCTTGCCCGCCTCGCGGATCGCCTCGGACGCGTCGCGGAGGTTCCCCAGGTCGTTCAGCGGATCGTGGATCCGGAAGACGTCGATGCCGCTCGCGGCAGCACTCGCCACGAACCGGGTGACGAGATCGCGGGAGAGCGGGCGCGAGCCGACGAGGAGGCGCCCGCGGAGCGCCATCCCGAGCGGCGTCGAGCAGCGCGCCCGGATCGCGCGGATCCGTTCCCACGGGCTCTCGACCCCACGCCGGACGGCGGAGTCGAAACAGCCGCCGCCCGAGACCTCGAGGTAGGCGAAGCCGGCCGTGTCGAGGATCTCAGCCAGGTCGAGGACCCTTGAGGAGCGGGTGCGCTGGGCGAGAGGCTCCTGGGAGAGGAGCCGGATGCTCGTGTCGACGAGAGCTGGCACGACGCCCGCTAGGCCCGCGAGATGTAGCGCGCCTCGCGCGTATCGACCTTGATGCGGTCGCCGACGTTCACGAAGAGCGGCACCTGCACGACCGCCCCGGTCTCGAGCGTCGCCGGCTTCGTCACGTTGGAGACCGTGTCGCCCTTCACGCCGGGCTCGGTCTCGACGACCGCGAGCTCCACCGAGGCCGGCAGGTCGACCCCGGAGGGGCGCCCGTTCACGACGAGGAGCATCACCTCGCTCGCCGGCTGCATGTAGGGAAGCTGATGCTCGAGCTCCCTGTGTGGAAGCGAGATCTGCTCGTAGTTTCCGGTGTCCATGAAGACGACCTCGTCGCCCGAGTCGTAGAGGTACTGGACGCTCTTCGTCTCCGTGCGCACGCGGGGCATCTTTTCGCCGGCGCGGAAGGTCCGGTCGACCACCGAGCCCGAGTCGAGGCTCTTCAGCTTGGTGCGCACGAAGGCGCCGCCCTTCCCGGGCTTCACGTGCTGGAACTCGACGATCCGCCACACCTGCCCGTCGAGCTCGACGTGCATCCCGTTCTTGAACTGGTTGGTCGAAACCGTTTCGGCCAAGGCGCAGCGATTCTAGTAGCTGCCGATCGTCGTCAGTTCCTTCGTGAAGCCGCTCAGGACCTCGGGCCCCTCCTCGGAGACGACGACGAGGTCCTCGATCCGGATGCCGCCCCGTCCTGCGAGATAGACGCCGGGCTCGACTGTGACGACGTTGCCGGCGACGAGGCTGCCCGAGGCCGTCTGGCGGAGCACGGGGAGCTCGTGCACCTCGAGCCCGACACCGTGGCCGAGCCCGTGCAGGACCTCGTTCCCCGAGGCCTCGATGCGCTCGCGGGCGATCGCATCGAGAGCGCGCGGGTCGGCTCCCGCCCGCACCGCGGCGAGAGCGGCGCCCTGCGCCTCGTGGCAGACCCGGTAGGCGTCCTCCAGCTCGGAGGGGAGCGCGCCCGTGGAGAACGTCCGCGTGCAGTCCGAGCAGTAGCCGTCCACCTTCGCGCCGAGGTCGACGACGACCGTCTCGCCGGCGCCGATCGTGCGCGGCCCGGGATGGTGATGCGGCAGCGCGGCGTTCGGGCCCGCGCCGACGATCGGCTCGAACGACACGTCGTCGCCCCCGGCCTCGTGTATCGCCCGCACGATCCACCAGGCGACCTCGGCCTCGCTCTTGCCGACGAGCGGCTCGGCGACGAGCCGCTCGAGCACGTCGTCGACGACCTGCGCCGCGCGGCGGATCGCCTCCAGCTCATCCGGATCCTTGACCGCGCGGAGTCCGACGACCGTCCCTGCCGCGGGGACGAGCTCGGCGCCCGCGGTCTCGAGGTCGGCATGGCGCGCCACGGTCACGTGGTCGGACTCGAACGCGACCGGCGTCTCGGCGAGCTCGGCGAGGCTCGCCGCGAGACCGGGCAGGAAGTCGCGCTCCACCACGACGACCTCGACGCCCTCGACGGCGCGCGCGACCTCGGCGTAGCGCCCGTCGGTGAGCAGCAGGACGTCCTTGTGTTTCACGAGCACGAACGCGTTCGAGCTCTCGAAGCCGGTCAGGTACCGCACGTTGACCGGGTCGGAGACGAGGAACGACGCAGCTTCGAGCCGCTCGAGCTCCCCGCGCAGTCGTTCGATACGTCCGTTCACCTCTTGACCTTCCCCTTCCGCGCGAGAAACTCGAGCGCTTGTCGATATCCGTCCGGGCCCTGGCCGATGACGCGATGGTCGACGACATCCTCGATGACGGAGTTGCGCCGCCAAGCCTCCCTCTTCGTGATGTCCGAAAGATGCACCTCGACGACGGTGACGTGGAAGAGCTCGAGCGCGTCGCGGATCGCGTAACTGTAGTGCGTCCACGCACCCGGGTTGACGACGACGCCGTCCGCCCAGCCGCGCGCCTCGTGGCAGAGGTCGATGAACTCCCCCTCGGAGTTCGTCTGGACGCACCGCACCGAGCACCCGAGCGCGCGCGCCCATTCGTAGATTCGCGTCTCGAGCTCGGGATAGGCCATGCCGCCGTAGAGCTCTGGATCGCGCTCGGCGAGCGCGTTCAGGTTGGCGCCGTTCCCGACGAAGAGCTGCACCGCTCGAGTCTACTTTCGGATCAGCGCGTCGAGAGCCCGGCGGGCATCCTCGTCCGAGACCGTCGTCACGACCGGCCGGCCGGGCGCCTCGAGGAGGACGAAGAGGCCCTCGCCCTTCTTGTCTCGCTTGAGCGCGGCCCAGGCAGCATCGGCGGCGGCCGTGATCGGCTGCGGGCGCAGCAGCTCCTCCACGGGATCGGTCGGGAGGCCCGAGAGCCGGAGCGCGGCCAGGAGCCCGAGCGCGACGGCCTCGCCGTGCGAGACCGTGTAACCGGAGCCTTTCTCGAGGGCGTGCGCGAACGTGTGACCGAGATTGAGGACGGCGCGCCGGCCCTCGCGCTCCCACGGATCCGAGAGGACGACACCTGCCTTGTACGCGGCGCAGGCGCGCACCATCTCCTGCTCCGGGAGGGCCCAGAGGTCGCGGCCGGCGAGGAGGCCCGTCTTCACGACCTCCGCCATCCCGGCTCGCCGTTGCGATTCGGGCAGCGTCGCGAGGTAGGAGTTGTCGACGAGGACGTGCGAGGGAAAATGGAACGCGCCGGCCAGGTTCTTGCCCAGCTGCGTATCGATGCCCGTCTTGCCGCCGATCGCGGCGTCGACCTGACCCGTCAGAGTCGTTGGCATGGCGACCCACTCGACGCCGCGGAGATGGGTCGCTGCCGCAAAGCCGGCCACGTCGATCGTCGAGCCGCCGCCGAACGCGGCGATGGTGCCATCGCGGTCGACCGAGAGCTCCGACCAGAGCCGCTCGACCACGGCGAGTGTCTTCGCAAGCTCCCCGGCGGGCACCGCGTGGACCGGCCCTTCCAGCGGCGGCCTGTGCAGCGTGAGGACGTGCTCGTCGGCGACGACAGCGGCGACCCCCGACGGGCCTCCGTCCATTCCGAACGAGATCCGGAGCGCCGCGAGCAGGATCCCGTCGACGTCGCCGGCTGCGGCCTGAGAGACGGCCTTGTAGACCTCGGCGCGCTCCTGGTGGAGCCGGCGGAACGCCTCCTCGTCGCGAGCGAGCGGACGGCCGGAGTCGCCGACGCGCTGCCAGGCCGTGTCCGCGTCGACCTCGACGTGGACGACGAAGGCGTGCGCGCGCAGGCGCTCGCGAGTTCTCTCCGAGAGAATCGCGCCGCCGCCGAGCGCGATCACCGCCGGAGGGCCGGCGAGCGCCTCGGCGACGACCTGCTCCTCGAGTCGTCGAAACTCGGCCTCACCCCGCTCGAAGAGCTCCGGGATCGGCCCATGCAGGCGCTCGATCTCGGCGTCGGTGTCGACAAAGGGCCGCTGGGTGCGATCGGCGACGGCGCGCCCGAGCGTCGACTTGCCGGCTCCCATGAAGCCGGCGAGCCCGATATGCCGCGCTAGCGCGCCGACCAGGGGATGCGCTCCAGATAGGCACGCCAGGCCCCGACGAAGTCGCCGAGCGAATCGCCGCCGAACTTCTCGCGGGCGGCGCGCGCGAGCTCGAACGCGACGCACGCCTCGGCGACGACGGCGAGCGCCTCGACCGCGGCGACGTCGGAGCGCTCGACGAGCGCCTGGCCCGGCTCCCCGGTCTCGAGGTCGGACGAGCGGAGCGGACGCATGAGCGTCGGCAGCGGCTTCATCGCGGCGCGGACGACGATCTCCTCACCGTTCGAAACCCCCGCCTCGAGACCGCCGGCCCGGTTCGTCACGCGGTGGTACCCGCGCTCGTCGCGCAGGATCTCGTCGTGCGCCTCGGACCCGCGGAGGCCTGCGAGCGCGAAGCCGTCTCCGATCTCGACGCCCTTGACCGCCTGCGTCCCCATCAGCGTCCAGGCGAGCCGCGCGTCGAGGCGCTCCTCCTTCGTCGCGTAGGAGCCGAGGCCCGGTGGCACGCCGCGCGCCCGTACCTCGACGGTTCCGCCGACCGTGTCCCGCTCGGCCCGCGCCGCGTCGATCCGTTCCTCGAGGTCGTCGCCGGCGGCGGCGCTCGTCACCTCGACCTCGATCTCGCCCAGGAGGGACTTGGCGACGGCGCCGCCGGCGACGATCGCGGCCGTGTGCCTGGCGCTCGCGCGCTCGAGCGCGTCGCGCACATCGTCGAGCCCGAACTTCATGACGCCGGAGAGATCGGCGTGACCGGGACGTGGAAGCGTGACGGGCTCCTTGCCCTTGCCGGCAGGCTCGCCCTCCGGCGGCCAGGTGCTCATCCCCCACTCCCAGCTCGCGTGGTCGCGGTTTCGGACGAGGAACGCGAGCGGCGTTCCCAGCGTGCGCCCGTGGCGGAGGCCGGCGAGCACCTCGATCGTGTCCGTCTCGATCTGCTGCCTGGGGCTCCGGCCGTAGCCCTGCTGGCGGCGGCGGAGATCCTCCTGGATCGCCTCGCGGTCGAGCACCAGGCCGGCCGGGAGGCCGGTCAGGATGCCGACGAGCGCCGGTCCGTGGGACTCGCCCGCAGTGGTCAGGGTCAGCGTCATCGCGCGAAGCCTACGCCGCAGGCTCGCCGCGTCCGAGGGCGGCCCGCATGACGTCGACCGGCGCCTCGATCCCCGTCCAGCGCTCGAACGAGAGCGCCCCCTGGGCGAGTAGCACGTCGAGGCCGTCGACCACACGCTCGCAGCCGGCCTGCCGCGCAGCCGCGACGAACGCGGTATGGGAGCCGTCGGCGCGGTAGGCGAGGTCGACGACCTGCTGCCCGCCCGCAGGGCTCACGGGGGCCTCGTCGCGGATCGGCGTCGCGTTGACGACGAGCGTCGCCCCCTCGCCGTCGGGCGGCCACTCCCCGACTGCCAAGATCTCGAGCTCCGGGAAGAGCGTTCGCAGCCTGACCGCGAGCGCGTGCGCACGCTCCCCGTCTCGCGCGCCCACGGCGATCGACGCCGCACCGGCATCTCCGAGGGCGGTTGCAACCGCCTGGGCCGCGCCCCCCGCCCCGAGCACGAGGACCCGGGCGCCGACCGGCTCGACGAGCCCGACGACGGCAGGGCCGTCGGTGCTGGAGCCGAGCACGCGCCGGTCGCGGACGACGAGCGTGTTGACCGAGCCCGCGCGCGCGGCCACCTCGTCGAGCTCGTCGCAGAACGCCACGATCGCCGTCTTGTGCGGGATCGTCACGTTCGCGCCCGCGAACCCGAGCGCGACGAGGCCGGCGACCGCCTGCTCGAGCCGCTCGGCCTCGACCGGAAGTGCGACATAGGCCCAGTCGAGGGCAAGCGCGGCGAAGCCGGCGTTCTGCATCCGCGGCGAGAGCGAGTGGCCGACGGGATCGCCGAGAAGCCCGACGAGGCGCGTCTCGCCGGTCAACCGCAGTCGAGGCCGCCGCGCGGGTAGTTCAGGAACTCCTGCTCGTCGGCGGTGAAGAAGTGGCTCTTGCAGTCCGGCTTGCGCACGAAGTAGAGGTAGTCGACCTTCGCCGGATGCGCCGCTGCCTGGAGGGAGGCCAGACCGGGGTTTCCGATCGGCGTCGGAGTGAGGCCCGCGAACTTGCGCGTGTTGTACGGGTTGTCGGATTCGAGCTGGCTCGGCTGAATCGGCTCGGTGGGCGGGATGTCGAAGCCGTAACGGATCGTCGCGTCGATCCCGAGCGGCATCCCGAGGCGCAGCCGGTTGTAGATGACGGCGGCGACGAGGCGGCGTTCCTTGGGAACGAGCACCTCCTTCTCCACCATCGAGGCGATGATGAGAACGTCGTAGGGCTTCAGGTTCTTCGACTTCGCGTAGCGGAGGTCGAGCTGCCCCCAGGCGTTCGCGAAGGCCGTCAGCTGGTCGCTGACGAGCTCCTTCGTCGTGGTGTCCTCGGTGAAGTCGTACGTTGCGGGGAAGAGAAAGCCTTCGAGGTTCGGAACGTCCTTCGGGAACCCCGCCGGCGGGCTCGTCGACTCCGTCAGGCGCAGGTACTTCTTGGCCGCGAGCTTCGGCGTCACCTTGCGCTTGTCCTCGGCGATCTTGTTCACAGCCGTGATCCGCTCGGCCATCTGGGCGCGCGTGAACCCCTCGGGGAAGACGATCCGGAGGACTGGCTTCGGCGGCGGGCCGGTGGTCGTCCCGCTGGCGGACGCGCCCGCATTCGACGCGTCGTCCCGCCCAACCACGGCGAAGGCGATCGCCGCGAGCACGCCGATGCCGAGGATCAGCCCGCCGAGCGCGGCCAGCCCGCGGGTCGCGTGCAAGGAGCGCCGGGGCGGTCTCAGCTCGGGAGGGCGCTCTGCCATTCCAGGTACGTCGACAGGAGATGCGCGGCGGCGACCGCATCCGCAGGGGCGTCGCGCGGCTGAGACTCGGCCAGCTTCGTCGTGAAGCGCTCGTCGAAGCTCTCGATCGGAACCTCGGTGAGACCTCGCAGGGCGTCCACGAAGGCCTCGGTCTCCTGCGCCTGCGCGCCGCGCTCGCCGCGGAGGGTGATCGGCAGGCCCACCACGATGCGCTCGACGTTCTCCCGCTCGACGAGCGCGACGATCCGCCGCAGGCCGTTCTCCTTCGACGCGTTCTCGACGACCTCGAGCGGCCGCGCCACGGTTCCGGTCGGGTCCGACACGGCGACCCCGGTCCGGGCCGAGCCGTAGTCGAGGGCGAGCACCTTCACAGGCGGGCGATTCTAGTGATGTGGCTCAGGCCGAGTTCTTCTCGACGAGCAGGTACGTCTCCGTCTCGCGCACGATGCGCGCGCGTTCCGGCGACTGGTGGCCGGGCGCGACGATGAAGATGGACTCCTCCCCGCGGGCCGCCCGGTAGTCGTCCAGGCTCAGGGCGATCGTCACGACGCAGTCGAGCTGCTCGCACTCGCACAGGACCTCGAGCTCCTCGGCGCCGGTGAGATGCCGCGACACGTCCGCGATGTAGGCGTTGATCTCGCGGAACAGTGTCCCGTTGCGACCGATCTCGCGCGTGGGAGCGGGCACGGCGTCCTCCAGGGGGAGCAAGACGGCAGACAGAATCTAGCGCGTTTCTCGACCGCGCGGAAGCGGCTACGCGAGAGCTGCAAGCAGGTCCTGCTCGGCCTGCGCGAGGGCGTCGGCGAGCTTCTCGGGATCCCGCCCGCCGGCGCGCGCCATCGTCGCCCTGCCGCCTCCTCCTCCGCCCATCAGGGCGGCGGCCGCCCGCACGAGCTTGACGGCGTCGAGCCCCCGTTCCTCGAGGGAGCGGTCGAGGTTAACGACGAGATGGACGCGCCCGTCGTCCCGCGCCCCGAGCACGATCGCTGCGGGCGCATGCTTCTGCTTCAGCCGGTCGGAGAGCTCGAGCATGTCGTCGGGAGTCGAGCCCGCGAGCTCCATGACGATCACCTCGACGCCGCCGGCCTGGTTTCGCCGCTCGACGACGACCTCGGGCCCGGGCGGCGGCTCGGGTTTCGCGCGCGCGTCCTTGCGCGCCTGCTCGAGCTCGGCGCGGAGCGCGCGGCTCTCCTCCGCCTGCGCGCGCAGGTAGGCGAACGCCTCACCCGAGGTGACGGCCTCGATCCGCCGCACGCCCGAGCCGACCGAGCTCTCGGCGAGAAGGGCGAAGGCGCCGATCTCCGCGGTCGAGCGGACATGCGTGCCCCCGCAGAGCTCGCGCGAGAAGCCGGGGATCTCGACCACCCGCACGACGTCGCCGTACTTCTCTCCGAAGAGCATCATCGCCCCGAGCTTCCGCGCCTCGTCGATCGGGGTCAGGAACGCGTGGACGGGCAGGTTCTCGAAGATCCGCTCGTTGACGAGCTCCTCGACCCGGGTGCGCTCCTCGGAGGTGAGCGCCTGCGGGTGGGCGAAGTCGAAGCGGAGCTTGTCCGGCCGCACCGCGGAGCCGGCCTGGCGCACGTGGTCGCCGAGCACGTCCTGGAGGGCCTTGTGGAGGAGGTGGGTCGCCGTGTGGTTGGCCATCGTCGGAAAGCGCGCCCTCCAGACGACGACCGCCTTGACGCGGTCGCCGGCCGAGAAGCCTTCGCCGCGGAAGGTAAGCGCCTGGTCCTCGCCGAAGCGGAAGGCGGCGACGAGCTCCGCTCGCCGGCCGTCGGACTCGATCCAGCCCTGGTCGCTTACCTGCCCGCCGCCCTCGGGATAGAACGGCGACTCGCGGAGCTTGGCGAGGAACGTGCCGTCTCCGAGCTCGTCGAGGGCGCCGATCTGGGTGAGCGCCTCCGTTTTCTCCCACCCGACGAACTCGGTCTCGAAGCCGGCGTCGCGCGCGAACTCGGCAGCGCGCTGCACCTCGCTTCGCTCGCCGCCCGCGCGCGAGATCTCGCGGTGCTCCTCCATCAGCCGAGCGAAGCCGTCCTCGTCGAGGGCGAGGCCGCGCTCGCGGGCCAGCTCGGCGGTCAGCTCGACGGGGAAGCCGTACGTCGCGGTGAGCGTGAAGGCATCGTCGCCGGAGATGTCCCCGCGCGCCGCCACCTCCTCGAAGAGCTTGAGCCCGCGGGCGAGCGTCTCCGAGAAGCGCTCCTCCTCGCCGCGGAGCACGTCGCGGATGGTGCTCCGGTTCGCCTCCAGCTCGGGATACCAGGCGCCCATCTGCTCGACGACGACGTCGGAGAGCCGCCAGAGGTCGTCGAGCCCGATCTTCCGCGCCTGCTGGACGGCGCGGCGGATGATGCGGCGCAGGACGTAGCCGCGCCCTTCGTTGGACGGGACGACGCCGTCGCCGACGAGGCAGGTCATCCCGCGCCCGTGGTCGGCGAGGATGCGATGCGCCTTCGTGGCGGCCTCGTCCCGGTCCCAGGCGACGCCGCTCTCCGCCTCGATCCAGGCCATGATCGTCCGGTAGCCGTCTGTCTCGTAGACGGAGCGGGAAGGCACCTGCTGGACGATGGAGGCGAGCCGCTCGATGCCCATGCCGGTGTCGACGTTCTGCTCCGGGAGCGGCGTCAGCGTTCCGTCCGGCCTGAGCTCGTACTCCATGAAGACGAGATTCCAGAACTCGAGGAAGCGGTCGCAACGCGGGCAGGCGGGCGCGCAGCTCGGGTCGCCGCAGCCGTACTCGTCGCCCCAGTCGAAGTAGATCTCCGAGTCCGGCCCGCAGGGACCCGGACCTCCGACCGACCAGAAGTTCTCGCTGCTCGGGAGAGGAACGATCCGCTCGCGCGGCAGGCCGGCCTGCTCCCAGAAGCCGACGGCGACCTCGTCCTCTCCGAGGCCCAGCTGCGGGTCGCCAGCGTGCACCGTCGCCCAGATGCGCTCCCAGTCGAGCTTCAGGTGCTCCCGGATGAACTCCGTCGCCAGCTCGATCGCGCCCTCCTTGAAGTACTGCCCGAACGAGAAGTTGCCGAGCATCTCGAAGAAGGTGAGGTGGTGGCCGTCGAGCCCGACCTCGTCGATGTCCGGGGTGCGGAAGCACTTCTGCACCGTCGTCGTGAGCGGGGCGGGAGGCGGCTCGCGACCGAGGAAGTACGGCATCTGCGGCTGCATGCCGGCCGACGTGAGGAGCGTCGAGTGGTCCTCCGGCCGCGGGATCAGCGGCCACGATGGCAGGCGCGTATGCCCCTTCGACTCGAAGTAGGCGAGAAAGCCCTCCCGCAGCTCGGCGGAGGTCTGCATGTGACCGATTCTACGCCGCGATAGGTCGCTTCTAACGGCGGCTCTGCGAGGC